>JAFVYC010000024.1 GCA_017500855.1 Clostridia bacterium | reverse complement strand
CCTCGACCTCCAGCGTGACAGGCTGGCGTACTAACCATCTGTACTACCGGGCCATAAAGTTTTGCGATGTTATATTTGCATTGGTGGGCCTTCAGGGACTTGAACCCCGGACCAATCGGTTATGAGCCGACCGCTCTGACCAACTGAGCTAAAGGCCCAAACCCAAGCCAACATACTGGTCGGAGTGAAGAGACTCGAACTCCCGACCCCATGGTCCCAAACCACGTGCGCTACCAACTGCGCTACACCCCGATGATGTCAACATCAGCCTGTTTATTCTACAATACTTTCGTAAATATGTCAACAAATTTTACAACATTTTTTAGAATTTTTTTCGGAAAATTTTCGACAAAACAAAACACCCTTCTACAAAACAAATCAGCACAACAAAACCCAATGGTATACAATGTTACTTGGAGGTCACCTATGGAAATCTCAAGTAGCATAATCAACGACGTTTTGGAAATTAGAATGCGTGGCGAACTGGACGAAAGCACTGCGGAATTTGCCAAGGTGCATTTGGACAACCAACTAACACACAACCGTTTTGGCAAAGTAGTTTTGGACTTGACGCAACTTGCCTTCATGGATTCCACCGGCATTGGCGTTGTTATTGGGCGCTACAAACTGCTCAAAAAACTTGGCAAGCAACTGTTTGTAAAAAACCCCACCGCCACCATCGACAAAATATTCAAAATTTCCGGCTTGTACGAAATCATTCCCAAAGTTAACAAATAAGGAGAACAAAATGTTGCAAACAACAAACTATCTGGAACTGACTTTTTGGGCAAAATCGCAAAACGAAAGTTTTGCAAGAAGCGCAGTTGGCGCATTTTTTAGCCAACTGAACCCAACGCTAGAAGAATTGGACGACTTGAAAACGGCTGTTTCCGAAGCCGTTACAAACTGCATTGTGCATGCCTACAATTCCCAACAAAAGGGGGAAATTGTAGTTTGCTGTCAACTGCACCCAAACGCCATAACCGTGCAAATTGTCGATTTTGGCAAGGGCATCGAAAACGTTGAGCAAGCAATTCAGCCATTCTACTCCACTTGCACAACGGGCGACAGGTCGGGCATGGGCTTCACCGTGATGCAGGCTTTTTGCGACGACGTCAAGGTGGAAAGTGGCGACGGCCAAACAAAAGTGACACTACATAAAACCATCAGTTTGGAGAACTAGAATGATAAGTCACGAAGAAACCATGCGCTTGATCAAACTTTCACAAGAAGGCGACAATCAGGCAACTGCAACGCTAATTGCCGAAAACACACCATTGCTCAAAAGCATGGTCAAGCGCTACCTTGGCAAACACGTGGAGTACGACGATTTGTTTCAAATTGCTTCAATTGGGCTACTCAAAGCCATCAAAAACTTCCAATTGGAATTTGGAGTGAAATTCTCCACCTACGCCGTGCCAATGATCCTTGGGGAAATAAAACGGCACATGCGTGACGACGGCTATTTGAAGGTTTCTCGCTCGCTCAAAACGCTTTCCGCCAAAATCAACCGCTATGTGGAAGAATTCAAAAAACAAAGCGCAACCGACCCCACCGTCAACGACATTGCAAATCACTTCAAAATGGACGTTGCCGACGTTGTTTTTGCAATGGAATCGGCGCAAATGCCAATTTCGCTGTACGAATCTACAAACGACAGCGACGGCAAGCCCTTGCAATTGATTGACAGAATTGCCACCGACGACAACGAAAAAATGATGGAAAAACTTGTGCTAAAAGACATCATTTCCAAACTTACACCAAGGGAACAAGCAATAACCTATCTTCGCTACTACAAGGACTTGACTCAAGGGGAAATTGCCAAAAGAATGGGTGTTTCCCAAGTGCAAATTTCCAGAATAGAAAACAAAATCATTCAAAAACTGAAGGAACTTTACGAAGAGCAGTAGCAATAGCGTTGCTCTTTTTGTTATTCTACAACATTTTTTATACACCTTAATACAGCAAAAATAAAGGAAATTTGCCACAACATGCGCAAATTTCCTTGTTTTTTAGTATACTATGTTAGAAATAGTAGGTAATTTTTACTCTACAACTTCTACTTTTTCGCCCACCAAGAAGTCGGGCACTTCGCCAACGGCGTCGAACATTGGTTTTTCCACCACTGTTGTTGTTGCTGTGGAAAGGTCGTGAAGTTGGCTAAGCAAAGTTTCGTAGTCGGGCAAATCGGAAACTTCCTCAATAGAGAAGCGCTTCAAAAATTCGTCCGTCGTGCCGTAGAGCAACGGTTTGCCAATTGTTTCCTTTCTGCCAACAACGTCGATCATACCAAGCTTGGTCAAGTTTTGCACGGAGTATGTACAGTCTACACCACGGATTTCCTCCACTTCCAACCTTGTGATTGGTTGCTTGTAGGCAATGATAGCAAGTGTTTCCAACATGGCGTTGGTCAACTCCTTTTCCTTGATGGGGTTGAGCACTGCTTCCACTTCCTTAACGTAGTCGCTGTTGCTTGCAAATTGCAATTTACCGTTGAAACTCAGCAAATGAATTCCGCATTCTCCGCTGTAGTGTTGTTGCAATTCCTTGATTGCTTGGTTGATTTCCTTTTTGGAAACTTCCAACTTTTCCATGATGAAGGAAACTTCCACGGCTTTGCCGGAAACAAAAAGTATGGATTGAATGATGTTACTCAGTTTGTTCATATTCGCCTTCCAAATTTACTTGTAGATCTTGTGCATCGGGCCTTTTTTCAATGATAAAATCTTCGAAAAGCCCCTTTTGTTTTACAAAAATGTACTGCAACTTCAACAACTCCAACACAGCAATGAAAGTTGTGATAAGTTCGTTTTTGCTTGTGCTTTCGTTGAAAAGTTCCGAAAAGTTGAAACTTTGTTCCGTTTGAAGAATTTCCTGCAAATATCTCACTTTTTGTGGCACGGAAAAGTTTTCCTTGACCATTGTGCGAGCAACGTTTTCCACGTTGGCACGTGCTTGCATTTTGAGCAAAAACTTGCCAAACGCTTGCATAAAGCCTTCCACGCTCAAATTTTCCTTCAACACGGAAACTTCCTTGCCAACGCTTTTGTCCGGTTCACGGTAGAACCTGTCGACGTTTTGTTGCCCCTTGAGTTCCGAAACAACTTCCTTGAAAAGCTTGTACTCTTCCAATTGGCGAATAAGTACCTTTTTGGGGTCGTCCTCGTCGGCAACGGCTTCCAAAACGGGCAACAGCGCTCTGGATTTGATTTCCAACAGCCTTGCTGCCATTTCCATGTACTCACTTGCCTTGTCCACGTCCAGTTTGGAAAACTCCGACATGTACTGCAAGAATTGTTCGGTAACTTGCGACACAAAAATGTCCTTGATTTCAATTTTGTTTTCCTTGACCAAATCCAACAACAAATCCAACGGGCCGGAGTAGTTGTCCAAGTTCAACTGCAGGGCGTTGGTGTCCTCTTCGTCAAAGATATACTGTTGTTCGTAGTTCTCAATCAAAAGAATAACCTCCAGAAATTCAAAAACGCCTCAACAATTGCACCACCAAACTTGCCAATGTACCAATACAAAGGGGAGAAAGTTTTCAAGTAGGGCACCAAATTCAACGCCACAAGCGCAATGACAATGTAGAAACTGTACTTGCGAATGGCTGTCAAAAACTTGTTGTTTTCGTTCATGAAGGAACTTAGCAAACGGTAGCCGTCAAGTGGGTACAAAGGCAACAAGTTGAACAATGCAAAATTGATGTTGAGTTGGATGATAAATTGCAAAGTTACGTTCAACAAGTACACCGTGTAGTACAACACTTCGTTGGAAAAATCCATCGACGGAATTGCGCTTTGCAACCACACGTAGAAAAAGGACGCCACAAAAGCAAGCAACAAGTTTGTCGCCACGCCTGCAAGCGCAACGGTCACACTGCCAACTTTCAAATTTTTGTAGTTGTGTGGGTTGACAGGTACAGGTTTTGCCCAGCCGAAACCGCAAATGAGCATCATCAGCAAACCACGCCAATCGAAGTGTTTGGCAGGGTTCAACGACAATCTTCCCAAATATTTTGCAGTTTTGTCACCGTTCAACATAGCAACAAAACCGTGGGCAACTTCGTGAAGCACCAATGCCACCAAAAGCGCCACGCAAAAAGCAATAACGTTGAGCAAGCCTTCCCTACTGGGGGCTCCGTCAATCAAAAAAAGTTCCAAAATATACATAGTACAAATATTTTACCAAAAAAGCAACGCAAAGTCAACAAAACAACAAAAGTATGGCAATGTTTATTGCAAATTGTGCGAAAAAACAGTGCCATTGCCATCACTTGCTCACGCAAAAAAGCAATTGCAAGGTATTTGGTAAAAAACTCCTTTTGGCACATTCTAGCAAGGCAATCGAAACCCAAACTAAAATGGCTGGGCGTTTGCCCAACCACTTCTAGCCGTTTGCAACAATTCGCTTTACGTTTTCCCAGTAGGAAATGCGTTCCACGCCTTTTGTTGCAACAAGATTTGCGCTCTCTAGCACTTTTCCGTTGTCGTCAACAAGGTTTGCAGTGCCCAAAACGTCGCCGGCCTTGATTGGCGCAACAACACCACTTTGCAAAACGTAGCGAACGTTTGCCGAAGCGCTGTGCTGTTTGCTTTGGAACAAACACAAATCCTTGTCAACTGCAAGTGGAATTTCCTTTTGTTTGCCGTAGGAAACTTGCAAGTTTGTTGCCACTTCCCCTGCTTTTAGGTAGCATTTTGTGTGATAGTTGGCAAAAGCGTAGTTGAACAATGCCGAAACTTCGGCAAACCTTGTTTTGCTGTCCTCAGCGCCAACAACCACGGCAATCACACGTGTGTCGCCACGCTTTGCCGTTGCGCACAAACAGTGCATTGCTTCGCTTGTGTAGCCTGTTTTGCCTCCGTCACAACCGTCGTAGAAACGCACGAGTTTGTTTGTGTTGGTCATACCCGTCACCCTGCCTTGAGGATGTTGAAAGTCTTCCATCCAGATGTTTGCGCACTTGAAGTAATGTGGATATTTGATCAGTTGCCTAAACATCGTTGCCACATCCAATGCGCAGGAAAATTGACTGATGTGAGGAAGCCCCGTGCAATTTTCGAAATGCGTTGCCACAAGGTTCAATTTGTTTGCAGTTTGGTTCATTTGATCGACAAAATTTTCCACACTGCCACAAATATGCTCGGCAAGGGCAACGCAACTGTCGTTTGCCGAACAAATAACAACCGATTTGACAAGATTTTCTAACTTATAGGTGGCGTTTGTTTCCAAAAACACTTGCGAACCACCCATGTCGGAAGCACGTTTGCTAACCACCACGTTGTCGTCTAGCGAAACTTTGCCGTTTTCTATTGCATCGTACACACACAGCAACGTCATTATTTTTGTCATGCTGGCAATTGGACGTTTTTCCGTGGCGTTCTTTTGGTACAAAACATCGCCAAACTCCGACATCACAAGGCCTTCCTTGGCTGTGACCATTTCACTTGCTTTGCAAGTTGTTGCAGAACGCAGAACCGTTGCCAAACATAGTGCAAGAGCAAACAATATCAAAAAGTATTTTTTCATAGACACCTCTCCTAGAGGTAGTATTTGCAACGTGGCAAATTGTATGCAAAAATACCAAGCAAGTTGCAACTTGCAACAAAAAAAAGATGCTTGGAAACTTCCAAACATCTTTGTGTGTTATCTTGTGATTTTTTCCCAAACGGATTTGGGTGCGGAACGAATGTCTAGTTGTTCCAAAATTGTGTCGGCAACAACGTCGAAGCCCTTGATTGTGCCCAAGTTTGTGGGAACAACGTCGCAACCGTACACAAGCAAAGGTGTGTACTCACGAGTGTGGTCGGTGTGCGCTTTGTGTGTTGGGTCGCAACCGTGGTCGCCTGTGATGTACAAAACGTCGTCCGGTTCAAGCAATTCCACAAGTTCGCCAACCTTTTTGTCAATTTCTTCAAGCGCTTGAGCGTAGCCGAAAACGTCTCGGCGATGGCCAAACTTCATGTCGGTGTCTACCAAGTTGACAAACACAAGTCCGTCAAATTTTTCCTTGGCAATTTCAATTGTTTTTTCCAAACCGTCAAGGTTATTTTCCGTATGGATACTGCGTGTGATGCCTTTTCCGTTGAAAATGTACTCAATTTTGCCAACTGCAACACTTTGCAAACCTGCATCCTTCACTTCTTCCAACAAAGTTCTGCCTGTTGGGTCAAGGGAATAGTCCTTGCGTTCAGCAGTGCGAACAAAGGGATACTGTCCTGCAAATGGGCGAGCAATAACACGGCCAACACCGAACTTGCCGGTGCAAAGTTTGCGTGCTTTTTCGCACATTTCGTACAATTCTTCAATGGAATACTTGTCCATGTGAACGGCAATTTGCAAAACGCTGTCGGCAGACGTGTACAAAATTGGGTGACCGGTTTTGAGATGTTCTTCGCCGTAGTCTTTGATGACTTCCGTGCCACTGTAGGGCTTGTTGCACAAAACTTTGCTACCAATTTCCTTTTCCAACTTGGAAACGAATTCCTTGGGGAAGCCTTGTGGGAAGGTTGGCAATGGTTCGGTTGTGATGACACCTGCCATTTCCCAGTGGCCAACGGTTGTGTCCTTTCCCTTGGAAAGTTCCTCTAGCCTTGCATACGCACCAATTGGCATTCTGTCGTCGTTGTAGGTCCCGTCGATGTTGTACAATCCCATGTCTGCCATGTAGGGCAAATTGAGGTCGTAGGCATAGCGAACGTTTTTCAATGTGTTTGCGCCAAAATCGTTGTACTTTTTGCAATCGGGCATTGCGCCGATTCCAAAACCATCAATAACAAGAATAAATGCTCTCATATTTACCTCTCACAAGTATTATAGCAAACATTTTTGTTTTTTTCAATCAAATTAACGCAGTTATTACACCCAAAAACAAAAATAAACCGACAAATTGTAGCAAAAACAGCACAAAAGTTGTCAAAACAAGTTGTTTGCAGTCGTCAAACAGTTTTTTGCAAAAATACCATTGGTTTTGCTTGGCAATGCAAGCCATCAACAGCATGCCCAAAATTGTTGTGACAAAGTACACCACCAGGAACAAAATTCCCAGCAACGAAAACTCTGCAACGCACACAAAAACGTTTGCACCAAAGTAGAAACAAAGCACACATTCCAACAGGTACACAACCCATTTGCTTTCCAAGGCAACCACAACAACCAAAATGCAACAAAGCAACAAATCGGCAAAAAAGATTGCAAAAATTTTGCCAAAACCACCGTGAACAATTGAGTGACAGTAATCAAAACGGTTGCAATACCACCACGATCCACGGCTGTTGACACACACAACAATGCCCAACACAACAAACGCAACCCACAACAGCACGTTGATTAAAGTTCTTTTTCCGTTGCGTTGCAAGCAAAACATGGTGTCTTGCCAAGTATGAACCAAGTCGTTGAAAAAGCGCATACTTTTGTGTATGCGCCAAAAGCAAATTTTATGCAACAAATTGACTATTTTCAAATTTACAACGTTTGGTTGGTTATAACACAACTAGACGCATCATTGAAAGAACTAAAAAAAGCATGATAATTATTGTTCAACAACGCTATTGTCGCTTGCAGAAAGTGCTTGTTGCATGGTTTGTTGCACATAAATTACAGCCAAAAGGCCTTTGTCTAGTGTGTGCAATTGCAAAAATTTCTAGTTTTCTAACATCCATTTTGCATAGATTCCATAGCCACGTGTGGGATCGTTGACAAAAACGTGTGTGACAGCGCCAACAAGTTTGCCATTTTGCACGATAGGGCTACCACTCATTCCTTGCACGATTCCACCAGTTTTTTCCAACAACTCTTTGTCGGTAACAAGCAACACAAGCCCCTTGTCGTCGGCAGTAGATTGAAAGTTTGCTTTGACAATCTCCACGTCGTAGGCATTGCGTTGGTTACCTTCCAAACAGCAGTAGATTTGCGCGCTACCAATGCGCACTTCGTTGGTGTTGGCAACGGAAATTGTGTTTTTGCAAAAGTTTGGCAAACAATTGAAAGTGCCAAACACGCCAAATTTGTTGTTGGCGTAGATGTTGCCAAGCCTGTTGTCGAATGCAAGATTGCCACGCAACTCCCCTGCCGAACCCTTTTCGCCACGCTTGATGCTGGAAATGTCGCAATGATAAACTCCACCGTTTTTGCAAGAAACAACTTGCCCTTGGTTTGTGCAAATTGGGTGGCCAAGACTACCAAAACACAAGTTCTTTTTGACGTACGTCAAGGTGCCAACACCGCTAGACGCATCTCTCGTCCAAAGCCCAAGCCTAAATTGTCCGTTTGCCAAATCTTTGTGTGGTTGAATTTGCAAGTTGACCTTTTTGCCATCCCGCAACACAACAAGGTCAAGCGCCCTGCCTTGGCAGTAACCAACAATTTCCATCACTTTGTTGGAACTGTAGATTTTGCGCCCGTCCAGTTGCAAAATTACGTCGTTGATTTGCACTCCGCACTTTTGCGCAGGGCAAACAAGTTTGCCGTTTTCATCAACAAACTCGTTTAGACCAATGACCATCACACCTTCGCCATCGATGGAAATTCCCAATGGATATCCACCCAAGTACACTTCTTCAACTTGTGCCGTCTTGCCGTTTGCTTGCACAAATGCATTGTCATTTGCAACTTCACATCCGTTGCCAGATTGCACGCAAGGCAAAACCAAATTGCAGTTTGCCAAGCAAAACACACTACCGCAAGCCAAAAACAGCGCCAAAACTGCGCACACAATTGCAAACAAATTCTTTTTGTTCATTCTAACCTCTGTAGCCATTACCACTAGTTTTTGCAAAAATTGCTGATATATACGGTATAAATACGGTACTATGTGTGTGATAGTATAATACAAAACAGTGATTTTTGGCAAAATCGCTTGGTTTTGCAAAAAAAATGGGCTCCACAGGGAAGCCCAAGAAATGTTTAGAAGTTTTGTTTTGTTTGGTTGCACCAAGCAATCAGGTCGGTTGCGCTTTGCAACGAATGCTCGCCCACACCACCCATCAATCGGGAAACTTCGGCAACCTGTCCGTCGAAATCCAACACGGAAACGGTTGTGTGCGTTTTGCCGTCCTCGGTGATCTTTTCAATGAACAAGTTGTTGTCCGCCATTGCAACAATTTGTGGCAAGTGCGTGATTACAATGCTTTGATAGCCAACGGTTTTGTCGCTGGCAATTTTTGCCAACTTCACAGCAACTTTTTGAGCCATCGCCCCGGAAATGCCTGTGTCGATTTCGTCGAACACCATTGTTGGAATGCGCTCTATTCTTGCAGTGATGTTTTTTACAGCAAGCATAAACCTAGACATTTCACCACCGGAAATAACCTTGGAAAGCGGTTTGAGTGGCTCGCCCGGGTTTGCGGACATCAAGAATGCAACAACGTCGTAGCCATCGGCAAGTGGGTTTTTGCAGTACTGCTCGAACATGGGTTGTTCGTTGAATTGCACGTTGAATTGCGTGCCACGCATTCCAAGGTCGTCCAATTCGCTTGTGATTGCTTTTGCAAGAGCAACGGATGCTTGATGCCGAATTTGGCTTTTTTGTTGCGCAAGAACGTACATTTGTTCAAGCACTTTTTGCTTTTGTTTGGAAAGTTGCTCTATAATTTCCGTTGCATTTTGCAAAGTTTCAAACTGCTCTTCGGCATTTTTCAAGAACTTCAACGTTTCTTCAACGGAACCACCGTACTTGCGTTTTAGCGTGCGAATTTTGTCCAGCCTTTCTTGAAGCTTGTCCACTTCGTAGGGGGAAAACTCCGTTTGCGACAAAATGTCTTCCAATGTGGAAGCAACGTCTTCAATTTCCAACCTTGCCGATTCCAACCTACCAGACAGTTGATTTGCGCTTTCTTCGTAGTGAGAAACGTCTTGCAAGCACTTGTCAGCACGGCTGATTGAGGAAATTGCACCATCTTCGCCGTTCAAACTTTCCACAGCAATGCCAACTGCCGTTGCAATTTTTTCTATGTTGACCATTCGCTTGTGCGTTGCAACCAGTTGTTCTTCCTCTTCCACGCTGAGATTTGCCGAGGAAATCTCTTCAATTTGGAAGGACAAAATGTCAAACGTGCGTTGACGTTCGGCATCCGAGCCACCAAAAGCCAACAGTTGCTTGTTGACTGCACCGAGTTGGTGATGCAAGGTGACAAGTTGTTCATCCACACCACCAAACTTGCAAAAACCATCCAAAACGGAAAGTTGGTTTTTCTCTTTGAGCAAAGCAAGGTGTTCGCCCTGACCAAAAATGTCCACCAATTCGCCACAAATATCCTTCAAAATTGCGCTTGTGGAAATTTTGCCTTGAATGCGAATTTCGTTTTTGCCTTGCATTGTCATTTTTCTGCTGACAAGCAGTTGTTCGGACGGTTCAAAGCCGTATTCTTGCAACTTTTGGCAAACGGCATCGTTGTTTTCGATATCGAACAACGCCGAAACACTTGCGCTGTCCTTGCCGTGTTTGATAAGAGTTTTGTCAGCACGGTCGCCAAGAACGAATGCCAACGAGTCAATTATGATAGATTTGCCACTACCAGTTTCGCCGGAAAGCACGGTCAAGCCTTCGTTGAAGTCCATTTCCAACGAATCAATAAGCGCTATGTTGTTTATTGCTAGGTTTCTTATCATAATGTACCTCTCAGCAAAGAATGCGCCTCAAACTTTCGGCAACGAATTCTGCCTTTTGAAAATCTTGTGTTACAACAAGCACGGTGCTTTTGTCGGCAAGCACACCAACAACGCCTTCTATGGCAAGGTTTTCCAATTGCCTTGCAACTGCCGATGCGCTGTCTTCCAACGTTTTGACAACAATCAAATTGTTGGCTGTGACAATTCCAACAACGGTGTCCTTGACAAGATTGAGCATTTTGCCCGTGATGCCAACGTCCACTTTGTGTTTTGTCACGTACTTGTACTTGCCGTTTTTGGCAAGCGTTTTCACAAGGCCAAGTTCCTTGATATCTCGGGAAACGGTGGCTTGCGTTGCTTCAAAACCGTTGTTGCGAAGTTGGTTCACAAGTTCTTCTTGCGTTTCCACTTCGTTATTAGATATAATTTCCAAAATTTTGGTTTGTCGCAATTTTCTCGACATAGCCATGCTCCCTTCACTTTGCCACTACTCGCCCAAGATTTGTTCAACAAGCGCTCGTAGCGACTGGGTGTCTAGTTTGTTTTGTTGGATTTGTTGTTGAATTGATGCGTGTTCAACAAACGTGTCGTCCACGCCCAAAGTGTGTACTGCAAATTTTTGATGTTTGTTTGAGTAGGTTGCCACTGCTTGACCAAAACCGCCTTGCAAAACGTTTTCTTCCAACGTCACAACGACTTGATGTCTGTTCAAACTTGCAAGGTAAGTTTCGTCCAACGGTTTTACCGAAGTTACGCAAACGACTTCCACGTCGTCACGTTGCAATGCCAACGCATTTTGAAGCATGTTTGCGCCGACCGCAAGAACAACGATTTTTGCACGCTTGTTTTGCTTTACGACCTGCCAATTTTTGGTTGAACGAAGTGTGTTGTCCTCCAACAAAAACCTGCCGTAGCGCAAAGCAACGGGGGAATTTGTTGCTGATGCTTGCTCAATCATTTGTTGCAACTGAACTGCCGACGAAGGCGTCCAAATTTGCAAATTGGGGATTGCCGAAAGGTAGGACAAGTCGAACAATCCTTGGTGCGTTTTGCCATCGTCCCCAACGAAACCTGCCCTGTCCAAAAGGAAAGTCACAGGCAAGTTTTGCAAAGCAACGTCGTGCAAAATTTGGTCGAAACTGCGTTGCAGGAACGTTGAATAGATGCCAACAAACGGGTGCATTCCACCCTTTGCAAGCCCTGCGGAAAACGTCACGGCATGTTCCTCGGCAATGCCAACGTCGAAAAACCTTGTTGGGAAAAGTTGCTTGCACTCTTCAAACCCAACGGCATTGCTCATTGCTGCGCAAACGAAGGCAAGTTCTTGGTTGTTTTGCCCAAGTTTTGCAAGTGTTTGCGACACAACAGTTTTGCTTTCCACCAAGCCAAGTTGAACGGGTGTGTCAAAGCCTCCCCTTGGCACTCCGTGGTACTTCTCGGGATTTTGTTCGGCTTTGTCAAAGCCCTTGCCTTTTCTCGTTGCAATGTGCAAAAGGGTGGGGCGTGTTACGTTTTCTTTGATTTTGGAAAGATAGTACACCAAACTTTTGAGGTTGTTGCCATCGATAATTCCAATGTACTTGAGGTTGAAATTGTCGAAGTAGCCAACCCTGCTGAAAGAAAGTTTTCGGCGTTTGATGAGGTTTTGCATTGCCCTGCTCAAAGGCTTGCCAACAAGTGGAATTGCCTCCAAGAACTTTCGGAATTTTTCCTTGTTTTTGTCGTACTTGCCCACACGCAGTTTGGACATGTTTTTGCGCACCGAACCGACGTTGTCGCTGATGGACATGTTGTTGTCGTTGAGCACGATGATGAGATTTTTGGTTTGACCAACGTTGTTGAGAGCCTCGTAGATCATTCCACAAGTCATGCTTCCGTCGCCAACAACAGCAACTATTTTGCCACTTTCCCCATTGATGTCCCTTGCGTGAGCAAGCCCCAAAGCAGCGGAAAGAGAAGTGCCTGCGTGCCCAACGTTGAAAGTGTCCGTTGCGCTTTCGGCGCAATCGGGAAATCCGGAAATGCCGTCTTTTTGCCGTAAAGTAGAAAAATTCTCACTTCTTCCGGTGAGAATTTTGTGAACGTAGCTTTGATGTCCAACATCCCACACAATTTTGTCACTTTCGTCGAAGACATAGTGAAGGGCAACTGTAAGTTCAACAACGCCAAGGTTGCTGGCAAGGTGTCCACCACTCACAGCCACTTCATCAATTAACTTTTGTCTGATTTCACTGCACAATTCCGGCAGTTGGTCGACGGAAAGTTTTTTCAAATCTTGTATGGAATTGATGTCTTTTAGCACAATTATCCTTCTTTTACAAATATACTCAAAATTTTGGCAAAGAAAAAGGTGATGTCGTTGGCATTTTTGACTGCATAGGACTTGCCCGCCGCTTTCAAAGTGATGGTTGCAGTTGCAATCAATGCGTAAATTAAAACGTTGACGATGAAACTTGCACTACTCACAACCGACGATGCAATTGTTGCAGCGCAAACACCTGAAACAACTCCACAAACGTCGCCAATGATGTCGCAACAAACAGAAGACACAATGTTGCTGTTTTTGGAAAGTTTTACAGCAGTTTTTGCGCCCTTCACCTTTCTGGACGCCATTGCCAAAAATGGTTGAATGTCGGAAGAAGTCGATGCCGTGCCAACAATGTCGAAAATTGCGCCAACTGCCAAAATAACAAGAGTCAGCACAATTGCCAACCAAAGTTGAGCGCCAGTCAACACCAATTCGGACGCAGTGTTCACAGCAAAGGAAAGCACAAAAGAAATTGCAAGCGCCTTCAAAGGCCAAGAATTGAATTTCTTTTTCTTTTTGTCGTTCTTTTCCTTCTTCTTGTCGTTGTGCACGTTTTGAAGTTTTTGTTCGGAAGTTTCATCTTTGCCTATCGGAACAGGCGAATCTGTGTTTTTCATAGTTCTCCTAATAATTTTGAAAATAAAAAAGGTGGTGACCAGTCGGATAAACCTTACGGCATAGGTTCAGTAGGGTTTCCCACGCAAGAACTTCCCGTCGCCGAGGAAGCAGTTTCCTTTTAATCCTGCATAAACGGTGTCGCCACACGTTTAACTGAATCGCCACTAAGTCCGTACTATAATCTCCAACCAGCCTGACTTGCAGTCTAGAAGATTTCCTTTGCAGAAACAAATGTATATAGTTTCTTTTGCAGAATTGATTTCGTAAAGCAATCGACCTTGATTGTTGGCCAACAAAACAATTTCGTTCTTTACTCCCAAAATTCCCACTCAAAACAAGCTACTCTGTACACAGCTTTTTTATTTCACCGCATAGCAGGTTTAATCTCAGAGAGTAGTTCTAACATAACATTGAACTACCCTGTAGAGTCTCCACGAACATGGGATTATAACATATGCCATTACGTCTTACCCACTATTCTTAACTTCCAGCACAAGCCCCCGTTTGGGCAACGAAAGCCAGCACAAGAAACTTCATCGATATGCTCTTTAAAGGTCTTTTAGTCCCGCCCTCAACACACCTGTTTCTGACTAGAATACTGCACCACCAAATTTATATTCAATTATTGGCTATATAGCCATATTTTATTTTAGCACATCTGTTTGCCTTTGTCAACAAATAGCAAATCGGATGTTACCTGTAACCTACTAAATTATAGTAGAAACTAGCAAAAAGTATGATTTTTGCAAAATAGTTGCCAATCAAGAAATCTTGATGCTGGTTTTTGTTGCCTTCTTGTCAAAGTTGTTTGCAAATTGCAACCAGCCTAGAACTTTCGGGAAAAATTTCTGTCGGCAATTTCTTTGATAAATTGCAAATCGTAGGGAAGGCTGTCGCAAAGCGCCTTGACTTGGTTTGTCAAATCTTCGGCGTAGGCACGGCATTCCTTTTCCGACATGATGTCAAGGAAAGATTGCTCGCACTTTTCAGCGTCCAATAAGTCGTCGATGACTTGGTAGCAAATGCCAAACTTTGTTGCAATTTCATCGAAGATGGCAATTTCTTGGCTGTTTGCGCCTGCGCACATTGCTCCACACACAATGGAAGCACGGAACAAATCGCCCGTTTTGTGCAAAGCAATTTGGTTTGCTTCTTGCAAATCTCTGCCGGAAGCAAGCAAATCCAAGCATTGACCGTGAATCATGCCGTACACACCACTCATTTTGAACAAGAATTGGCATGCGGAAATGTAGTTTTTGCTGAAACTACCTTGGAAAACCGTTTCCACAGCCAAGTTGAGCAATGCATCACCGGCAAGCAATGCAAATGCTTCGCCATACTGCATGTGGCAAGTGCGTTTGCCACGGCGAATGTCGTCGTTGTCCATGCAAGGCAAATCGTCGTGAATGAGCGAATAGGTGTGAATACATTCCAACGCAACGGCAAGTTTTTGTGCGTTTTTGGAAAGACGTTTGCCAACTGCTTTGGCTGTGTTTAGCAAAAGCAACGGACGGATGCGCTTTCCACCACCCATCAAACTGTACTCCAACGCCATTGTTGCCTTGTTGGATGCGCTTGGAACACTTTGTTTCAACAATTCGTTTACAAATGCTGTGTCAACTGTTTTCATCCGTTATCCCCCTGACTTTTTCTTGAAGCACCGTCAGTTTTCCACTGCAGTCGCCAAGTATTTTCATGCATTCGGTAGCCAAATCTACACTTTGTTCAAAAATTTTGATACTTTCTTCCAAGGAAGTGTCCTTGTCTTCTATTTTGTCGGCAAGGCTGTCTAGCATTGCCAGTTTCTTTTCCAGGCTCATTTTTCCTCCAAACTGTTGACTGTGGCAGTTGCCACACCGTCGCAAAACGCAACGGAAATTTTTTGCCCAACGGCTAGTTGAGAAACTGTTGAAATTCGCTTGCCGTCGACAGTTACTGCCGAATAGCCACGCTTCAACACGGCAAGTGGGTTAGATGCCGAAATGACGGCAGTTGTTTTGTCCAAACGGCTTTTGTTGTTTTGCAATTTTTGTTGCGTTGCATTGTGGCAACGTTGCAAGTTTTGCAAAACACCGTTTTTTGCATTGGAAAGTTTGTGCTCCACGTGGGAAAAAATGTGTCGCAAACTGTACTTTGCAAGATCGGACCTTTCTTGAATTTTTGCTTGCGCAACGCTATGAATTTTTCCAAGCAAAATGGCAATTTTGGTTTTTGCCAAGTTGCTGTCGATGGTGACAAACTCGGCTGCTTCCGACGGTGTCACGGCACGTTTGTCGGCAACGAAATCGCAAATGGTAAAGTCCACTCCGTGCCCAACTGCCGAAACAACGGGTTTTGTGCAAGATGCAACTGCCCTTGCAACAATTTCCGAGTTGAATTGCGACAAATCCTCGTTGGAACCACCACCACGGCCAACAATAACAACGTCCACGTCGGTGTTGGAAAAGTACAAAACGCCTTGCGCAATTTCAAAATCGGCGCCAACGCCTTGCACCTTGACGGGGTACAAAAAGATGTTGGCAAAAGGCTGTCTGCGAAAAACAACGTTTTGAATGTCGTGAATTACTGCGCCTGTTGCGCTTGTGACAACGCCAATTTTGGTGCAACAATGTGGCACGGGCTTTTTTCGTTCAACGTCGAACAAACCTTCGGCTTGCAACTTTTCTTTTAGCTTCAAAAATGCTTCGTAAGCCTGACCAGACTTGTCGGTGACGGTAAGTTTCTTTGCAAAGAAGGACACTCGCCCACTTTTTGCAAAAAAGTTGACAGTTCCTTCGGCAACGGACATTGCGCCTTGAACGGGCACGGCGCTGTTTGCATAGCAAAAGCAATCAATTGCGCTGTCTTGATCCTTCAAGGAAAAATACCAACCGTCCCTTGCTCGCTTCAAATTGGTAACTTCGCCACAAATGGAAATGTCTTGCAACACGTTGTCCATGTCGAACAGTCCACGTATGTAGTTGTTTAGTTGAGAAACGGAAATAATCATACACTATTTGAGCAAATTTTGCAAAAGCGCCATTCTTGTGATGGGGCCAACGCCACCCGGCACGGGGGAAACTGCGCATGCAACCTCGTAGACAGACTTGTCCACGTCGCCACAAGTTTTGCCATCCACAAAACTCAAGCCAACGTCCACAACAATGGATTTTTCCGTGACAAAGTCTTGCGTGATTAGCCCTGCAACTCCGCATGCGGACACAATAATGTCGGCATTTTTGCAAATTTGGGCAATGTTTTGCGTTTTTGTGTGGCAAATAGTAACAGTTGCGTTGCGTGCAAGAAGCATCAAAGCCAGTGGCTTGCCAACAGCCCTTCCACGGCCAACAACAACTACGTTTTTGCCGGCAACGTCAATTTTGTAGTAGTCCAAAAGTTGCAACACAGCCT
The DNA here is from genome assembly GCA_017500855.1 of Clostridia bacterium. Taxonomy (GTDB): domain Bacteria; phylum Bacillota; class Clostridia; order Christensenellales; family CAG-314; genus Fimimonas. The sequence continues at coordinate 69,378 of JAFVYC010000024.1, read as the reverse complement.
TGGGTGTGGCAGGCAAACGCCCACTTTCGCCAAGGTAAAGTTTTGCAACGGACAATGGGTTCAAACAGTCAACGTCCTTGTTGACGTCCACAAAGTTGACTGCATCTTTGTACTGCTTGGGCAACGGTTGTTGCACCATCACACCTTGCACGTCCTGCCTTTTGCAAGTATCTTCTACCAAACGGAAAAATTCTTGTGGCAAAATTCCATCTTCTGCAACGATGTTTTCACAGCAAATGCCGTGTTTTTGGCAAGTTTTTTGCAAACTTGTGACGTACTGCAACCACTCGGCTTGTTCAAAGCCAATTGTGCAAAGTTTTTTGTCGAACCCGTTTTGAACTTTTTGTTGAATTTCTTGCTGAATGTTTTCGGCAACAACTTTGCCGTACAAAAGCATCATTTCAAACCCCTTTCGTAGGCTGCCAAAATGCCATTGACGTACCTTACGCTCTTTTCGGTAGAATAGCGTTTGACAATGCCAACAACTTCGTTGATAACAACGGGATGTGGCGTGTCGGTGTGTTGCATTTCGTACAATGCAAGTTCCAAAGCGGCAAGGTCGGGACGGTAAATTCTGTCCAACTTGAAGGATTGGGAAAGTTCCGAAATGATGCCGTCCAACTCGGCCTTGTGTTCAACAACGCCTTCTACAAGGCTTTGTGCAAATTGCAAATCTTCGTCCGTCAACTTTTCCTTGTCGAATTGGGAAAAATCTCCGTCCAAATCCTCGGCAATGATATATGCAAAAATTTTGCAAAAGGCAACTTCTCTTGCGTAACCTCTCATAACTACTCCTCTACAACACGAAAAACCCTTTCAAAAAAGGGTTTCGTGAAATGCTACTTATCTTCAAATTCCACTTCGATAACGTGAACGTTAACTGCGGAAACCTTGAACTCCGTCATGTTTTCGATGGAGTTTTTCACGTTGTTTTGAATTGCGCTTGCAACGTCGCTAACTTCCACGTTGAACTTGAATTTGCAGTAAACGTCAACAAAAATGTCGTCGCCAGCTTGTTCAATTTTGATGGAAGAACGTTGTTGTTTGCTACCTTCGGTAAACTTGACAACACCTTCTACCTCGTTCAAAGCACAGTCAACGATGTCACGAATGATTTCACTGCTGTACACAAGCCTGCCTGCATCATCATGTTTGTTAATAACTTTCATAGTTGTATCTCCCAAATTCTTTTGCAGATTGTGCTAGTCACACCACAGCGCCGTTGGCAAAAACGCCAAAATTGGCACTATATATAATCTACTTTTTGTTATTATAGCACATAATTTGAAAAAATACAATAACTAGACGGAAAGTATTTTGACATATTCGGGGGAAGTTGCAGTTTCCGTGGCAATGATGTTGTAGATTTTGACGGTGTCTTCACGAGTCAATTCATCTTTGTCCACAATAACGCTGACGTTGCTGGAAGTAGCGTTGACAGTTACAAGCACGTCCTCGAAGCCTTGCGCTTTGAGCAAAGTTTCCAACAACATTTCCGTTTCCATTGCATCAACAATTTGTTGCTTGCGCAAAAGGGCGTTTTGGCGAGCCTCTTGGTACTCGTCCCCTTCCATTTCCAAAATTGCGTTGAGTTCGGCAATTTCGAAGTTTCTTGTGGATTGACGGTCTAATCTGGAAGTTTCGAAGAAACTACCTGTGGAAACAACGTCATCGTTTGGTTTGGTTGCAAGCAACGTCACGTTCAAAACAGACGCAACAACCAACACAGCCACCATAGACACAATAAGTGCGATTTTTTTACCTTTTGACATACAATATCCTCCATTTTATTTGTGGTCAAAAACTTGAACTTTGTTTGTTTCAACATCTAGCAATGTAACAACAGCATCAACTATTTTCATTTTGGTAATTGCGTTGTTTGCGCCTTCTGCCACTACCACTACTCCTAGTATATTGGGCGTGAGGTTTTTTAGAACAAGCGGTTGACCGTTGACTAAAACAATTGTTGAAGTTTGCACAACAACACCACTTTCCGTGCTTGTTGTGTTTTCGAAAGCATACTCTTTGCTTTCGGTAGACGAGTAGGAAATGGCAACAGTTGCTTTGCCACACCCGTCGATACTTTCAACAATCTTTTGCAATTTTGTTTCCATAGATGCAATGTAGGCATCAACCTCCGACGATGGCTCTTGCTTTGGCACATTGCCCAGAGCAAGCACCACCAACACAACCATTGCCAACGCAATTGCCACAAAAACTTCCTTGTGTTTGCTTTGTTTCAACTTTTCCAAAAACAAAAAATTTGCCATTTTTCCTCCAATTTAGTATACTATGTTTGTCGTAGTAGTTGAAAATATTGCGAAATCAAGCATTGTCAGCCACTGTTTGGCACAAATTCAACAATTTGAACCTTGTAGTTGGGCAAGTAGGCACACGCAATGCTTGTTGCCTGCTCAATTTGTTTTTGCACTGCACTGCCACTAAAATGCAAGGTTGCAACCTTGTTTTCAACGTCAATTTGCACTTCAACTACAGGCAACTCTTGCCTTTCCAGTAGCATTTCAAGGTTGTTCTCCAACACGTTTTTGGCATTAGATTGCATTTGAACCAGCCCACCGTCACCGCCAATTTCCACTTGAAAATCCTTGCCAACAAAGCGCACTATTGGCAACAACATGGAAAACGTCACAACAACGGCAAGCACGCTGTTGCAGTACTTTTTGGTGCTTCCGTCCGGCAACACAATTTCCGCAACGAACGCCAGAAGCGCTACACCACACACACTCAAAACCCATTCTTTCATCACACACCGTTTGCACTGCAAATTGCAATTGTTGTGACAATTGCAAACATAAAGCACACTGCACACACAAGGGCAATCCAAAAGTTCAACACTTTGCCAACTTCGCCAAGCACCTTGCCAAAACTGTCGTTACCAAGCGACTCGGCAAGCGCTGAAACGCCTTGCAAAGCAAAATTCAAGCACCCTATGTGCAAAAGTGGCTTGACCATCATTGCAACAAGCACAACCAACGTTGCAAGCCCCAAGGAATTTTTTACCAAAGATGCGCTTGCCACCACCACGTCCAGTCCGTCGGAAATGTAGCCACCCAAAATTGGAATGTAGTTCTTGGTTGCAAATTTTGCCGTTCGGTAGGATACGCCATCTACAACCGACGCCGAAATGCCCGACACGGTGGAAAATGCCGAAAACACCATGAACACAACGCCAAGCACCCACCCCAAACTGTCGTTTACAAACTTTTGCAACTTGCCAATTTTCACGTTGGAAGAAATGTTGCCGGCAAAAATCAACACCATGCCTGCAAGGGAAATTGGCAGTAGCATTTGGCTACAAAAAGTCACAATGGTTGAAGACAAAAACACCATTGACGGCTGGCACACACTAGACAGGCTGTTGCCACCGTTTGCCACCACCAAAGCAAGAATAACAGGCGAAGATGCATCGCACAGCACTTGCAAATTGCCAAGCATTTGTTGCACGCTTTGGTAGCAACTGACAACAAGCCCAACCAACGTTGTTGCAACAACGGCAAGCCCAACAAATTGCACCACTTTGTCCGTTTCCGAACTGACAAATCCGTTGCCCTTTTTGAGAAGCCCACACACAACCACAACAACCAACAGCGCAAGCGCCTGTGGCAAAATGGCAACAATTTCTTTGCAAAACAAATCTAGCAAAAAACTTGCAAAACTGCCCACGTTGCCAAAATCGCCATTCAAAATTTGTTCAACCAGTTGAGAAAAATCTCCCAAATGCTCATCGCCAATTTGCTCCAAATCCGAGTAGTCCAAGTTTTCCATTGTGTTTTCCACTTGTTCATTTAGTTGTTCTTCCGTGGTTGCAAGCGCCGTTGTGTTTGCGCACAAGAGCAACAAAACAAGCAAAATCAAAATTATTTTCTTCACGCAAGCACCCCAAACAAAGTAGAAAACAGCCCTTCTACTATGGGCAAGGCGCACAGCACAATTGCCAATTTTGTTGCCAAAAGCACCTTTTCGCCAATAGATTTGCAGTTGCTGTCCACGCAAATGCTGTTTGTAAATTCGCCAAGGTAGCCAATGCCCACAACCTTCACAATGCAAGTTACCGCTTGACTGTCCACCCCCGCCAAGGAAGACAGATTGTAGAAACTGTACACAACGTCGAACAACTGCTGGCACACAACGATAGTCAAAGCAACTCCACTTGCCACAGCAACAACTGTTGCCATTTCGGGCTTGAATTGCTTTACCACAACAAACACGCACACGCAAACAAGTGCGCAAAGCACAATTTTGGTCATAGTCCACCATCAAACAGTTGGCTCACAACTTGGTACAGTTGCCCAACCATGTCCACAACAAACACAATTGCAACAATCAGCCCTGCAATGGACACTACCGTTGCAATGTCGTCCTTGCCGGACTTTTTCAAAAGCATTCCGCTGATGGCAGTCACAAGTCCAACAACGGCAATTTTCAAAATTACAGACAAATCCATAGCACTCCATCACACAAACAGCATGCCCACAAGAAATCCAAACAAAAATCCCACTTGGCAGTACACACTTTTTTGTTTTGAACTTTGTTTTTGCTTTTCTAACAGCAAATTACCAACAAAAGGTTGCATTTGTTCAAGTTGTTGCAACATTTGCTGTTTGCTTTTGTTTTGGTGCAAAGTTGCAAGCGCACGAAATTGCAAAGCCGATGCTCTGTCTAGAAACTTTGGCGCACGTTGCGTTTCCAACATCTTGCAAAACTCGGCGCTGTCGCTATCGCAACAAAACTCCTTGTTGAACAAGTCCATTGGCAAGCACTTGCCACCAAGGTTGTTTTTCAATGCCAAAACGTAGTTGTTCCAAGCTTGAAAAAACTTAAGTTGTTCAAGGCTTTTCTTTTGAACGAACAGCCCAATGCAGTAGCCAATGGCACAGCACATTGCCACAATTGCAAATTTCATAGAATATTTCCGCACCCATCCAAAACTTGGTAGCCAAAATTTTGTTGCAAAACCACAAACCTGTCGAAAAGTTTGTGGCAAGCAAGCCTTGTTACATCCTTTGCCGACTTGCCGTGAATGCTTGCAACAACAAAAACACCACTTTGCAAGCAAACTTCCACAACTTGATGTTCTTCTTGAAGCAGTTCATCAAAAACAACGTAGTCGGGGCACAAACTGCGAACGCCAACGTCCATTGCATAGTGCTTGCTTGTCCACTTCAAAACGTCGCAATGGCAAAGGTTGCCCAAATCCAATTCCCCACGCTGATCCACAACCAAAACGTTGAAACTCTCGGCAAGTTTGCTTGCAAGCGTTCGCAAAAAAGTTGTTTTGCCACTTCCCGGCGCTCCTACAACAAGTACGTTGTGTTGCAACAACTTGTCCATTGTTTTGTTGTCGATGCAGTTTGCAACGTGGGGAATGCGCAAACATAGGGAAGAAATACTTTTGAAAAACAGTTTTCCATCCTTGCCAACAGTTGCTTGCCCACAAACGCCAAGCCGTGCGCCGTCGTCGAATGTGAAAAAACCCGCCGAAAGCATGTCCTCGTAGGCAAAAACCGAGTGTTGACAGGCACTGTCAACCACCGAATGTACGTTTTCAACCACCAAGGCACCACGGGACGTACTTTGCAAACCATCCGTACCCACCCAAAACCACCTTGTGCCACATTTCACACGCACGGGGCTGTTGTTGCGAAGGCGAATTTCGCACAGGTTGTCCAACCCACCAACAACGTTGGCAATTTCCAACGGCAAACATTGCAACCAATTCATACCAAAGTGTATTCGCTTGGACAAGCATCTAGAACACAAAATTGAAACAAATGCCCAATTGATTACGTTGGCACAACCAACCAAGTTGCCAAGTTCAAGCAGTATACAATGTTCGGCACAACAGCAACACTTGTTGCATCGGAAGACGTAGAATACGATGCAAATGGCAACATCACCAAGTATGGTGACGTAACCTACGAGTACGACAAGCTTGGTAGACTTGTTCGAGAGAACAATCCACACGAAGATATTGACAAAACCACAACATGGTGCTATGATATTTGTGGTAACCTAACAAGTTACAGGGGAGCAAATCTCACGTGAGAACGTGGCAGACTGCTCAAAAGATACAACAATATTTCAATTTGGTGAAATTATAGACTGGTGGAAAAGCAAGCAAGATAGCGCAATGTCGTATCTTAGATTTGCTTATTAAATTCGGTGGATTTTATGGATATATTATTCTATTTGTTTTTTCTAATGTTATTTGTGCCATTTGCTTGTGGTTTTGCAATAACTTTAGATTATTGTTTAAAAAGTAAACATTGCAAAGTTGTTAAAGCTTGGAAAATAGTGCTAAAATCGCAATACGACAAAAGTAGTACTGTAAGCCCCATAGTTTTTGGATTGCAAATTTTCAACTACTTATATGTGTTGGCGTATTTGGTGATTGCTATTATAGAGTCGTATTTTATTCCAAGTACAGTTTTGAGCAATATTAATGTTTTTTCGGTACTCATTTACGGCGGTTTATTGCTCTTAGGTACAATTATAGCAGGAGTATTGGGTTATCTGTTCTCAGATGAAAAGAAATAATATATCTGTACGACTCAATTTTAGCAGTAATGGGCGAGATTAATCCCCCCCCATTTATAATTGGAGGTGTAGGAGGCGGAATTTATGGCAGGATTAGCTCTTTCTTTAACCCAAATGGAAATTTTATTGGACTCTGATATGCTCGGAGTTCTAATCTGGTGCTATTTCTATTTGTTAATTATTATTTTTGCAGGTTTTCTGAATGTTTATTCGTTGGATAAATATGAATACATACATAACCAACAAAAGTGTTTTAAGTTGAAACATAATGTATTTTTTATTATTTCATACTCAAAAGATAAACGTATTGTTTCTAAAAAAACGTTCTTAATGGAAATCCTAGGGTATATCTTTACACTTGCCTCGATTGCAATGTGCATTATATCACTTTGGTTGGATGTCAAAACTGCATTTATACTGCTTGCTGTTATGGGCGTAATTGACTTTGCTTTTGGGATAACAACTGGAATTATGTCTCGTAAAATCAAAAACCCTATAGATTTTTCAATAAAATAAACTTATCAGTGGTTTTTTAGTTGCATATTTACAGCGGAAGAGTTTTTCTTCAGCTGTTTTTTAAGAAAACCACTGCATAGTCCGCTGTTTTCTTAAACAAAAAAAAACGGCTCCACAAATTGTGGTGCCGTTTTGCTTTGCGAAAAATATATGCAAAAAACTATTTTGCTCTTTCCATGTATTCGCCTGTGCGAGTGTCAATGCGAATGTATTCGCCTTCGTTGATGAACATGGGAACCATAAGTTCGTAGCCTGTTTCCAAAGTTGCAGGTTTTGTAGCGTTTGTTGCTGTGTTGCCTGGAACGCCTGGTTCGCACTTTGTGATTTGCAAAACAACAAAGTTTGGTGGTTCAACGGAGAATGCTTCGCCTTTGTAGAATCTGATTGTTGCAACCATGTTTTCTTTCATGAACATCAATGCATCTTCTACTTGTGCTCTTCCAAGTGGAACTTGTTCGTAGGTTTCGTTGTCCATGAAGTAGTACAATTCGCCATCGCTGTAGAGATATTCCATATCTTTGCTTTCGATGGTTGCCTTTTCGAATTTTTCGGATGGGTTGAATGTTTCTTCACGAACGGCACCTGTGCGAACGTTTCTGATCTTTGTTCGTACAAATGCAGCGCCCTTGCCTGGTTTTACGTGTTGGAAATCCACAATAACGTAAACGCCGTTGTTGTAAACGAAAGTAACACCCTTTCTAAAATCGCCTGCCAAAATCATAGTAGTGAGTCCTCCTAATGTGTCTTCTATAAGATTATAATGTTTTTATCGGAAGTTGTCAAATCAATAACCTCATCTTTCCGAACTAAAAGTAAATCTTCTATGCGAACGCCACCAAAACCGGGGATATAGATGCCTGGTTCGCACGTGATGAACTGCCCATCTTGCAAAATGTCTTCCGAACGGAAGGAAGCATAGGGCGTTTCGTGAATGTCAATGCCCAAACTGTGGCCTGTGCTGTGTGTGAAATATTGGCCGTAGCCGTTGGCTGTGATAACCTCACGGCAGAACGAGTCGAACGTTTTGCCACTCATTCCACAATGCAAGTTGTTGATGGCTGTTTTTTGCGCCATCAAAACAACGTTGTAGATGTTTTTGATTTCTTCCGACGGTTGGCCAACAAACACGGTACGTGTCATGTCGGAACAGTAGCCTTGGAAAGATGCGCCAAAGTCCATTGTGACGGGGTCGCCAAGTTGAATAACTTTGGAAGTTGGGTGTGCGTGTGGCTTGGAAGAATTGACGCCGGAAGCAATGATTGTGTCAAAAGCCAAACCGTCGGCACCATTCTTTGCAAGCAAGTACTCCAACTCTACTTTCAAATCTATTTCCGTCATGCCGGGCTTGATGATTTCCAACACCTTGGAAAAAGCAAGGTCGGTGATGCTTTGCGCCTTTTGGATGAAGGAAATTTCTTCTTCAGTTTTGATGCTACGCACAATTTCGATGTTGTGTCCAACGGCAACGCATTCGTAGGATGCAAGTTTGTCCTTGATGCCGGCAAATTGGCTTACTGTCAGTTCCGTGTCCTCGTAGCCAACAGTTTTGACGTTGTGACTACTCAACACGTCGTTGACAATGCCAAATGCGCTTGCACCGTTGGCAATTTGCAAAACTTCCACACCATCTTGCACCAAAACTTGCGCCATTTCGTAGTAGCGAGGGTCGGTAATAAACACGTTTTTGTTGCCTTTCAACAAAACTAGGTAGCCAAACGTTGAAGCAAAGCCCGTGAAGTAGCGCCTGTTTTTGTCGCTTACCACAAGCACGGCATCAACGTTGGACAGTTCAAAAAGCCTGTCTGTGTTTTTCATGTAGCCTCCTATAAAATACTTTCGTAGATTTTTTTCATTTCAATTGCATCGTCGGCTTGTGTACCGTCCGATTCGCAAACGATAACTGGTTGAAGTTTGTACTTCTTCAGCACCTTTGCTAGTGGCAAAAAGTCGGGACCAAAAACCTTGTCTTGGAAGGTTAGGTGTCGAACTTCTCCACCGGCGCTGTACTCTATTTTTGAAAAATGAATGTGCAGTTTGTTTGTTCTCTCATAGCCCAAATTGTTGAGGACGTGTGCAACAAGAGCGTCGTAGTCCTCTTCTGTTTGGAGTGAGCCAAGTGTGCGTGCATTGATGTGCCCAAAGTCAATTGTTGGCACAAAAAAGTCGGCAACTTTGCAAAAATCCGTCACTTCGAACACGTCGCCAATTTGGTTGATTTTGCCCATTGTTTCGGGGCAAAACAGCATGTTGTCCATTTTGTTTTCCACAATGAGACTTGCCAAAATTTCCATGCGCTTTTTTGTGAGAGCAACGGCATCGGCACGTGTCATTTTCCCAACCGTGGATGGGTGGAAAATTACCCTTTGCCCCAAGAATGCTTGCGCTTTCTTTGCGCTGTTCAGCACGTATTGGTAGGATTTTTCCGCCATTTCATCCGATGGGTTTGCAAGATTGATGAAATAGGGTGCGTGAACGGTAATTTCCACGCCATGTTTTTGCCCTTCCAAGCCAATTTGGCGTGCTTTTTCGTCACCAATGTTGATGCCTCTGCCAAACGAGTATTCGTAGACAGTCAAGCCTTGTTCAGCGCACCAACGTGGCGCATCCACGGAAGATTTGTGCCCTTCTTGGTAGAAACGATTGCTGTTTCCGCTTGGTCCAAATTTAATCATTTGCAACACTCTCCAAATCTTTTTTCAGTTGTTCGGCAAGGCTTTGTTGGCTTTGGAATTTTTGTGTTGGGCGCAAAAACTTTTTGAAACGAATTTCAATTGTTTTGACGTACAAATCTCCATCGAAACCAACAACGTGCGCTTCCAAACTTTTTTGCTCCACGCCGTAGGTTGGGCAAGAGCCAATGTTGACTATGGCTTTGTGGGGTTTTCCATCTATCACAACGCAAGCGCCAAACACACCACTAGGCAAAAGTTTGTCGTTGCTGTACAAGACGTTTGCAGTTGGAAAACCGTTGTTTTTGCCAACGCCTCTGCCGTGAACAACCTTGCCCACAACAAAGAAATCTTGCGAAAGAAGGCTGTTTGCCTTTTCCACGTTGTTTTCGCCAATCAATTGGCGCACCAATGTACTGCTGACCTTGACGCCGTCCAAACTGATTTGCTCCACCACTTCAACAGGGCAAACGGAACAAAGATGCGTTTTGACGTCGTTGGAAGTCAACCTGTCGCTTCCGCAACTGTAGTCAAAACCACACACAACTCCCTGAAGGTTGTAGGTGGAAAGTTTTTGCAAGAAGTCCTTGCCCTTGATTGCCATGAACGTCTTGTCGAAATGGGCGCTCAAAACAACGTCGATGCCAAGATTTTTGTAGATAATCAAGCGTTCTTCAAAACTGTACAACAATTTTGTGCATTTGCCCAACGCTTGAAAATGATTGTTAGAAAACGTGAACAGCGCAACTTGGCTGTTTGTTTCTATGGCAAGTTGCTTGGCTTTGATCAACAAAGCAACGTGCCCCGTGTGCATACAGTCGAAAAAACCCAGACAAACAACTATTCTATTTTCGTACTTTTGTCCAAATTCTACTGTTTGCACAACTTCCTCACATGTTTTTTAGGTAGTATTCTAGTTTCAAGTAGCCGTTTTCATTTTTGCCAAGCCCAAAAAAAACGCCCTTGCAGTAAATTTTTCGGTATCCTTGCTTGAATGGGCAACGAACACGTCTGCCAAAATTGATGTTGTCGAATTGGCTGTCGTCAAAAACAAAACTTTCCACGTCTTGTAGTGGAAACATCATGTCCACAATGCACTTTTCCTTCAGCTCTTTTATTTCGTCCATTGTGTACGCCGATTGGATGTTGAAACATCCCGATTGCAGTCTGATCAAACCACTCATGTAGCCCACCGTGCCACAAGCCTCGGCAAGGTCTCGCACGATTGAGCGAATGTAGGTGCCTGCGCTACAAGAAATGTCCAACATAAAAGTGTTTTGTGAAGTTTGGCGAAGGACGGAAATGTCAAAAACCGTGACTTTGCGTGTTTTAAGCACCACGTCTTGCCCACCACGGGCAAGTTTGTACGCCTTGACACCACCAACGGAAATTGCCGAATAGGCAGGTGGCACTTGGTCGATTTCGCCACGGACAACGTCAAGCGCATTTTGCAATTGTTCAAGGCTTGGCACGGATTTGCCACTTTCCGTCACAATTCCGTAGCTATCCAACGTGTCGGTTGTTTTGCCAAATGTAAAAAATGCACGGTAAACTTTGACTTTGTCCGTCAAGAAGTTGAACAATTTTGTTCCAAGCCCAACTGCAACAGGCAACACTCCCGTTGCGCCGGGGTCTAGCGTTCCAAGATGTCCAACCTTTTTTTGATGAAGCACGTGTTTCAAGCACACAACAACGTCGCTTGCCGTTGCGCCTGCAGGCTTCAACACGTTAACAAATCCGTTTAGCATAAGGTATAACCCACAACTCTTTCTATCTTTTCAATGACGTCTTCCAAAAAACCGTTGATCAAACAACCGGAAGCAACTTCGTGACCGCCACCACCAAACTCTTGGCAAATTTGGCGAACGTTGAAGTCCTTTCCTCGCATACTGCACTTGAAGCTGTTTGGCTTCCATTCGCAAAGAGAAACGCCAACAATTGCAGTGTCGATGTCGAAAGCAAAGCGAACAATGCCTTCGCTTGCAGTGTGATCCAACCCAAACTCTTGCAAATCTTGTTGTGTGATGTACACAATGCAAAGTTTGCCGTCGTAGAACCTACGCACACGAGACATAATTTTGCCGTAGAGTTTTGTGTGCATGTAGGTGGTTTCCTTGAAAAACACTCTGTTTACTTTTTGTATGTCAGCACCAAGTTGACACATTTTTGCAGCCATCAAAAAACTTTGTTCGTTGGTGTTGCTGTTGGCAAAGTTGCCTGTGTCGGTGCAAAGCCCCATGTACAAGTAGGTTGCAATGGTACTGTCTAGTTCAACGCCAAGCGCATCAAGCACTTCCCACACCATTTGGCACGTACTTGCGTAGTTCAAAACACAATTATGTTTGGAATAGTACTCTCCACCATGGTGGTCTACCGTCATGGTGTTGCTGTGTTGGTTGTAGAAGCCTGCAAAATTTCCCAATCGTTGCAAATCTCCACAGTCAACTGCAACCATCAAATCCCATTTTCCAAAAAACTCCGTTGCAATTTCCGCCGTGTGTGGAAACTTCAGCAACTTGTCGGAAAACTCTCCATCGCAAAAAATTTGCACGTTTTTGCCAAGTTTTTGCAATGCAAGGCGCAAAGCAACAGTTGCCCCAACAGTATCTCCATCGGGGCGTGTGTGTGCAAAAAGCGCAATGTTGTTGTGTTGCGACAAAACTTGCGCAACTTGACTAATCGTTGTTTTGTTCTTTGCGAATTTCATTTAGTACTTGTGCAATTTTTTGGCTGTAAGCCAAGGATTCGTCCAAAACAAATTTGAACTCGGGAACTTTTCGGATGTGCATGGAACGGGAAATTTCCTTGCGAATTACGTGTTCGTTTTCGCAAATTGCCAAAAACGTTTGCGCTGCTTTTTCCGCATTGGTGGAAAAAATGCTAACGTACACTTTGGCAGAGGACAATTCCTTGTCGCAATTGACGTCCAAAATTGTGAACATTTCGGTGATTCTTGGGTCTTTTACCTTTCTCACAAGCAATTCCGAGATGTATCTTTTGAATTCAGCATTTAGTTTTTCTGTTCTGTTACTCATTGTTGAATTTCTTCCATTTGGTAAATTTCAAAGACGTCGCCAACCTTGATGTCGTTGTAGTTTTCCACGGAAATACCACATTCGTAGCCGGAAGCAACTTCCTTCACGTCGTCCTTGAAGCGCTTCAAAGCAAGGATTTGACCGTCGTAGATGCTGATGTCGTTGCGGTAGATGCGAACCTTGCCGTTGCGAATTGCCTTACCACTTGTGACGTAGCCACCTGCAACAGCGCCAACGCCTGTGATTTTGAACACTTCTCTAACTTCAACGGTACCAACAATTTGCTCTCTGTACTTGGGCGCAAGCATACCTTTCATTGCTGCCGTCACGTCGTCTACTGCGTCGTAGATAACGTTGTACAACCTGATGTCCACGCCTTCCATTTCGGCAGTTGCCTTTGCGTTGGAATCGGCACGTACGTTGAAACCAATGATGATTGCTTCCGATGCCTTTGCAAGCATGATGTCAGTTTCGTTGATAGCGCCAACACCACCGTGAATTGCTGAAACACGCACTTCGTTGTTGGAAATCTTTTCCAAACTTGCTTTCAATGCTTCCAAAGAGCCTTGAACGTCGGTTTTGATGATGAGGTTGAGTGTTTTGAGTTGTCCTTCGGAAATGCGTCCGAACAAATCGCCAAGGTTCAAGGATGGAGTTTGACGTGCATTTTCCAACTTGATCTTGTTCTTGCGTTCTTCCGCTGCTTTCTTTACAAGTTTTTCGTCGGCAACGTACATATAGTCGCCTGCTTGTGGAACTTCCGAGAAGCCCAGTACAGACACGGGGATGGATGGTCCTGCGGACTTGACACGCTTGCCCTTGTCGTCGAACATGGCACGGATTTTGCCTGTTGCCGAACCTGCAATCAAACTGTCGCCCACTTTGAGTGTGCCGTTGCTTACCAAAATTGTTGCAACCGGGCCACGGCCCTTGTCGAGTTGCGCTTCGATAACTGTGCCTGTTGCACGTTTTTCGGGGTTTGCTTTGAGTTCCATCATGTCGGAAACAAGCAAAACACTTTCCAACAACGTGTCAATGCCCATACCTGTTTTTGCAGAAACGGGAACCATGATTGTGTCACCGCCCCATTCTTCAGCAAGCAATTCGTACTCGGTGAGTTGTTGCTTTACTCTGTCGGGGTCGATGTGTGGTTTGTCCATCTTGTTCACAGCAACGATGATTGCAACGCCTGCTGCTTTTGCGTGGTTGATTGCTTCAACCGTTTGTGGCATAACGCCGTCGTCGGCTGCAACAACGATGATTGCAACGTCGGTGATTTTTGCACCACGTGCACGCATTTGTGTGAACGCTGCGTGGCCGGGTGTGTCGATGAACGTGATTGGTTGTCCCTTTGCTGTGACTGTGTACGCACCAATGTGTTGCGTGATACCACCTGCTTCGCCACGTTGAACGTTGCTCTTGCGGATTGCGTCGAGAAGCGAAGTTTTACCGTGGTCTACGTGACCCATAACGGTAACGATTGGGGGACGTTTGGTGTTGTTTTCCAATCCGTCGTCTTGCTCAGCATTGGAAATGATTTCTTCTGCTGTTTTTTCCATTTTGAGTTCAAGTGTTACTTCGTGCAAACCTGCAATGTACTCTGCGTAGTCGAAATCCACAGTGTCGTTGATGGTTTTCATGATGCCTTCCTTGAACAGTTGCTTGATGATTTCCGATGCGGAAACGCCAATACGTTCGGAAAGAACCTTGATTGGAACTTCTTGCGTGCTTACCACAGCGTGAGTGATTTTCTTTGCAACAATTGGTTGCGCCACTTCTTGCTTTTTGGTTTTTGCACGGCGAACTACTCTGTCTTCATCGTAGTCGGCGGAGTAGTCACGTGTCATAAGCGCTTTTTTGCTACTTGTTGCACGCTTTTCGTCCGGACGTTCCTTGGTTTTGTTTTTGTTGCCAAAGTTCTTTTGTGGTTCGGGACGTGGCAAATCCATTGCAGGGGCAAAGCGTTTTTGCGCCGGTTTGGATTGTTGACCACGCTTTTCTTGTGTGTCCTCGTCCTTTTTGAAAGTGCCTTGACCTTGTTGTGGACGGCGTTGTTGCGCGCCTTGTTGGTCGGGGCGACGACCTTGTTGTGGACGTCCGCCTTGTGGTTTGCCTTGTCCGTCACGCTTTTCGCCATTTTGCGACGGTTGTGGACGTTTTGGAGCAGAAGTATCCAAGAACTTTCTAACACGAACGTTGCCCTTTTCGTCGGTGTAGGTTTTTACTTCACGGCCATTTTCCACGGTAGAAATAACCTTTGTTGCTGTTGGCGCAGGCTTTTGTGCGCTTTGAGGCTCAACGGCAGGTTTTTGCGCTTGTGGCTTTGCAGGTTGAGTTTTTGCAGGTTGTGGCGCTACCTTTGGTTCGGCAGGTTGACTTTGTTGAACAACTTTTGGCTCTTGCTTTGCAACGGGTGCCTCTTCCTTGACAACGGGAGCAACAACTTCCACTGCCACTTGCTTCTTTGTGTCACTCTCCACAGGTTTTTGTGCAACAACTTTTTGCTCGGCAACTTCCACCACCGGTTGGGCAACCACGGGTTCTGCCTTCTTTGCAAATGATTGTTTGCGACTTGAGATAGCTTGTTGCAAAGCGTTTGTTTGTTGACGAATAGATGCAACTTGTTGTTGCAAATTGCGTCCCAAACCAACGACGTTTGCTTTTACTGTTTTGATGCTTTCAAAAGTCTTGTTTTGTTGAGTGTTGTTTGCCATTTCTACCTCCAAATTGGCCTTTTACTTCAAATTGTTTGAAATTGCCGTTGCAAGCGACTTGTCGCAAATTGCAATTGCTTTGCAATTTCGTTGTGTCAGAATTGGTGTTTCGTCGATTGCAAGCAATGGGCAACCAATTTCCTGACTTTTGTTCTTCAAAATCTTCAAAGAGTTTTGAGAAATGTTTTGTGTGTACAAAATGCAATACATCTTTTTGCGGTAGACGTGGATGTTGTCGCATCCAAACACAACCGAGCCTTTGCGTATTGCAAAACCGATGTACGATTGAATTTTATTGTTCAATGAGACTCTCCAATTCGGCAACGATTTGTTCCGTCAAATCAAAACCGTGTTGTTTTGCAAAGTTTTTCTTTTTGACAGCCTTGGTTATGCAATCTTTGCATTTGCAAAGGTACACACCTCTACCGTTGATTTTGCCCGTTTTGTCAACAACAACGTTGCCTTGTGCGTTGACAATGCGAATAAGTTGTGTTTTTGGCTTCATTTGCTTGCACAAAACACACATTCTTTCGGGAATTTTTTTGACAGTTGCCACTATTCTGCATCCCCTTCGTCTACAGATTCGTCGGCAATGCCATCGAACATTCCGCTTTGCAAAGCGCTTGTGTAGGACTTGACGTCAATTTTCCAACCTGTAAGTTTTGCAGCAAGGCGAGCATTTTGACCTTCCTTGCCAATTGCCAAGGAAAGTTTTTCGTCGGGAACGATAACTTTTGCTTCCTTGTTTTCTTCGTCAGCTTGAACAATCAAAACTTTTGCAGGGGAAAGAGATCTTGCAATGTAGTCCAAAACGTCACTGCTCCAAGGAATGATGTCAATTTTTTCGCCACCAATTTCCGAAACGATTGCGTTTACACGCACGCCCTTGTTACCAACGCAGGAACCAACTGCATCAATTTCGGGATCTGTGGAGTACACAGCCATCTTTGTGCGGAAGCCTGCTTCACGAACGATGCTTTTGATTTGGATGATTTCAGCACGGATTTCGGGAACTTCCTTTTCGAACAAACGCTTGATGAACAAGTAGTTGGAACGGGAAAGGATGACTTGAACGCCACCAACTGCTTCACGAACACGCTTGACAAGCACCTTGATTCTGTCGCCTGCACGGAATTTTTCGCCGGGGATTTGTTCCGTTGGAGCAAGCACGCCTTCCATTTGGTTTTCGCCAATTTCAACGTAGATTGTGCCGTCTTCCTTAACTCTGGTAACGTTACCGATGATAAGTTCGCCTTCTTTCTTGATGTATTGTTCGTAAACAACCTTCTTTTCGGCTTGGCGCAAACTGTTCATGATGACTTGCCTTGCGTTTTGAGCAGCAATTCTGCCAAAGTCACGTGGGTTGATTTCCGTGAGAACTTCGTCGCCAATTTTGTAGGACTTTTTGATTTGTTGAGCATCTTCCAATGCAATTTCCTTTTCGGGAGTTTCAACAACTTCCACAACAATTTTGCTGATGAAAGCACGCATTGTGTGGGAATCGGGGTTGAGTTTGACGATAACGTTGGATGCTTCGCCAAAATTCTTTTTGCAAGCAATGGAAAGCGCAGTTTCTACCGATTCAATGATGACTTCGGAACTGATACCTTTTGTTTTGCCCAATTCTTCTATAGCAAGAAAAAAATCTTTACTCTTCATGATAGAGAGTCCTCCTAAAATTCTATAACAGGCTCAATTTTGGCCGTATCTTTTTTGTTGATTGTCATTGTTTGACCGTCTTGTGTTTGAAGGTCGAAAGTTTCGTCGGTGTACGCCAACAAAATACCTTGGTACTGTTTTTTGCCGTTGAAAGGCTTGTAGAACTTGACACAAATCTTTCTGCCAAGGTTGCGTTTGAAGTCTCTTTCCGTTTTTAGCGGACGGTCAATTCCCGGGGAAGAAACGTTCAAAATGTACTGGCAATCGATGGGGTCCAGTTCATCCAACGGAGCGTCAATTGCACGGTGCAACTTTTCGCAATCGTCGATGGAAACACCACCGTCTTTGTCTATCACAATGGTAAGGTTCATACCATCGAATTTCTTTTCGTAGAGCACTTCCAAAACTTCCAAGCCAAAGCCTTCGGCGATGGGCTGAACAAGTTGAAAAACGCTGTCGGAAACTTTTCCCATATAACCTCCAATCATAAATATGAGAGTGGAGAAAAAAATCCCCACTCTCACCGTAGTATCGTAATTAAACTAGGCGATAGAAACTGCGATGATTGTGTTCAATCTTAAATTTCTAGCTTTCTTAGAAATTGCAATTTCTGTGTACGTTCATTATACCACACCACAACGCAAAACACAACTGTTTTGTTTCAACAAATTGCAATTTTGTCAAATTTTTGCACAATTTTTGGCAAAATTTACTGCATAAACACAAAAATTTGCTACAATGCTCTTTCCGACAAGTAAACGATGCTTCTTGCAACGATGGTTGCGTGCCTGTCGCATTCAACGTTGCCCTCGTACACTACTTTGCAAACCTTGGCAATTTCTTCCACTTTGCCGAGATTTGGGCGCTTGGAAATTGTGGAATTTTCCAACAGTTGCAACAAGAAATCTTGCTCGTTGACAATTTTGTTGTTGAAACTGTAGCCATAGGGAATTGCGTAGTAGTTGAGCATGTTGAGCGTGTTGACAAGGTTGATTCCAACAACGTCGTAGCCATGCAAGAACTTGAACAAATCGGGAATGATTTCCGTGATGGTTGGGTAAATTTGCAGTTTGTCTACTCCACATCCAATGGACGCAAGTTGATTGTCGTCCAAGTGGATTTCCGGGTTGACAACTGTGAAAAACTTTTCGGCAATGCGCCCTTTGGAAATTTTGACGCAACAAATGCCAAACAGTTTGTCCTTGGCAAGGTTGTTGCCCGTCAGTTGCGCATTGACAACAACGTAGTCTTGTTGCAAGTTGGAAGTTACCATTTCGGCAACGAAGGAAAGTTGATGATGTTCTTCAAAACTTTGTGGATGCACAAGCGTGTAGCGACTTGGCACTTTGGCAACTGCCTTGGGTTGTTGGCTCATTGGTTTGATTGTGCATTTGCACAAATCGAACACCACCATTTCCAACCTTTGCGAAAAGTCGTTGTAGCCAATTTTGCCACGAACAATAACTTGCATGGTGTCGAAAATGTCCATCATTTTCTTCATTCGCTTGTCGTTGATTGCCTTGTTCTTTTCGGAAAGTTCCTCGGCTTGTTTTTGCGTGCTGTCGGACGACTTCAAAATTTTGGTAACGTCCGTCATTTCAAACCTGACAAACATCACGCAAGGGATATTGCCCGATTCGTCCGTCAAAGTGAAGTTGCAAATTTGCAAACTGCTGTTGTTTTTGGAAGCTTTGAGAGTTTTGTTGGAAACTGTTCCGCACAGCACTGCCGATTGGCTTGCGCCACGCACGTCGCCAATGTACATTGCCCTTGTACCAATAATTTTGCCAACATGTTTTTGCACGTTTTCCACTTCGAAGTAGCGGGCAGGTTTCAACAATTCCTTTTTGATGGAAAGTTTGACAAGTTTTTGTTGGTCGTCCAAATTGAGAGTTGGCACATAGTTGGCATCTTCCTCCACTTGCACAAAAACGCTGTAGGAAGTGTAACTTTTGCAGTAGTTGCAAAAATCTTCCGCAAAGTTTGCCGTTTCCATGTTGCCCTTCATCACGGGGCCAACAAGCAGTTGAACGTCAACGTGCTTGCCTTGAATTTTGACGGAAATTTTTTCCTTGTTCAAGAAAGAGAACATTGGGTACTTTGCTTTCAACGTGTCTACAAAGAACTTTTTGAAAGACAATTCCGTGAATTTGTCGTTAAAGAAGGTTACCGAGCAATGGAAATTGGCGGGAACTGTAGATTTGACAAAATCTACAATTTCTCGCTTGTTAGCCGGCGAAATATTGTTGGAATCGGGCAAGGACACGGAACAAGAAATTCTTCTTGCAACCTTGTCTACCACAACTTCTCTAACTCGAATATCTTTCAAATCGGGAAATTTTTCCCACAGTTGTTCTACAATCATTTTGCTAGTTTGTCAATTTCCTTTGTAAATTCCTCAAAGGCAGTTTCTTGAGGTACGGTTTTGTAGATTTTTCCTTGTTTGAAGAACACAAATTTGCCATTGGAGCCTGCCAAGCCAAGGTCGGCATCTTTGCATTCGCCGGGGCCGTTGACTTCGCAACCCATAACGGCAATTTTGAGTGGTTTTTTGATGTTGGCAACGTAGGCATGTACACGCTTTGCCATTGTTTCCAAATCGATACTGCAACGGCCACATTTTGGGCAAGAAACAAACGTCACTCCATCCTTGAGACCAAGGGAAACAAGCAAATCCTTTGCCACAAGCACTTCATCAACAGGGTCGGATGTCAACGAAACACGGATTGTGTCGCCAATGCCATCCAAAAGCAATGCGCCAATGCCAACGCTGTTTTTGACAATGCCTTGTTGCAAAAGCCCTGCTTCGGTAACACCCAAATGCATTGGGTAGCCAAGTTTTGCAACGGCTTTGTTGATGGCAACGGTTTCTCGCACGTCTGTGCTTTTTACCGAAAGCACAACGTTGTGGAAGTTTTGTTGTTGGAAAATTTGCAAGTACTCTTTCAAACTTTCCACAAGCGCAACAGCCTTGTTTCCACCACATCTTTCCAACGTCTCTTTGTTGACGGAACCGCTGTTTACGCCTACACGTATTGCCACATTGTGTTGTTTTGCACACTGTATAACTTGCAAAAGATGTTGCTTTTGCATGTTGCCGGGGTTGATGCGAATTTTGTCGGCTCCCGCCAAAATACTGCCCAAAGCAAGCCTGTAGTCAAAGTGAATGTCGGCAACAAGTGGAATGTCGAACATTCCCCGAATTTGCCGAAATGCTTCCACCGACTGTTGGTTTGGAACGGCAATGCGCACAATGTCGCAACCGGCATCTATCAAACGGGAAATTTGTTTGGCGGTTGCTTGGACGTCCGTCACGCTGACGTTTGTCATGGATTGAATTGTGATGGGAGCGCCACCACCAATGGCAACGTTCCGAACGATTACTTGTTTAGACATTTTTCCTCTATAGTTTTAGCAAATCTATCAACACCATCAGCGTGACTAGCACAAAGAAGCCAATTGTGTTGATGATTCCTTCAATGTTTCGATTGATTGGTTTGCCTCTGATCCACTCCACAAGCACGAACACCATTCGGCACCCATCCAATGCAGGAACAGGAAGAAGATTGAACACACCAAGATTGACGGAAAGTAGCACGAAGAAGGTCACAATGCTTTGAATGCCTTGCGAAGCAACTTGTGTTGTCAGGGAAATTGTTGTGATTGGACCACCTACGGCATCAATGCCGATAGCACCCGTAAGCAATCCACCCAACGTGCGAAGCACAAACATTGCAACTTCCAAGCAATAGCCAAAAACTCTGCCAAGCGTTTCCCAAAAACCAAACCTGTACGTTTGGTAGGTGGTTGTGATGCCCATTCCGTGGAAAACTCTCTCTTGAACGGTAACCTTGGAAAGCAAGTCTGTCGTTGCAACTTCAACGGTAAATTCGTTGCCTTGCTGTGTGACAACCGTCAGTTGGCATGTTTCCCCTGCCATGTTGAGCAAAGTTTTGAAGTCGTTTGCTTTTGTTAAGTACTGACCGTCAATTTTTGTTATTTGGTCGTTGATTTTTGCAACGTTTTGACCATCGGAAATTTCCATTCCAATGCTGGAAACGTAGGAAAACACAAAATCTTTGGTAACAACGCCGTTCAAAGTTACAATTTCGCCGTTACGTATAACCTTGATTTGCATTTCGTCACTTGTGTAGAAACTCAACGAATCTACCGTGTACACCTTTTTACCGTCAATTTCGTAGATGATGTCGCCTTGTTGCAACACGTGGTTTTGCGTTGGGGCAAAGTCGGAAACGCTGTGAACAACCGTCACCGTTTCGCCAAAACAAGCAAATGCAATTGAGCAAACCAAAATTGCCGAAACAAAGTTCATCAATGCTCCGGAAAACAGCACGATCAGCCTTTTCCAAGGCGCTTGGTTGTTGAATGCGCCGGGCGATTGATTTTCCTCATCTTCGCCTGCAAAAGCGCAAAATCCACCAAGGGGCAAAGCCCTGATGGAGAAGATTTCTCCGTTCTTTTTCTTTTTGGAAAACAGTTTGGGGCCCATTCCAATGGAGAACTCCAAAATGTCAAATTTCAACAATTTGCCGGACACGTAGTGGCCAAATTCGTGTACAGTCACCATCAAAAGCAACACCACAAGTCCCAAAACAAAGGAGCCCAAGATAGCCAAAACGTCCAAAGCAGAAGCCAAATTATTTACCATATCTCTCCCAAATCAACTGCTTGGTAAATTGCTTTGCCAAACCGTCGAATTCTTTTATTGTTTCAATTGTCACAGCAACGTTTTGCGCCGTATCGGCAAAATGCAAAACAGCCGTTTTGATGACGTCGTAGAAAGCATCGAATGGCAAGATTCCTTGCAAAAAACTTTCCACGCACACGTCGTTGGATGCATTCATCACAGTTGCGCAAATTGGTGGGTAGTTGAAAATTTCGTAGCCCAACTTTGCGCAAGGAAATTTTTCGAAATCACATTTTTGAAAAGTCAACGTCATCAGTTGCTCAAAATCCAACTGTTGAACGTTGCTTGGTTTGCAACAATGCAAAAGCGCCGTTTGTATGGGAAGCCTCATGTCGGGGCTTGCCATTTGACACAGCACGCTTCCATCAACAAATTGCACCATGGAATGCACCACGCTTTGACGGTGCACCACAATTTGAATGTCTTGCGCTTCAACGCCAAACAAATGGCTTGCTTCAACAACTTCCAACGCTTTGTTGAACATTGTTGCGCTGTCGATGGTAATCTTGCTTCCCATCGACCAATTGGGGTGTTTCAAAGCGTCTTGGGCAGTGAAACTTGCAAAGCAGTTTTTGTCCTTTTCGAAGAAGGGGCCACCACTTGCAGTAAGCAATAATTTGCACACGTCCCCCCTGTTTTTGCCAAGAAGGCACTGGGAGATGGCGCAATGTTCGCTGTCCACAGGCAACAATTTTGCCTTGCCAACTTTGGGCATGACGATGCATCCTGCGCACACAAGAACCTCCTTGTTGGCAAGCGCAACGTCAATGCCGTTGTCCAAACAGTACAAAACTGCTTGCAATGCAACGATGCCACGTGTTGCAACAACGCAAACATCGGCACCACGCACGGCATTCAACAAACATTCTTCCCCGTCAACAGAAATCAGTCCGCTATACTTTGGCGAAAATTCTCTATTCAGTTTTTCCAGCCCTTGCAAATTGGAATAGGCAACCAACGAATGGACACAAAGTTCATCTTTGTGATTGCGAATGACGTCCAACGTTTGTGTGCCTATCGAGCCGGTACATCCAAGCACGGCAACTTTTTTCATCAGATAATAAACATATAGACAGTAGCAACAAACACAGCATTAAGCATTATGCCGTCGAACCTGTCCATTATTCCTCCATGTTCTCCCAAAATTTTGCTGTAGTCCTTTATTCCACAGTAACGCTTGACCATGCTGGCAAGCAAGTCGCCAATTTGTGTCATCAGCGAGCCCAACAGCCCAATAACGACGTAGCACAAAATCAAATTTAGTGGCGAAAGGTTATGGAAAGAAAGCCCGAACTGTTTGCCAAAGAAAGCCCAATCAAGACCCGCAACGTGGCAAAAGTCGAACAAAAAGAACACCACCGCCGAGCCAAACAAGCCACCGAACAAACCACCAATGGCGCCTTCCACCGTCTTTTTGGGGCTGATTTGTGGGCAAAGTTTGTGTTTTCCAAACAAACTGCCTACAAGATAGGCAAAAACGTCCGTCATTGTGGACACGGCAAACACAAATGCCAAACCGATGGCGTTGTAGGGCAAAAGTTGCGCCACTCTGTTGCCACCCAAGTGCGTCCACACGTCAACTTCCAAAAAGTTGTACAACGGGCTTGTTTCGGGTATGTATTGCGTGCTTGCGCAACGGTTGATGTACAGCAAACTTGCCATGAACAAACCGGGGTACACAAGCATGAACGCAATGTAGATCAAACTTTCCGTTTTGTTCCTTGCCATTGCCGTCACAACGGATGCGGAAAACACAATGAGCGTGAAAAACAAAATGCCCGTGAAACCAAACAAACTGTAGCTTGGCCCAAGTCCAATTGCATACGCCCACAAAATCCAACTGAAACAATGTGGAATGCGCTCCACGCCCAAAGCACGGCGCATTTCCAACACCGTCAAAAAAATCAAAACGGAAAAAATCAGCGAGTTGATTGCACGACCACTAATCCAAGAATGATTTTGGCTCGTGTGGTAGTTTGTGAAGAAAATATCCAACGCCAAAATGCCAACGATGACAACGAACACGCCCAATGCAACCAACGTTCTGTTCAAAAAAGATTTTTTGTTAAGCATTGGGTAGTCCTCCAAAATTTCTTGTCACACTTGTGTAGTCGGCAACGATGTCGTCCAGTTGTTTTTCGTCAAAGTCCGGCCAAAAAGTATCGCAAAAATACAATTCGGAGTAGGCGCTTTGGAACAACAAGAAGTTAGAAAGCCGTTTGTGTCCTCCCGTGCGCACCACAATTTCCGGTTCGGGCAAGTTTTGGTACAAGTTTTGAAGAATGTTTTGCTCCGTCACTTGCAACCCTTGTTGCAAAACTCTTTGGCAGGCAACGGCAATTTCCTGCCGTCCACCGTAGTTTATGCACAAATTCAAACAAAGCGCCGTTGCGTTTTGCGTTCTTTGCTGAATCTTTTCAATACGTTTGCAAAGTTTTGTTGGCAGTTTGGTCAAATCTCCAGACACAACAATTTTGATGTCTTGCTTGCAAAAGTTGTCTAGCCTGCCCAAATACCTGTAGGCAAGGTCAAACAAATTTGCAACCTCTTCCTTGGAACGCTTCCAATTTTCCGTTGAGAAAACATACAAAGAAAGGTACTTGATACCAATGTCTTTGCAATGCGAAATTATGCGTTCAACAGTTTCAAGTCCCTTCTTGTGTCCATCCGACCTTGGCAAATTGCGTTGTTCCGCCCATCTGCCATTGCCGTCCATTATTATTGCAATATGTTGTGGAAAGTTACTCAATTTCAAACAAATACCTGCACGCAATCAACTGCAAGGTTTCGCCTTTTGTTCGCACGCAAGTAACAATCTCCTTGTCGAATTTGTCTTGTTTTCTGTCTACAGCAAGCACCACTTGATAGTTTGCAATGCCTTGTTGCAACAGCCATTCTTTTGCTTGACTAAGTTCTAGTCCAATCAGATGTTTTGCGTCAATCATCAAACAGACATAACATCCTTTTCTTTGTTCTTGGCAAGTGCATCTACACTTTCAATAAGTTTTGCAAGTTGCTTGTCAACTTCCTTTTCGTAGTCGGCAATAAGATCTTCGCTTACAGTTTTTGCATTCTTTTCCTTTTTGAGTGCATCCATTGCATCACGGCGCTTGTTGCGCAAAACAACTTTGCATTCTTCGGCAAGTTTTTTTACTTGCTTCACAAGGTCACGACGACGTTCTTCTGTCAAAGCAGGGAATGTCAAGCGAATAACTGAGCCATCGTTTTGTGGTGTCACGCCAATGTTTGCAGCAAGAATTGCCTTTTGAACAAGGCTCAAAGCAGATTTGTCCCACAATGTGATGAGCAAAGTGCGAGATTCCGGAACGGAAATGTTGCCCATTTGGTTGATGGGTGTTAGTGCGCCGTAGTAGTTAACACGAATGTTTTCCACAAGTTTTGGGTTAGCACGACCTGCACGCATCAAGGAGTACTCTGTCTTGATGTAGTCGATGGCTTTTTCACATTCAAATTCGAAAGTTGCAAAAATATTTTCAATTTGAGGATTTGCGTAGTTCATAGTAAATCTCCTGTATATGTAGTATATATCTATTGTACTATATTATTGAACAAATTTCAATAGTTATTTCACAATTGTTCCCAATTTTTCTCCATCAACCACTCTTGCAAGGCCGTTTGGTTCGTCTTTGGAGAAAACAACAAGTTTCACACCGTACTCCCTGCACATTGCAATGGAAGTCAAGTCCATTGCCTTCAAGTTGTCGGCAATAACCTTGTCGTAGGAAATTTCGTCGTACTTCTTTGCGTGAGGGTTGCTACCGGGGTCGCTGTCGTAGATGCCATCCACTGCTTTTGCGCACAAAATTGCATCGGCGTGTACTTCGCAAGCACGCAAGGATGCTGCCGAGTCCGTCGAGAAGTAGGGGTTGCCCGTTCCGCCAACGAAAATGACAACTTGCTTGTTGTTCAGGTAGTTCAACACGTTGGGAAGGAAGAAAGTTTCGCAAACTTTGTCGATGGCAAGGCTGGAAACAACGTGGTTGTCGATGCCAATTGCCGAAAGTGCTTCGCCAAGGGCAAGGCCGTTCATCACCGTTGCAAGCATTCCAATGTAGTCGGCTTTGGCACGGTCCATGCTTTGGCTTGTTCTGCCACGCCAAAAGTTGCCACCGCCAACAACAACGCCAACTTCAACGCCCTTATCTACAACCGACTTGATTTGTTGCGCAACAACTTCCACCGCTGGGTTTTGAATGCCAAACTTGTTGGTAGAAAGTGCTTCGCCACTAATTTTGATAATTACTCTGTTATACTTTGCCACAGTACACCTCGCAAATTTTCAAAAAGGGGACAATACACAAGTTTGTCCCCTTTGATACTTAATATGAATTAGTTAAGACCCTTAAGTTGTTGAGCAATTTCGTCAGCAAAGTTGTCTTGACGCTTTTCAATACCCTCGCCCATTTCGTAACGAACAAATCTTGTAACAACAATTTCGCAACCTGTGCTCTTTGCGCAGTCAGCAATAACTTGCTTAACAGCCAAAGCAGAGTCACGAACGTATTCTTGTTCAAGAAGGCATACTTCTTTGTAGTACTTGCGAATACGGCCTTCTACCATTTTTGCAATTACTGCTTCGGGCTTGCCTTCGTTCTTTGCTTGAGCAGTGAGGATTTCACGTTCTTGTTCAAGGTTGGAAGCGTCTACGTCTGCGATAGCAACAACTTGTGGTTTGCTTGCAGCAATTTGCAAACAGATGTTGAATGCAAGTTCTTGCAATGCATCTACTGGAGCTTCGCTCTTGATTTCTGCAAGAACGCCGATTTTGCCACCCATGTGGATGTAGCTAGCAACAACACCGTTTTGTTCCAAGCTGAATTTTGCAAATCTGCGAAGAGAAATCTTTTCGCCGATTGTTGCTGTTGCAACTGCAACAAGGTCAGCAATTTTGGAAGCGCCGTCAAGGTAGTATGCTTCTTCAAGAAGTTGTTCTACTGTTTGTGCGTTGGATTGCAAAATGTGGTTTGCAATGTTGTCCATCAATGCAATGAATTGGTCGCTACGTGCAACAAAGTCTGTTTCGCAGTTGATTTCCAAAATAACGCCTGTTTTCTTGTCGGCAGAAACTGCGCATTTTACAAGACCTTCAGCAGCAACACGGCTTTGCTTTTTGGATGCGGAAGCCATGCCCTTTTCACGGAGATACTTCACTGCTTCGTCGAAGTTACCGTCGGTAGCAACGAGAGCCTTTTTGCAGTCCATCATACCAACGCCTGTTTGTTCACGAAGTTTCATTACGTCTGCATTTGTAAAATTAGCCATTGTTTGTCTCCTCACTAGATTCTTCTTTGTCTTCTGGTGCTGTCAAAACAATTCCTTCCTTAGCTTCGATAACTGCGCCGGAGATAATGGAGGAAATAACTTTGATTGCGCCGATAGCGTCGTCGTTTGCAGGGATAACTACGTCAACTTGGTCTGGATCGCAGTTTGTGTCTACAATTGCAACGATGGGGATGTTCAAAGCGTGTGCTTCTGCAACAGCAATGGATTCCTTTTTGGGGTCTACAATGAACAAGCAACCGGGCATGCCCTTCATTTCCTTGATACCGCCAAGGTTTGCTTCCAACTTGTCACGTTCTTCAAGGAGTTTTGCAACTTCTTTCTTTGGAAGAACTTCAAGTTCGCCAAGCTTTTCCATTTGGTTGATGCGATTGAGCCTTTCAATACGAGATTTGATTGTTTTGTAGTTTGTGAGTGTACCACCCAACCAACGGTTGTTGATGTAGTACATTCCGCAACGAAGCGCTTCTGTTTTGATTGCTTCTTGCGCTTGCTTCTTTGTGCCTACAAACAAAATGGGTTTGCCGGAAGCAGCGATGTCACGAACGAATGTGTAAGCAACTTCTGCTTGTTCAACTGTTTGTTTGAGGTCGATGATGTGGATATCATTGCGTTCTGCATAGATATACTTCTTCATTTTGGGGTTCCATCTTCTGGTTTGGTGTCCGAAGTGAACGCCACTTTCCAAAAGCTGTTTCATAGATACAACTGCCATTTTTCATATTCTCCTTTTTTTTGTTGTTTTTAACCTCTTTGTGCCGTCAAACTCGTCACCGCACCAGTGGCATACTGGCACATCGGAAACAATATTGCACAAATGCGAATTAAACCTTGTAAATTATAGCACAACGCCCCGCAATATGCAACCAAAAACAACAACTATTTTGAAAAAATATTTTGTTTGTTCACTAAATATATACTAGAAACACTTCATTTTGAAACTTGTGCAATTGCACAAGCAATAATTTGCGCCAAACAAGCAAAATTTTGTTGAAATGCAAGGCATTTTTGCCACCACGCCACCACCACTTTTGCAGAGGTGCAAAAAAAGAACCCCACCAAAAGTGAGGTTCCGTTTGACAAAACTATTCTTCGTCTCCGCAATGGCAGTGGTCGCCACAATCGCAATCGTCGCCACAATCGCAGTCGTCACCACAATCGCAACCATCATCGCCTTGAGCAATCATTTCCAAAAGTTTTGCGTACAAAACTTCGTACAAATCGTCGTCCACCGGGTACAAGGAATCAAATTCTTCGCCGTCTTCTACAACTGCTTGAATTTCGTAGATTTCCATGCCTGCATCTTCGTCTTCTGCAGGTTGAAGGAAAACGTATTCCTTTTCTTCGTGCATGATGCTTGTCACGTAGTAGTAGCCAACATCTTGTCCGTTTTCATCTGTCAAATACACAATTTCTTCGTTGCTGTCGCAAGTGCATTCGTCGTGGTCGCATCCACATGTGCATTCGTGTTTATCTGCCATAATATATACCTCCAAAGTTTTATTTTCTATCCAAAAAGTTTTGCAAAATTATTGTTGCAGCAACTTTGTCTATCACTTTTTTTCTGTTTTCACGGCGAACGTTGCCTTGAATAAGCACTCGTTCGGCGCTCAAAGTTGTGAAGCGTTCGTCCATATACTTGACGGGAATTGTTGTGTGCTTGGAAAGTTCTTCCACAAAGGCACGTGTTTTGGTTGTTTGTTCGTTTTCCAACCCGTTCAAACCAAGTGGCAAACCACTCACAAACAGTTCCACCTCATTTTTTTGCGCAAGGTCGGCAATGTACTTGGCGTCAATTTCCAAGTTGCCTTTGCGTGTGTATGTTTCCAACGGATTTGCAATGATGTGCATCAAGTCGGAAATTGCTACTCCAATGCGAACGTCTCCAACGTCCAAAGCCATTATTCTTCCCATGTTGCTAGTATACCAAAAATACAAAGAGTTGACAACAATTTTGCCAAACATTTTTGTAAAAAGCAAAAGGCAACGTGTGTTGCCAATTGCCATCACTTGCTGAGTTGCTTAACTTTCTTTTTGCCTTTTGCAAGCAAGTCTTTTATTTCCGGAACTTGGCTCACAACCAGGCCTGTTGCAACACCCAACATCACTCCAACAAAAAGTTTGTTCATGTTCCCCTCCATTTTTGTGATGTTGCTAGTTTGTTGAATTTGCAACAAAATATTCCTACACAAAGTCTACCTTGGATTTGTCCACAGGTGTGTTGTTCTTTTTGCCACGGTAGTCTTCAATTGCCTTTTTGATGGCTTCTTCTGCCAAAACGGAACAGTGAATTTTTTGTGGTGGCAAACCTTCCAATTCTTCCACAACCTTGGCATTGGTAACTTTTAGCGCTTCTTCAACAGTCATGCCAATAACCATTTGTGTTGCAGTAGAACTTGTTGCAATGGCTGCAGCGCAACCAAAAGTTTGAAATTTTGCATCAACAATAACGTCGTCTACAATTTTAAGAGTTATTTTCATGATGTCGCCACAAGTTGCGTTGCCAACTGTGCCTTCTCCATCGGCGTTTTCTATCACGCCAACGTTTTTGGGGTTTGCAAAAGCATCCAATACTTTTTGATTATACATTGTAGGTTCCTCCGGTTTTTGCGTTGAACAAGGGCGACATTTCTCGCAACCTTGCAATTGTTTCTTTTAGTTTGTCCACTGTGTAGTCCACTTCTTCCATGGTGTTGTGTTTTCCAAAGGAAAATCTGATTGACCCGTGGGAAACTTCGATGGGCACACCCATTGCCAACAACACGTGGGATGGATCCAAACTGCCACTACTGCATGCAGATCCGCTGGAAACGGCAATGCCGTTGAAATCCATCAGCATCAAAATGCCTTCGCCTTCCACAAACTCAAAACTGAAGTTTGCAATGCTTGGCACGCAACGTTGTTTGTTGCCGTTGTAGCGCACGAAGGGAATTTCCTTTTCCACACGTTCCACAAAGTGGTTGCACAACACTTGGATGTGTTGGTTGTTTTGTTGCATTTCGGCTTTGGCAATTTCCAATGCTTTTGCCATGCCAACGATGGCAGGCGTGTTGGACGTTCCACCACGTTGCGAACGTTCCTGTCCGCCACCGCACACAAGTTTGTCAATTTTCAAACCGTTCTTGATGTACAATGCGCCAACGCCTTTTGGTCCGTAGAATTTGTGCGCCGAAAAGGACACGAGGTCTGCGCCAAGTTGGTTGACGTCCACGTTGATGTAGGGCATTGCTTGCACACAGTCGCTGTGGAAAACTGCGCCGTGTTTGTGGGCAATTTGCGCAAGTTCAGCAATTGGTTGAATTGTGCCAACTTCGTTGTTTACGTACATCACGGAAACCAAAATGGTTTGGTCGTCGATGACTTTTTCCAATTCGGCAGGTTGAACGATGCCTTGACTGTCAACCGGCAAGTAGGTAACTTTGAAGCCTTGTTTTTCCAACCACTGTGCGCTGGAAAGCACGGCGTGGTGTTCGATGCAAGAAACGATGACGTGGTTGCCCTTGGATTTGCGACGCAACGCAACGCCCTTCAAAGCCCAGTTGTCCGATTCCGTTCCACTTGCCGTGAAGTACAGTTCGTTGGGTTTGCAACCAATGTTTTGCGCAATACTTTGGCGAGCGTCGGCAACGGCTTTTGCAGTTTCCCTGCCGAAAAAGTGTTGGCTGTCGGCATTGCCAAAAGCATCTGTGAAATATGGTATCATTGCTTCAACAACTTGCTTGTCGCAAGGCGTTGTTGCCGCATGGTCGATGTAGATTTTCATAGCCCCTCCAAAAGATTTTTGAGAGAAATTGTGTCGAGATAGGAATTGATGTTTTCGTACAACTTGTCCCAAAGATTGAACATCACGCAGTTGCACTTGCCGGAACATTCGCCGTGCAAACAGTCAACAATTTGCAAGTCGTTTTCTACAGCACGCAAAACTTGACCAACGGTTGTTTGCTCGGGAGTTTGGCGCAAACGGTAGCCCCCACCTGCACCACGCAAAGACACAACAACGTTTTGCTTCTTCATCAAAGCAATGATTTGTTCCAAATATTTTTCCGTCACGCCTGTTGCTTGCGCCAACGTTTGCACCGAAACAGGCTCGGATTGTTCGTACCTTTTTGCAAGTTCCACAGCCACGTACAGGCCGTACCTTGCTTTGGATGAAAGTTTCATAGTATTCCTACCTTTTTACTAGGATATTATACAACTAATGCTTTCCCTAGTCAATTGTTTGTATACACAATTATTGCAAAATAACAAAAAAAATTGAAGAACGCAACAACAAATAAAAAATGACAAAAAAACAAACCAAATGCAGTAAAAAACTATTCCCAAAGTTGTGTAACTGCCAAAGCAACAAAACCAACCAAACATGGGGAAAAAGTTTATTGCAAAATTCACAAATAATTGGAAAGATGCAATCAATGCAAAGAAAACAGTACTGGCATGCAAACGTAAGTTGTAATTGAAAAAAAACAAATGCAATACAACCAAAACAAACAGTAGAAATGTAAACAAAAAAATGCGCTCTAAAACACAAAAACCCGACCACGTGGTCGGGTTTTTGAAAGATTTCTACAAATATTTTTGAATTGTGGAAGCCAATTCGTGTTCGTCGCAAAGACCAACGATTCTGTCAACAAGTTGACCGTTTTTGAAAATGCAAACGTTTGGAATACTGCGAACTTGGTAGGATCTTGCAAGTTCGTGCGCATCGTCTACGTTGACTTTGCCAAACTTTGCTGTGGGAAGTTTGCTTGCCACTTCGTCGAAGATTGGGCCAAGCATTTTGCATGGGCCACACCATGGAGCCCAAAAGTCTACCACAACAACGCCTTCTTTGATAAATTCATCAAAATTTGTTGATATTTCTGGCAAATTACTCATAAAAATTCCTCCTTTATTTTATTTTTCTGCACACGTTGGTGCTGTTTGAATAACTTTTGTTGCAACGGGACTTTGCGCCCACTTGTGTTTGCGGGCTTTGTCCAAAATTGCAAGCACTGCGAAACCAACTGCATAGCCCCCAAGAAAACCCAAAATGGAAGCCCATTCGGGAAGGTTAGAGAGCACCATTGCAAAGAAAACTACCAATGCAGGCAAAAGTGGAATACCGTAGGCAACAAGTGCCAATCCTGCTGTGCTTGCTTCGGGAATTTCCACTTCAACAGTGTCGCCAACTTTTGCTTCGCAGTTGTTTTTTGCATACACGTCTATGTGTTTTTGGCCTTCCGTCATGCCACATTTGCCACAAGCAGCGCATGCGGAATTTCTGCCAATTCTAACTTGAACAAAGTCTTTGTCAACTTTGAGTACCAATGCTTTTTCAGTCATCTTGTTCCTCGCACTTGATTTTTAGTTCGTCCAATTGCTTGTCGTCTACTGGGGCTGGCGCTTCCGTCATCATGCAACTTGCATTTTGCATTTTGGGGAAAGCAATAACGTCCTTGATGTTGAGAGTGTCGGTCAACACCATTACCAAACGGTCAAGGCCCAATGCAAGTCCGCCGTGTGGAGGCGTGCCGTACTTGAATGCATCCACGAAGAAACCAAACCTGTCGGCAATTTGTTCGTCGGAGAAGCCAAGTGTTTCGAACATGAGTTTTTGTACGTCACGGTTGTAGATACGCATGCTACCACCACCAATTTCGTCACCGTTGATAACAACGTCGTACGCCTTTGCACGCACTCTGGACGGATCGGTTCTCATGTACTGCAAGTCCTCGTTTTTGGGGCTTGTAAACGGGTGATGCATTGCAACGTAGCGTTGTTCTTCCTCCGAGTACTCGAACAGTGGGAAGTCCACAACCCACAATGCAGCAAAGTCGCCTGCTTTGTAGAGTTGGAATTTGCTTGCCAAGTGGCAACGAAGTGCGCCCAAGGAAACAACTGCCGTGTTCCAACTGGAGTCGGCAACAATCAATGCAATGTCGCCTTGCTTCATGTTCAATGCGCTGGAAATTGCTTGCAATTCTTCCGCCGTCACAGCCTTTGCAAAACTGCATTTTGTGCCGTCCTTGCCAAGTCCGTACCAAGCAAGTCCCTTTGCCCTGTAGGCCTTGACAAAGTCAACAAGTTTGTCCAAATCCTTGCGGGAAAGTTTGTCGGCGCCTTCCGGCAACACAATTGCACGCACTGTGCCACCGTCTTTCAACGCATTTTGGAACACAACAAAACTGCTGTCTTTTACAGTTTCGTCAAGATTTTGAATTTCCAAACCAAAGCGAAGGTCGGGCTTGTCACTTCCGTACAAATCCATTGCTTGTTTCCAAGGCATGCGAAGGAATTTTTCCGGCAAATCTACGTTGCGAATTTCCTTGAACATTTTGCGAAGCAAGCCTTCAGTCACAGTCATCACTTCTTCTTCCTGGTCAACAAAACTCATTTCCAAGTCAATTTGTGTGAATTCTGGTTGACGGTTTGCACGCAAGTCTTCGTCACGGAAGCACTTTGCAATTTGGAAGTAGCGATCCATTCCACCAATCATCAACAACTGCTTGTAGATTTGTGGGGATTGTGGAAGCGCATAGAAACTGCCGGGATGCACACGGCTTGGAACAAGGTAGTCTCTTGCGCCTTCCGGTGTGGATTTGCCAAGCATTGGCGTTTCAATTTCCAAAAATCCCAAATCAGCAAGGTAGTTGCGTGTGATTTGGCAAATTTTGCTTCTTGTCACAAGGTTGTACTGCAATTTTTCTCTGCGCAAATCCAAGTAGCGATACTTCAAGCGCAACGATTCGTTTGCGCCGTCGTCACCAACGGAAAATGGAGTTGTGTCTGCTTCGGACAAAATTGCAAGTTGCTCTGCAACAACTTCAATTTCGCCTGTTTTCATGTTTTTGTTGATGTTGTTACCAACACGCATGCGCACTTTGCCCACAACGGAAACAACGTACTCAAGCTTGATTGTGCTTGCTTTTTCCAAAAGGTCTTTTGTGCAAACGTCAGTGTCGAAAACAACTTGGGAAATGCCACTTCTGTCACGAAGTTGCAAAAAGATCAGTCCACCAAGGTCACGCCTGCGATGAACCCAACCCATCAAGGTAACTTCTTGCCCAACATGCGCTGTGGAAAGTTCTCCACACATGTGGGTGCGTTTTTGACCGTTCAAAAGTTCTGCCATGTTTTTTTTCTCCTGTATGTTACAAAACGTATTTTTTCAAATTTCTGCTTTCAGTACGGAAGTTTTGTTCCACGTACTCTTTGTCAATTACAAACTCACGGCGTTGACCGTCGTCGTTGATATCGTAGGAAATGTCGGCAACAATGTGTTCCATGATGCTTTGCAATCTTCTTGCGCCAATGTCTTCCAAGGTGTTGTTTTGCTCGTAGGCAACTTTGGCAATTTCCAAAATACCTTCGTCGGTAAATTGCAAATCAATGTTGTCCACACTCAAAAGTTTTTTGTACTGCTCGGTGATGGCGTTTTGTGGCACTGTCAAAATCTTGACGAATTCGTCCACGCCAAGGCTGTCCAGTTGCACAAGCACGGGGAAACGGCCTTGCAATTCGGGGATGAGATCGCTGACTTTGCTAACGTGGAATGCACCGCTTGCAATAAACAAAATGTAGTCGGTTTTGATGTTGCCGTACTTGGTGCTTACCGTGCAACCTTCCACAAT
Organism: Clostridia bacterium; assembly: GCA_017500855.1. Classification (GTDB taxonomy): domain Bacteria; phylum Bacillota; class Clostridia; order Christensenellales; family CAG-314; genus Fimimonas. The sequence continues at coordinate 34,608 of JAFVYC010000024.1, read as the reverse complement.
GGGCAAAATGTCACGTTGAACGCCCTCACGGGAAACGTCTGGGCCGTTTTTGGAAGATGCGCCGGCAATTTTGTCCATTTCGTCAATGAAAATTACGCCGTCGTTTTCCGCACGTTTGATTGCTTCAGCTTCCACGCTGTCCAAATCAATGAGTTTTTCACTTTCTTCCGAAAGGAAAATTCGGAATGCTTCAGCAACGGTCACGGTGCGTTTTTTGGTCTTTTTGGGCATGATGTCGCCAAAAATGGAGCCAAGATTGATTTCACTACCACCGCCAACGCCAAGTTCAAGTGGCTTTGGAACGTCGGCAACGGAAATTTCAATGGGCATTTGGTCGAGATGATGCTTGCCAATTTCGTCCTTTAGCGCCACTTTGGAAATGCCGTCGGGCAAATCCTTGCCGGTTTTGAGCAGTATGTCGGCAATGCGTTCTACGGCAATTTCCGTTGCACGTTGCTCAACTTCCTTGTACCTTTCGTCCTTTACCAAACGAATGGCAACTTCCACAAGGTCACGAATCATGCTTTCCACGTCACGTCCAACGTAGCCAACTTCCGTGTACTTTGTTGCTTCCACCTTCAAAAAAGGCGCCTTGACAAGTTTTGCCAAACGGCGAGCAATTTCCGTTTTGCCCACGCCTGTTGGGCCCTTCATGATGATGTTTTTTGGAGTGATTTCTTCCCTGTCGGCAGGGGAAAGTTTGCTACGACGGTATCTGTTGCGAAGGGCAATTGCCACAGCCTTTTTTGCTTGGAATTGACCGACGATGTACTTGTCCAATTGTTGAACTATTTCTCTTGGAGTCATGTTCTACGCCTCCTCTACCGTGATGTGTCCGTTAGTGAACACGCAAATTTCGCTGGCAATTTCCAACGCTTTGCGAGCAATGTCCTTGGCGGGCAAATCGGTGTTGCGGTACAATGCCTTGCCTGCTGCAAGTGCGTAGTTTCCACCGCTACCGATGGCAACAACGCCGTCGTCCGGTTCGATGACGTCGCCTGTTCCGGACAGCAAGTAGATGTTGTCCTTGTCGGCAACAAGCATCATTGCTTCAAGCTTGCGCATGATGCTGTCTCTGCGCCAAAGTTGCGCCACTTCCACAGCACTGCGAAGCAAATTGCCACTGAATTTTTGTAGCATTTCTTCAAATTTTTCCGAAAGGGTGAATGCATCGGCAACGGAACCTGCAAAACCTGTGATGATTTTGCCATCGTAGATTCGGCGCACCTTGACTGCATTGCCCTTCAAAATTACGTTTTGCCCTTGAGTGACTTGTCCATCCCCTGCAATGGCAATTTGACCGTTGCGTTTTACTCCGCAAATGGTCGTTCCTTTGATTGTATCAGCAAAAACTTCTGCCATTTTTGTACCTCCTTAAAGGTTAGTTACTAGTTGTTTTGTAATTTCCAACGCCCGTTCGGACAAGGCAACTTTGCGTGCAGACTTGTCTCGAATGTGTGGAACAATTGGCGTGAGAATGCCAAAATTGCTGTTCATTGGGCTGTACTCGCCAAATTCTTCCGAAACGTGGCTACACAACGCCCCAATCATCGTTTCGTTGGGGAATTGCAAGGGTTCACGCCCACTTGCAATGAGATATCCTTGAATTGCAGCAATCAAGCCACTCATGGTTGACTCCATGTAGCCTTCCACACCTGTGATTTGACCTGCAAAAAACAGTTTTGGATTGCTCTTCAGTTGGAAATATCTGTTCAAAAATTTTGGCGCATTGATGTAGGTGTTGCGATGCATCACGCCATAGCGAACAAATTCGGCATTTTTGAGCGCAGGAATCAAACTGAACACCCGTTTTTGTTCGGGGAATTTCAAGTGAGTTTGAAATCCCACAAGGTTGTACAACGTGCCTTCGGCATTTCCCTTGCGCAGCTGCAACACGGCGTAGGGGCGAACACCAACACGCTCGTCCATCAAGCCAACAGGCTTCAACGGGCCAAAACGCATTGTGTCTGCGCCACGCTTTGCCATCACTTCAATGGGCATGCAACTTTCAAACACGTTGTTTTCGAAATCTTTCAGTTCAACAACTTCTGCGCCAACAAGTTGTTCGTAGAAATGCAAGTACTCTTGCTTGTTCATGGGGCAGTTCAAGTAGTCTGCCGAGCCCTTGCCGTAGCGACTTGCCACGAAAGCGCTGTTGTAGTCGATGCTTTCCGCCGTGACAATGGGCGCAACTGCATCGAAAAAGTACAAAAATTCCTTGCCAAAAATTTGTTGAAAACTTGGAATAAGTTTTTCGTCCGTCAACGGCCCCGTTGCAACAATCACAAAATCGTAGCCGTCGGTATCCAAACTGTCGCAAACTGCGTCAATTTGGGAAAAATTTTCAAATTTGTTCAGTTCGTTGGTTATTTCTTGACTGAACAAATTGCGATCTACCGCAAGTGCGTTGCCTGCAGGCACTTTGCACCTTTCGGCAACCTTCAAAACAAGACTGTCTAACATGCGCATTTCCGCTTTGAGCAGTCCGCTGGACGTGGAAACGTCGTCACTTTTGAAAGAGTTGGAGCACACAACTTCACACAAGGTATCCAAACTGTGCGCAGGTGTTTTTTTCAACTTTTTCATTTCCACAAGTGTGACGTCCACACCCCTTTTCAACAATTGGTAGCAGGCTTCGCAACCGGCAAAGCCACCACCGATAACTTTAACTTTCACTTAGTTCACCACCGTTGTAGTTGCATTCCTTGTTGGAGCAACGTTCTTGTTTTTTGCCACGATACTCCCTGACAACTGTGTGCGCACCGCATTGTGGGCACTTTTTGCCGGTTGGCACGTCCCACGAAACAAAGTCGCAAGTTGGGTAGCCCGTGCAACCGTAGAAAGCTTTGCCACGCTTGGAAACACGCTTGACAACGTCCTTGCCACACTTGGGGCATTTTGCCACAATTTCGTTGATGGGTTTGGTGTTTTTGCACATTGGGAAGTTGCTACAAGCAAGATATTTGCCAAACTTGCCTTCCCTTTCCAACATTTTTCCGCCACAAATGTCGCATACAAAGTTTGTTTCCTTTGGTGGCGTTTTTTGCTTCAAACTCTTGTTGTTGGAGCAAGCGGGGAAATTACTGCAAGCAAGGTACTTGCCAAATTTGCCTGTTTTGATGACCATTGGGCTACCACATTTGTCGCAAACAACGTCCGTCACTTCGTCGGGAACAAAAACTTTTTCTCCCTTCATGGCAACGCCAACTTTCTTTTCGATGGACTTGTAGAATTCATCCACCACTTTGTACCACTCTTCGCCGTTTTCTTCGATGGCGTCCAGTTTGTCTTCCATTTCAGCCGTGAAGCGAATGTTTACAACTTCGTCGAAGTACTGTTGCAAGTACTCCGTCACTTGAATGCCAAGCGCACTGGGAACAAGGAATTTTCCATCCTTGCCGACGTAGTCTCGCTTGTACAGCGTTTGCATGATGGTTGCGTAGGTGCTTGGACGGCCAATGCCCTTTTCTTCCATTGCTTTGATCAAACTTGCTTCGGTGTAGCGAGCAGGCGCTTTTGTAAATTTTTGTTCGTGCGTCAATTTGACAAGGTTCAACACGTCGCCTTCTTCCAAAGCAGGCAAAACTGCATTTTCCACAGCGTCCTCGTCCTTGGACTTGATTTCGCCGTAAATTGCCAAAAATCCGTCGAAAATCATGGATTTTCCCGTTGCAGTAAGTCCGTACTGACCACAACCAACGTTGACAGTCATTGTGTTGTAGGTTGCGTTGGATGCTTGGCTTGCCAAAAACCTTTCGTAGATGAGTTTGTACAATGCGTACTGGTTGCGTTGCACCTTGTCCTTGATGGATTGTGGCGTGATTTCCAAATTGATGGGGCGAATTGCTTCGTGCGCATCTTGCGCTTGCTTTTTGGAAGCGTAGAAATTGGGCTTGGATGGCACGTACTTTGGTCCGTACACTTGGGAAATGTACTGACGAGCCGAAGCAACTGCATCAGCGCTGACACGCACCGAGTCGGTACGAATGTAGGTTACCAACGCAACATGGCCCATACCGGGGATGTCAATACCTTCGTACAACTGTTGAGCAACGCTCATTGCAACACTACTGCTCATTTTCAACTTGTTGACAGCATCTTGTTGCAACGTGCTTGTTGTGAAAGGTGGTTGAGGTTTGCTTTGGGAAATGCCCTTTTTGACACTCTTGACAACGTAGGCGTTGCTGTTCAACACTTGCAAAGCCTCGTCGCATTGTTGCTTGTTTTTGATTTTGAATTTCCTTCCGTCTTTTTCCGTCAGGGAAGTTTTGAACTGTGGTTTGCACCTTGGTTTTTCCAAAAGTGCCGAAACGTTCCAAAATTCTTCCGGCTTGAAGTTGGTAATTTCCTTTTCCCTGTCCACGACAATGCGCAAAGCAGCCGATTGAACACGACCGGCGGAAAGTTTGTTGCGAATTTTTTTGCAAAGCACAGGCGAAAGCGTGTAGCCAACAAGTCTGTCCAAAACACGGCGTGCTTGTTGCGCAAACACCAACCCTTTGTTTACGTAGTCGGGGTTTTGTATTGCCTGATTTACTGCTTTTTTGGAAATTTCGTTGAACATGATGCGATTTTTTTGGTTTGGATCAAGGTTCAACGCACATTGCAAGTGGTAGGAAATTGCTTCGCCTTCTCGGTCCGGGTCGGTTGCGAGAAAAACTTGTTCGGCTTTGGCAACTTCCGTTTTCAAGCGTGCAATGGTTTCCTTTTGTTCAGTTTTGCGAGCCGAAAGTTGTGGCTCGTAGTTGTGTTGGAAATCTATGCCCATTGTTTTTTCCGGCAAATCCCAAATGTGACCTTTGGAAGCATCTACTTTGTAGCCTGCTCCAAGGTACTTTGCAATGGTTTTTGCCTTTGCAGGTGATTCCACAATGACTAGTTTCATTCAATTCCTCCGTATAACCGGTAGCAATTCCCCGGTAACCTAGCAATTATACTCTTCAATTCCAAATTTGCCAACAAAAAATTGAGTTCCTGCGGTTGAATGCCCGTTTGCTGAACGATTTCATCGAAGGAAACTTTGCCCACGGACACAACGTCCACAATTTTTTGTTCGAAAATGGAAAGTTGCACAACAGCCTTTTGTTTCTTTTGAACATCCAAGTGGTAGAAACTTTCAATGTCCCTTGGCGTTGTGACGCATGCGCCTTGCATGCTTTTTATAAGCGAGTTGCTTCCGGAAAAGTTCACGTCGTACACTTCCCCGGGAACAACAAAAACGTCTTTTCCTTGTTCCAAAGCGCATTCCACAGTGGAAAACGTTCCACTTTTTAGTGGCGCTTGGCACACAAACAATCCCACCGAAAGCCCAGCAACAATTCGGTTGCGGTGTGGAAAACGGTAGGGAGCAGGTTGCGCATCAATGCCGTACTCGGAGATGAGCAATCCACCTTGTTCCACAATTCTGTCGGCAAGTTGTTGGTTTGCCGATGGGTACACTTTGATAATTCCACCACCCAGCACGGCAATGGTTTTGCCATTGTGTTCTAGGCAAGTTTCGTGGGCAATGCTGTCCACACCGTAGGCAAGCCCGCTGACAATTGTGAAGTTTTCCGACAAAATTGCCGTGAAATCCTTTGCCAAACGGCGCCCGTAGGAGGAAACTTTGCGTGTGCCAACAACTGCCAAACACTTGCTGTTGAGTAGCGCCACGTCCCCTTTGCAAAAGAAAACGTAGGGTGGATCTTCCAAATCCCTGACGGAACTTGGGAAGTTTTGCGAAAAACAAGTCACGGCAACAATGCCGTTGTCTTGCATGCGAGCAAGCGTTTGTTCCAGCAGTTTTCCGTCCTTCAATGCAGAGCAAAGCGCCCTGTATTCCTCCCCAACAATTTGTTCGGCATCTTGATTGTTGAAAATTTCCCTAGACAAACAAATTGCATCACCAAAGTAGTCCAACAATTTGTAGAACTTTTTGGCGCTGATGGCAAGTTGCCCAAACAATATGCAAATTTTTTCCTCGGTACTGTACATTCTGCTCTACACCCTGTACTTTCTGTCTAGCGATCTGTATTGAAGCGACTCGGCAATGTGCTTTACGGTGATTTTTTCCACGCCTTCCAAATCGGCAATGGTACGTGCCACTTTGAGAACACGGTTGTACGCACGTGCCGACAAGTTGAGTTTTTCGAAACTTTCTTCCAAAAGTTGCAAACATTCCTTGTCCAACTTGCAGTACTTTTTGATGTCGGCAGGGGACATTTGCGAGTTGCAATGGCGACCCTTTGCTTTCAACCTTTCCAGTTGAATTTGGCGTGCTTTGTTGACACGATCCCTCACCACTTCCGAAGGTTCGGCAAGAGTTTCGTCGTTGAGTTCGTAGTAGGTGACGTTGTCAACTTCCACGTGGATGTCTATTCTGTCCATCAAGGGACCGCTAAGTTTTGTAAGATATTTGTGAATTTGCGCTGCAGAGCAACGGCATTCGCTTGTTGCGCTTCCGTAGTTTCCGCAAGGGCAAGGGTTCATGCTTGCAATAAGCATGAAATCGGCAGGATACGTGATGGAAATGGCGTTGCGTGCAACTGTGATAACGCCGTCTTCCAACGGTTGGCGAAGTGTTTCCAACGCTTGGCGATTGTACTCGGGCAATTCGTCCAAAAACAACACGCCGTTGTGCGCCAAGGAAATTTCGCCGGGTTTTGCCTTGTTGCCACCGCCTGTCAATGCCACCATTGTTGAAGAATGGTGAGGCGTGCGGAATGGGCGTTCGTACACAAACCCGTTTTCTAACTGACCGGCAATGCTGTGTACTTTTGCAACTTCCAACGCTTCTTCAAAAGTCATGTTTGGCATGATGGAAGGCACGGCACGTGCAAGCATGGTTTTGCCTGCGCCGGGTGGGCCAATCATCAAAATGTTGTGTCCGCCTGCAACGGCAATTTCCATTGCACGCTTTGCGGCAAACTGCCCTTTGATGTACTTCATGTCGTTGTCGCTGTGGTTGAACTTCAAGTCCGTTTCCCAACTGCGAATTTCTATTGGGGAAAGTTCCGTTTGAGAAGTCAAGAATTCCACCGCCGTTTGCAAAGTGTCTACTGCGTAGATTTCGGCGCCTTCAATGAACACAACTTCGTCGGCATTGTCCTTGGGGATAACAAAGACCTTTTCGCCCTGTTGACGTGCGGAAATGAGCATTGGCAAAATACCGTTGATTCGGCGCACTTCTCCGTTTAACGACAACTCGCCAAGCACAACTGCGCTTTTGAGAGATTCGTAGGGAATTTGTTTGCTTGCGGCAAGCATGCCAATTGCAATTGGCAAGTCGTACAAACTGCCTTCCTTCTTGACGTCGGCAGGCGCAAGATTGATGACAACGGCAGCAACAGGATAGTTGTAGCCACTGTTTTTCAATGCCGAGCGCACCCTTTCCTTGGATTCCTTGACGGCTGTGTCCGCCAAACCAACAATGTCGTACGTTGGCATGCCGGAGTGCATGTCCACTTCCGTTTGCACGGGAAAACCTTCCAGCCCCTTGAGTCCATAACTTTTGATTACCGAAAGCATAGCCTACCCCCATTGTAATTTCTATCTTAATAGTATACTTTGAGTGGCTACAAAAAACAAGCATTTTTGCAAACTTTGCCAAATATTTTTTTATATATAATATATAAAGCGAAAAGTTTTGCGTAAATGCGCTACTATGTCTGACAAAGTACACTACAAAATGCCCATTTCAACACAAGTTGGACTGTTTTTCCCTTTCCACACCATTGTAGACGACAAAACTAAACTTGAACAAAAGTTGCCTAGGTTTGCAAGAAAAGTTGAATCGTTTGTTGTTTTCGAAATGTTTTTCCTTCCGTTTTGTATGCAAGATGCCTGTTGCAAAATGAGGTTTTGAAGTTGCTTGTAGAACTTTTCGCTGTTTTTTGCTCTCGAAATCCGTTCGCCTGTTGCTGTTGTTTTGATGTGGAAGTAAACAATTTAGCGCACCGTTGCACAATGATTTGTCGGTACGTGTCGCCTACAATTTGAATATAAATATTCACTTTTTATCCACCAAAAATGCCTAGAACACGGTGTTTTTTTTGATATACTAGCACCCCATTCAGTAGCACGATTGTAGCAACAATTGCCAGGTTATTGCTTGGAAATTTTCGCATTTTTGCAGTTGAAATTGCGTGGTACAGTTACTGTTATTTTGCTCCACACAAACGTCCGTGCGCCACATGCACCACTTGAAAATGAAAAAGAGCAATCCGTTTGGATTGCTCTTTTGTGGTAAACTATTTTGCGCTCTTGATTTTTGCTGCTTTACCTGTGCGTTCACGAAGGTAGTAGAGTTTTGCACGCTTAACGCTTGCTTTTCTAACAACTTCAATCTTTTCGATTTTTGGGCTGTGAACAGGGAATGTTCTTTCTACGCCAATACCGGAAGAGATACGTCTTACTGTGAATGTTTCTCTCAAACCGCCGTGTTTGCGAGCAATAACAATTCCTTCGTAACCTTGAATTCTTTCCTTGTTACCTTCGATAACCTTGAAGTATACCTTTACTGTGTCGCCGATGTTGAAGTTAGCAACTTCTCTAAGAGATTCGGCTTCGATTGCCTTGATGATGTCCATCTGACTTTTCCTCCAAAAAAATATTATGTTTTGTTAACTAAGCGTTCATACACTATCAAGTCAGAGGACCGCCCGAAGTCACTTGTATATTCTAGCACAACTCAAAGAATTATGCAAGCGTTTTTACGCTGTTTTTATGCCCTAAATGCATCTTTTAGCAAGGTTATTTGATCTCCCAAAATTTCCACCACCTCAAACCTGCATGGTGTGCCGGTTTTCTTGTTGCTGGAAAGCCAGTACTTTGCGCATCGCACAATAACTTTTTGCTTGCGCCAATCCACTGCCTGCCTTGGCAAGCCAAAAGCATCGTTCTTGCGAGATTTGACTTCCACAAAAACAATGTAGTTGCCGTCGGTTGCAACAATGTCCAACTCGCCAAAAGAGCAACGGAAATTTTGTTCAACAATTTTGTATTTTTGTTTTTTCAGGTATTCCAGGGCAAGTTTTTCACCTTTCACACCTACAACGTGTGTGTTCATACTTCAACAAAGTGACCAATAAATGATCTGCGATGAATGGGACACGGACCGTGCTCTTTGAGCAATTTGATGTGTTCCGCCGTGCCGTAGCCCTTGTGTTTTGCAAAGTTGTACTGCGGGTACTGATTGTGGTAGTCCAACATCATCCTGTCCCTTGTGACTTTTGCAACAATGCTTGCTGCGGCAATGTTGTAGCTCAATGCGTCGCCGTGAATAATAGACATTGTTGCCTTGTTGATGTTGAGTTTGACGGCGTCAATAAGCACAGCATCGGCCTTTTGCAAACCGTTTATAACTTGCACCATGCCTTGCTTTGTGGCGTTCAAAATGTTGATGCGGTCTATCGTTTGCTCGTCCACAACGGCAACTTGCACTTCCAACGCCGTTTGCATGATGACGTCGAACAACTTGTCTCGCTTTTTTGCCGAAAGTTTTTTGCTGTCGTTGATGCCTTCAACAATGTTGTCCAGAGGCATGCAAACTGCAGCAACAACAACCGGGCCAGCCAATGGGCCACGCCCTGCTTCGTCCACTCCAGCAACAAAACTTGCACCGTTTTGTAGCATCATTTGTTCGTATTCTAGCAAGATTGTTCTCCTTTTGTGCTGTTTTTCACTTTCAAGTGCGCTTGTGGTGGCACGTCAAAAGTGACTTTGCCAATTTTTCCCTTGCGGAAATCGTCCAAAATGGCTTTTGCCGTGCGTTCGTAGTCAATTTCGCCACCACGCACAACGTAGCCACGTTTTTTTGCAATTTCTTCAAAAAGTACGTCGGGTTGTTTGTTTTCAACTTGCAATTTGTACCTTTCTTCCAACAGTTTGGGGTACTGCGTTTGCAATTCTTCAACAAGCAAAAGTGACAATGCGTAGATATCTTCAACAATGTCGTCCTTGATGCTTCCAACAAAGCACAGCCTTGAAGCCACCTTTTCGTCTTCGAATTTGGGCCAAAGTGTGCCCGGGGTGTCCAGCAGTTCCAAACCGTTTTGAAGGCGCACCCATTGCTTGCCTTTTGTCACGCCGGGCCTGTCGCCCGTCACAACGCTTTTTCTTCCTGCCAAGCAGTTGATGAGGGTGGATTTGCCACAGTTGGGAACGCCCAAAATGAGGCATCTCACAGGCTTGTACACGCCCTTGGCACGCAATTTGTCCTTCAAACCCTTGGCAATTTCGCCAAAAGCCGATGTGATTTTGCTTGCTTCGGCAGAAGCCGTTGCCGTAACCTTGACGTACTTGATGCCACTTTGGGCAAAGTAGTTGCACCACAAATCCACCTTGGACTTGTCGGCAAGGTCACACTTGTTCAAAATGAACAAACACGGCTTGTTGCCAATGATTTTTTCGAAACTGGGGTTGAAACAGGACATGGGCGCACGGGCATCCAGCACGTAGCCAACAATGTCAACAATTCCAACGTTTGCCTCCATCATTCGGAGGGCTTTGGTCATGTGACCGGGAAACCATTGAATGTTCATCATTCCTCCAACAAGTCGGGGCGATTTTTCTTTGTTATTTCCAAAGATTGTTGCTTTCGCCACGCTTCAATTTTGGCATGGTTGCCACTGACAAGCACTTCCGGAACGGTCAATCCCAAAAATTCTTGTGGTCTTGTGTAGTGAGGGTATTCCAACAAATTGGAGGAAAAAGATTCCTCCTCGGTAGACTGCTTGTTGCCCAAAACGTTGGGGACGTATCTCAAAATTGAGTCGATAACCACCATTGCAGGCAGTTCGCCACCAGACAAAACATAGTCGCCAATGCTCAGTTCCATGTCGATGTCCAAGTCCAAAACACGTTGGTCAACGCCTTCGTAGTGGCCACACAAAAACAGCAAGTTTTCTTCCTGTGCAAGTTGCTTTACCAGCTGTTGGTCGAGCCTTTTGCCACGTGGCGACATGTAGATGCGTTTTGCCTTACGCTCGGGGTCTACTGCCAAAATGCAGTCGTGAATTGGTTGTGGAGTCATCACCATGCCTGCGCCACCGCCAAACGGTGTGTCGTCGCAACTCTTGTGCTTGTCTAGCGAGTAGTCACGAATGTTGTGGCAATTCATTTGGAACAAGCCCTTTGCCTTGGCTTTGCCAATCAACGAACTGTCCAACGCAACAAACATCTCGGGAAAAAGTGTCAACACGTCAATCTTCATTGTACACTGCCACCTCCGCAAATCTCTTTGCCAACAGCACAATTTCCCCCTTGGCAACGTCGATGCTCACAGGAAGGTCTTCCAAGAAAGGAAATGAAATTTCGCATTTTTCCCCTTGGCAAACAATGACGTCGGCTGCGCCATATTGCAACACGTCCTCCACTTTTCCAATTTGCGTGCCGTCGTCCAACACCACGTTGCAACCAACAAGGTCTTCGATGAAGTACCTGCCTTCGTCCAACACAATGTCTTCCTTGTTGACAAAAACGCTTTTGTTGCGAAGCAATTCCGCTTGGTTTCTGTCGGCAACTTCCTTGAAAAGAACGTAGCAAAATTTGTCGTCACAACGCATTTTTTCCACGTTGTACGTTGCAACACCCAAGTACATTGTTTTGATTTTTTTTAGCAAAGTTGGGCTGTCCAACAGACAGGAAATTTTCACTTCGCCCTTGATTCCTTGTGCTTTTAGCACCTTGCCTACTTCCATTTTCATAGTTTTTCCTCTTTGCATAGCAAAATTGCCACAAGAAACCCTTGTGGCAAATTCACAGCGAAATTAGTCTTCTATTTCAATATTGTATCTTTTGCCTTCTTTGATACCAACAGCTTTCGCCAAAGTACGAATGGCCATAGCAATTTTGCCTTGTTTGCCGATAACCTTGCCAATGTCGCCTTCTGCCACACGAATGGTGATTGTTTCGCCGTTTTCCGTTTGTGAAGAAGTGATGTTGATTGCAGATTTGTCTTCAACAAGTTGTTCTACGATGTACTTTACAAGTTCCAACATATCAGACACCTGCAAATACTACGCCTTCTTGCCTTCGATAACGTTTTCACGAACGAGCAAAGATTTTACTGTTTCTGTGGGTTGAACACCGCAAGCAATCCATTTCTTTGCCTTTTCAACGTCGATTTTGATTTCTTCGTTCAATGGGTTGTATGTTCCAACAAGGTCTACGTATTGTCCGTCACGTGCCTTGTGAGAGTCGATAACTACAACACGGTAGAAAGGACTTTTCTTGTCACCCATTCTTGTCAATCTCATTTTTACTGCCATTTTTTGTTCCTCCAAATGTATTATTGTTTTTTTTTGATATTTGAACCTTTTGAATTTCAAAAGAGTAGTTCACCTAGAAAGGTAGTTTTTTTGTTTTCATCATTCGCTTCATCAAATCTCGTGCCGTTTCGTACTGTTTGATGAGCTTGTTGACGTCGGAAACGTCCAATCCGCAACCTTTTGCAATGCGCTTTCGGCGAGAGTAGTTGAGAATGCGTGGGTTTGAACGCTCTTCCTTTGTCATCGACAGAATGATTGCTTTGTTGCGTTGCATTTGCTTTTCGTCAATTTTTTGTTCGCCAAGTTTCAGTTTGCCTGCGCCGGGGAACATGGAAACAAGTTGGTTGATGTCGCCCATTTTGGCAACGTTTTCAAATTGCTCCAAGTAGTCGTTCAAGTCGAAACTTGCTTCCTTCATTTTGCGGGCCATCTTCAAGGCATCTTCTTCGGAAATTGCCGTTTGCGCCTTTTCGATGAGTGTAAGCACGTCGCCCATGCCCAAAATGCGGGATGCCATTCTGTCCGGATGGAACGGTTCAAGGTCTTCCATCTTTTCGCCAATACCACAGAATTTGATGGGTTTGCCTGTGATTGCCTTGATGGAAAGCGTTGCGCCACCACGTGTGTCGCCATCCAACTTTGTCATGATGACGCCGGAAATATCCAACTGTTCGTCGAAGGTTTTGGCAACGTTTACTGCGTCTTGACCCACCATGGAGTCAACAACAAGCAACGTTTCGAACACGTTGACTGCCTTTTTGATGGATTTGAGTTCGTCCATCAATTGTTGGTCGATGTGCAAACGACCTGCCGTGTCGATGATAACCGTGTCGTAGCCGTTCTTTTCGGCGTACTTCACGCCCTCTTTGGCAATTTTGGTGGGGTCGATTTGCCCCATTTGGAAAAATCCCGCTTTTGCCTTTTGCGCAACAATTTCCAATTGCTTGATTGCTGCAGGACGGTAGATGTCGTCGGCGCAAAGCAAAACTTTTTTGCCTTGTTTTTGCAAGTACATGGCAAGTTTTCCACACATTGTGGTTTTGCCGGCGCCTTGCAAGCCACACATCATGATGATTGTGGGCAATTTTGGCGAAACACCAAGTTTGCTTTGTGTTGAACCCATCAGTTCAATGAGTTCTTCGTTTACAATTTTGATGACTTGTTGACCTGGAGTCAGCGACTTCAAAATTTCTTCGCCAACGGCTTTTTGCGTCACTTTGTTGACAAAGTCCTTGGCTACGGAAATGTTTACGTCGGCTTCCAACAACGCCCTGCGCACTTCACGCATTGCATCCTTGATTTCCAGTTCAGTCAACGCACCACGGTTTGCCAATTTGGAAAAAACGTGGTTGATTTTATCTGTTAAGTTAGAAAACAGTGCCACTTGCTACTCCTTTCCGACAAATTTTTTGGCAATTTCGCCAATTTGTTGCAAATCTCCATTTTCTACTGCAATGGAAAGTTGCTTGGACAATTCGGCAATGTGCAAACTTTCTTCCAATTTGGAAAGTGTTTTTTCCGCATTGAGAATTGCATCTCGCACACCCTGACGGGAAATGCCAATTTCCTCGGCAATTTCCGACAAGGAACAATCACAATCGCAGTACATATCCACAACGTCACGTTGTTTGTCCGTCAGCATTGCGCCGTACACGGCAAGCAGTTGCGACAATTGCAGTTTGGAAAGCGACATTTTTGCACCCCTTGGAAAATTGCTGTAAAGCATTTTGGCTTTACAGCACATATGATACTATTTTACACGGTTTTTGTCAACTGTTTTTTGCAATTTTTCCATCTTTTACACAAGAAATTTGCACAAACTTTGTTGATAACAAAAAAAGCAAAGCCAAAGTTTGGCTCTGCTTGATTTTTGCTAGATAATTCCTTCAATGTAGCTTTGCGCATCAAATTGCAACAAGTCGTCGATACCTTCGCCAACGCCAACAAAGTACACGGGAATGTCCATGTCGTGCTTGATTTGAAGCACCACACCACCCTTGGCTGTGCCGTCCAACTTGGTAAGCACAATGCCGTCGATGTCGATTGCTTCGTTGAAAACGTCCACTTGTTGAATGGCATTTTGACCTGTGGTTGCATCCAAAACGATGAGGTTTTTTCTGTCGGCTTGTGGCCATTCTCTGTCCACAACACGGTCAATCTTTTTCAATTCTTCCATCAAATTCTTTTTGTTGTGCAAACGTCCGGCTGTGTCTACAAGCACAATGTCCGTTCCACGGCTTTTTGCCGAGGAAACGGCGTCGAAAACAACTGCAGCAGGGTCGCTACCTTCTTCGTGCTTGATGATGCGCACTTTGGCACGGTTTGCCCAAACTTCCAACTGTTCGCCTGCAGCCGCACGGAAAGTGTCTGCCGCAGCAATAACAACGGATTTACCTTGCTTGACAAAAATGTTTGCAAGTTTGCCGATGGTTGTTGTTTTGCCAACGCCGTTGACGCCTGCAACCATGATTACGCAAGGTGTGGAAAACTCAAACGCTTCGTCGCCCAAAATGTCCGCCATCACTTGGCGCAGGTATTCGTTTGCCTTTTTGGCATCGGAAACCCTGTCCTTGCGCATGCGTTCACGCAGTTCGTCAATGATGTCCACCGTTGTGTCTTCGCCAATGTCGCTGGAAAGCAAAATGCATTCCAAATCATCGTAGAAGTCTTCATCGAAAATGCCACGTTTGAACAATTCGTTGAGTTTGAAACCAATTTGTTGCTTGGTTTTCCTCAAACCGTCGATAATTTTTTGAAAAAAGCCCATTTGTTACCTCTCTTACTGTGCTTGCTTGATTGCTTCGGTCAGTTTTACGGAAACAATCTTGGAAACGCCCTTTTCTTCCATTGTTACGCCGTACAAAACGTCGGCGTTTTCCATTGTTGGCTTTTTGTGGGTGATAACAATAAATTGAGTAGATTCGGAGAATTTGCGCAAGTACTTGGAAATTCTTTCGGCATTGGCATCGTCCAACGCTGCTTCAATTTCGTCCAGTACGCAGAACGGCATTGGGTTGAACTTGAGAATAGCAAACAAAATTGCCGCTGCCGTCATTGTGCGTTCGCCACCGGAAAGCAAGGAAATGTTTTGCAATTTCTTTCCCGGGGGTTGCGCTTCAATTTCCACACCATGGTCCAAACTTGCCTTGGTGGGGTCGGTGTCGATGTACAACCTTGCATTACCGCCGTTGAACAATTCCCTGAAAACAGTTTTGAAATTGTCGTTGATTTTGGTCATGCCTTCGTTGAATCTGACTTCAATGTTGCTTGTCAATTCGGAAAGCGCTGTCAACAAGTCTTCTTCCGCCTTCCTCATGTCGTCTAGTTGCTTGGACAAGTCGTCGTAGCGGGTTTGCACTTCTTCCAAATCTTGAATTGCGTTGACGTTGACGTTGCCCAACTTTTGAATTGCCGCTTTGAGTTCGGAAATGCGAACTTTGCCTTCTTCCTTGTTGTAGTTTTCGTCCTTGAACTGCATTGCTGCGGAGTAGGTCACACCGTACTCGTCCAAAACACGTTGTTGCAATTCCAACAAATCTTGGTCGATGCGGGAAAGAACGTACTCTTCCTTTTCCACGGAACCACGCAAGTTTTCCAATTCGCCGTTCAATTCCATACGGCGTTCGCCTGTCATTTGGAATTCTTGGTCAAGTTGCACCTTCAATTGGTCGGCAGAGTTGATCTTTTGGGAAAGTTCTTCCATTTGTTGTTGCAACTCTTCGTTTTCCAAACTTTCGTTGAAGATTTCGTACAATTGATCAAGCGCTTTTTGCATTTGAACAATGTGTTCTTCCTTGTCCTTGACAAGGCGTTGCAAGTTGACGATGCGAATGTCGCCTTGGGCAATTTCCTTTTCCGATGCGGAAATGTTGTTTTCCAAAATTGCCAAACGGTAGCGTTTTTCGTTCAAGGATGCAAAAATTCCATCTTTGGACGTCATTTCCGCTTGCAAAGTGTCCTTGGTTGTGCGCAATCTTTGGCGAAGTTTTGCTTCGGCATTTTGCAATTCTTCCAACCTTGCGCTGGCCTTTGTGTAGCCTGCATCCAACAAAGCCAAACGGTCGGAAATCTTTTCCTTTTCCGAAGTCAAGCCAAGAATGCTTTGCTTGTCGGAATTGTTCAAGGTGTTGGACGTTTCAATTTTTTCACGGAATGTTGCAATGTCAATGTTCAATTGAGCAAGTTGATCTGCCAAACTTGCGCCTTGTTGGCGAAGTTCAGCAAGTTGCTTGTCGCAATTTGCCTTGTTTTGTTCGGCTTGCAAAAGCAACTCTTTGATTTGTTGCAACAATTGTTGTTTTTGGGAAATTTGTGTGTCGTAGCTCAGCAAGTTGCTGGAATGGAACCTACTGCTACCACCTTCCAAAGAACCGTCGTTTGCAATGCGTTCCCCCGTCAAAGTTACCATACGGTGGGAGTAGCGATACTTACGGCTGATGGCAATTGCATTGTCGTAGGTGTCCACAACAACGATACCACCCAAAATGGATTTGAAAACGGAATTGTAGTGACTGTCGAAAGAAACAAGGTCGCAAGCAATTCCAAGCACGCCTTGTTCCTTCAAAACTTCCGGATGGTCAATTCCGTGTGGCTTCATGGAACTTACCGGCAAGAAGGTTGCACGGCCGTACTTGTTGTTTTTCAAATGTTGAATGAGGTACTTGGAATCTTCTTCCGTTTCCGTCACGATGCTTTGCAATCTTGCGCCAAGGGCAACTTCAATTGCTTGTTGGTAGCGTGGCTCAACCTTGATGAGGTTGGCAACTACACCACAAATGTGCGATGCCAGTTCTTGGTCGTGCAATGCATCTTGCATCAAGTTCTTGACGCTGTCTTGGTAGCCCTTGTAGTTTTTGGCAAAGTCCATCAACAAGTCTACGCCACCTTTAACACTTGCGTACTCTTGTTGTTTGTGTTGCAATTCTCTGTTCAAATCGAATTGCATGCCTTCCAACTTTTTGATTTGTGGCTTCAAGGAAGCAATGGCTTTTTCCACGTTTTCCTTGTCTTTTAGCAATTGTTCGTACTTGCCAATCAAGTCGCCTTCTTCCCCTGCGGATTCCTGCAATTTGATGGAAAGTTGTTGCGACCTTTCGTTGATTTCCACAAGGCGAGATTCCAAAGTGGATTTTTCCGCTTCGCAACTGGCAATTGCCGTGTTGCACTTGGAAATTTCCGCAACAATTTGTTCCAACTTTTGTTCGAAGTTGGCAAGTTGGGAAGAAACGCCTTCCGCCCTTGTGGAAACTGCGCCGAATTGCTTGTTGATTTGCGCAATTTCTTGCTCCAAATCAGCCTTTTCTTGCCTTCTTTTTGCAAGCAAATGTTGTGTTTTTTCAAGGTTCTCGGCAACTTCTTGCATTTCCTTTTGGTACTGTGCAATGAGTGCGTGAGTGTCCTCGATGTCCTTTTGGCAGTTGTTTATGCGTTCTTGAGCAAGATTTTGTTGACCTTCCTTCTTTTGCACGCTAACGGCAAGGTCAAGTTGTTGCTCACGCAGTTGCTTGACTTCCATGTCGATGCTGTTGCGACGGTTGAAAAGTTGGTCGTACTTGTCGTTGAGTTCGGCAAAAAGTCTTTCCTTGTGGGCAATTTCTTCTTGCAAGCCTTGAATTTTGGCACGGCAATTTTCCTTGTCTTGGCTGGCATTGTCGTAGCCGTAGATGTAGGCGTTGATTTCCTTCAAGCGCAATTCTTGGTACAAATCCATGTACTTTCTTGCAACTGTGGATTGGCGCTTCAAGGGATCAATTTGGCGCTTCAATTCGTCCAAAACAACAAGAAGGTTTTCCATGTTGCCACGGGTCTTGTCCAAACGGTGTTCCGTTTCCTTTTTCTTTTGACGGAAGGAAGAAATGCCAAGCGCTTCTTCAAAGATAGCACGGCGATCTTCAGGGCGAGCGTTGAGCACGGCGTCCATACGGCCTTGCCCAACGATGCTGTAGCCTTCCTTGCCAAGTCCCACACCACGAAGCATTTCTTGGATGTCACGCAGTCTGACAACGTTGCGGTTCAACGAGTACTCGCTTTCGTTGTTGCGGTACAACTTACGGCTGATGATGATTTCGTCCATTTGAATGGGGAAAAGCCTTGTTGTGTTGTCCAAAAACAACGAAACTTCGCAGTAGCTCATAGATTTTCGGCTGTCGGTACCTCCAAAAATCAAGTCCTGCATGACTTTACCACGAAGTGTTTTGGTGCTTTGTTCACCCAAAACCCAACGGATAGCGTCGGAAACGTTGCTTTTTCCACAGCCGTTAGGACCAACAATACCTGTGATTGGTTGGTCAAAACGCAATTCTATTTTGTCGGCAAAACTTTTGAAGCCGTACATTTCGATTTTTTTGAGATAAAGCACCTAACTGATTCTCCATTTTTTTACTAGTTTGTTTGCAGCATCCTGCTCTGCGCCTTTTTTGCTAGAGCCAACGCCGATAAATTCCATTCTTCCGTTGACGTACAGTTCGCACGTGAACACAGGCTTGTTGTCCGGACCATCCTTTCCAACAATTTTGTACTGAAGGGAAAAACGCCTTGCCTGACAGTACTCTTGAAGCATTGTTTTTGCGTCTTTTTGTGGCAACTGTTGCAATTGGTCCATAAGCGGTTTCAACGTTTGCAAGACAAAGTCTTTTGCGCTTGCCATTCCACCATCAATGTAGATGGCGCACAAAATTGCTTCGTACAAGTTTGCTTCCATTTTGTGCGACTGTTTTGCGCCTTTTTTTGCCGAAGTAGACAAAAGAAGATACTGCATGATGTCCAACTGCTGAACTACCGGGCGCAAACCGTCGGCAGAAACAATTTTTGAACGCAATTTGGAAAGTTCCCCTGCGTCGTAGTTGGGATACTTGTTGTAGATGTACTCCGACACAATGTACTCCAAAATTGCATCGCCCAAAAACTCCATTCGTTCGTTGTCCCCAACACCACGCTCGTTGGCGTAGGACGAGTGAACGAAGGCTTGTTCAAGCAAGTCTAGATTTGCAAAGTTGTAGTTGAGTTTTTGCTGAATTTGTTGGTAATCCAAAGCCATGTTGTCACCTCCAAACAGCGCAATTTTCACGCTATATAATATAATACCACAAATAAACAATAAAAGCAATTGAATAAACTCAATTGCTTGCATTGTTTCACGGAAAAATGTCATGTTTCACGCAAGAAAGCCACTAACCCTGTGGATTAGTGGCTGAATCGCAAAACAACAGTAGTTTGTGCTACCTTATTTCTTGTCAGCTGAAATTTCTACAACTTGCTTGCCATCGTAGAAACCGCAAGCGTCGCACACTTTGTGAGCAACCTTGAGTTCATGGCATTGAGGACATTCCACCAAAGTTGCAGCTGTTGCTGTCCAGTTAGCTGCTCTAGTGTGTTTTCTTTGTTTAGAAGTTTTTCTCTTGGGTACTGCCATTGTATTGCACCTCCGTTATAGTTTTAGGTTTTTTAGTACGGAAAAAGCGTTGGGTTTTGCCGTGTCACAACTGCACTGTTGAGTGTTCAAGTCTGCACCACACTTGGGGCACAAACCCTTGCAACCTTCCTTGCACAGTAGGTTTGTTGGCATAGACAACACAATTTCGTCTTGCACTGCTTTTGTTGCGTCCAACTTGCTGTCGCAGTAGACATACGAATCATCATCGGCAAAATCTTTGAAAAATTCTTGTTGGAAAGGCAAAACAAATTGTTTGTGTGTGATTTGTTGCAAGCATCTGTCGCACAAGCCACTGACAACGCAAGTTATTTCTCCTTCCACAAAAACAATTGGGTTTTCGAAAGTTACGTCGAAATCTACCAAAATTTTTTCAAGTTTTGCGTTTGGATATTGAAGCAAGTCGGCATCCAATTGAAATTCCCCCTGAAATTGCACGGGAACGTCAACTTTTGCCATACTTTCCGTCAAATCGATAATAATTTTTCTAGACACGCTCATTATTATACAAAGTTACGCAGGATTTGTCAACAGTTTACACCAACTTTGCAACTCTCTTTGTTTCACGAGCAATTGCAAGTTCTTCGTTGGTGGGGATAACGATGATTTTCACCTTGGAATCGTCTGCTTGGATTTCGGCAATTGTTCCACGTGGGCAAGTGTCGTTCTTGTGTTGGTCAAGTTTGATGCCGAAGAAATCCATGTTCTTCAATGTGTTTGCACGAACGTACTCGTCGTTTTCGCCAACACCTGCTGTGAACACAATTGCATCAACGCCGTTGAGCGCTGCCGTGTAGCTACCAATGTACTTTTTGCAAGCATAGCAGAACATTTCCAAAGCAAGTTTTGCACGGTAGTTGCCTTCTTGCGCTGCTTTGCCCAAATCTCTGAAGTCGCTGGAAACACCGGAAACACCAAGCATACCACTCTTTTTGTTGAGGTAGGTAAGCATTTGGGAAACGTCCATGCCTTCCTTCTTTGCAATGTACTCTGCAGCGGCGTAGTCGATGTCGCCACTTCTTGTTCCCATTGGAACACCTGCCAAAGGTGTGAAGCCCATGGATGTGTCGATGCACACGCCACCGTCTACTGCGGAAATGGACGAGCCGTTACCAAGGTGGCAAGTGATAATTTTCAAATCCTTGATGTCCTTGCCAAGGTGCTTTGCGCATTCTTGAGCAACAAATTGGTGGCTTGTGCCGTGTGCGCCGTAGCGACGGATTTTGTACTTTTCGTAGTGGTTGTAGTCCACAGCATACATGTACGCATGGTCAGGCATTGTGAAGTGGAAGCCTGTGTCGAACACCAAAACCATTGGTGTTTCGGGCATTTGCGCAAGGCAAGCGTTAACACCAACAATTGCTGCGGGATTGTGCAAAGGCGCAAGGTCCTTGATTTCTTCCATAAGCACCATTGCTTGCTCTGTCACAAGAGTTGGCTCTTTGAATGCTTCGCCGGAAGCCACAACTCTGTGGCCAACACCGTCAATTTCCTTCATGGAGGAAATGACACCAACTTCCTTGTCCATCAACTTGTCCAAAACAAGTTTTACTGCAACGTTGTGGTTGGGCATGTCAATTTGTTGTTCAACAACAACGCCACGAGCTTTGTAGATGAAGTTGGAGTTGGCAATGCCAATGCGTTCGCAAAGACCTTTTGCAACAACGCTTTCTGTTTCCATGTCAATGAGTTGGTATTTCAACGATGAACTGCCGGAATTGATAACCAATATTTTCATAGTTTCCTCCAATTATAGTTGTGTTTGAAGAACTGTGATGGCAACAGCAGCAACAATGTCTTCTGCCTTGCAACCACGGGAAAGATCGTTCAATGGTTTTGCAAAACCTTGGCAAATTGGGCCAACAGCCATGAAGCCACCAAGGCGTTCTGCAATTTTGTAGCCAATGTTGCCGGATTGCAAGTCGGGGAAGATGAACACGTTTGCGTGGCCTGCAACGGGGCTTCCCTTTGCCTTCATTTCGCCAACGGAAGGAACAATTGCTGCGTCAAATTGCAATTCGCCATCCAACTTGATGTCGGGAGCCTTTTCCTTGGCAATGCGAGTTGCTTCTGCAACCAAAGTAACGTTGTCGTGCTTTGCACTGCCCTTTGACGAGAAGGAAAGCATTGCAACTTTTGGATCGATGCCGGCAATACTTTGTGCGGATTTTGCAGTTGCAATTGCGCAATCTGCCAAACCTTCGCTTGTGTAGGTTGGGTTGAGACCGCAGTCGGCAAAAACCACAAGTCCATCGGGGCAGTATTGGTTGCCTTGTGGAGGGCAAATCATCAAGTTGAAGCTGGAAACAGCCGAACAACCGGGAGCCGTTTTGATGATTTGAAGGCCTGGGCGCAATGTGTTTGCTGTGGAATGGCAAGCGCCGGAAACAAGTCCGTCTACGTCGCCCATTTTGAGCATCATTGCTCCAAAGTAGGTGCCGTCGTTCAAAAGTTGGCTTGCTTGTTCAACAGTCATGCCCTTGGAAGCACGGATTTCGCACAATTTTTGGATGTACGCTTCACGCTTGTCACTTGTCAATGGGTTGACGATTGTAACGCCGGAAAGGTCGATGTCGGGGTTGTCAAGTTTGATTTGCGCTTCGTCGCCCAACAAAACGATTTTTGCAACGCCTTCCTTTACTGTGTCGGCTGCGGCTTTTACAACACGGCTGTCTTCGCCTTCGCAAAGAACAATGGTTTTGTTGAGTTGAGATGCCTTTTGTTTGATTTCTTGCAAAATTTTCATAACGATCTCCTTGGGAAAACACTTTATTTATCTGAGATTTTGGTGTATAATAGTCTAAAATGGCAACAACTCAATGGGATTGTTATATTTTTGAAATACACACCATACTTCTACCACTATATTATACCACAACCTTCGAAGGCTGTAAAGTGAACAATGTCAACTAAAAATAATTTTACTGTTTCTGCAATTATTTGCGAATTCAATCCACTTCACAGTGGTCACAAAAGACTAATAGACTACGCCAAGTCCATTTCCGACGCCGTTGTGTGCATCATGAGTGGCAACTTTACCCAAAGGGGAATGCCTGCCTGTTGCGACAAACACAGCCGTGCTCGCCACGCAATTTTGGCTGGCGCCGACCTTGTGTTGGAGTTACCAACGGTTTTTGCAACGTCCTCGGCAGAAAACTTTGCGTTGGGTGGCGTTGCCATTGCCAAACAACTTGGCGCAAACTACCTTGTGTTTGGAAGCGAATGTGGAAGCACGGAACAACTTGAACAATGCGCAAATTTGCTTGAACAACAACAAACCAACGACAAAATCAGGCAACTTGTTGCAACGGGAATGTCCTACCCCACTGCAGTTGCAAAGGCAACGGATTGCGACGTTTTGCAAAGCCCAAACAACACGCTTGCCGTGGAGTACATCAAGGCAATCAAAACGCTTGGCGAAAACATCACGCCAAAAACTTTGCAAAGGGAAGACAACTTCCACGGTCAACCACAAGAATTTGCAAGTTCGTCGGCTTTGCGAAGCAACGGCAAATTGCTACAAAAGTTTTCCTTCGACTTTGTTGCTTGCGACGTAGACGACGGCATTGAGCAAAAGTACAAGGCTGTTGCGCCACACGTTTTGTCCCTCAAAACAAAAGCGCAACTTGAACAAATTGAAGGCGCAACGGAAGGACTGCACAACCGAATTTTTGCTTGCAACAAACAAAACGGTTTTGACCAAATGATGGCGGAAATCAAAACGAAGCGCTACACCATGGCAAAACTGCAACGAGTTGTTTTGGCAAGCATTTTGGACGTGACAAAGCAAACTGTTGAAACTGCCAAAACGGAAACGCCACAAATCAGCGTGCTTGCAATGCGCAACGGATTTGGGCACTTGTTGCAAAAAGTCAACCAAGGGTTGGACGACGTCACCAAGCGTGCCGACATTTTCTACCAATCTCTTGGTGGAAAGCCAAGCCCCACCAAAATGCAAGTTTTGAACTGAAAAAAGCAGGGAATTGCCTTCCCTGCTTCTATTTTTGCCATTTTTTGGACTACTATGTCTGCCATACATCTATATTTTTGGCATTTTGACTGTGATTTTTCAATAAACTACACCATGAACAAACTTTGGAAGAACCTTGGCGTTGGCGCTGTGGCAATTGTTGTCGTGGCATTTTTTGCCAATCCAACAAGGTACATGCAATGCTTTTTCGATGGACTTGCAGTGTGGGCGCACAACGTTTTGCCTGCGCTTTTTCCGTTTTCTTTGCTTGGGGCATTGCTTACCAACAGTCAAAAAACACCAAAGAAACGTGGGCTTTTTGGCAAACTTTTCAACACACAAAACGGCACGCAACTGTTTGTGCTGAACCTGCTTTGTGGCTACCCGGTTGGGGCAAAACTAGTCAGCCAACACACCACCGACAAACGTCTTGCATTGAAACTTTTTTCCTTTTGTTCAAGCGCAAGCCCTGTGTTTTTGATTGTGACGATTGGGGCAAATCTTTTGCGCAACAGCACTGCAACAATTGTGCTTGTTGCAAGCCACGTTTTGTCCGTAGTGGCAAACGGACTACTCCACCGCAACGACAAAACCACAAAACTCACTTGCAATTTCAACCTTCAACAAGACTTTTCCCAAAGTTTGACAAACACCGTTTTGTCCATGCTATCAGTTGGCTCGCTTGTGGCGTTGTTTTTTATGCTGACATCCATTGCTACAGATTTGTTGCCAACGGCGCTAACGCAAAACAACTTTTTCCGCTTTGCCGTGGGCTTGTGCGAAATGACCAACGGCGCCATTGCCATTTGCCAAAACAACGACGTGTTTGTTTCCACAGTTTTGGTGTGCGCAATCGTTTCCTTCGGTGGGTTGTGCGTGCTTTTGCAAAGTTACGCATTTTTGTGCAAATGCAAAGTTTCGCTTTGGGAAATGACAAAAATCAAAGCCACACAAAGCGCATTTGCCACCCTTTTTTGCTTTGTTTTGGCACTTATTTTTCTTTAATTCAACCACGAAAACATTTTGTGAGTATCTCACTTGCTATAATTCCAACAAACAAGGTAACAAAAAGAGCAAACACGCAAGACCAAAATCTTGCGCATTTGCTCTGTTTTTTCTAGCCATTTTCAGCCAAAATTTGCAAAAGCAATTTTGTGTTTTCAAAGTTCAAGCAATCGTCGGTTTTGGAAACGCCGTAGCAATCGGCGTGTGTACCTTCGAACAGGTAACTTTCCGCCATGATGCCATCCACCAAACCGTTGGAAACACACCGTTTTGCGTTTTCCAATTGGCGAATTGCAACCTTTCCGCTGTTTGCGTGACTCAAGTCCACCATCACAAAGTTGCTCAAATTGTTTTGCTCAAGCAATTGCTTTGTGCGTTCAAGTTGCTGTTCGGAAATGTTTTGGAAAAAGCCTTCTTCACCAAGCCCACCACGCAACACCACGTGGGAAAACTTGTTTCCGTTTGTGGCAATTTGCTTGCCCAAGAATGGAAAATGCGATGGCAAGGAAGTTGCGTACACCGATTTGACAAGTTGGTCAACGGCTCCGGAACTGTTGTTTTTCACACCACAACACAAATCCAACCCCGATGCAAATTCTCGGTGCAAATTGTCGTCGGAACTGCGTGCGCCAACAAACCAGTAGCTTACCAAATCGTCGAAGTATTGGTACAGTTCGGGGTACAACAACTCGTCGGCAACGGGCAAACCAATTTCCAAACAATTGATCATCAACTTGCGACATTGCAAAATGCCTTGTTCAAGGTCGACGGAATCGGCAAGTTTTTGGTGGAAGCACAGCCCCTTGTAGCCCTCGCCGTTGGAATGTGGCTTTGCCGTGTACACACGAAGCACCACCAACAAATTTGGGTACTTGCTTGCTTCGACTTTGAGTTTTTGCGCATACTCCGTCACGGCGTCGACGTTGTCTGCCGAACAAGGCCCAACAACGGCAACAAACTTTTGTTTGGAGCAAAAATTTTGCTTCAACTGCTCGTCGAATTGCAGTTTTCTTTGTTTAAGTTTTGAATCTAGTGGCATTGCGCTTTTGACACTTTGTGCCGAAGGCAACGTCTTTTGTACAGTAAACATATTTTTCCTACTTCAAAAATCTTTCTACAATGGGCAAACAATTTGCGGGAACGTACTTGGAAACGTCTTGCTTCAAACTGCAAAGTTCCCTAACAAGAGAACTAGAAACGTGCCTGAATTTGCTGTCACCCAACACAAAAACAGTTTCGCCATCCCAGTAGTCTCGGTTTGCATCCGTCAAATTGATGACTTCTTGCAAATCGGTGCTGTTGCGAATTGATTTTACCATGACAGTTGCGCCAACGGACTTGCAAAAATCCGTCATCATTCCTTGATGAAGCACAACTTCCACGTTGGAAATGTGGCTTGTTGCCAATCGCACGGTTTCCAAACGCATTTCGTCGGGAATTGCGTACTTTTTGGCACCGTTAACACCCACAACAACGTACAACTTGTCGCAAAGTTTGGATGCCCTTTCTATTGCATCAACGTGCCCAACTGTTACAGGGCAAAAAGAACCTGCAAAAACGCCTGTTTTCATGCTTGACTCCTTTGGTAGAACGAAAATTTGACACTTCCGATTTTTCTTGTGTCGTAGCAACAAAATCCGCCAAATTGCTGTGGCAAGTCTACTTCTGCGGAATGTTCGCAAACGACAATGCCATCGTCGGCAACGCTTTGGCAAGTTTCTAAAGTTTCAAAAACCTGTTGGTACAACCCTGCCAAGTAGGGAGGGTCAACAAACACAATGTCGAACTTTGTGCCAACACAACGCCTGATGCAGTCGGCAAAGTGGCAACAAAAAAGTTCCGGATCCACCTTCAACTGCGCAAAATTTTGCTTGATGGCAACAATTGCATCTCGACCGTTGTCGCACAGCACCACACGGCTTGCGCCACGGCTCAAACACTCAATGCCAATTTGCCCCGACCCTGCAAACAAATCCAACACAATTGCTTGCGGAAGCCTGTTGTGCAAAATATTGAACAAAGTTTCCTTTGTTCGGTCTAGAGTTGGACGGGTTTCCCCTTTTGGTGCAACAAGTTTGCGCCCTTTGAATTTTCCTGCAATAACTCTCATGTTCTACCCAAATTGTTTTGTACCTATATTTTACAACAATTTGAAAAATTACACAACAATTCGTAGGCACTTACGTCATTATTTGCTAAATTACACCCCTTTCCAAGCAAAATTGCCTCATCTCCGACGGAAATTTTTGCGTTGGAAACGTCTACAAAGCACATTCCCATGCAAACGTTACCCACAATTTTGCAAAAACTGTTGCCAAACTTCACAAAACTTCCGGCAAGAATTCTTGGAAGACCGTCAGCGTAGCCCACGTCCAAAATAGCAATTTTGGTGGTTTGTCGAGCAACGAATGCGCCGTCGTAGCCAACCGCTTGCCCCTTTTCCACAACCCTTGTGGCAATAACTTTTGCCGTGACGATTTTGGCAGGCACAAGGTTTTTGTTGCCGTAGCCGTACAGCGCAAGCCCAACACGCACCATGTCCAAGTGGAATTTTGGGTGCAAAAAAGTGGCAGAAGAGTTTGCAATGTGGCAAAGAATGTGCTTGCCAAAGGCTTGCTTGCATTTGCGTGCAATTGGCAAAAAGTTTGCCAATTGCCTGTTGCAACTTTCCAAATCGGTTTTTGCCAAGTGGGAAAACACGCCTTGCACTTCCACGTTGTGTTGCGAAGCAAGTTTGCAAATTTTTTCAACTTGCTCTTTGTTCAGCCCTAGCCTGTTCATTCCCGTGTTGATTTTGAGGTGTACTTTCTTTTTGCCAACGCAATTTGCAATTTTGCGGAAAGTTTCAAGACTGTCTACAGTCAAAACGTAACCTTTGTCTACTGCAATTTGCAAATGGTTGCCAAACTGTGGAAGCAACAGCAACACAGGCTTGCCAAAACTTGCAATTTTGTTTGCTTCGGCAACGTTGGCAACGGCAAACATGCCGACGTGTGGCACAAGCGCACGGCAAACGTGTTCAATTCCATGCCCGTAGGCGTTGTTTTTGACGACGGCGCAAATGCTTGCGCCTTGCAAAGCGCTTTCAACAATCTTGCAATTTTGAACGATTGCGCACAAATCCACTTTTACTTTCACACAAAACCCCAACGTTCTTTTTGCTTCATTCTATGAACAAAAAATTGCCTTTTTGCAAAGTGAGTGCAAACTGTTTACTACAAAGTTTTGTTGTGATATAATAGTGGCATGAAATTCAAAACACGATTCCCAACGCCCTGCACCATTGCTGTGTGGGCAATATTTGTAGTAAGCACAATCACAACAGGCATTGCAATTGCCGTGCTGTTTGGTGCGGTAGTTTTCAACATCACCCCCGGGCAAGCCACGCTTTGGGTAGGAGTTTGCCCAATTTTGGCAATTGTTTCCTTTTGCTTGGGCACAATCCACTACAAGGTGGAAGACACACACTTGCGCTTGTACGTTGGCCCGTTCGACCTGTTTTTGGGCAGAGTGAGGTTGGAAAACATTTTGAACATAGTTGTTTTTCGAGACAAACTGTTCATCAGCTACTTGTGGCAAGGGCAAGACCCGGTGATTTCTTGCTTGATGATCCACAAGAACGAACACGAACTGATGAAGCAATGCTTGCAAAGCAAAAACCACAAAATTGAGTACCACGAGGAAGAAGATGAAACTGCTGATCGCTAGCAACAATGCGCACAAAATCCAAGAAATAAAGCAAATTTTGCATGGCAAATTTGATGAAATTCTTTGTCTTTCCGAAGCAGGCATCGACTGCGATCCGGAAGAAAACGGCGCAACATTTTTGGAAAACGCCCTGATCAAAGCCAAGGAAATTGCAAAACACACCACTTTGCCCGTGCTTGCCGACGACACAGGACTTTGCGTGAACGCATTGAACGGTGCGCCGGGTGTGTACTCGGCAAGATACGCAGGCAACCACGACCACAAGGCAAATCGCCAAAAATTGCTTTGCCAATTGCAAAACAAAACGGACAGATCGGCATACTTCGAAACGGCAATTGCCCTTTTGTACCCCGATGGCAAACTTGTGACGGCAAGCGGAAAAGTTGAAGGCTACATTTTGCACCAAGAAGAGGGGCAAAACGGTTTTGGCTACGACAGTTTGTTTTTCAGCACCGACCTTGGCAAATGCTTTGGCGTTGCAACTGCCGAAGAAAAGAATGCCGTTAGCCACCGTGGCAGAGCATTGCAAAACCTGTTGGAAAAACTGTAGAACAACGCAACGAATTGGAGAACTGTATGCACAAAGTCTTTGGCAAGCAAGAACAACAACGATATCTAGACAGGTCGGGCGCATATTTGATAGCAATTGAACACAACAAACTTGCCGTTGTAAAAACACCAAAGGGCTACTTTTTGCCCGGAGGTGGCTTGGAAAATGGCGAAAGCGACGCTCAATGCATCAAACGGGAGTGCTTGGAAGAAATTGGCTGTGAAGTACAAGTACAAAACTTTGTTTGTTCAGCCGAAAAGTTTGTTCAACACCCAACCTTGGGCTACTTCCACCCCATTCAACACTTTTATTGTGGAAAAATTGGGGAAAAACGACAATTACCCAAGGAAACTGACCATCACTTTGAATGGCTAGATTGCCAAAAGGCACAAAACAGTCTTTTTGTTGACATGCAAAACTGGGCTGTGATGTTCTTTTTGCAAAACAAAAGCAAGGGCTGATGCAAGATTGATACAAAAACAACTTGTACCACCACAAAAACCGTGCTGTTTGCACTACTTTGGAAAAACCGTGCAACACCGTTAAAAAACAAAAGCAATTATCTTTGTACTTGTGGTTTTGTAGAAGTTGTGTCGTGTTTGTCAGCATTTCTAAATAATTTGATTTATACAAAACAAAAAATCCGTGTATCGACTTGACACACGGTTTTTTTTATTCAATTAATCTATTTTGATTTAATTTTAACTAAATTCTTTCAATTTACATTTGTCTAGATGCAATTTGAACTGTTTTCAAACAATTTGCATTTTTTTGTTCAATTTACGCTCTTTAGATACGATTTGAAACTCTTATTCTAACTTTGTATTTTTCCATTCAATTTGAGCAATTTCCATTTGCTTTACAAAATGTCTAGCAATTGCAAAAGGTTGTCAATTTGGTAGGTGATGGACAAACTGTTTTTGTTTGGCAAGTGACGTGGGTTGTACCAACAGGTGTCAATTCCCGCATTGATTCCGCCTTGGATGTCGCTGGAAAGGGAGTCGCCAATGATGATGGCTTGGCTCTTGTCGAAGCCATCAATTTGCTCGAAACAAGCATTGAAAAAGCCAATTTGTGGTTTTGGCGTGCCAATTTCCTCCGAAACAAAGCGCTTTTGGAAGTACTTTGCAAGCCCACTGCCAAGCATGCGTGCCGTGGAAATGGAAAGCACACCGTTTGTTACAAGGTACAGTTGGTGCCCTCTTTCGGCAAGTTGTTGCAAAACGCTTTCGGCATTTTCCACAACGAAGAAGCCGTGATGCAAAAATTCTTCGTAGTCGTGCGCAACTTGCATGATGTCGCATTGCAAACCAAGTTCTCGTTGCGTGCGCAAAAAGCGTTCTTCCAACACTTGCTCCTTGGTGCAAAGCCCAAGTTCAAGTTGGTGCCACATGTACATGTTGTTGCTTTTGTACACTTGCAAAACATGCTCGTCAAAATGCAATCCTGCCTTTTCCATGGCTTGTTGAAGCGCTGTTTCTTCGGCTTTGTCGAAATCCAAAATTGTGTTGTCGGCATCAAAAAGTAGAAATTTGTAGTTCATGGTTTCCCCTTGTAGATTCTAGTTGAAGAAATGCACTTTCTTTTCGTTGTACTGCGTACGTGGCTCTTTGCTTTCGGCAGGGTGTCCCACGTGCACAAGCGCAACGGGAACAATGTGTTTTTCCAAACCCAAAATTTGCGAAACCTTGTCGGCAGGGGCTTTCATTGGGGAAAGTCCGCACCAACATGTACCCAAACCAAGTTGCGTTGCAACAAGAAGCAAGTTTTCTACCGCTGCGGAACAATCTTGGTAGAAAAAGTCGTTTTCCTTTTGTGTGATGCAATGTTTTTTGTTGCCTGCAACAACAATGATGCAAGGCGATTTGTACCTAGAAAACAACGAGGAAGTTTGCAGTTTGCCAAGCAATTCGGCATTGGTCACAACGTAGAATTCCCAAGGTTGTTTGTTGCAAGCGCTAGGCGCCGACATTGCGCCACGAAGCATTTTGTCGATATCTTCCGTGCAAACGGGCTTGTCTTGAAATTTGCGAATGCTTCGACGTGCAAGCATTGTGTTGTATGCGTCCATATAACTCTCCTTGCGCAAAATTGTTGACGTTACGGTGTGGAAAAATTCTCAATTTGTTGCAAAAACCCCTACACGTGGTAGGAAATTGCGTGTCAATCTTGATAGATGAGCGTTTCCGGATGGGAAAACTGCAACTTGATGTTTTTGCGTGGATTTGTGAGCAAATTCAAAATTGTTTCTTGCTCGGTACCCATTCTTGTTTGAGAAATAAGTTTTCGATATGGCTTGAAACCGCACTTCTCTTGCACACGTTTTGAACGTGCGTTGAACGTGTAGTAGCCACACGTCAAAAAGTCCAAATGCATTTCGTCAAACAAGTAGTTGATTACTGCTTGCACGGCTTCCGTCATCAATCCCTTTCCCCAGTGTTGCTTGCTCAAAACAAAGCCAAGTTCACGCCCTTGGTAGGGAAAGAATTCCGAAAGTTTTTCTTCCAAGCCGTATTCTTCCACTCCAAGTGAGCCAATGACTTTGTTGTCCAGTTTCAAACAAATGGCAACGGTTTTGTCTTGCTGTACAAAACGTTGCAAAATTTCCATGCTTTCTTGCTTGTTTTGATGGTGATTCCAGCCTGCCATTTCGCCAACCCCCGGCTCCGATGCGTAGGCAAAGAAATCGTCCAAATCGGAAAGTGCAAATGGGCGCAAAACAAGCCTTTCCGTTTCAATTTGTTTTCCGTTGATTGCAAATTTTGCGTTCATATAGCCCCCTATTTTCCTGTTTAGTTGCCAACTTTTACCAAATTGCCAACTTGTTTGTAGCCAATTTTTGTGTAGCAACTGTTGGATGCGACGTAGCCACCGTCTGTGTACAAAATGGGAGTGAGATTTTGTTGCAAAAGATGTTTGCTTACAAAATGCACCAAGTTGATGGCGTAGCCCTTGCGCCTGTGCGTTGGCAAGGTGTACACAAAGGAAATTTTGCCGTAGTTGCCTTGAACTGTTGCAAAAGTAGTTGCAACAATGATGTTTGTTTGGTCGACCATCACAAACAGTTGGCCATTTTCAATTTGTTCTTGCACCATTTTTTTGCAATGCTCGATGGGAAAACTCAAACCTTCCATTTCCAAGTTGGCATCTTGGTAGATTTTTGCCAAAACGTCAACGTCCAACTGAACAGCCAAGCGAATTGTGCCATCCACTGGACGACTGATTTGCTTGACGTCGTCTAGCCTGTAGGAAAGCATTTGCATTTGTGTTTGCAACGAACAAAAGTCGGAGTCTACCAATTTCAAACTCTCAAAAAGGCTGTTTTCCAGTATGAAACTGAACTTGCCTTTTTGCAAGTAGTTTTGCTTCAAATACTTGGCAATTTGCACCACGTCCCCTGTGTTTTGCACATTGGCGCACCACACCCACACGGGATATGGTGGGTTGGAATAGCACACGATGAAGGTTGTGCCGTTGGAAAACACGTCGGTGCATTTGTGTTGCAAAATTTTGTACAGCACCAAAAATGAAATGTCGTTTTCCACAAGTTTGTGTAGCGCTTTGTCGTTGTTCATTTCAATTTTTCTCCAAATGTGAAACTAGCTTTGTTGAAACTTCAAGTTGATTGCGCCAACACCACCGTCGATGTCTACAATGTTTTCTCCACTTCCAATTGTGCTGGAATTTGCAACGTTTTGTCCTTCCACGTTGATGCTTCCAATGCCCTTTTCAATTTTCACAGTGTAGTCTTCCTTGTTGCCAAGCAAAGTGAGATTTGCTTCGCCAACGCCAAAATCCAATTCGGAATTTCCAAAAAGTTGCGCTGTCAAATTTAGTTGCCCTGCGCCAATGTCTACCGACAAATTGTGCAGAAAAGCAAGGTCAATTGTGATTTCCCCTGCGCCACCGTCTATTTCGCAAGTTTTGTTTGCAAACAAACTTTCAATATGCACAGCACCTGCGCCCATTTCCAATTCCACGTTGTCAGCAACCAAGTACTCGCCTGTGAGTTTTGCAGCGCCTGTTTCGATGTGCAAATCCTTCAAAACTTTGGTGGCAGGAATGATAACAACCAACTGTGCGTTTGCGTAGTTGGCGTTGCCAAAGGCTTCGTCGACGATGCACAACACGCCGTCCTTAACGTATACGTCCAAATACTTCAAGTTGCTTTGCACGGAAAACTCCGTTCCAAGCAAAATGGAAAAGTCAGCCGCATTGATTTCTACGTACAGCGATTCAACCTTGGAAGAAACGTCGAAACTTTGCATTTCGTCCAAAACTACGTCTTGTGGGAAACATCCCACAAAGGCAAAAAGCATTGCTATTGCCAGAATAACTACTGATATTTTCTTCAATTTTTTCACCCCGTGTGTGGTATTTTGTAATTTCTAGTCAGCGCAAGGCCAAATAATTTTGCCCGTGTCTTTTTCCACAATTTTGTTGTCTACAATTTGGAAACAAGCGTTGTCCGGATCAATTTCAAACGTTACGCCTTTCAAGTTTCGGAATGCCTTTTTGCTTATTTTTTCTATCGTTCGGGAAATGAAAATTGTTTTGACACATGGCGACACAGGCACTTCCACTTCCACAACGGAAGCCGTTGGGTAGTAGGCATGGTAGTACTCGTCTTGCCAGCGTTCGTAGTCGGAACGGGTGTCAACAACCTTTACTTCCTTGTAGCCAATTCGAGACAGCCTGTGGTTGTATTGGGAAAAATAGCACGGCAAAACAACACGCTCTTCAACGGACTCTATGCCATTGACGGAATACACGTTGCAAGGCGTTGGTCCGCCCAAATCAATAACGTCAATTTTCAACATAACAAAATCTCCTATAGTTTTCTTTCGTTGACATAACAAACAGTTTCCACCGTCAGGCAAGTGCGCAGTTTCCATGCGTTGCATTTCCAAATTTCATTTTGTTTTTCCAAAAGACAAAACTATCGAACTGAACAGATAGTATTGCCAATTTGAACGCAACTTGCGCAACAACAACATCAAGAAGAACTGTTTTGCTGACCATATTATATATTATAATTGCAAAATTCGCAACATATTTTGTTGAAATTGTATACCACTCTTCAAAATCAACACCATTGTCAACAAACGACACTTATTGAAGTAATAATTTATAGCACTCTTTGTACTGCATGCGCACATTGCCACAAGTCCATATGCACACGATTTGTCAAACCAAATCAAAGTATTGCTTTCATAAAAGAAACCAAGTTATTTCATCGTATCTTGAGATTATATGCCAAACCAGCAATTTAGATAAAAAGGTTGCACTTCATAGTACAACCATTTTGCTACGACATGAGAACAATCTCCGCAAACAAATCAAGGCGACAGCCTTGTATATCATCAAATTCGCAGAATTTGTATATCATCCGTCCGAAAACGAGTATATCTCGCTTTCGGACGAGTATATCATCATTGCGAAAGAGATACAACCTGCGGTTGATGATATGCACCTTCGGTGATGAGATACACGCTAAAGCGTGATGATATGCCATTGCTTTCGCAATGGATAAAAAAATTCGACAAGTCGAAACTTGTCGAATTTTTTGGAGCGGATTACGGGGCTCGATTCTCGCGCGAACTACGCGCTGCGGTCATTCGCGGCTCTGACAGTTATTAACTGTCATTCAGTACCGCTCCTACTTCGAGCCCCGTAATGGAAAAAGCACCCTGTTGGG
>JAFVYC010000023.1 GCA_017500855.1 Clostridia bacterium | reverse complement strand
GAAATTGTAAATTCGTTTTGCCGTGAGAATGGTATATCTGTAAATATTTCCTATGATATGCCTATCGGATATGAAACCGCTTATGGAACTTATGATGTAACGATCAATACATTATTTCTTAATGAAGCGATCCTAAAGAATGCCTCCCAATACGAGGTGTTATTCTATCTATTTCACGAACTGCGCCATGCAATGCAGTATCTATGCCCACATTTGTTTAGTGAACAAATCCAGAAGAGTAGAATTTATGTTGTACTTTACGACGGAACGTGTTACAAACTTATAGACAACGAATGGCAAAAATGTTTTTTAGATGGTTCAGAAGAATACTTTACTCGTGTATATATTAGTTTCCCCTATGAGATTGATGCTAATACCTTTGCATACGAAAAGACCAAAGAAATATGCGGTGATACGGCGGAATTACAGGAACTCTATGCATTTTGGATGCCTCAAGATAAACTTGAATATGCAGAGCATCAAAAACTGTTTTGTCGTATAGATGATGAATTGAAAAAATGAATATGAAAAACAATATTATTTTTGAATTGTTGACTAATTCTAATATTGAATATGTTCGTACGATACAGCGTGATGATATAAGCGAAGCTTTTGTGGATAACGCTGATACAATT
This sequence comes from Clostridia bacterium, assembly GCA_017500855.1. Lineage (GTDB taxonomy): Bacteria > Bacillota > Clostridia > Christensenellales > CAG-314 > Fimimonas. The sequence goes on along the minus strand of JAFVYC010000023.1, from coordinate 26,082 downwards.
ATGGAGCTTACACAATACGGACTTGATCATAATTGTAAAGGACATACTTATGTAATAAAAAAAAGAAGATGAATATATTGGTTTGATTCTGCTCGGTGAAGCATTTGAGTGGTACACTGATCCTGAAGAAATGAAAGGTGTTCCTTTCTATCGTCTTATGGGCTTTGTGCTTGACAAACGTTATCGTAACTGTGGTATAGGCGGATACTTATTAGAAAAAGTTATTGAAAAGATATATAACGATTATGGAATCCGTCCTATTGCCCTTGGAGTTCATAAAGATAATATCGGTGCAGAACATTTTTATCTCAATCACGGTTTCAAGAAAACAGAGGTTATGGAAGAAAACGATTATTACTATTTGAGATATCCCAATAAAAAGTAAACAAAAAATCAAATGCTTAATAAATGTAACACGATGCTTACTTGTTGATTCTATTGACTTGCAAATGTATTTTCGTATTTGTCACACAATAACTCATACTATGGAAGAAGATTTGAACTTTTTGAGTAAAAACATTGACAAAGCTGATTTATAATACAATACCTATATACAGGGACTTTTGACATCCGGTATAGTGTATCAAAGTACTATAGGTGGAAATTGTGACTCAAAATATTCTTTTACTCCTCTTGCTGAATCTGTGGATAGGTTTGCGGTTAGTTACGATAATGTAGAGAGATATCCAAACCCTATGATAATTAAGGACAACTGTAGTTCACCTCAAACTCAAATTTCAGGAATTCCCGAATGGGAAGAAATGTCTGAAAGTGACATTAAGAAAATGTTTTAATCGTTTTTCACTATCACCAATAAAGAATAACCGAAATACAGACAAATTTAGTTGGGATTTGATGTACCACCTTTTTGTTTTTTAGTTACATAATAATTGAGCAAATAAGTGTATTTACATGTTAAAATTCACATCAAAATGTCGAAATTAGTATTTTTGTGACATTTTTTGAGGAATTTTCTCAAATGTATTGACGAAATCTGCTTTTTGTGTTATAATGTAACAACCAATATAGGAGGAAATGGTTATGTTAGTTCTTTTTAGATTTAAAAATTTCGGTCCATTTAGAGATGAAACTACTTTAGACATGAGAGCTGTAAAAGCTTACAAAGAACATCCTTATAACTTAATTTCGGAAACGGAAGAAAATGATTTTTTAAAAGTAGTGTCTATATTTGGTGCTAATGCAAGTGGAAAGAGCAATTTCATTGATGCTTATTCTATGTTCCAAAGAATTGCTAGGTTTTCTTTTCAAGAAAACAATAAAGATACAAAAGAAACTTTCCTTTCGAAGTGCTATAATCCCTTCATGTTAGATGCTGAGTCTAGATCTGACGATACTGAGTTCGAAGCCGTATATCATTTAGATGGATTTGAATATAAATATGGTTTTACTTATAATAGCCATAAAATTACTTCCGAGTGGCTTTATAGCACTAACTTATCTACAAATAGGCAAAGCATTATTGTAGAAAGAAGTGAAAAAAACTTTACTATTGGAAGTTCTATTAAAAGCACTTGTGAAAAATATAAAGATGATATTGATGCTGATGTTTTATCGTTATCATTCTTTAGCAGCTTGAAATTGAGGAGCAAAGTTTTTGAAAATGTTTTATATTGCGTTTTGGATTTTCTTCCTTTGAAATTTGATTGTAGTGGAGAGTTTGATGTTATTGTAGATTTCTTGTTTAGTAAAACATTCGAAAAAAGTGACAAGACTATTTTGCTTGAGTTTTTAAATGCTATTGATATTGGAATTGTAGATATTTATGCTGAAAACAAAGATGGAAAACATAATATCTATACCTATCATTATGATAAACAAGGTAAAAAAGTTAAATTTATTTTAGATCAAGAATCTGCAGGAACAAGAAAAGCAATTGCCATTTTTGGATTAGTGAAATTGGCCATTGACCATGGAAAGGGATTGATGATTGATGAACTACACAATCAACTTCATCCCTTATTGCAAAAATATATCATTGATTTGATTTACAATAGCAATACAAAAGCACAATTAATTTATACAACACACGATACCACACTGTTGGATAAACAATATGTACGTAGAGACCAGGTTTGGTTTACCGATAAAAACGAATATGGAGAGTCTACTCTGTATTCGTTAGCGGATTATAAGATTAGAAATGATAAATCATTTACCAAGGACTATTTAAGCGGTGTATATGATGCGATTCCTAATCTCAAAAAGTTTAGCCGTTGGGAGGGTGCCGATGGGAACTGATGATTTGTTTAAAAAGAGACGTGCTAAACTTCAAGAAAGAAAAGCGGAATCTAAAACGCCAAAACCTAATTCTTTTTTAATTGTCACTGAGGGTACTAAAACAGAGCCGTTTTATTTTAATGGATTAGCTAATTATATAAACAAGCTATATCAATCTAGTAGTATACAATTGGAACAACCAACTATAGAAACTTGTGGTGAAGGCAAAAACACTGTAAGTTTAGTTAATGAGGCTTCTCGAATTGTCGCACATTCTCCAATAGTATATGAGCAAGTGTGGGTCGTTTTTGATAAGGATGATTTTAAACAATTTGATGAAGCAATAGCATTGGCTGAGAATAAAGATTTTCATGTGGGATGGAGTAATCAATCTTTTGAGTATTGGATATATCTTCACTTTAATTATTCAGATTCAGCATTACATCGTTCTCTTTGGTGCGAAAAATTAGATCAAATTTTCAAGGAACGTAAAATATCTGATGAAGGATATGAGAAGAATTTGTCAAACATTTTTGATATTGCTACACAAAGCGGAAGTTTAAAATACGCTATCGGTAATGCGATTAGAATAGAACAATCGTATGATGACAGAACCTTGCCTTCCAAAAAAGACCCTTGTACAACTGTTTACAAACTAATACAACAGTTAAAACCTTACATTGAGCCATTGATTAAACAATAATATTAAAGCACAAAATCGTAATTTTGTTAAAAGTTCGATTTAGCCACATATTGGCTCAGCTACAGGCAACAGGATTTATGCAGAAGAAGGCGCAGTATGTCAAATCATCGGTTTGTGGTACGAAGGAGCAGATGCTTCCGGCGTTACAGTTTCCAACAACACAACGTCTTGGGCAGCAGGTTCTCTTCCAGCAGGCGCTCAAAAATACGAAGCTAGCCGTGTGAACGGTGCATTGTGGACATATAATAGCGAATATTACACACCAGTTTTGACAAAATAGTTCACATTGTTTGCAAGATGAAAACTTTTTGATTATATGATCAAAAGCAAATAGCAAGTTTAGTATATCTAATTACCTCATCCCCCACGCACCTGCCGTGGGGGATGTTGTTTTTGTTCAAAACAATGCTTGCATAATCAACCACAATGCTTCGGCAATGCAAAACCCTTGTAAATGGGCAATGGTGTTGTGTTTCAAACTGGTTTTGTTGCAACGGATGGTTGGGGTAAATTCTTTTGCGCAATGCCGGGCTGTTGCATTATGCTTGTTCACAGGCTGTTTTGCTTTTTCAAAAATTTGTTGCAACCTGTGCAACGCTCACGGCAATTGGCAAGGCGCAAATGGCTTTTTTGACGACTGGTGGACGTGGCGCCCTTGTTTTGTTGGCAACAGTTGACATCTTGACTTGGTTGTGGTACTATGTAGTTGTAGAAATTTGCGCTTGCAAAATTGCCCTTCAACCCGATTGGTTGCAAAGCACGTGTTCCGTTGCTTTTTTTGCATACGTGGTGGCAAGTTTGCACCATAATTGCGCAATGCAACAGTTGCAAACAGCGCTTTTTGCGTGTGCAGTTTGCTACCACGCCTACACTTTTTTTTGCAAACACAGGCAAAACAACGGATTTTTCCGTGGGAGATACTATGAACAAAAAAATTACATTTTTGGTGGCATTGCTAGTTGTGGCAACGGTTTGTTGCCTTGTGGCTTGCCAACCAACAACCAAAACTCTCAATTTCATTGTGGATGGCAACGTGTACTTGTCTTTCCAAATTGGGCAAAAACTTGTTTTGCCTGCCGACCCACACCTTGCAGGGCACACCTTCCAAGGTTGGTACTTGGACGACGGCACGTTTTCCAAGCCACTCAGTCAACAAACTTTGGCAGAGGCGTTGGAGCAATCGCAAGTGTTTGCAAAGTTTTCCAAGGACCAATGCAAACACGTCAGCTTGGGACACATTGTCGACAACGACAAAAATTGCGCTTGCGACATTTGTGGCGAAATTGCCCACACCCCGCAAGTTGTGCCAAGCGTTGAAGCCACTTGCCAACAAACGGGGCTTACGGAAGGTCAAAGTTGCGCTGTTTGCAACGAAATTTTGCAAGAGCAACAAATTGTTGGCGTTCAACCACACTCGGACGTCAACAACGACGCCCGTTGCCAATGGTGCAATTTGCTACTTGCGGTGGACGGCGCAAATCTTGTGCTTGTTGTCGACAGCCAAACTGTGGAGCAAGGCAAGTCCGTTTCTTTCAACGTTCACGTAGAGTACCTTGGCAACACGTTCCCTGTGGACGACTGGCAATTTGCCGAAGTTTTGGGCATGGAAAACGTCACTTTCGACAACAACACAATTTGGGGCAACACGCTTGGAACGGTAGAGTTTTCCGTTCAAGCAGGTCAACTGCAAAGCAACTTTGTGTTGGTGCAAATTGTAGAAGCGCAAATTCCTGCCGAAAGCATTGTGCTTTCTGCCGATGCAACCAAAATTCATCCAAACGGCACGGCAACAATTTCCGCCTACGTCTACCCACAAAATCACACCGACGACTTGCAACTTCGCATTGTTTCGGGGCAAAACAGCGCCGTGTTGGATGGCAACGTTTTGCACGCAACCAACGTGCTTGGCAAAGTGGTGGTGGAAGCAACTTGTGGCAACGCAAGCGCACAAATTGACGTGTACGTTGTGGCGCAAATTGTGGAAGCAACAAGCCTTTCAATTTGGTGCAACAACACCGACCTTGAAGTTGGCGAAAGCGCAGTTCTCAACTACCAAGTTGTTCCATCCAACGCAACAAACAGCGTTGTGTGGGTTGTGACCAGCGGTCAGGAAAACGTTGTGCTGTACGGCAACGTGGTTGTTGCAACGGGCACGGGCCAAGCAACCATTGTTGGCACAATCGACGGCATTGTTTCCAACGTCATCGTCATCAACAAAACAGTCATCACGTCCGACCCCTACGTTGGCGTTAGCGCATCGGAATTCTACGCAAACTACCACCCTGCAACAAGCTACATGGATGCCTACTACCGCACGCAACACTACTTCATGTCCGGCTCGATAGCAGACCAAGACCAAGCGCCCACGGTTGCGCCCAATCAGCCCAAAAACGGCAACACGTTGCTTAGAAACAGCACCGTCACCTACTTGGACGACGGCAACACCTACGTGGTGTACGACGCAAACGGCAACGTTGCAAACTACGTCTACAAGGATGGCGCCTACGTCACTTTGGAGGACGTTGCAGCCTACTTGATGGCGTTTGGCACGGTGCCACCAAACTACACCGACGCCAAAATTAGCGGAAGTTTTTCCAGCGATTGGGGCAAGTACTACCGTGGCAACCACAGCCAATTCTCCGGCAACACAAGCAAATACCCCTACGAACCTGTGCTTCCACGCATCAGCGGTTGTGGTGGAGATTTGCGCTACTACGAAATTGACATTGGCACAACGGGCACCGATTGCGCCCCTGCCTACCCCGCAACCGACTACAACAACGGTAGCAAAGTTGTGCGTGGCGCAGCACGTATTGTGTACACTCGCTACGACCTCAACTACAACGGCATTGTCGACCCCAACGAAAAGTACGTGTTCTACACCTACAACCACTACAACGATTTCCAAGAATATCTCAACTACCAAAACGGTTGGGGACAAATGTTTGGCAACATCACGGGTGGCGGACAACTTTCTTCCAAGTACAACTACAACCCCACTCCCTATGTGGCAACAACTTTGCACCCGTTTGCAAATTTGACGTCTTCGGCAAACCAAGTGGCGCTTTTGCCACAATCGTTGGTTGGCAAGCAACAAACTGCCTAGTTTAGGCAACTCAACAAACAACAAAAGGACAAGTCCACTTTGCGACTTGTCCTTTTTTCATTTCATTTTGCTATTTTTTGCAACACGGCTAGCACATTTTTGCACAAAAAAACAACCCTGTGTTTAGCAAGGTTGTTTTTGCGTTGTTTCTACAGTTTGATTGCAATTGCCAACATCAGGAAGCCAACGGAAATTGCCAGCGCCACAAGTTGGAACAAAATTGTTTTCTTGAACCATTGCACAAAACTTACGTCGGCAAGGCCCAAACCAACAAGTAGCGTTCCGCAAGTGGGGAACAACACGTTGGTGTAGCCGTCGGCAAACAGGTAGGTAAGCAAAATGACGTTTTTGCTGATACCTTCGATGGGCGCAAGCGTCAACATTGGGATGATGAGCGCTGCTTTTGCCGATGCGCTTGGAATAAAAAATTCAATGATGAGAATCAATGCGTACAAGCACAACACTGCAAGGTAGGGGCTCAGTTGCACAACAAGTTTGTTGAATTCGTAGAAAATGGTGTGCAAAATGTTTCCGCAAGTTGCAATGTGCGTGATGCCAAATGCAATCATGATGATGGCAATGGATGGCGCAACGTCCTTCATGCCACCGACAAAACTTTTGCCAAGGCTTGCAAAACTTCCAAGAAGCAGTCTGCCAACGATAACCGTGCCAACAATGAACGCCACCGCCATGATAACCATGCTTAGACTGCGAAGCGCAGGGATGCTCATGGAAACGATAACTCCCAACAGCGCCACGCCGAACAAAAGCACAATCAATTTTGCCTTGTACAAGTCTTGCTTGTGTTGTTCCGGTGTAGACATGGTAAAACTTGCCACGTCAAATTGCGTTTTGGCATTTCTTTCGTCGGTTTTTGCAAGGTAGGTAAGGAACATGCTTGTTGCAACGTACATCACTGCAAAAATAATCAGTCTGTACCACAAGCCGTCCACAACGTTGGTGCCGGCAAACCCACTTGCCAAACCAATTGTCAACGGGTTTGTGATTGCCGTTGTAAAGCCAACGCCACTGCTAATCAAAATGAAGCTTATTGCCGTGAACTTGCTCCAATTCATTGCCATGCACATCATTGCAAGAATGGGGTACAAAATCAGCAACTGTTCTTGCAAGCCGAACACGGCGCTGAGTAGCATTATCACAAGGGTAATCACCCAAATTGCCACGTATCTGCGTTGGTACAGGCGTTCAATCAAAATGCGCACCAACGAAACAAGTCCGCCGGAATTGTCCAACACCTTGAATGTGCCACCAAGCACAAGCAACAGCACAATTATCACAAGCATTTGGTTTTTGCCAAACAACGCCTCGAACGGCGCCGTTATCCAACGCCAAACTGGCAAGCGAGTGGTGTTTTCTTCTTCGGGGATGGGCGTGTAGCTGTCGGGGATGACGTTGCCGTCTTGGTCGTACTGGTAGGTTCCCGCAGGGATGACGTAGGTAAGCACGCCAACAAGAATAAGCACGGCAAACAGAATGCAAACCACCGTTACAAAACTGCGCAAGCCAAACTTCACCTTGACGTCTAGTTGTTTGTTTTCGGGCATGGTTTCCTCCTCTTTAGTAGTCGTACACATCTTGGCTTGCCTTTGCCCACCTTTCGTCGTGCAAATTGTGGATTTCTTCGCTTGCTATCGTCCACTTTGCCAACATTGTGCGTGGAACAAGTGGCACAATGATGTAGTACTCCTCGTTGTAGTAAAATTCCAACAGTCCGCTTTGTGTAAAAGTCAAACTGTACAAATTTTTTGCATCAAAAACAATGCGTTCTCCGTTTGTTTTGTCTAGCGTCAAGCCGTTTTTGGTCAGGCAAAACGTGCCTTCGCCTTGCAAAATTCTGTTTTTGGGCGATTTGCAAAGTTTGTCGGTACGCAAGGTGCAAAGTTGACCTTGCATTTGCATTTGGAAGCCGTCCTTTGTCACTTCTTGGTGCAAAACTTTGCGTTGCCACTTGTACCACTTGTCCACGTCGTCGTGCAACAGTTGCTTGTTGACTGCGTGCAAGCAGTAGTAGTTGTCCATGGTCACTTCGTAGCCACACTCGGTGCAAACCATGTTTTCCCCACGCACTTCAAGGCAAAATTCCTTGTTGCAATGTGGGCACTTGTAGATGATGTTGTTCAAGCCGTCAATGTTGGGGCGTTTGCCCACAAATTGCACCTTGTTTTGTTTGTTTGCTTCAAAATCGTTGTAGCGAAATGCTTCCAACAACTTTTGGTAGATTTGCTCTTCGGAAAGCGTTTTCAATTCTTCCGCCGTGAACAGCAATTGGTAGTGCACCTTGATTGCGCCCTTTTTCACGTCGCTGGAGTAGCGGTTTGTGGCAAGGTAGCTTCCTTGGCTTTTGCACAAAAACACAGGCACGTTGCCACGTTTGAGCAACTTGGTTGTTGCCGGGTTGATGGGATGTGCGCTTCCGCTTGTGGACTGAATGCCCTCGGGGAAAAGAAGCAAACTGCCCTTGCGCTTGAGCACCGACAGCATGCTTTTGGTGCAGGAAATGTCCGGTTGGTACAAGTACTTGGAAATGATGCCTGCCATTTTCAGCGGGGTGTACAAGTACTTTTTCATTATGTTTTGGTAGCCAACAACAATGTTGATGTCCTTTTTGCCAAAACCGTGCAACACGTGCACGAATTCCAGCCTTGCCGAGTGCGTTGCAAGCAAAATGCACGATTGGTTTGCATATTGCTTCTTGTCGTAGTCGTAGGTGTAGGAAACGTTGCTTTTCTTGGCAAGGTGCCCCAACACAGGCATTGCTACGGCAGCCAACAGCGCATTCGGTTTGTTGATTTTGCGTTGGCGAAACTGTTCTTTCAAATTCTTTTTCATGGTGTTTCACTTTGCAGAAAAAAACTTTCTTCTGCAACTATACTAGTGCGCAAATTGCACACGGGGTTGCTACTTTTTGCTGTTGTACTTTTGCATCACTTTGTCGAAGTCGGCACCGCCAACAAAGTCCAGCAATGCGCTTGCGCCGTCGTCCAGCGCCTTGTCCACAATAGAGTGGTCGTCCTCCGTCACTTGCGAAAGCACGTAGTCTACAAGCGCCATTGGCGTTTGCTTGCCAATGCCAACTCGCACCCTGGGGAAGTTGGTTGTGCCAAGATGTTGCACAATGCTTCGCATTCCGTTGTGCGTGCCTGCCGAGCCTTCCTTGCGAAGGCGCAAGTTGCCAAGCGGAATGTCTATGTCGTCGTACACAACCACAAGGTTGCCTTGCTCAATTTTGTACTTGTTGACAAGTTCACGCAAACTTTCGCCGGACAAGTTCATGTAGGTGATGGGTTTTGCAACAATAACTTTTTGTCCGTTCACACGTGCGTGGCACGTCACGGCACGGCATTCGCCTTTGTTGAATTCCCCACCAAGTTTTTTGGCAAGCCTGTCCACACACAAAAAGCCCATGTTGTGGAACGTGTTCAAATATTTTTTGTCGGGGTTTCCCAATCCTACTATCAAATACATGTTTGCTTCCTCAAAAAAGATACCTACATTTTACCACATAAACGCTTTTTGCACAACATTTTGGTTGTAGTTTGTTGTTTAATGGCGAAACAAAAGGCAAAATTGTTTACATTTTCTTTCCTTTGTGCTACAATATGTGCACAAAAAGGGGCAAACCACACAACAGCCCCCTGTGGAACTATGTATTTTTTTGACAGAGTAAACAACACCCATGCCTACAGGCAATTGCTTTCCGACACCCGTGATAAAAATTTTATCACGGCTTTTGGCGTGCAACCAACGGAAAAACCCTTCGTTGCAAGTGGTGTGGAAGGCTTTGTGCTGTACGTTGTCAGCGACTACGTCGAGTCGCAACGCATTTGGCGCACGTTGAACGCTTTGGGGCGCAACGTGGTGTACCTTCCCCACAAGGAAGACGTGCTGTTGCACAAGCGCAACCTTTCCAAAAACGCCGTGTACCAACGCAACGGCGCATTGCACGCAATTTTGAACGGCGCAACGGGCGCAGTTGTTTGCGTGGAAACTTTGATGCAGTTTTTGCCACAAATTTCCACCTTCCAAAGCCATTGTTTTGCCATTGAACAGGGCGTGTGCTACAACAGCAAGATGCTTGCAAAAACGCTTGTTGAGTGTGGCTACAGCCGTGTGGACGGCATTTCGGCGGAAGGTCAGTTTGTGCTTCGTGGCGACATTTTGGACCTTTCCATGCCCTTTGGCAAGCGCTTCCGTGTGGACTTTTTCGACGACGAAGTGGAGTGCATCAAGCAAGTTTCCGAGGACAATCAAAGCAAAAACAAAGTGGACAAGGTGGACGTTTTCCCCTTGTACGACACAATCGGCTTGGAACAAGACAAACTGCAACAAATTTCCGCTTTGGCAAGCCGAAGCAAAATTGGCGAGGACGGCAAGGCACGGCTTTTGGAAATTTTGTCGGAACTGACTGCATCGGCAGGCGGTGGCAGGGCGGACGATTGTTGGCTACTTCCATTCGTGCAAAGTTCCACGTTGTGGGACTACCTTCCGCAAAACACCACCGTGGTGTGGGACGAACCCAAACTGTTGCAAAGCAGAGTGGACTTTTTGTACAACGAACACAACACCCGTGTGGCAAATTTGGCAGAGGCAGGGGAAATTTTGCCCTTGCACGTCAAGTCGCTTGTGGAGCAACACAACGTGTTCTTGCCCAAGTTTTGCCAACTGACTTTGCAAACTTTGCCCTACCAAAGCAAGTTTTTCCAACCAAACGGCATTGTCAACTTCAAAACGACGGCAGTTGCCAACTACGCAGGGCAGGAAGAAAAACTTGCCAACGACGTTGTCAATTGGAAACGACTTGGCTACGACGTGGTCATTCTTGCAGGGCACGACGGAGTTGAGCCCGTTCGACAAAAACTTGCCGAACACGGCGCATTCGTTGCCTACGCATCCAAACTTTCCGAGAACAGCGCCGACGGCCTTGTGCTACCAATTGGCGTGGAAAAGGGCTTTGTTTCCCACACCAACAAACTTGCCGTTGTTGGCACACGGGATCTTGGCAGGGGCTTGAACGCCCACGGCGTGCAAAAAAACAAACGGCAGGTGTTCCTGTCGGTGGAAAAGGGCGACTACGTGGTGCACGACGTGCACGGCATTGGCTTGTGCGAAGGCATCGAAAAAATAACTTCCCCAAGTGGCGAAGTCAAGGACTACATTGTTGTGATGTACAAGCACGGCGACAAACTGTACGTGCCTGTGGACAACACAAACTTGCTTTCCCGCTACTCCGGTGGCGAACATCCATCACTTTCCAGACTTGGTGGCGAGGACTTTGCCAAGGTCAAGAGCAAAGTCAAGTCGGGCATCAAGGCAATGTCTATCGACTTGCTCAAACTGTACGCCCAAAGGGAAAAAGCACGTGGATTCAAGTACCACGTGGATGGCTATTTGGCGGAAGAATTTGGCAGGGCGTTCCCCTTCAAACCCACTCCCGACCAAGTCAAGTGCCAGGAGGAAATCACAGCCGACCTCACAAGCAATCGCATCATGGACAGGGTGCTTGTTGGCGATGTTGGCTTTGGCAAAACGGAAGTTGCAATGCGTGCCACCTTCGACGTCGTTTCCAACGGCTACCAAGTGGCAGTGCTTGCGCCAACAACCATTCTTGCCGAGCAACACTACAACACTTTCCGAGAGCGCATGCAGTTGTTCGACATTCACGTTGCTTGCCTCAACCGTTTCCGTACAGCCGAGCAACAACGGCAAATTTTGGACGACGTTCTTGCAGGCAAGGTGGACGTGCTTGTTGGCACGCACAGGCTTCTTTCCAAGGACGTGGAATTTGCCAAACTTGGTTTGCTCGTTTTGGACGAAGAACAGCGCTTTGGCGTTGAACACAAGGAAAAAATCAAGGCCATCAAAACTTCCGTCGACGTGTTGACAATGTCGGCAACCCCCATTCCACGCACTTTGCACATGGCTTTGTCCGGCATCAGGGACATTTCCACAATCACAACTCCCCCTGTGGAAAGGGTGGCTGTGGAAACTTTCGTTGTGGAAGAAAGCGACGTTTTGATTGCCGACGTCATCAACAGGGAACTTTCCCGTGGTGGGCAAGTGTTCGTGGTGTACAACAGGGTGCAATCCATCGACGCATTTGCGCACAAAATCAGCACGCTTGTTCCGTCGGCGCAAGTCATCGTTGCCCACGGGCAAATGGCGGAAAGCGCATTGGAAGACGCCGTGGTGGCTTTTGCCAACGGCAAGGGCAACGTGCTTGTTTCCACAACCATCATCGAAAACGGCATCGACATCCCCAACGCCAACACGTTGATTGTTCACGATGCCGACCAACTTGGCTTGTCGCAACTCTACCAACTGCGGGGCCGTGTGGGACGGGGCAACAAACTTGCCTACGCCTACTTCACCTACCAGCGAGACAAAATTTTGTCGGAAGTTGCCTACAAACGCCTTGCTTCCATCACCGAGTACAGCGAACTGGGCAGTGGCTTCAAAATTGCCATGAAGGACTTGGAAATTCGTGGCGCAGGCAACATTTTGGGCAAGGAACAGCACGGCCACATGGTCAAGGTCGGCTACGACATGTACGCAAGGCTTTTGAAGGAAGCCGTTGCCGAACTCAAGGGGCAACAGGTGGAAAGCACCCTTGTCACCGACGTGGAAATCTCCATCGACGCCTACGCTCCCGACAGCTACATTCCCGTGCAAACGGAACGCATGGATTTCTACCAACACTTGGCAGGTTGCAGGTCTGTTCGGGAACTGAAAAATTTGCAAAAGCAAATGGCAGACGTCTACGGAGTGATGCCAAGGCAAGTTGTCAACCTGTTTTCCGTTGCAACGCTCAAATTGCTTGCCAACAAAGCAGGCGTTGCCAAGGTTTCCGTGCGCCCAATGCGTGGCGAATTGGTTTTTGCCAGCAAGGAAAAAATGTTCAACAAAGCAGTGTTCGACAGCATGAACGACTTTGGCGACAGAGTTTCCGCTTCGGCAACGGGCTTTTCGGTGGTGTTTTCCTCCACCGACTACATGCAAAAACAGCGTTTGATGGGCGCAATGGTGGAATTTTTGAATAATATTGTAAAAAATAATAACTAAAACATAATTTTAGCAACAATCTGCTTGCATTTTATCGAAGAAAAATGTATAATAGGTAGGTATAAGTGTCCGTACACCCCAAAGCAGGTTGGACACAATTTAGCAGGAGTAAAATATGAAGAGAGCAAGTAAAATTCTTACAATTCTTTTGGTTGCAGTTTTTCTTTTGACTGCATTGACTGGTTGCGCAATGTTTGGCAGAAACACCGACAAGTACCGCAACACAGTTGCTTTCACAGTTGGCGAAGTGGACGTTACACTTGGCAAATTGTTGGACACTTTCAACCAATACTACAACACCTACGCTTCCTACATTGGTCAAGGCATCACAGTTGACACTTTGTTTGAATTGACAATGAACGATTTGCGTACCGAAGCCATCAAAATTGATGCATACATTTCCAACAGCGCTGCGGAATACGACCACGGCTACGACTACAAGTATGCAGAATTCCTTTCCGCAGACGAAATGGCTTTTGCTATCAGCTACGTAAAGTATTCCATGTACAAAAACTTGGATGCAACCGTGGAAGGCTACATCAAGGACGAATTCGAACTTGACCCAGCCGAAACGGAAGACACATCCAGAGATTTTGCCGAACTTGACAAAATGGACATGCCTACCTACGCTGAACAAGTGTACAGTTCCAACTTCCAAAACGAAGACATGGACGAGTACATCCAAAAGTACCGTGCAAACGAAGATTTCACACAACTTGTAATTTCCTACGTGTACACCAACGTGGAAGATGCGCAAGCAATTGTTGACGAAATCAACCAACGCATCGTTCAAGATGAAGACAGCGACGAAACTCTTTCCATCACAGCGGAAGACTACATTGCTTGGCAACAAAAGGCTTTCAACCAATATGTGAGAAACATGGAACTTTCCTACGAAGCAAAAATGGAAAAGGTGTTGGAAGACCAAATTTCCGGTATCATCACAAGCGTGCTTGTTGCAAAGTATAACCTTTCTGTAAACGTCAAGTTGGAAGGCGAAAATCTTCAACAAACTTTGGATGCATTGCAAAGCAAGTACCAAGCGTTGAGAGATCAACACGAAGCACAAATGGCTTTGAACGACACTTTTGTTACCTACATCGAAGGTTTGACAGCAGATAGCTACATCTACTCCATCCCCGAAAAGTACCAAGGCGAGTACATCTTTGTAAAGAACATTCTCATTCCTTTCACCGATGAACAAAAGGCTCAACTCAACAACCTTGCAAGCGACCTTGGTGGCGACACAACAGTTGCATTCAAGGAACAACGCACTTTGATTGCAAAGGAAATTGTTGCAGAAGACTTCTTGAACAAGGATGCCGAAGGCGAAAACCAAAAGGTTGAAAACATCTTTGCTGTGGAAAACGGCAAATTGGTTGTAAACCAAGCAGGCGCTTTGGGACAATACCTCAAAGCAGACGGTTCCGTTGTTGCAATGGATGGCAAAACTGTGGAAGAAACTTTTGTTGAATTGATGAAGCAATACAACACCGACACAGCGCAACACACAGCAACCTACGACTACGTTGTTCGCACAGGCTACCCAGCAAACTACACAGCAAAATGGGTAGAAGAATTTGTTGACGGCGCAAACGAAGCAAAGAATCTTGCAAACGCTGCAGGCAAAAACGGTGGCTACTACGCATTGGCAATTTCCACCTACGGTGTGCACATTGTGTACTACACAAAGGATGTAGAAGCGCAAACGTTCAACTTCACAGCGGAAAACATCTACAACCCCGCAACAGTAGAGTACAGATTCTTCAAAACATACTTCAGCCAACAATCCAGCTTGCAACTCAACAACGAATTCGAAGAATTGGAAAAGTCCTACCAAGACAAGATTTCCAAGACAGGCGAATTTGACAAGTTCTTGGCAGAAAACGAAATCACTTTCGATTTCCAAGACTTCATCACAATTGAAGACGAAGACGCTGAATAGTATCTAACAAACACGCAGAGGCTTGCATTTGCAAGTCTCTGTTTTTTTTGCAAATTTTTTACAACAACTTGCATTTCCACGTATATTTGCTAAATTGTTGGCACACACTAGAACTACCGACAATCTCCAATGCAATTTCAACTTTGTTGAATGATTGCGAAAAAAAGGGGTGTCGTTGACGGAAGTTCAACGATTTCGCACATTGCTTGGAACACTTTTTTCGGCTTGCCGAAAAAAAATTGTTTGTCGGCAAGCCGAGTTGTGTTTCAACTTGGCTTTTTTTTGCGCAATTTGCACTTTGCTATTTACATTTTGCCGTGGGCGTTGTATAATATAGGCAACTTTTCAGCAAAGGAGAAACCAATGCTAAATTTCATTTTGAAAAGGGCAGTTCCTATTCCCAAATTGACAAATTTCAACAGTTTTTTGTTTGTTGGTCCACACCCAGACGACATTGAAGTTGCCTGTGGTGGAACGGTGGCAAAATTGACGAAACTTGGCAAAAAAGTGCGCTTTTTGGTGGCTACAAACGGCTGTGTGGGCAGTTTGGACGAAAGTTTGACGTCTGACCAAATTGTGCAAACAAGGCGCCAAGAGGCGTTGAAGTCGGCGCATTTGCTTGGTGTGGACGACGTTGTGTTTTTGTCGCACAACGACGGTAACGACTACGACCTTGAAGCAATGAAAAGGGACGTTGTTGCTTGCATTTTGGACTTTCAACCGCAAGTCGTTTTTTGCCCGGACTACACCGTGCCTTCGGAGTGCCACCCCGACCACGTCAACGTGGGCAAGGTTGCAACGGAAAGCGTGTTTGTTGCCACTTGGCAAAAGTTGACAAGTCGGCTTGGGCTTCAAGGCAGTTGCCCTGCGCCTGTACTTGCCTACTACTACACGCACAAACCCAACTGCTACGTTGGCGTTGGCAAAACCTACAAACTTCAACGCCAAGCAATGGCGTGCCACGTTTCGCAGTTCGACCAAGAAACGCTCAACTCCTTCAACACCTACTTTTCCGCAAGGGAAATTTGCTTTGGAATGCGCTGTTTCAAGCGCCGTGCCGAGGGTTTCCGTGTGCTTGCGCCCGTGCATCAGCACTGTTTCCCCGAAGCAAGCAATTGGTAGCCCCGTGGTGGGCTTTTGGTGGGGTTTGCGTGTTGTTGCAACGCCCAACAAAACGCCGTTTTGGGGCAAAACAAGGGCCTAGAAAAGAGTGCTCGCCCCAACGTAGTTTGCAAAAAACAAACGTGACCGATTGCAAAAAACTTTCAAAGTTGCGGGCAATTGAAATGCCGTTATACCTTCAATGTGGTGTGCGTTTTGGTGCTGTCGCAAAAAGGTTTTGTGCAAATCGTCCACTGACTGACAAGCGCATTTCCAAGCAAACGGCAGTAGTGGTGTAAAGCAAGGCATTGTTGTGCACTGAGATGGTTGTCGGTTTGCGTGGCGCAAACAAATGCAGTTGTCTACTGTTCCAACGCTAGGGCTATGCAAGTTGACTGCGTGCGCAAAGCTTTTTCTTGTGTCAAAGGGCGCTAATAGCAAAAAAATTGTTAACAATTGTTTACTATCGAGTTGAAAACTGTTGCAAAATGTGCTATAATGTAGGCAACAGAACATAGCAAAAGAGGAGTTGCCATGAAAAAGAAAACGCTCAACGACCGTATTCGTGCGCTAAAAATCAAAAAAATGCACCCCGTGATGAACGGAGTGTTCGATATTTTGGCAAAAATTTTGTACTACAACCAATGCAAAGTGGACGTGACCTACCACGTTGACCCCAACAAGTACAGGGACAAACCCGTCATTGTTGTTGCCAACCACGCATCTCGCATGGACTACGCATTTGTAAAGTACGCAATGAAGGGCCGTTCCGTCAACTTTGTTGCTGCGGAAAACGAGTTTCACCGTTCCCACTTGCAACTTGTGTTCAAATTGGGCAAGGTAATTCCCAAAAAGAACTTTGTGCCCGACTTGAAAACCATCAAGGGCATGACGGAAATTTTGCGCCACCAAAAGAACGGTTGCGTGTGCATTTTCCCTTGTGGAATGTCCACGGCGTCCGGCGCTCAACAGCCTTCCATGCTTGGCAGTGGCAAAATGCTCAAGCGTTTTGGCGTGCACGTGTTGTGCGTAAACATCCACGGTGGCTACTTTGTAAGCCCCAAATTCGACGTCAAGGAACGCTACGGCAAGGTGGAAGTGGAAATCAGCGAACTGTTCAACCCCGAACAACTTGCTGAATTGGACGAAACAACCATCAACCAAAAGTTGGATGAAGCGTTGTTCACCGACGACTACGAATGGAACAAAACTCGCCAACACAGCTACAAATGCAAATGGGGCTATGCAAAGAACTTGCATCAGTTGCTGTACAAGTGCCCTGCCTGTGGGGAAGAAATGCAAATGCTTGGCGAAGGCAACACAATCAAGTGCCTGAAGTGTGGCAACGGCGCAACCTTGGACGACAAGTACAACCTTGTTGCTCTTCCCGGAAGCACTGTTCCGGAAAACCCACGTGTGTGGTTCGACAACGAGCGCAGGGACATGCACAAAAAGGTGCAAGACCCCAATTTTGTGTTGGAAGAACACGTGCAAATTGGCGTGATGCACCCCTACAAGTACATGAAGAACAAAAAGGTTGCCCACATCGTTGGCGACGGCACTTTGCGTTTGGATCACACCGGCGTGACCTACACAGGCACAAGGGATGGTAGCCCATGGCAAGTGCACATCCCAAGGGAAGCAATCGTCACCATTTGTTTGCCCGTTGATGCAAGCTTTTTCTACACCTACGCAAGTGGCGAATTTTTGCAATTCGTTCCCGATACAGCAAGCAGTTTGCGCTGGTTGTTTGCCGTGGAAGAAATGTATCGCACGCACGGTGGCTTGTGGCAAAACTACCCTTGGTTCAACTATGACTAAACAACAAAATCCCCACCCCGTGGTGGCAAAAAGCACCGATTTTCGGTGCTTTTTTTTGTTTGCAAAGTGGTGTTAAAACGTTGTTTTTCGCACACGTATTGCCAATTTTGCAAACATTTCTACAAAACTCTTGTACAAAACACACCATAACTTATCACTTATCGCCTCTCGCTTCTCACTTTCACTCCGTACCGTGGTGCGGTTTTGACGTATTTTCCATTTTTTTGTTGCTTTTTGTCAAAAACAAACAACTTGCAAGATATTATCACAAGCAATCAAACATACTATAGATACTATGAAAAAGAACAATTTGTTGACAAGTGCGCTTGTCCTGAGTATCGGTGGTTTGGTTGCAAAAATTTTGGGTGCGTTGTACCGCATTCCACTCACCAACATTGTTGGTAGCTACGGCATGGGGCTGTACCAACTTGTTTTTCCGCCCTACATTTTGTTTCTCACTTTGGCACAAGCAGGTGTTCCCGTTGCGCTTTCCAAACTGATTGCCGAAAAGCATCAACTTGGACTTGAAAACCAAGGGCGCAAGGTGTTTTCCATGTCCTTTGTGTTTTTGCTTGCCACAGGTTTGGCAAGCGCCGTTGCAATGTGTTTGCTTGCCAATTTCATTGCCAACGCACAGGGCAATGGGGAAACTGCCACGGCATTTTTGGTGGTTGCGCCTGCCCTTGTTTTCGTGCCCGTCACAAACGTTTTGAAGGGCTACTTCCAAGGCAACATGAACATGACGCCTTGCAGTGTCACAACCGTTGTGGAACAAATTGTCAAACTGGCTGTTGGACTTTTTTGCGCAGTAAAATTTATGCCCAACGTGCACAAAGCCGTGCTTGGCGCTGTGTTTGCCATCACCGTCAGCGAGTTTTGTTCCATGGCAATCATGTCGGTTGTGTACCTTGTTCACAAAAAAAAGCACCCCCTGCCCAAACTTTTGTGGCAAAAGGGCGATTTTTCCACGCTGTCCAAGCAACTTGTGGGGCTTGCCGTTCCCGTTGTGCTTGGAGGCTTCGTCATGCAAATTTCCCAAGTCATCGATTCGGTGATGGTGGTCAATTTGCTTTCCACACCCAACGCCACCGAGATGTACGGCTTGTGGACTGGCCCCGTCAATTCAATGCTTGGTTTGCCCATTGCGCTGTCCTCCGGCGTTGCCGTTTCCGCTCTTCCCGGCATCACAAAAACCTACCACGCAGGCGACAAACAACAACTCAACGACAACTTCAACGCAATTTTGAAGTTGACCATCGTCATTGCGCTACCTTGCGCACTTGGCATGATTGCCTTGTCCAAACCCATTTTGCAGTTGCTCTACGGCAGTTTGCCACAAACGGAAATTGAAATTTCCGCCATGCTTTTGTCGCTCAGCGGTGTGTCCATCGTGTTTTTGGCTGTGCTTCAAACGTGCATTTCCGTGTGCCAAGCCGTGGGCAAACCCTATGCTTCGGTGGTCATTGTGTCCCTTGCAATTGTTGTCAAGGCGCTTGTCAACCTGTTTTTGTTGCCAAACAGCCAAGTAAATATTTTTGGTGCGGCAATTTCTGAAACAATGTGCTATCTTTTTGGCGCAATATGTGTTATAATCTACTTGAAGAAAAGTTTGGGGCTCAATTTGGATGTTTCAAGTTGCGTCGTCAAGCCACTTGCAAGTGGTCTTGCAATGACGTTGTGCATCACAATTGCCGTGGCGTTTGCAAGCAACGTGTTTTGCACCAAGTTTGGTACGCTACTGCTCATTGCGCTGTGTGGCTGTGTGTACTTTGCCAGCCTGTCGTTGTTGAAAGCCTTCAACACAAGCGAACTTGTTTTGAGCCCAAGCAAATAATTTTTGGGAGATTTTTGCAATGATCACAATTGTGGGAATGGGTAGCAAACGTGGCGACCTCACTTTGGATGGACTTTCGGCAATTCAACAAGCCGACGTTGTTGTGGTAAAATCGCAACTGACTCACGCAGGGCAAACGGTGGCGGAAATTCGCTCCGATGCCATCTACTGCGACGACTTGTTCGAGCAAGCGGAAGATTTCGACCACCTCAACCAACTCATCGTTGAACGTCTTGGCTCTTTCGGTCGCAAAAAAGTTGTTTTTTGCGTTGTTGGCGACGGCAAGGACGACAGCACCGTGGAACACGTCAAAACGGCGCACGTTGTCAACGGCGTTGGCTTGCAAAGTTGCGTTGCCACCAGCATGGACAGTCTTGTGTTGTACACGGCAACGGAACTGTTGCAAACTCGCAGGCTTGTTGTACAGCCAACTGTTGTAAAGTACATCGACGACGTGTACGTTGCAAGCGAAGTGCAACTAAAACTTTCCTCCTGCTTCGACGTGGACAACCCCCTTGTGTACTTCGACGGAAACAAAACCAAGGTTATCACGCTTGGCGACTTGCAAAAACAAAAGTTCAACTACCAAAGCACGTTGTTCATCACTCCGTTGCCTTTGGAAGAACGCAAAGTTTTCGACTACAACGATGCCATTGCCGTTTTGAACCGTTTGCGCCAGCCTGACGGTTGCCCTTGGGACAGGGAACAAACACACCGTTCCATCAGCAAAAACGTCATCGAGGAAGCCTACGAATTGGCAAACGCATTGGAAAACGAAGATATCAACAACATTGTGGAAGAACTTGGCGATTTGCTAATGCAAGTCATCTTCCACTTGGAAATTGCCTGTGACGAAGGGGAATTTGCCCCGGAAAGTGTGTACACGGCGCTTTGTCGCAAACTTATCGACCGTCATCCGCACGTGTTTGGCGACGTTGTTGCCACCACGCAGGAAGAATCGTTGGACGTTTGGAACAAACAAAAGCAAAAGGAACACAAAATCAAGAACGTTGGCGAAAACGTCCTGGACGTGCCACGCAGTATGTCGGCGCTCATGCGTTGCCAAAAGGTGCAATCTCGTGCATCCAAGGGTGGCTACGACTTTGCAAATCTCGACCAAGTGGTGCAAAAAGTCAAGGAAGAATTGCAAGAATTCCTTTCCGCCACACCCGACCAAAAGCAAATGGAAGGTGGCGACTTGCTGTTTGCCGTTGTAAACTTGCTCAGACTTTCCAACATCGACAGCGAAATTGCCCTTTGCACCTCTACGGAAAAGTTTTGTCGCAGGGTAGTGGAATGCCAACGCATTTTGGACGAACGCAACCAAACCTTGTTGCAACTTTCCGGGCAGGAATTTGACGAAATTTGGAACGAGGCAAAGAAAAATGGATATTAACCAACTGTTTCAAAACGGCGCATCTCACAGCATTCTTGCGCCCATGGCAGGCTACACCGACCCTGCGTTTCGCAGTATTTGTCGTCAGTTTGGCGTTGGGCTTACCGTCACGGAAATGGTAAGTAGCAAAGCCATCGTCATGAACAACAGCCAAACCAAATCGTTGCTTGTACGTTTTCCCAACGACACGCCGTCCTTCGTGCAAATTTTTGGGCACGAGCCTTCGGTAATGGCAGACAGCGTGCAAATTCCGGAAATTCAAGCCTACGACGGTGTGGACATCAACATGGGTTGCCCCGTCAAAAAAATTGTAAAAAACGGCGACGGTAGCGCACTTTTGGAAAATCCAAAACTTGCAAGCCAAGTCATTTCCGCTGTCAAAAACGCCATTGGAAGCAAGCCTCTTTCGGTAAAGTTTCGGTTGGGTGTTTCTTCCGACAGCAACGTTGCCGATTTTGCCAAGATGTGCGCCCAAAGCGGTGCCGACTTTGTGACGGTGCATTTTCGCACTCGCAACCAAATGTACAGTGGCGAGCCGGATTTTTCCACTCTTTCTAGCATTTGTAAGTGCGGTGTGCCCGTGTTTGCCAACGGCAACATTGCCACACAGCAACAGTACAAGCAACTGATGGAACTTGGCGCCTACGGCGTTGCAATTGGCCGTGGAGCGTTGGGGCGCCCCTACGTTTTTTGCCAACTAACCAACACGCCCTACAAAATGGACGTGCTTGAAACAATTTTGACACACATCAATTTGTTGCAACAATTTTTGCCACAACGTGTCATCAACAACGAAATGAAAAAACACATTGCTTTCTATCTCAAGGGCATGCGCAATGCCAAGCAAACTGTGGTGGACGTCACTCAGTCCAAAAGTTTGCAGGAAGTTTTGCACCACGTGGTGGCATTTTTCCAACAAAACCCACATTTGCAAGTGGTGGAAGGCAACGTTGGAGAAAGTCTATGATAAACATTGTTTTGGTTGAGCCGGAAATTCCACAAAACACCGGCAACATTGTGCGAACAGGCGCTGCAACGGGTAGCGCAGTGCATCTCGTGCGCCCTTTGGGCTTCGACACAAGCGACAAAATGCTCAAGCGTGCAGGGCTAGACTACTGGAAGGACTGCCAAATTTTCTACTGGGACAGTTTTGAACAGTTGCAACAAGCGCACCCCGACGGACAGTTTTTCTACTTTTCCACCAAGGCGCAACAACATCATTGCCAACCGACCTATGGCAACAACGTGTTTTTGGTTTTTGGCAAGGAAAGCAAGGGCCTTCCGGAAGAACTTGTGCACCAAAACTACGCCAACGCCGTGCGCATTCCCATGCTTGCCAACACAAGGTCTCTCAACCTTTCCAATTCGGTGGCAATTGCCGTGTACGAAGTGTTGCGTCAGCGCAATTTCGAGGGTTTCAACTTTGTTGGGCACCTGACTCAGTTCAACGACTAGTCACTTTTGCCGGCAAAATTTTTCCGTTGGCTTTTTTGTGTAATAATTTTGCAAAAAAAGTGCAAAAATTGTTATGCCGTCTATTGAAAATTGCGCAAAATTGTGCTACAATAGTTGGTAGCAAACAACAACTTGTTGTGTACAAAAGGTAACAAATGATAATTCTTGCAAGCAACTCGCCAAGGCGCAAAGAACTTTTGGCAAAAATAACAAGTGATTTTGTGGTTGAGCCGTCCACGGCGGAGGAGTCTTCCACTTCTTCTAGCCCACGCAGGATGGCGTTGGAACTTGCAACTCGCAAAGCAATGGACGTGTTTGGCAAAAACAGCCAACACGTGGTTATCGGTTGCGACACTGTTGTGGATTGCAACGGCGTTGTTTTTGGCAAACCCGTTGACCAAAACCACGCATTTCAAATGCTAAGTAGCCTTTCCGGCATAGCGCATTTCGTGCACACGGGTGTGTGCATTGCCCACCCAAAGGGCATTTGCAGTTTCGTCGTTTCCACACAGGTGCAGTTCAAGCAACTAACGGAACAGCAAATTTGGGACTACATTGCAACCGGCTCGCCAATGGACAAGGCCGGCGCCTATGGCATACAGGACAGCAACTTTGTCAACAATATCGTTGGCAGCTACGACAACGTTGTGGGCTTCCCCACAATTGAGGTGCAACAAGCGCTTCACAAAATATACAAAAGGTGAAAAACTATGGCAAACTACGAAATTTTGTTTGATTTGGGTTCAAAGTACATTTCTTCCGCACTCAAAAAGGACGGCTTTTTTGACAAAATCCCTTCGGCAGTGGTGCTTGGTGGCGCCGACGGCAAACAAGTTGTTGCTGTTGGTGTGGACGCCATCAACTACAAGGAAAGGGGTGGCTCGGCAAAAGTGTCGCATCCCATTTTGGAAGGCGCCGTAATCGACGTGGAAGGCGCAAAAGTGCTGATTTCCACCATGTTGGACCGTTTGGTAAGCTACAAAGCCAACATTTTCAGCCGTTTCACAGTGAAGTGCGCTTTGCCATGCGGAATGATCAGTAGCGACAAAAAAATTATCGAAGGCATCTTCCTTTCGCTTGGCGCACGCTCGGTAACTTTTGTGGAAGCGCCCATTGCTTGTAGCGCAAAACTTTTTGCCGATTTCCGCACACGCCAAGGCATTGTGGTGGACATCGGGCAGGACACAACCGACCTTGCAATTGTCACTACGGAAGGCATTGCAGCAGGTTGCTCGTTGTTCCACGCAGGCAAACAACTGACGGAAGACATTGCCGAACGTGTAAAGAACAAGTACATGGTTCAACTTGCTTTCGACCAAGCCGAACGCCTCAAAACAACTTGCGCAAGCTTGTACCCCAACGACACGTCAACTTGTAGCACAGTTGGCCAAAATCAACACACGGGTGTGGCAGAATCGGTAACAATTTCTTCCAAGGAACTGTACGACACCGTTGTTGAACACGTCAAAAAGTACGTAGACGTGGTGCGTGGTTTGCTTGCAAGCGTGCCGGAAACGTTGGCTTCCGCTGTCAAGAGGGACGGCGTGATGCTGTGTGGTGGTGGCGCAAAATTGTCCGGTTTGGACTTGTACTTGCAAAGCCAACTTTCCATCCCCGTGCGTGTTGCCGACCAACCGCAGGACGTTTGCATCAACGGCTTGATTGCAATGTAGAAAATTTGCATTTAGTCTTGACAACTACCATCACAAATGGTAAAATAATTTCAAAATCAACAGGAGGGTTTCCACCATGAACATCAAAGGTAGCAAAACAGAACAAAACTTGATGGCAGCATTCTCAGGCGAAAGCCAAGCACGCAACAAGTACGACTACTACGCATCCAAAGCAAAGAAGGAAGGCTACGAACAAATTGCCGCAATCTTCCAAGAAACAGCCTTGAACGAAAAGGAACACGCAAAATTGTGGTTCAAACTTTTCCACGGCATCAACAGCACTTTGGACAACCTTGTTGACGCTGCTGCAGGCGAAAACTACGAATGGACGGAAATGTACGCCGAATTTGCTCGCATTGCCGACGAAGAAGGCTTCCACGAAATTGCCGAAAGTTTCCGTGGCGTTGCTGCAATTGAAAAAACTCACGAAGAAAGATACCAAAAACTTGCAAAGGCTGTAAAGGATGGCGAAGTGTTCATCAAATTGCAAGAGGAAGTTTGGGTTTGTCGCAACTGTGGCCACATCCACGTTGGCAAGGAAGCGCCCACTCTTTGTCCCGTTTGTGCGCACCCAAGAGCCTACTTTGAACTTCGCAAGGAAAACTACTAGGATTTTTCCGTAAGTTTTGTAGCGTAAACAAAATGTAAAAAAGCACCCGATTGCCTTTGGGTGCTTTTTGTATTGAAAAATGTGTGCAAAATTGTGGTTATTCTAAAACGCACGTGCTATTTTGGCGCTTTCACAAGCGTGCAGTTGCTCACTGCGTTGTCCATTCGGCGATCGTTGACCCACCAGGAATTGTAACTTTTTGCATTGCCAATTTTTTTGCCTGTGGATGCAAAGTGAATTGTGTCGGGAAAAGCCACTCCGGCAAAGTGTCCGTCGTGCACAAAGCAAAACTTCAAAACGTCGGTAAGTGCGTTGTAGCTGACAGATGTGTCGTCTAGATATCTGCCGTATTCGTCGTGGTCCACCCAGTACTCTGTAACGAATTCAAGGCGGTACTCGTCAATTTCAGCCAAAAAAGAATGTTCGGCATCGCCATCCAACGTGATGGGTTCAAATTCGTAGTCTTCCGGTTTTCCCGTGCCGTTGGGGTTGCCTTTTGTAAGTTTCAAAATTGTAATTGCCATTGTGTGCCTCCATTGGTGGTTGTACAATCATTATATCACATAGAATGCCGTTTTTCAAGTGAAACGTGTTTTTGCTTGAAAAAAAATTGCAATTGCAAATGAAGAAATGGCAAAATGCGCCAACAACTGCATTGTGTTGCAAAGGCGCAAACTGCGTGCGTGCAAATGGGCAAAAGGTTTGAAGTCAAGAATACCATTTGCGTGGCTTGTTGGCAACAAGGTGGCAAACAAAGTTCAACAAGCAAATTTTTTTGGCAAAAGTTGCAAAATTTGTTTGACATTTTTGCAGTTGTATTGTATTCTACACGGGCTTGTTCCAAGGGTAAATGCCCGTGGCAACGCACGATTTTGTAGAAATGGCAACGTTTTGCCGTGTTTTTGAAAAAGTTCAATGCTTTTTTTGTTGAACGAAGCGCCACAAAGCACTTCAAAACAAAAAGCAAAAGAAGAACTCAAAAAAAGTTTCAAAAATTTCAAAAAAACATTGGAAAAACAGTTGACACAAAAGGTGAGTTGTAGTAGAATAAGTAGGCTGTTGAAAAGACAGCGCAAGAAGCTTGAAAACAGAATAGTAAGAACAAGAATTGAAACACAGT
>JAFVYC010000022.1 GCA_017500855.1 Clostridia bacterium | reverse complement strand
CAACGTTCTTCTATGGTAAAATGACGGTAGCAGTTCATATATTTCTCCCTGGTAATTTTTGTTTAGCAGCTTTTATTATACCATAGATTTATATGAACTGTTTTTTTATTTGGGTGTTGCACTTGAAAGTATAATTCACCGAAATAAAAAAAACGGGACGAATTTTTCGTCCCGTTTTGTTTTGTAAGTTTTGCCACCACGGGGTGGATTTTTTTGTTGTAACGGCAAGTTTCAAACTTGAATGCCGGGTTGATGCCGTGCGATGAAAAACGTTGTCGTTTCTAGCGGACTTTGTGCCAAAATTGCCACACGTGTGTGGGGTTTTGTGTGGTAAACAGTGTTTTCCTTAGGCGTGGCAAGGTTTTGTGTGTAGCAAATTGACGCTAGGCAAGGTTGCCACGTTCACAACGGGCAGTTTGCAAGAATTCCCCTACACGGGTGTGGGAGTTGTGCTTTCGCTAGGCGTGGGTTCGGCTGTTTCGGCAGGTTGTGGCGAAGAGGTGTCGGCAACGGGCTCGCTGTCGGTTTTTGCCACTACGGGGTCGGCATTTTGCTCGGTTTTTGCGCTGTCTACCGTTGCTTTTGCCGTTTCTTTGGCTTTTTCTGCGTTGGGTTTGTAGTCGATTTTGAACTTTTTTATTTCAAAATCTATGCTTGCAAATTTCAAACCAAGCGTGTGCAAAAAGTTGTCGGCAAGCATCAGCCTTAGTTGTTCAAGTTGGTAGGCAAATTTTGGCGTGGACACGTTTACGGTTATAGTTGCCATCAAGTTGCGCTTTTCGTTGGTGCGCACACGAATTCTTCTCACTTGAATTCCTTCCACTTCCTTTGCGCAACCACGCACAATTTTGTGCACAATTTTTGCAGAAGTTTCCGTGCTACTTTCCGGGTTGGTAGCAAGCAAAATGCGCTTCAAGTTTTCCGCTTGGGAAAAATTTACGTACACGATGTATGCCGAAAGCAGTGCAAACACAACTGCAAGCACAATCATCAGCACGGCAACAAAGCCGTTGTCGAGCGCATTGCCCGTTTGCGGAATGGCGCCCCCCATGTACAAAATGGCAGTAAGCACAAAAACCAGCGCAATGGAAACTTGCGTTGCAATGGCAATTTTTTCAAAAACTTTTTTCATGTTCAGTCCTCCTTGGGGATGGATTGGTTTGTTATCAGTAGTATACCATCAAAGTCTGGCAATGTCAATACCCAATTTGAGCGCACGTTCAAGCGTGTGGGTGTGCTTGGCAATGCAAAAACACCTTGAATAATGCAAAAAGTTTGCCACATTTTTGCAAGTTGCAGTTGAACAATTGCTTTTTTGGACATTCTTTGCTATACTAGGGCTACAAAACATCGAGGTGAAACATTGCAAAACACTTGCTACAGCACAATGCTTGAATACGTAGACAAATCCAGCAAAGTGGTGCACTACGACCACAGCATTCCCATGCGCAAAATCCTTGCCGACGTGGAAGCTTTTGCAGGATTTTTGGCAGACAACGGCATTGCTCGTGGCGACGTTGTGACGCTGTACTTGCCAACCTGCCCACAAAGCGTGGTGGCGTTCTACGCATGCTCCAAACTTGGCGTGGTGGCAAACATCGTGCATCCACTAACACCTGTGGAAATGCTCAAACAAAACCTCGAGCAAGTGGGAAGCAAAATGTTGCTTTTCTACGACGTGCTTGTTCAAAACGAAAACCTTTTGCCACAAAACCAAATTCTTGTGCGTTGCAGTATTGCCGACTACGTGACGTTGCGCAAGCCCCTGTACAGGGCGTACTCTTGGGCAACTTCCAAGCGCACCAAGGCACTTTGCTACCACAAGGCAACGGAAAGCACCACCAAAACACAACACACGGGTTGCCAAACGGACGTTGTTTGCACAATGCACAGTGGTGGAACAAGTGGCAAGGCAAAAATTGTTCAACTCTCCAACCAAGCGTTCAACAGCGTTGCCCTTTCGTGCATCCAGTGGGAAAAGGTGCAAGCAAAACACGGCGATTTGTGCTTGGTAACGTTGCCGGTTTTCCATGCGTTTGGTTTGTGCATTGGCATTCACGCACCTCTACTTTGCGGACACGGGTTGGCACTTTTGCCCAAATTCAAGGCAAAATCCGTTGTTCACTACATCAAAAAGTACCCAATTGCAATGTGGGGAATTGTGCCCATCATGGCAAAAAAGGTTTTGAAACACAAGGGGTTCGACGGCAAACACCTTGCAAAATTGAAGTACGTTTGGTGCGGTGGCGACTTTTTGGAAGAATCGTTGGTGGAAAACTTCGACCACGTGTTGCAAAAAAACCACAGTTCGGCAAGAGTATTGCGTGGCTACGGCCTTACGGAATGTTGCAGTGTGTGCGCTGTAAACAGCCCCGAACACTACCAAAAAAACAGTTGTGGCAAGGCAATCCCCAATTGTACCTTGCAAATTTGGGACGAGGACGGCAACGTTTTGCCACCAAACACCGTTGGCGAAGTTGCCATTTTGTCGGCAGGCGTGATGACTGGCTACATTGGCACAACAAGCAGTCTTGTTGACAAAAACGGCACCACGTGGTTGCTTAGTGGCGACTACGGCTACATCAACGAACAGGGTTTTTTGTTTGTTGTGGACAGGAAAAAGCGTTCTTTCAAAATTGCTGCAGTCAACGTTTTCCCCTCGGAAATAGAAAACTGTGTGGAAAGTTTGCCCTGCATCGACCAAGCGTGCGCCGTTCCCTACCGAAGCAACGACAAACCCTTCATCAAACTGTACGTCACACTCAACAAGGGGGTGGACGAGCAAATTGCTTGCCAACAATGCATCGACATTTGCAGGCAAAAACTGTTGCCCTACTCCGTGCCAAGCAAGGTGGAAGTTATTGCAACCATGCCAACAACACCACTTGGTAAAAAGGATTTTCGCCTTTTGGAAAAGGCAAACTTGAAGTAGAATCTTTCAAATTCCCCACCACGTGGTGGGGTTTTTGCGTTTTTGCAAGATAATTTTCAAAAAAGATTGCAACTTTTTTGCCTTTCTATTGCTTTTTGCCTTGTAATGTGGTATAATACTTGCAACAAAATTCGTTGCCTTTTTTGTTGGCAACGTTTGGGCAACTTGCCCGAGGGTATTTCTATGGCTACAAAATCTATTCGCAAACTTACTGTTTGGCAGTTGTTGGCTATTGGTTTTTTGGGCATAATCTTGTTGGGTAGCGGTTTGCTGTCCTTGCCGTTTGCAACGGTGGAGGGGCAATCTACTTCCTACATCGATGCGCTCTTCACAGCCACAAGCGCAACCTGCGTCACAGGGCTTGTCACCTACGACACTGCCACGCATTGGAGTTTGTTCGGTCAAATTGTTATATTGTCGATGATTCAACTTGGTGGATTGGGCTTCATGACTTTCGTCACGTTGGTTTTCCGCCTTGTCGGCCACAACCTTGGCGTGTACGAAAGGGAAGCGCTGTTGCAGTCTAGCGGTGGTGCGCACCTCAAAGATATTCGCCCCCTGTTCCGCCGAATTTTGCTTGGCACGTTGTTTTTCGAACTGGTTGGCGCAGGCTTGCTGTTCATCCGATTCAGGCAAGATTTTGGCGACGAACGTGGTTTGTTCTTGGCTGTGTTCCATTCCATTTCGGCATTTTGCAACGCCGGTTTCGACATGTTGGGCAACGCCTTTGGCGACGGCCCGTTTGTGTCACTTGCTCACTACGCAACCGACCCGCTTGTTGTTTTGGTAATTTGTGGGCTCGTCATCATTGGTGGTTTGGGCTTTTGCGTTTGGGGCGACATTCTCGATTGCAAACTCAACTTGAAAAAATGCAAACTGCACACCAAAGCCGTGTTGGTCACCACCACAATTTTGCTTGTCGTTCCCACGTTGATGTTTTTGTTCTTTGAAAGGAACAATCCCGACCTTGCAAACTTCACCATTTGGGAAAAATTGCTAGTTGCGTTTTTCAACTCCACAACGCCAAGAACGGCAGGTTTCTCCGTGATGGACATGCGCTCGCTGTCTACCGGCAGTTATTTGCTCACACTTGTGCTTATGTTTATTGGTGGTAGCCCCGGCTCCACGGCAGGCGGTATCAAAACAACAACTTTTGCTGTTATTTTGATGGGTATGTTTTCCGTGTTCCGTGGCAAAAAAGATATCAACATTGGCAAAAAACGCATCGACGAAGAAGTTGTGCACAATGCGCTTGCAGTCACAATGGCGTACTTGATGTTGATTATCGTCAGCGTGTTGCTCATTTGCGAGTTCGACCCCAGCATTCCGTTTGCCGACATTTTGTTTGAAGTTACTTCGGCTATGGGAACGGTTGGCGTCACAATGGGCATCACAACCACGCTAAGCGTGTTTTCCAAAATAGTGCTTATTTTTCTTATGTATGCTGGCCGTGTTGGCGTGCTTACCGTTGCTTTGGCAATGGGTCAAAAACAACATCACGACCAAGTTCGCAACCCCGTGGATCACATTCTTATTGGATAGTGGCTTTTCGCCAAAGGAGAAAATTATGAAATCAATATTGTTGATTGGTATGGGCAAATTCGGCCAACTGTTGGGCAAACAACTGCTCAAACTCAAAAACGAAGTTGTCATTGTTGACAAAAACGAGGAAATCATCAACCGCCTTGCAAGTTCCTACGCATCGGCAAAAATCATGAACGCACTCAACACGGAAAGTTTGCAAATGATGGACATTCCTTCCTACGACTCGTGCGTGGTTGCCATTGGCGACGACTTCCAGTCTTCCTTGGAAGTGACGTCCTTGCTCAAAGAACTTGGCGCAAAGCACGTCGTTTCCCGTGCTACCACACAAATTCAACGCAAATTTTTGCTTAGAAACGGCGCCGACGAAGTCATCTATCCCGACTTGGATATTGCCGAAAAGGTTGCCATCACTTTGACCGAGCACGTTCACGACTACATAGAAATTGACCCCAAGTACTCGGTGATGGAAATTGACTCGCCAACTGCTTGGGTGGGCAAAAGCATTGCCGAACTCAACATTCGCAAAAAGTACAATCTCAACGTTTTGGCAGTGCGCATTGGGGAAGAAACCATTGGTGACCTAACGCCGGAGTACGTGTTCCCGTCCAAGGTTCACTTGCTTGTTTTTGGGCAAACAACCAACCTTCTCAAATTCTCAAGGAGAAGAATACGCTAGAAAAATTGCCACCCCGTGGTGGTTTTTTCTACGAAAAGAGGTACAAACATGAACAAATTTATGCAAATGGCAATTGAGGAAGCAAAGCAAGGCATCACAAGTGGCCACGGTGGCCCGTTTGGTAGCGTCATCGTCAAGGACGGCAAAGTTGTTGCAAAAGGTCACAACCGTGTTGTGCAAAACAACGACCCAACCTGCCACGGCGAAGTGGATGCAATTCGCAATGCTTGCCAAGTTTTGGGCACTTTCGATTTGTCCGGTTGCGAAATCTACACAACGGGCGAGCCTTGCCCAATGTGTTTGTGCGCATGCATGTGGGCAAACATCAGCAAAATCTACTACGGCTGTACCATTGGCGACAATGCGGAAATTG
Organism: Clostridia bacterium; assembly: GCA_017500855.1. GTDB lineage: Bacteria > Bacillota > Clostridia > Christensenellales > CAG-314 > Fimimonas. Next base: position 82,155 of record JAFVYC010000022.1, on the reverse strand, counting down.
GTTTCAGGGACGACAGTTTCTACCAAAAGGTTGCCGACAGGTCGCAACTTGGGCAGTACCTTGCTCAACTGGACCACGAGCATTGCCAAGAACTTTTTGCTTTCTACAAAAGCATGACCAACAAAACAAACTACTAGTTTTTGCAACACGTGTTGCCTGTTTTGTGGCAACGTAGACAAAACAACAACGCATCCAACTTTGGATGCGTTTTTCTTTTTCCCACCCCGTGGTTGTGATTTTGCCAACTTTGTGCAAAAGCCTTCAACAAAACCATTGGGAAGTACACGTGCCACGGCAACAAAACCTTGGCATTTGTTGTGTTATGCCCCCGTGGTGGGATTTGTGCCCGTTTGTTTCTGTTTCGTTTGACTGTGCAATGTGCTTTTGAATTTTGTGTTTGGCAAATAGAAATTTTGCAAAGTTTGTTTTTGTCAAGGCGTTGTTGGCTTGCTGTTTGCAGGCACACATTAGCAAAAGGGGCGCACGTGGTGCAAAACTGTGCACGTTTTGCAATTGAGTAGTACGCAATAAACGTGTTTTTTGCAATTTTCCCACCACTGTGGGTATTTTGTTGCAAAAGTTCGCACGGTTTCACTTGCAATTTGCCAAAAAGCACACACAACTTTCGGCGCACGGCGTTTTGAAGCGCATTTTCATAATTTTGCCACACACGGGTGGAAGTATTGCCTCAAAAACGTGCTATAAATGGCTTTACAAGCGCAAAATCTTGCAAAAACAGTGCAATAGAAAATAAAAAGTCGACTTTTTCACTAATAATATTCTAAAAACTATTGAAAAATAGAAAAAATTGTTTTATAATAAACGCATAATACAAGCACGGGTGGCATTTGTTGCTACTTGCAACGGTGGGCACGTGCCAAATTAAATTTTTTTTGAAGGAGAAAACTATTATGCCAGCAAATCAAGGTTTGGACTACAACGTTGACATCGTCATGTGTATCGACGCAACAGGTAGTATGTCATCAATCATCAACGAAGTAAGAGACAACGCTTTGGCTTTCTACCCCAAATTCGTTGCAGCAATGCAAGCAAAGGACAAGTCCGTCCAACAACTCAGAATCAAGGTTATCGTGTTCCGTGACTACGAATGCGACAGCGAACCAATGGTAGAATCCAGATTCTTCACTTTGGACGACGAAAGTGCAGAGTTCAAAGCATTCTTGGCAGGCATCGAAGCAACAGGTGGCGGAGACGGCCCCGAAAACAGCTTGGAAGCATTGGCGCTTGCAATCAACTCCGACTGGGTACGCACAGGTGCAGTACGCCGTCACGTAGTTATGATGTACACCGACGCTCCTGCTTTGCAACTTGGCCAAAGAAAGGCTTGCGCAGGCTACCCAACCGACATGCCTGCAGACTTGGCAGAACTCCACGAATGGTGGGAAGGTCAATCCATGGAAAGACGTTCCAAGCGTTTGCTTTTGTTCGCTCCAGACACAGACCCATGGTGCGACATGGTAGACTGGACAAACACATTCCACCAAGCATCTCAAGCAGGTAGAGGTTGTAGCGACACAGATATCGACACTTGCATCCACATGCTCGTAAACTCTATCTAACAACTTTTTGTGCAAGACGCTCTTGCGCCCTCGATGACAAACACAGAGGGGCTGCTTCCTTCTCTGGGAAGTCAGCCCCTGTGCTATTTGTTGGGCTTTTTGCGTTTTGCCCACCTCACACACCAAAAAAGGGGACTAACTATGATTGTTTATCATCAAAAAATCAAAGATGGCGACAAAAAAATCTTCATTGGAGAGGACGCCTACCCATTTTGCCAACCCAATTTGCTGTTGGTTGCCGACGGGCTTGGCGGACGTGGTGGCTACCCTCACACCAAAATCGATCACGACATTTTGGAAGAGGAAAAACTGTTCGACGTGATGTTCAAGCACGTTTTCCCTGCGGAAGTAGACGAAGAATTTTTGGCGCACGTCCACAAGAGTTTTAGCGAAGTTTTCCAAACCAAGGACTACTACTTCTCCAGCGACCAAACAACACGTTCCAGTGGCTACTTTGCTTCCCGCATTGCTTCCATCATCGTGTTGTACGAACTCAAGTACAACGAAGAGTTTGCCATCGACGGCATTTTTGCCGACGTGATGAGTAAGGCCGGGGAAGAACGTGAGCAAGCATTGCAAGCCTATGGCGACAAACTTGCTTCAATCCTCAAGGAAAAAATGGCAAAAATTGCCGAAAAGGTTGGTTTCCAAGTGGAAACTTCCTTGTCCGGAGCCTACTTGCTTCCATCCACTTTGACCGTTGCCCTTGTCAAGGAAGACAAGGAAAACAACGCCGTGGACGTTTTGTACCTGTGGGCGGGCGACTCACGTGGCTACATGTGGAACAAGCACGGTTTGCACCAAATCACCGACGACCACGAAGCCGGCGAAACAATGACAAACCTCATCACGCTTTCTCGCCCGGATTTCAAAATTGAAACAAGACATTTGCGCTTTCAAACGCCCTGCGCACTGTTCAACGCAACGGACGGTTGCTACAAGTGCCCACGCTACTCTTCGCCGTTGGAAATGGAAATGACAATTTTGACAGCCTTCCACGAAAGTGACAGTTTCGAGCAAGTTGCCGAACGTCTTTGCGAGCAGTACAGCGTTATTGGCCGTCACGACGACAGCAACACAATGGCGTTTGAACTGTACGGCTACCAAGGCTTTGAAGATTTCAAAGTGGCTGTGGAAAAACGACTTGCCGACATCAACCAACAAATCGTTGGCAAAATGGAAGACATCCTCACCAAGGACTACACAGCCGAACAACAACGTTTGGAAGCAGAGTTGGAAGACATCATCTACGCCGACTGTTTTGGTTGGTCGGCAATTCCCGAAGTGCAAAGCATCATTTGCAAAATGATGTCGGAAAACAGCTACGCACCCTACGTTGCCGAATTGCAAAAATCCGGCGCAACGCAGGAAGAATTGGAAGCAAAGGCAATGGCTTTCAAGGAAGAACTTGTTGCTTGGATCAAAGCCAACTACACCAAGGTGCGCATCGACCGAGAAGGCACTTTGGACTACCTTGAAGAACCGGAACTTTTCCACGGGTTGCTAACAGGCGAACTGGACTACACAACGGTGTTCTTGCCAACTTCCCACGTGGAAGCAAGCGCAATTCTCAACGATTGGCACGAAAGGTACACGGCTTTCAAACAAGCAAGCAAGGGCCAAAGCCAACTCATCAAGGAAATTCAAGGCAGATTTGTTCAACGCTACTGGCGTGTCAACAGGGACACAATTGCCCACGAAGTGTGGACAAAACATCGCCACGTGCTTGGCGAAGAACGTGTTGCCAACATCGAAGCGCAACTCAAACAATATCTTGCAGAAAACCAAGAAGTGTTGAAGAAAATTGAACTGCGCTCCAAAATTTACAAAGAGTACGACAAAGAGTACAACAAATATTTCAGAGGTACAAAACTATGATTGTTAACGGTTTCCTATTGGATGGCGATTGGAAAGTTTCCAACGTCGGCTTCACAGCCAAAGCAACCTACGGTGGCAAGAGATACTTTCTCAAAAAGTACGGTTGCGTAAAAATGCCACGCCACGACGCATCCACCAATGCCAAAACCTACGCAAGGTTGGAGCGTGTGTTCAACGAATTCAAAAACAATCGTATTGCAATCAACGAAGCCCTGTCGGACATTGCCGTTGTTGGTGGCAACATCATTTTGCCAACCAAGTGGTTTATTGATGACATTTGCTACGTGGAAGCAACGGAATTTGTTCCCAACCTCATCGAGGACGAGGAAATTCTTGCTTTGCCAATGGACCAACTGTTGTTCGTTATGCTGACAGCAGCAGGCTCCTTGAAAAACATCCACAGCAAAAACATCATTCACAGCGACTTGAAGCGCACCAACATTCTTGCTGCCAAAAATTCTTCCGGACGTATCGTTGCCAAAATCATCGACTTCGACAAAAGTTACTTTGTTGGCCACCCCATGGAAGACGAACTTGGTGGCGACCAAGCGTACATGTCCCCCGAATTGAGCTGGTGTTTGATGACGGACTTGGCGGAAGAATCGCTTGCTTGTTTGTCTACCAAATCGGACATTTTCTCGTTGGGCGTTGTTTTCTACAACTACCTCACAAAGGGCGAATTCCCCGAAACAATCGAACTGCCTCGCAGTCTTGCATCCAAATCGGTGGTGTACTGTGGCGAAGCGCTTGCGCTTGGCGCAAAACTTCGCATTGGCAAAAAAATCAAGGAACCGTACCTTCAAAACTTGCTTGCCAACATGCTTCAAAAGGACCCCGACAAGCGCCCAACAGCGCAACAAGTGCTAGACACGTTGAAGAACAAGCGTGTTGAACCACTTGCAGGCGACAGCGTGGAAATTGCCGGTGGTGTTGCGCCTGCTCCTGCACGCCCGGCGCCAACACCAACCCCTGCTCCTGCACGCCCGGCGCCAACACCAACCCCTGCTCCATCTCGCCCGGCGCCAACCCCTGCTCCCGCCCCGGCACCCGCACCAACCCCAACAATTCCCGTTGGTTTTTGCGAACTGTGGGAGGAACACGCAGGCATTTCGTTGAACCTTGCCAAGGTGGAAGCAACAGGCTACGTTGCAAGCGAACGCTTGACCAAGGGTTCCACCAAGTGCTACGCATTCTACCGTGCCGACGGCACCAAGAGCGTGTTGACAACCAACACCTTCAAACTTTTGGGCTGGTTGGAAAGTGGCACTGCTTCTACTCCAACACCTGCACGCCCTGCGCCTGCGCCTGCCCCAACCCCTGCTCCAACTCCCGAAAGAGTCATTGACAATGCCGTTTGGGAAAAGGACTCGGCGTACGTCATCGATGGCGACAAAGCCGTTGCCGATGGCTACAAGGGCATCAGTCGTGGCGAAAAGAACGGACGCCAAGGCTACTTCATGGTAAAACCCGACGGTTCTGCCCACTTCGTTCTCATCCAACAACTAACTTTGTTGGGCTACGCTAGGAAAAAATAATGGCCTACTACGACGAAAACACAAAAAAATTGCTGGAAGATTTGTATGCGTTTCGTTCCCCAATCAACTACTCGGGCACTCTTGCAAGAGATCCAATTGCCGATGCTCTTGCAAGGGACCCAAGGCTTGCCGTCTACGTGCAGGGCTACAGCGCTCGAAGCAGTTTGTTTGCTTGCCAACTGCACGTGACCTACGCCAACAAGGACGTTCCACTTGACCAAATCGTGGTGGTGGACAGCGCAACGGAAGCGGAGGAAGCATTGCACAAGTGCGTTTCCGCAGGCAAACCAAGGTTGTTTGTGGTGACCACGGCAGACATCAGTCTCTACCAAATCCAAGCAGATTTCAGCATGATCTACCACGGCTTCTACGCCAACTTGCAAAACATGGAAGGCAAGGTCACAGGCATTGAAGCGCTAAATTTGCAATGTATGCAACTCAACTGCACCTATCGCATTGGTAAGGTGCTTCTCAACATGATGGAAAAGGAGTTGCAACAGGAAATTACCAAACTTTCCCACAAACTGTTTTGCCCATCAATGAACGACGCCGTCAAAGCCTACGTTGCGCACAACTACCTTGCCAAAACGGTAGAGTACGACACAAGGGAAGAACTCAATTCGCTGGAAATGAGCTATCGCCAAAGTGCCTACGGCGCCATCATCCAACACAAGTGCGTGTGCCAAGGTTTTGCCGAAGCCTACAAGCGTTTGTTGGACACACAAGGCATCGACTGCCAAGTGGTGTGTGGCAAAATCAAGCGTTCGGAGGAGTACCACGCTTGGAACCTTGTTTCCTTCAACGGTGTGGACTACTACCACGTTGACGTCACTTGGGACAGTTTTTCCACAGGTCGCACTTCCGACACCTACTACGGACTTTCCGACAGGGACATGGCAAGCACAAGACTGTGGACAAAGCGTCCGTTTTGGACTTGCAATGGCGAAATTGACATCAAAGCCATTGCCAAAAAACAAATTGCCGACAAAAAACATCTGTTTTTGTCGCAAGGCGTGGATGCAGAATATTTGGAGGTATAACCATGGCGGAAACCAAGTTTATCAAAGCCAGATGCGACCGCACAGGCAAGTACTACGGTCTTGAAGTGAAAAAAATCGGCGCAAGTTGGAAAGTTGTCAACATGATTGGGCTTTCCACCGACGAAGCACGTGTCATCACTTCGGAAATTTCCCAACCGTCCTTCGAAACGCACACAACGCTTGTGCCTTGCAAAGTTTGCCGTAGCCGAAAGGTGGGCGGATGCGCTTGCACAGCACGCAGTTGCCAAGGCGTTTCCAAGTACAACTTTCAATGCATCTACTGCAATCAACTCAAAATTGACTACTCCGATGCCGTTGTGGATGGCAACCACCGAGAAGGTGACGTAATCACGCTGTCCCAAGGGCAAACCGTAAAAATAACAAGTCGTGGCAAGCCACTTTTTGCAATAGAAGTTGGCGTTGGCTGGGACCCTGCAGTTGGCAGTGTCAACATGGACGTTGACTCGTCGGTTGTTGTGATGGGCCCAACTGGATGGGAAACAATCTACTACGGTGCAAAAGTTCACAGCACCGGTTGCGTTGTTCACCACGGCGACAATCTCACAGGCGAAGGCGTTGCCCAAGCCGACGACGAAAACATTTCCGTCAAACTTGACAAAGTGCCACAGGACAGGAACAAGTTGGTGTTTGTGCTAAACATCTACAAATGCACCGAACGCCACCAAACACTTGGCAACGTCAAGAACATGTACATCAAGTTGTACGACCCAACAACTCGCAAACCACTCATTCAGTACAAGGTGGAAGCAAACTTGCGTAGCAACACGGCACTTATCATTGGCATTGCCGAACGTGTTGGCGCAGGTTGGAGTTTCCGTGCCTTGGGGCGTGGTAGCAATGCGTCAAGCATTGGTTCGCTTGCCGAGGAATGCGACAGGCTGTACAACTAGAACTCAACAAAACTAGCAAGGAATTTCAACTATGACTTGGATTTGTGCAGATTGCAACAGCAACAACGAAGATTCTGCTGTTGAATGCGAAGTTTGTGGCGGGACTACCCATGCCGTCATCGAAAAAGCCGTTGTGGAAAAACTTACTCTCACCCCTGCCAAGGCAAAGGCTTTGCCAATGGCGGGCGGTGGCGTTGTGTACGTTCCCGGCGAGTATACCGTTATTGGCGCTCACGCTTTCGAGGGGCGCATTTTCCTGCGCAAAATTGTGCTTCACTCGGAAGTGACGCACATCAACAAGCACGCCTTCAAGAACTGCTACGCACTTACTGCAGTGGTGGGCTACGAAAGGTTGGAACGCATTGGCGAGGAAGCCTTCTACAACTGCAAATCGCTTGTGGAACGCCCAACGGCAAAATCCGTGGCATCCAACGCATTTGCAACAGGCCCTGCCGATGGTGCTTCCACCAAACCCAAAACAACAAGTAGCACGTCGGCAAGCACTTCAACTTATCGACCAAGTTCCACAGCAGGAACAAGCACCTCTCGCAGTACTTCCACAAGCCGAACAACAAGCACGTCCACTTCTTCCAGTAGCACAACCGTTCGCACAACGGTGTCCTCCACAGGCGGAAGCGCAACCTATCGCCCAAGTTCAACTGCGGGCACGTCTTCCTACAGGCCCAGTTCAACTGCGGGCACTTCGACTTATCGCCCAACAACTTCCACAACCACGTCTACGTACCGTCCAAGCTCCACGGCAGGCACGTCTACCTACCGTCCAACAACAACGACAAGTGCTTCGACTTATCGCCCAACGACAACGACAAGCGCTTCAACAACACGTCCGTCAACAACGGCAAGCACAACGGCAAGCCGTCCGTCAACGACCACCACAACTACAACTCGTGGCACAATGACCGTTGCCGAAGCAACACGCAAGGTTTGCACGGACAAAAAGGCAACTGCGTGGGAACGAAAGTGGATGACTTCCACAAGCACTTCCGTGGTGTTGGACAGCACTGCCGACGCAACCAAAATCAGGGAACTGACCAAGCTGTTGCGTGGGTTCCGTTTGAAAAACGCCGTGCAAGGGCTTTTGGCTGTGCTTTGGCTTGCGCTGACGTTGTACATGACGTTTGCAGTTGCAAGTAGCCCAATCAGCTACGTTTGCATTTGGTCGGCATCGGCGCTCAGCTTTGCTTTGGTAAGCACAACTTTCCAAGCGCTTGCCACCCACAAAAAGGACGATGCCAAGGTCAATTGGATGATAGCAGGCGCATTTGTTGCCAACTTTGTGCTTGTTGTCAACTGCGCATTGGCAATGGCGTTTGCTGACTACTTCAGCTCTTTTGCAATACTTCTCACGCTGTTGTTGTTCCCCGCAGGGGTGGCATTGTCGGTGCAAGGCTTTGTCAACAAAATCAAGCAACTTGGCGTGTTCCACATTTTCACCGCCATCATGTCGGCATTTGCCGTGATGTTGGCAGGGCTGTTCCACCAAGCTGATTCCAACTACGCATTCGAATTGCTTGTGATGGTTGGTGGGCAAATAACACAAGTTATCATGGCTGTTCAAACCTGCAAGGAAGAGTGGGATTTTGATGCAACCGGCTTCCGTGCGCAAACGGTTTTGTCGGCGCTTGCCATGGTTGTGATGGCGCTTTCCATGGCAATTGGTGGCAATGTCAGCACATTTTCGGCAGTTATTCTTGTGGGCGTTGTTGCCTACAGCATCAGTTGGGCAGTTGCCGGCATCAGGTACCCCATCGAGTACATGGGCAGGTACGTTGCAACTGCTGTGACTACCGTCGTTGCCATTGTGACGTGGTTCTTCTTGACCTACCTCAACCAAGCGCAAGTTGCAAGTTGGCAAACTTTGCAATGGGCGTACGGCGTGTTCTTTGCGTTGATGCTTCACAACGTTGTTGAACCGCTGACTTTGGCGCTTGTCAACGGCAGGTACGGGCTGACCTACAAGGAAAGAACTTCGCTTATTCCGGCAATTTTGTTTGCAATTTCTGCAATCAACGTTGCTTTGTTGATGGTGTTCAGGCAACACTACTTGGTGGTGTTTGCTTTGATTGCCGTGGCAATTGTCAAGTGTTTTGTCGTTGCCGTGGTGTACCTCAACCAAGATTCGCACGAATTTGCCGTGCTTGCAATTGTTTCCAACTGCGTTGCGTTTGTTGCGCACGTTGGGGCAGTTGTGTTGCTTTTGTTTGCTTCCTTCGAACTTGCCAACTGGGTTTTGGCTTGCGTGCTTGGCGTGCTTGTTTTTGCAACAATTGGTTGGTTGTGGATTTCCGCCGAGGATTTTGACACAGTTTCGGCAAAACTGGCGCACGCGCCACAACTTGCACTTGCCGTTGTTGCCTACTTGTTGTACTTTGCGTGCAAGGCAACGGGCTTTGTTGTGCTTCCGTTGCTTTTGGCAACGGTTGCTTCGGCAATTGTCACAATTGTGCTTGCCACCAAGGAAGGCGACTGCAAAAAAGAAATTGCAACATCTTCACTTTGCATTGTATCGCAAGTTGTGCTGTTGCTGTTTGTTCTGTAATTACTAACCAAAGGGAGTGTGTGCTTCCTTTGTGGACAAAACCAAGAATTGGAGGATTTCTATGATTTTTTGGGGAGTAGCGCTGGCAATAGTTTCCATTGTTGGACTGTTTCTGGCATCAGTTTGGCTCTATTTCACTATTCGCCGAAAGTTTGCGCACAGCAAATTTTTGGTGGAAGCATTCTTTATTGGGGTTGCCTTGCTCACAAGCATTGCAACCAAATTTGCCGTTCAACTTGTTGTGTTGGATGGCGAAACTTTGGAAAAAGGCTTCATTGCCGTTATTCAAGCCATCTACGGTAGCATTGGTGGGTTGACTTTCGAAGGGCTGATGGAGTTTGAAGGAACAATTGTTCCCAGCCTGTTGCAATGTTTGTACTACGGCTCGTCCATCTACGCAGGCGCAATGACGCTGTTTGTAATTTCCGCAAAGGCAAGCTACGAATTCTACGGCTTGATGCAACTTTTGCGCAGGGACAAGAACAGGGACATCTACGTGCTTACTGCCGTTACCGACGAAACGGTGCATCTTGCCAAGGACATCAAAAAGCACTATCAACAACAGTTGGAAGCCTACAAAAAGGACAAAAAATCCGTTGCTCGCCCCAACGACTACATGGTGGTGTTTGCCAGCCCCAACTTGGAGCCTTTCGATGGCAAGGATGAACTTTGCCGTGAAATAATGGCACACGGGTTTGTGTATTGGTTGTACGTCAAGGACAAGAGCCACCCAAAAAGCATTGCAAAATCGTTGTTTTTGAACAACAAAAACAGAGAAAACTACTCTTGCCGTTTTGTGGTGTTTGCATTTGGCGCCGACAACCACATTCCGCAAGAGGAAGAAAACATGGACATCATTTTTGATGACATCCATGCACGTTTGCTCAAGGACGACGGCATGCGCATCGAGTACGTGCTGTTGACCAAGCGCACAATCAACTACCAAGCCTACGACTACCACAATCGCACAATGCTGTTGGATTTTGCCAAAGTGTTGAAGAGCGCAACGGTGACCGTGCAACTTGCCGACAAAACCAAGGCGCAACAAGTTGTGTCCTTTGTAAGCGGAGATCAAGTTGACCAAGGCTTGCGCAACTTTGTGTACGCATCCAAGCAAGAAAAGAAAGCGCTGGAAAAATCCGGCTACAAAAAATATTGGGCGGCTTGCGAAGCCTACCTTGTTGAACAGTATTCCAAACGCATCATTTTGGACGTGTGGAACGAATCGGAAACCATCGGCAAGCAAACGGTGCAACGCCTTGCACAAATGGGCTTGCAAGACCAACTTATTGCCAACAACGCAGGGCTTCTTGTGTGGGCGCTTGGTTTTGGCTCAACGGGCCAATCCATCACCAACGACCTGTTTGTTCAAACTTCCGCTTTGGACGACAAGGGACTTGCAAGAGACTTTGCTGTGGAAGTTTTCGACCCATCTGCAAGGCAACTTGGCGGTTTGTTTGCATTTGAACACCCGTGCTTTGCGCACGAAGACAGCGTGCGTGGCGCAACGGAAAAACAATCGTTGGCGCTTGAAAAATTGCTGACACACGCATTGCAAAACCGAACCATTTCCGAACAACAATTCAAGGACTACACGGTGGCTTTCCACAAGTTCTTTGCCAACGTGGTTGCGCTGGCGGAAAGCAAGCACAACAAGGCGCAACAAAGCCCCTTCGACGGCGAAATGCCCACCCCTGTGTACCGTTTCAACAACGTTGCTTGCACGGATTTCGACTTTTTCACACACGTAGACAACGTGACCGGCCGTGAAGTAAAGTTCACCCACAACCGTCAACTTTGCTTGGAAATTTTGGACATTTTGAACTGTTACATTGCCGAAATGGGCAACGACATCGACCCCGAATTTGGCGAAGCGCTTGGCGACATTCGCAACAAACTTGAACTGGGCATGCAGTTGGACGTTCCCGATGCGCCCAACATTATTGTTGTTGCAACAGGCGACGACTACCGAAACGTGCTGACTGCAAACGCCATCATTCAAGACATTTCCAACGAAAAACAATGCCGTTCCGACAACAGTGGTGGACGCTACCACGGTTGCAAGCAGTACATTGTTGTAAACATTTGGAACAGGCACAACAACGCTTTGCTCATCAACGGCCACGGTGTTTGGAACGAAAGCCACACCGTGCTTACAAGCGACAACATGGTGGTTATCGTGGTTGGTAACAACGACGAAATCTACACCTACGGCGAAATTGTTGAACACAGCGTGGAAGAAAACTATCACTGCGTGTACAGTTGCATGTCCGATTGGCTCAACGAGTGCTACATGCAACGGGACGACGTGCAAATGATGTACAATTGGCTTGTCACACAGTACAAAAAGGCCGACGTCACCACCGAGGAGGAAAAACTTGCCGTTGGCCAATTCTGGGGCGACTGCATCAACGTGCTGGCAAGCGTGTTTGCAAAAATCAGCAACAGGGACGTTTCCACCACGGCAGAAGTGGCAACCGTGCTTGCCAATTTGGAAAAAATCAGCCAAAAAACCAAGTTCCAAGGGCTTCAAAACTTGGGTGCGCTCAAGTTTGTTGGCGAAACAATGCGTTTGTGGTTCGAACAACACGACACGCAACTTCCACAACGTAGCTACGCAAAAATTTCCATTTGGGAAAAATCTTCCAACCGAAGCGCATCGTTGTTTGCGCCAATGCACAACGCCAAGTACATGCAACAAACCAATGGCGAAGGCGTGTTGGACAATGCCAAAATTTTTGCGCAACTTTCCGCTTGGGAACACCAACGCTGGGTGCGTTTCCACCTTGCTCACGGTTGGACGTTCTTCGAGTGCCAAGAGGAAACCAAGCGTGAACTTTGCAAGCAACACAACTGCATCAAGCCATTTGCCGACCTTTCGGAATGGACGATTTTCTACGATTCGCTCAACGTTATTTGGGCAATTTTGAAGCAGTAGCAACAACAAAATTTGCCACCCCGTGGTGGCAAAAACGCCGTGCAACAACCATTGCAAAGCAAGTTTTGCAGTGGTTTTGCAAGGACAAAAAATCAACAAAAGCAACTTTCACTGCAACACAATTTTGAACACAAGGAGGACAAAAACTATGTCTACATATTGGCTTTGTTGCAAATGTGGCAACGTGGAACACAGAACGGGCGCAGGTTGGTACTGCACCTACTACGAACAATGGGTGGAAGGCACAAACGACGGCTACGGTTGCCCCGGTTGGTGCGACGAAGATAGTGGAAGTTCATCTTCCGGTAGCGACGGTTGCTTCCTCACTTCCGCTTGCGTAAAACACCTTGGCAAGGCAGACGACTGCATGGAACTGCAAACTTTGCGTGCCTTCAGGGACAACTACATGGCAAAAACAGCGGAAGGCTTGTGGCTCATCAAGCGCTACTACGCAACTGCGCCACAAATTGTGCAAAAAATTGAAAGTTCCAACAACAGCGCCAACTACTACAACGGCATCTACCAAGTAATTTGCAACTGCATCAGCCTCATCAAGCAAAACAAACTTGCCGAAACCATGCAAGAGTACAAGCAAATGGTGCTTTCTTTGCAACAACAATTGTGCGTGGACTAAGTATTGGTTGCTTGACATGTTTGCTATAATAAAGTATAATGGCACTATCAAACCGTATGGAGGAGACGTATGGCAAAAAGAGATTGGGATTTGAACGGCGAATTTATTGAAGAACCATTCCTGTTCAAGGGAAATGCAAAAATCCTCGCCATTGTTGCTGCTGTGATTGTGTGGAACATTCTTGCCGTTGTTTTGGGCACAACAGTTCTTGTTGCGAAGGACAACGACGTTTTTGGCGTTATCAACGTTGCCATTTGCACGGCTGTTGCCATTGCCGTTTTTTACATTGGCAAGGCAATTGCAAAAAACAATCACGCCAAATTTATGGAAAAAGAAAGGGCCGAGTTCTACAAACAAAAGGAAGAATCCATTCCCTACAGAGTTTGCGAATTTTGTGGTGGCAAGTTGGAACGCAAGTTCTACCAAACGGGCAAGCCATTCCCTTCCGGTTCATTCTACATTTCACACGGCATGGAAACCTTTGTGTGCAACGAATGTCGCTACGAAGTGCGTGGCCACACTTGCACTACCTACTACACAGCTAGGGCAGGCATGACGGAGTACACGCTCATCATTCCGGAAACTGTGGAAACATCCAAAGTGACGGAAAAACAATTGCAAGACGGCAGATTGGTGGCGTACATGCGCAAGGCAAAACGGCACTTCAACCTTCCCAAAGACTAGAGTAACATCAAAACAGGCAAAACGCCCAAAGGTCAATCCTTTGGGCGTTTTTTTTTGCACACGTGTTGGGGTTTTTGTAGTTTTTCGGCATTGCTGTTTGCGCTGATTGTTTGTTGCAAAAAAACGGGGTAGCACCAAAAAATGCTACCCCGTGTTGGCAAAATTGACGTTTTTGCAAAACAACCTATTTGTTTTTCAATTGCTCAAGAATTTGCGCAAGCAATTGTTGTTCCGTTGGTGGAGCGTTGCGCTTTGCTTCTTCGTCGGCAAGGCGTTTTTGTTCGGCAAGTTCGGCAATGCGTTGGTCACGTGCTTGTGCAATTTCTTTGCGAGTTTTGCCTTGTTTGCGCATTTCACGCACTTCTTCACGGCTCAACACTTTGTTTTTGCTTGCAACTGCGCCCATTTCACTGTTGGCAAAGTTGATTGCCTTGATGATCAAGAACAAAACCATTGCAATTAGCAAAAAGTCCAAAATCACTTGGATGAAGTTGCCGTAGTTCCAAAGGATTGCTTCGGGGTTGGCAACAGTCAATTCGCCCGTTGCATCAGGCAAGTATTGTGGCACGCCGTTCAGCACAATGCACATACCTTTTGTTCCGCCTTGCAAACCAAGCAAGTTGAGCACTGCCGTGATGAGTGGCATGATGATGTCGTTTACCAAACTGCTTGTGATTTTGCTGAATGCGCCACCAATGATAACGCCGACAGCAAGGTCAACCACGTTGCCTCTTTGAATAAACTTTTTGAATTCTGCAAAAAACTTTTTCATTGCTTTCCTCCTATAAAATGCATTTGTTGCATTGTTTTGTAAAATTATAGCACTTCTTGGGGGATTTTTCAATACTTAGCAAGCAATTTGTGCGCAGTATTTTCAAAATGCAAGTTTTTGCAAGCAAAATTGAATTTTTCAAAGCAACTGAAGCACAGCAAAGTTTGCAAACACAACTTGTTTTCCCACACACGTGGTTGATATTTGAAGTTGTGGCGTGTCAACGCTTGCCACAACAAGTGTTTTTTGCAGGTATTCCCTTTTCAAGAATACAAACTAGCCATGTATTGTTGTTGATGTTGTCGTCTTCCATGGACAAACTCACCCAAGGCTTTCGATGCGGTGTTGCAAATTTTAACTTTGCGCCACGCCTTTGCCATTGGGCAACTGCAAAACGTCAATTGCAAAAACAATAAAACGTCAGTCACAAACATTCATTACAAAACAAAAAAAATGCCTCATCCGTTTGGATGAGGTTTTTGTATGGTGGGGCGTCTTCAATTAAAATTGAACTGCCATAACAAATCACGCCTACGGCGTGTATATCATCAAAACGAAGTTTTGCATATCACCAACACAACGTGTTGTATATCATCTAGTCGCACGTGAATGCACGCTAAAGCGTGATGATATACCAAGTCTGCGACTTGGATAACAAAAAACCTCATCCGTTTGGATGAGGTTTTTTGTATGGTGGGGAGTACAGGGCTCGAACCTGTGACCCTCTGCTTGTAAGGCAGATGCTCTCCCAGCTGAGCTAACTCCCCACAATGGTGACTCCTAGGGGAATCGAACCCCTGTTACCGCCGTGAAAGGGCGATGTCTTGACCGCTTGACCAAGGAGCCAAATTTGGTAGCGGCGGTCGGACTCGAACCAACGACCTGCCGGGTATGAACCGGCCGCTATAACCATCTAAGCTACGCCGCCATATTAGTTCCCTGACATGCCGAGGTCATCAACCTTTGCTACTGTCAAAAGCCTACTTATTATACAATGTAAAAAAAGATTTGTCAACGCTTTGCAACAAATATTTTCAAAAAATTTGCACGAAATTTCAAAAAATTTTTTGCAGGCGCCCAAAAGTTGGTTTTTGCAAGCAAGGCGACGTTCCCAAACGCCGTTTTGCCCTTGAAACTTGCGTTGCAACCTACTGTTTTGTTGAAATTTGCCTTTTTAGCAAAAGAGTTGTTGCCCTCTTCATTGCATAAATGCTTGCAACTTGTTTGAAAGTGGCAAACAAGTTGTGTTGTTGCCCTTTTCGTTCCACAAAGGCGTGCAATGCGTTTGAAAAATACAAACTGTCGTGCCGTTGCCTTGGCAACTTGCCAAGGGAAAATGCCTTTTGCAACGTGTTGCGCTCTTGTTGCACGTTTGCGCAACAAGCATTCACGTTTGCGCCGTATGCGAAAAACTTTGCTCAGACTTCCCTTTTTCGCCTAAACTTTCGCAAGCGTTGCCTAGTCTTGGTAGATTTCCAGCGTGATAACTTTGGTTGTTTGGTTTGTTGGCACGTCGTTCAGCACAAGTGTTTCCGATGCGTGGCGCACAACGTCTTGGTCGTCGAAAAGGTGCAAAAAACTTTCCACCGTGTCAATTTCAAAGTTGTGCATTGGCGTTTTGTAGTGCATTGGCACAACAATTTTGGGGCAAACCCTGTCCACGTACCACTTGGCGTCGGTGGCATCCACCGTGTAGGTTCCGCCAACGGGCAAAAGCAACACGTCGCAACCGGCAATTTGGTCAACAAGTTGCAAATTCAGTTCGCCAATGTCGCCCATGTGCACAACGGAAATGCCGTCCACAACAAAACGGAACACGTGGTTTGTTCCACGAAGTTTGCCTTTTTGCTTGTCGTGAAAACTGGCAAAACTGTCCACAACAACGTCGTCGGCAAGGCAGGAAATTTCGCCGTCCAATTGCGCAGGATTGCCCTTGATGCTGTCCAAACAGTCGTGGTCGTCGTGGTGGTGGGAAATGGTCACAACGTCGCAACCGATTTTTGGCAAATCTATGCCAACCATTTGGCTGTTGAATGGGTCGCACACAATGGTGGTGCCCATTTCGCTGATAATGCGGAAACAACTGTGTCCCATGTACTGAAGTTTCATTTTGTTTTGCCTCCGTGTGGTGGTGTGCTTCTATTGTACAACACAACCAAAATGTTGTCAACAAGGTGCAAAACTTTTGCCAAAAACTTGCAAAAATCGGCAAGCCACGTTTCCAAGGCAAATTGAAGTGCAAAAACCGCACCACGTGGTGCCAAAAACTGTCAAAACCGCCACTGTTTTGCCCCAAAAAACCGCAAGTTTTTTGCCAAAACAAAAATTGCCCGTTTGCAACGTTAGAATTTGCATTTTTTCAAAGCCAAGAAATTTGCCAACTTTTTGCAAAATTTGTCAAATTGCAAAAAATTTCAAACTTTTTTCAAAAAATTTTTGCGCT
This sequence comes from Clostridia bacterium, assembly GCA_017500855.1. Taxonomy (GTDB): domain Bacteria; phylum Bacillota; class Clostridia; order Christensenellales; family CAG-314; genus Fimimonas. The sequence continues at coordinate 65,180 of JAFVYC010000022.1, read as the reverse complement.
CCAAAAATTTGAAAAAGGCAGGCAGGGGTAGGGAAAACCGTGCCGTTTTGCGCTACAATTTTTGTACTTTGAAAAAATTTTCAAAAATGGGTAGATTTTTTGCGCTTTTTTTGATATAATTGTACAAACGATGCGCTTGCAACCAACTTTTGTGGCAGGCGCAATGCAACCAACAAACGGTTGCAATGGAGGAGATATGAAAGCCTGGTTACTAGACGGTCCCGAGGCGCTTCGCTTGGAAGAGTTTGCCCCAACCACGCTGTCTAACGGCATGGTCAAGGTCAAAGTAGAAAAAGTGTTGCTCTCGACATCCGACTACGAAATATACAACGGCACAAACCGACGAAAGTACCCATTTGTTTTTGGCAGAAACGCCATGGGTGTTGTGTCGGAAGTGTTCAACAAGGAAAAATCCAAACTGCGCAAAATGGACAGGGTGGTTATTGAACCCTACTTGCCTTGCGAAAGTTGCGCCGAATGTTTGGCTGGCGACTACACCAACTGTTCGGAAATGGCAGAACTTGGCCACAACTGCAACGGCTTGTTGCAAAACTTTGTGGACTTGCCCTACTCGGCGTTGCACGTGCTTCCCGACAACTTGTCCGACGAGAAGGCGCTGTTTGTGTCCTACTTGGCGTTTTGCTTGAACATTGCCGACTCGCTTAACTTGGAAAAAGGTCGTCACATAGCCGTTTTTGCAACCTCAAAAGCAGGTTTGCTTCTTGCGCAACTTGTTGCGTTCTACCAAGCAGTGCCGGTGCTTGTCAGCAACAACGAGGAATTGTTGGCTTCGGCGCAGGAATTGGGCATCTACTACTCATTCAATTCCGACCAAGTGGACGTGGAAAAGGAAATTCGCACCATCACAGGTGGCAGAATGTGCAAGGAACTTGTGTTCTTTGCCAACAGCGACTACAACTTCAAGGACGTGTTCAAGGCGGCATCCTTCAACGCAAACATTTGCGTGGCAGGCTACTCGGCAAAGGAAAGCAAACTGTCCGTTGCGCAAATTTGCCAAAAGCACCTCAAAATTTTTGGCGTGTACAACGGCGTTGGCAAGTTTTCCAGCGCAATCAACTTGCTTGTGACAAACACAATCAACATAGACAAGCTTGTTGGCAAAACAATCAAATTCAGCAAGCTCGACCAAGAACTTGCAAAAAGCACCCCAGAAGAATTTGCAATTTCCAGCAAAATTGTGGTGGTGGAATAACAAAAAACAAGAGCAAGAACAAAAGGTTTTTTCCTTTCTATTCTTGCTCTTTTTGTTTGCAATGCACGTTTTTCCGAAGGACTTTTTCTTTCAATTGCCCAGCCGTTGCATTTGTGATGGGCATTTTTTTTTGTTTGGGCTTTTCTGGCGCAAACTTACGCCGAACGTTTTGTTGATTTTTGGCGTAGACAAAAGTGCTATTTCGGCACCACGTCTAGTGGATTTTGAATAATCTTTGCTCCGTTTATTTCTCAAAAATTTTGTTCCGGTCAATTCTCTGCAGTTGGGTTTTCCCAATGGTAGTTCAACGCCGTGTTGACATTTTGTTGATTTTTGGCATCGACAAAAGTGCTATTTCGGCACCACGTCTAGCGGATTTTGCACAATTCCTTGGCAATTTCGGCACCAAGTTTTGCGTTGTTGTACACAAGTTGGATGTTGGATTGCAAGCTTTGTCCGCCTGTCAACTTTTGAATTTTGTCCAAAAGGTAGGGCGTTGTTTCCTTGCCGTGAATGCCCAAATGGTCGGCTTCTTCCAACGCACGGCGAATGTTTTCGTCGATGTAGTTGCTGTCCATTGCGTACTGGTCGGGGATGGGGTTGGCAACAAGCATTCCTCCCTTCAAACCAATTGCGCATTTGCAGTGGTAGGCAAGAGCAATTTCTTGTGGCGTGTCAAGTCGGTAGTCCACTTTGAAGCCACTTTTTTGTGTGTAGAAAGCAGGCATGTCTTCCGTTTTGTAGCCAACAACCGGCACTCCACGAGTTTCCAGACATTCCAAAGTCAAGCCAATGTCCAAAATGGATTTTGCGCCTGCGCACACAACCATCACGCTTGTTTCTTGCAATTCGTCCAAATCGGCGGAAATATCCATGGTCGTTTCGGCGTTGCGATGCACTCCGCCAATGCCACCCGTTGCAAACACGTGCACTCCGGCAAGGTGCGCAATGTACATTGTTGCAGCCACGGTTGTTGCTCCGTCTTGCTTTTTTGCCACAACAAACGGCAAGTCCCTGCGGGAAACCTTTGTCACGGCAAGCCCCTTCTGTCCCAAACGGTCAATTTGTTCTGCCGAGCAACCCACAGTCAGTTTGCCTTCTATCACGGCAATAGTTGCGGGGATTGCGCCTGCATCACGAATTATTTGTTCTACCATTTGCGCCGTTTGCACGTTTTGCGGGTAGGGCATTCCGTGGGAAATGATGGTCGATTCCAACGCAACAACAGGTTTGTTCTCAGCCAAGGCTTGTTGTACTTCTTCGGAAATATGCAAGTAGTTTTTCATTGTGGCCTCCGTTTTTCTCTTTTCTACATTGTACTTGCAAAGGCAAAAATTGTCAACAAAATTGCCTTGTTCAAACTGCCCGTTTTTTTTGCGTGGGGTTTGTTTTTGCCGAAAGGGTTGTAGAACAAATTATAGATAATAAAATAATACTGCCAATTTGGCAAAATTTATACGCAGTTTATTTACAAAATTTGCATTTTGCAGTATAATGAGTATAATGCGTAGAAGTTGATTTTTTGCAAAAAGACCAAACTGATGCAAAAGGTCAACGGATTTGCGCAAACTTTCTAAAAGACGGTGTTGTTGCCAATTTCGGCAACAAAACACAGCCAATTTTCGTTGGGAGGAATAGATTGTGAGAAAAACCAAAATTATTTGCACCCTTGGCCCAGCAAGCACCACCTACGATCAACTCAAAAAAATGGCGCTTGCCGGCATGAACGTTGCCCGCATCAACATGAGCCACGGCACCTACGAGGAACACCAAGTCAAGGTGGACAACATCAAAAAAGTGCGCCGTGCCCTTGGCATGCCCATCCCCATCATGGTGGACACAAAAGGCCCCGAAGTGCGCATTGGTACTTTTGCCAATGGCAAAATTGACGTTGTGGAAGGCATGAAGTTCGACTTTGTCAACACACCCGTTGTTGGCGACGAAACAAGGGTTTCCGTTACCTACCCCGACTTGCACAAGGACATTGCCGTTGGTTCGGATTTGCTTCTCAACGACGGGTTGCTCATTTTCAAGGTTGTTGGCATCGAAAACGGCACAATCCACACTGTTGCGCAAAACAGTGGTGTTTTGGCAGATCGCAAGGGTTTGTTTGCCCCCAATGCAAAACTCAACATGCCGTTTTTGTCCGAGCAGGACAAAAAGGACTTGGATTTTGGCGTGAAAATCGGCGCTGAAATGTTTGCCCTAAGTTTTGTTCAAGATGGAAATTGCGTAAAGCAAGTAAGGGAGTACCTTGCAAGCCGTGGCGCAAAGGACGTTGCAATCGTTTCCAAAATTGAAAGCCAACAAGGTGTGAACAATTTGGAAGAAATCATCGACTTCTCCGACGGCATCATGGTTGCACGTGGCGACCTTGGCGTGGAATTGCCCTACGAAAAACTTCCTGCAATTCAAAAAGTGCTTATCACACGTAGCCGTATGCGTGGCAAGTTTGTTATCACGGCAACGGAAATGTTGGAAAGCATGATCACAAAACTTCGCCCAACACGTGCGGAAATTGTAGACGTTGCCAACGCCGTGTACGACGGCACAAGTTGCGTGATGCTTTCGGCAGAAAGCGCCGTGGGCATCAACCCACCCAACACAATTGCAACAATGGCTCGCATTGCCGAAGAAGCCGAACGCAACATCGACTACAAGGCAATGTACACGTCCTCCCCATTCACTTTGATGGACAACAACGACGCCATTTCCCACGCAACGGTAAACACGTCTTTCGACATTCAAGCAAAGGCAATTGTGGTGTACACAGCAAGCGGTATTTCCGCACGCATGGTTTCCCGCTTCCGTCCGGGTGCGCCCATCGTTGCCATGACCAGCACCGACAAGGTGTACCACCAACTTTCCCCAAGTTGGGGCGTAATCCCCGTTATTTGCCAAGTTTTCGACAACATCGACGACATGTTCATCAATGCTGAAGAAACGGTAAAACGCTTGGGACTTGCCAAGGAAGGGGACAACATCGTTATCACAGCCGGCGTGCCACTTGGCAAAAACGTTGGAACAAACCTTATCAAAGTTGCACGTGTTTCACAAGAATAGTTGGAACGTTTGCAAAAGGAGAGCAAAGTGGAAGTACTAAAGTTCGACACGAAAGTTCAATTTGTAAAGTACAGGGTGTTGAAGGAAGTTGCAAGGGAAGAATGGGCAGGCACGTTGGAAAGTAGCCTGTTGGAAATTCCCAAACGCATCATCCCCGGCAAAGAGCCAACAATGCGCTGTTGTGTGTACAAGGAACGTGCCATTGTTGCCGAACGCATTCAAATGGCAATGGGTGGCAACAGGGAAAACCCCAACCCCATTCAAGTGGTGGAAGTTGCTTGCGAGGAATGCCCCATTGGTGGCTACGAAGTGACAAACGCTTGCCAAGGCTGTTTGGCGCATCAATGCAAGTACGCATGCAAGTTTGGCGCCATCACAATTGACGAAAACCGTGTTGCCCACGTAGACAAAACCAAGTGCAAACAATGCGGGGCGTGTGCCAAAATTTGCCCCTACCACGCAATTCGCAACTACAAGCGCCCGTGCGAAAGGGCTTGCAAAGTCAAGGCCATTTCCACCAACGAGGACGGCACTGCACGCATTCGCAACAGCAAGTGCATTTCCTGCGGGGCGTGTGTGTACCAATGCCCGTTTGGCGCCATCACCGACGTTTCGTACATACTGGATGCAATTCGCCTCATCAAAAACAGCAACAACAACCAAGACTACAAGGTGTTTGCCGTTGTTGCGCCTGCAATTGCCAGCCAATTTACCTACGCAAAACTTGGCCAAGTGCTGACAGGCATCAAGCAATTGGGCTTCTACTCCGTTGTGGAAGCGGCAATGGGTGCCGACATGGTTGCCAAGGACGAAGCCGTGGAACTTGCGGAAAAGGGCTTCTTGCTTAGCAGTTGTTGCCCTGCGTTTGTGTCCTACGTGGAAAAACACTTCCCACAAATGTTGGAACACGTGTCGCACAACCGGTCGCCAATGGCAGTAATCGGAGAGTTCATCAAAAAGCAAGTGCCCAACAGCAAGGTGGTGTTCATTGGACCTTGCACAGCCAAAAAGGCAGAACGTACCAAGCAAAACGTTGCGCCGTTTGTAGACGTGGTGCTGACGTTTGAAGAATTGCAAGCGCTGTTCGACAGCAGGGATATCGAAATCACAACTTTGCAAGAAGGCACCATCGACAACGCATCTTTCTTTGGCAGAATTTTTGCTCGCAGTGGTGGACTTGCCGAAGCGGCAGTGCGCAGTTTGGAAGAGCAGGGGGTGGATTTCAAGGTAAATCCAACTGTTTGCAACGGCATTGAAGAGTGCAAACTTGCTTTGATGAAGAAAAGCAAAAACCTCATCGACAGCAACTTTATCGAAGGCATGGCGTGCCTTGGGGGTTGCGTTGGTGGAGCAGGATGCTTGACGCACGGCGAAAAGAACAAAGTCAGCATCGACAACTTTGGCAAAACTGCAACAAAGCAAAACATCACCGACGAATTTTTGCCAATAGACTAGAAAACAAACTACAAAACGTCAAAAAGCCCAACACGTGTTGCGTGTTGGGCTTTTTTTTGCGCCTTGCCAAAGTCTAGTTTTCCACACCGTTGCATACAATGAACAAGCGTATAAACAGGGGAGTGTGACTGTGGAAAAACTAGATTTTTTTGGGCTGACGGAGGAGCAAGCGCAAAAACTGCTTGCGCAAAACGGGCCAAACGTGTTGGAGCAGGGCAAAAAGCAAAGTTTTTTTGCCAAATTTTTGGCGCAATTTGCCGATACAATGATTGTTGTGCTTTTGGTTGCTTCGGCGCTTTCGGCAATTGTTGCCATTGTCGGTGGAAACGCAACCGACTTGCTTGAACCTGCAATAATTGTGGCAATCGTGTTGGCAAACGCACTTCTTGGCGCCATTCAGGAGCATCGTGCCGAGCAGTCGTTGGAAAGTTTGAAAAAACTCACTTCCCCGCAAACAACGGTGATACGTGGTGGCAAAATCTACAAAATCGACAGCAAAAACGTCGTTGTTGGCGACGTGTGTTTGTTGGAAATGGGCGACGTTGTCACAGCCGATTGCACGCTGTTGCAAAGTAGCAATTTGGCTGTGGACGAATCGCCACTTTCCGGCGAAAGCCTTGCTGTGGAAAAGCAACACGGGGCTTTGGGCAACAAAGGCAAAATTTTTGCAGGGTGCTTTGTTGCCAAGGGCAAGTGTGTGGCAAAGGTCACGGCAACGGCAAACAACACGGAAATTGGCAAAATTGCCCACTTGCTTGCTTCGGAAAAGGCAGTTTTGACGCCGTTGCAACAAAAGTTAAAGCAACTTTCCAAGTACATTGGCATGGTGTGCGTTGCCGTGTGCGCCGTTGTGCTTGTTGTGGGCTTTGTCAAGGGACTAGTCAGGGGTGGAAGCGTGTTGCAAGTGTTTTTGGACGTGTTTCTGACGTCCGTTTCCCTTGCAGTTGCCGCCATCCCGGAAGGGCTTCCTGCGGTTGTCACCGTGGTGCTTGCGCAAGGCATTCAAAAAATGGCGCAAAAAAACGCCATTGTCAAAAGGCTTACTGCCGTGGAAGCATTGGGTAGCGCAACTGTCATTTGCACCGACAAAACGGGCACACTCACGCAAAACAAAATGACGCTTCACGGCATTTTCGATGGCACAACTTTTCAACTTGCGCAAAACGTTGCCAAGGACAATTTCCACAAAATTGCCTACACGTGGTGCAGTGATGCCGTGCAAAATGCCGATGGAGTGTGGCTTGGAGATCCAACGGAAGTGGCAGTATGCTGCCAAACGGAAGCGCCAAAGGCAAGTCGGCTGTTCGAAATTCCATTCGACAGCAATCGCAAGATGATGACGGTGGTTGTGTGCGCAAACGGTATTCACTACGCCATCACAAAGGGCAGTTTCGAAGTTATGCAAAGCCGTTGCAACGTGTGCCAAAGTTTTCAAAAACAGTACCACGTGTACACAAGAAAGGGGCTTCGGGTGCTTGCTTTGTCGGTAAAAAAGGTAGAGCACAACTTTCCACGCAACGGCAGTTTGGAACAAAACTTGAACGTTGTTGCATTGCTCACAATTGTTGATCCACCACGCCCACAAAGCAAACCTGCCGTGGAAACTTGCAAGTCGGCAGGCATTCGCCCCGTGATGATCACAGGCGACAACTTGGAAACAGCCAAGGAAATTGCAAGGCAAGTTGGCATTTTGGGGCAAAACGATTTGGCAGTAGACGGGCAAACCTTGGCAACTTGGACGGATGAAGAATTGGCAAAAAACGTACCACGTGTTGCCGTTTTTGCACGTGTTTCCCCGTCGGACAAACTGCGAATTGTCAAGGCGTGGCAACAAAACAAGGGCGTTGTTGCAATGACGGGCGACGGTGTCAACGATGCGCCTGCGCTCAAAGCCTCCAACATTGGTTGCGCAATGGGCAGTGGCACGGAAGTTGCCAAAAACAGCAGTGACATGGTGCTTGCCGACGACAACTTTGCCACCATTGTGGATGCCGTTGCCCTTGGCAGAAGCGTGTACCAAAACATCAAAAAAACCGTTTGCTACTTGCTTTCGTGCAACATTGGCGAAGTGCTTTTTGTGTTCGTTGCCATGATTTTGTGGGACGTGTCGCCACTTTCGGCAATGCAACTGCTGTGGATCAACCTTGTTACCGACGGTTTGCCGTCCATGGCGCTTGGCGTGTACAAGGCGGAAAGCGACGTGATGCAACAACCGCCCAAACCTGCAACGGAAAACTTTTTCAGCAGTGGCAACGGCGCAAAAATTGTTCTTGGTGGCGCAATGTTTGGCATTTCCACCCTTGTTGCCTTTGCAATTGGGCTTGCCGTTTCCCCAACAAGCGCACAAACAATGGCGTTTTTAGTGCTTTCCCTTTCGCAATTGCTGTTCGTGTTGCAAGTGCGCACGTCCAAAGGTTTGTTTGGCGGTGGAATGACAAAATTTTTGCTTCTTTCCCTGCTTATTTCTACGGCGCTTGTGCTAACGGTGGCTTTCGTGCCACAGTTACAAGTGCTGTTTGGGCTACAAAACCTTTCCCCCTACCTTTGGGTTTGGGTGGCAATTTTGTCGGCTGTGCCGTCGTTTGCAATGGAAATTTGTCGTCTTTTGCAAAAGTCAACGCAAAATCTACAAAAAAACTTGATGTAGCAAGTAGTTATTTGTGTAATTTCCTTGAAAAAGTTTGCACAATTTGGTACAATAAAAGTACTAACACCAAAGCCACACGGCTTTTTGAGGTTGCAAATGTATTCGGACACATTCACACAAGTACTAGAAACGGCACGAATGTACGCTCGTGCACGAATGGACACGCAATTGGAAACAAAGCACATCTTGCGCACGTTGGTGCACACCAACAACGAGGCAAGGCCCTTTTTGGAGCAATTTGGCATCAATGCGCAAAACGTAGAACCTGCCGAACGTGGCAGGGGTGGCGCCTTTTCCGACTCTCAAGAAGTAGACGACATGCGTGCCAAAGCAACTTTGCTTGCATTGGAAATGGGCGAGCAGGACGTCAACTGCATCCACATGCTGTTGGCAATTTTGTCCATGCCCACTTGCTATGCCTACAACAAAATTGACTACTTGCTGAAAAAGCGCAACCAACGCCCACAACATTTGTTCGAGCACGTTGCATCTTCCTTGCCCAACAAGGACAAACTTTTGCGCTACATCAAGGGCGTTCCGTCGGACGAAGGCAAGCAACTGCAAACTGCAGGCGCATCGGTGGAACGTGTTGCCGACCCCGACGGCCTGATGTTTGGTTTCGACCTTACGGAAAAGGCATCCGTTGGCGGTTTTGACCCCATCATTGGCAGAGATTTGGAAACAGAGCGTGTCATTCAAACGCTGTGCCGTCGCACCAAAAATAACCCCGTGTTGGTTGGCGAGCCCGGTGTGGGCAAAACAGCCGTGGTGGAAGGCCTTGCAATGCGCATTGCCGAAGGCACGGTTCCTGCCTACCTTCAAGGCAAGCGACTTGTTGAACTAGACATTGCCGGCATGCTTGCAGGCACACGCTACCGTGGGGATTTTGAAGAACGCTTGAAGAGTGTTGTCAACAAGGTTGTGTCGGCTGGCGACATCGTGTTGTTCATCGACGAAATTCACAACTTGGTGGGCGCAGGCAGTTCTTCCGACGGCGCAATGGACGCTGCGGAAATTTTGAAGCCGGCACTTGCCCGTGGCGAGTTACACATTGTTGGCGCAACAACCATCAACGAGTATCGCAAGTATATCGAAAAAGACCCTGCGTTGGAACGCCGTTTCCAACCAATAACCGTCAACGAACCGTCGGTAGACGTGGCAATAGAAATTGTGCGTGGCGTAAAATCCAAGTACGAGCAACACCACGGCGTTGTCATCAGCGACGAAGCCATTCAGTCGGCTGTGACGCTGTCCGTCAGATACATTGCCGACAGGTTCCTTCCGGACAAAGCCTTCGACGTCATCGACGAGGCTTGTAGCAAACTCAAAATTTCTTCCTACGCCGTGCCCAAGGAGTTGTTGGACATGCAAAATCAACTCAAATTGCTTCAAAGGCAAATTTCCGGCGCAATCCATGCAGGCAATCATCCACTTGCCGACAGGCTAACGCAGGAGTACAACAGGCTGTACGCAACCTACCAATTTGCCAAGAACGACAGCGGTTTGGCAAACAGCGCCAAAAAAGTTTTGTCTGCCGAGGACGTGTGCCAAGTAATTTCGCAATGGACGGGTGTTCCCGTTAGCCAACTTACCGCAACGGAACGCCAACGCCTTGTGCATTTGGAAGAAGAACTTGGCAAGCGAGTAATTGGCCAACCACACGCAGTCAAAGCCGTTTCGTTGGCTGTTCGCCGTCAACGTGCAGGCCTCAAAGATCCAAATCGACCAATTGGCAGTTTCATTTTTGTTGGACCAACGGGCGTTGGCAAAACGGAACTTGCCAAGGCACTTGCCGATGCCTTGTTCGGTAGCGAAAACGACGTTATTCGCCTTGACATGTCGGAGTACATGGAAAAGCAATCCACTTCCAAACTGATTGGTGCGCCCCCGGGCTACGCAGGCTACGAAGAAAGTGGCTACCTAACGGAAAGGGTGCATCGCAAACCCTACAGCGTTGTGCTGTTCGACGAAATAGAAAAAGCCCACCCGGACGTGTTCAACTTGCTTTTGCAAATTTTGGACGAAGGCAGGCTTACCGATTCCCACGGCAAAACTGTGGATTTCCGCAACACCGTCATCATTCTCACAAGTAACATTGGCGTTTCAACTTCTGCCACACCCATGGGCTTTGGCAGAACAACCGACTACAACAGCATGCGGGACAATGCCGAAAACGCACTAAAAAAGTTCTTCCGCCCGGAATTTTTGAACCGTGTGGACGAAACCGTGGTGTTCAACTACCTGGACGAGGATGCAACAAGGCAAATTGCCGAACTGCTGTGCTACAAGTTGGTTGTGCGCCTCAAGGGCACTTTGGATCTCAAGTTCACAAGCGGTGCAATTGCCGTCATTGCAAAGCAAGGGTTCGACAAGCAGTATGGCGCACGCCCCCTAAAGCGTGCTTTGCAACGCAAGGTGGAAGATGCCCTTGCCGAACAATTGCTTTTGGGCAAAATCAAGCAAGGCAGCACCGTTGTGGTGGATGCAAACTGTGGCGAAATCTACTTCCGCTAAAACTGCTTTTTGTGAATATCAACAAAACAAGGCATCGACAACAGTCGATGCCTTTTTCCCACCCCGTGGTGGGGGTTTTGCCAAAAAAACGCAACTATCTGCTAGATAACTGCGCTGGTGTAGAACATGATGTTGTTTAGTTTTCAATAAATTCTACAAGTTCTTTTTTGGTTAGTTTGAAATAGAATGGACGATTGTAGTGTTCACGCCTGCGTATTGCAAGTTTGTAGACCATTTTGTTTTAGCACGCTTTTTCTAGTTGCAATTTTCTTTTATGAAAACTATAAGATCAACTGCAAGGTTTACCTTTGCAAGGGATGCTTCTGCTTGCGTGGAATACTGGTCTAGCAAAAATTGTTTCAACATCTCTGCGTTGCCTTTGTCTAGTATGTCCAACGCACGTTTGGCAGTATCGCTATATTCGTCTAGTGGTGCAATGCCATAGACACCAATTGGATCCAACAAGGATATCACTTTTTCCACCCAATGTTTTTTCATGTTTTCTCCTTTTGTAATGAAACAACAATTTGCCCACACAACAACTTGTTGTGTCCAATTGCCCGTGCAAAAAGTTGCAGTATCTTTCCTGCCGTGCTCAATCGGAAATTTTTGGAAACTTCAATTTCCCTTTGCTTGTTGTAGAATATTATACACGCCCGCAAGGGGTTTGTCAATAGCAAACGTGCAATGGTGCGCAACAAAAAAAACAAGGCATCGACTGCTGTCGATGCCTTTTCCCCACCCCGTGGTGGGGGAATGTGCAAAGAAAAGGTGCAATTATCTTGTGGATAGTTGCACCTGTGGAAAACGTGGCTAGTTTGTTTTTGTTGATTTAGGATTATCTCGTTGATTTATTCTAACAAGAGCCATAATATACCTTATTTGCTTATCAGAATAGTTTCCTACATAAACATATTTGCATTTTCCGTCTTTCAAGTTGATTTTCAAATATTTGTTTTTTCGATGTTTGTAGAACACCTTGGTTTGTTTTTCTTCTTCTGTTAGCTTAACCACTTCAAATCCGTCAATTTCAGAAAGGTCGGTCATTTGATTCCAGTTTATATCAATATTGTCCCTGGCTTTCTTCCATGATGTAGTCCACGGGAAATAGTAAAACAGCAACCCTTCAGTATCAATCGTACATCCGTTTATCAAAATGGTTCCACCCGCGCATATTCCGCCACAAGCTCCTAAAATGATTGATGCTGTCAAGTGGTTAGGTACCCATGCATTATACCATTGAAAAATCATAATCGCCATAATTATGATTGCCAAAACCATCAATGGTACACATACTATAGAATATACCAAAACGTCGTAGAAAGCCCTCATCCTCTTTTTCATCGTTATCCTCCTATTTTGCAATTCTGTCTATTTCATTATCCAGTTGTCTACTCACAGCCGTGTCTACAGAATTGTCAGCAACCAACTCTACAGCAAATTGTCATTGCCTTGCTGGTGTTTCCATAGGGTCCTTTCAAAACAAGGTATGCGTGTTGCAAAAACAACTACAAAGTCCACAAAACGTTGGCAACTTCTTGCGCAACAAATTGTGCGCCGGGCACGTTGAAATGCACGCCGTCGTCCACAAAGAATTGTTCGTAGCCACCTTCGTGTGTTTCAAACAGTTCACGCATGTCAATGCTCACAAGTTCGTACTCCTCGGCAAGTTGGCGTTGAATTGGGTTTACGTTGGCTTTGATAACGTCGTTGGGGATGTTGTAGCCGTTGGGGTTCAACGTTGGTGGGGAAACAACAAGCACAATTTGCGCATTGGGGCATTGTTCTTGGTAACTTTCAATAAGTTTGCAAAATTCTTGGTAGTAGGTTGCTTCGGCATCCTTCCAGCCGGTTGCATCGTTTGTGCCCAGCATGATAACAATGATGTCCGGTTGGGAAACAATGCTTGTGCGGTATTGTTGGTTTGCTCCGCTTGTCAAGTTGATGTATTGGTGTGTTTTGCCGTGTCCGCCAAAGCCTGTGATGTTGGCTCCGTCCAAACCGCAGTTAACAACTCTTGTGCTTTCGCCAAGGTATTCTTGAAGAAACACAGGGTAGGCTTCGTTGTAGCGACCTGCGCCGTGCGTCAAACTGTCGCCAACGCACACAACGGTTTTGCAAGGGCGCAAAACAATTTCCCACTCCAACGAGAGCGCCACGCTTCCGCCAACCATTGCATCAATGGTGACAATTGCCGTGCCGTCGCCCTTGGCTTTTGCCAAAATTTTGGTGCCGTCTACCGACGGTTCAACACACTCGTTGTCGCTTGTTGCAACGTAGGTAATTTCGGCGCCGTTGTCGTTTACGTACTCCGTCATGTCAATTTGGAATTGTGGCATGTTTTGGAAGTAGAATTGGTCAACGCCAACAATCAAACTTTTCATGGATGGTTTTGCGCATCCAACACAGCAAAGCGCCGTTGCAATGCACAACATGGAAACCAAAAGTATACAAACAAATTTTTTCATAGTTTTCACCTCGCACGTGTATTATAGTACGGCAAAAGGCAAATGTCAATATGCTTTTTCAAAATTGTTTCTATTTTGCGCCACGCCTTGCAACTTTTTTGAAAAATTTTTTCAAAACATCTTGAAAATGAATTCAAAATGTGATATATTGTAGATGGGAAAGGTTTTGCCTTTCCTAGTAAAAGTTGGAGGTATCACTATGAAATTAGAAATTGTTGCAAAAAACTATCGTGTAACAGACAGATTGGAACAAATTTTGGAAGGCAAACTCAGACGGTTAGACAAGTACTTTCCCGACAAAGAAACGCCTTGCAAAGTTGTGATGTCGGAAACGGGTAGACAAAGCAAAATGGAAATTTCTATCAGCTACCACGGCGTTTACATTCGTTCCGAAGTTGTGGGCGACACAATGTACTACAACATCGACAGCTGTCTTCCCAAGTTGGAAAGGCAACTGGTAAAGCACAGAGAAAAACTCAACAAGTCTTTCAAAATGCCCGAGCGCCCCAGCGAATACGAGTTTGTATCCGACGTGGATATGCAACCCGTGGAAATCAACAAGGTCAAGCGTTTTGCCGTAAAGCCCATGTCTGCTGAAGAAGCGGCGGAAAACCTTGACATGGTAGGTCACGACTTCTACATTTTCGCCAACGAAGAAAACGGCGCAATCGAAGTTGTGTATCGCAGAAAGGATGGTTCCGTGGGATTGTTGCAACCCTACGTTGAAGAATAAAGGAGGAAATTGATGAACATTTTGGCATTTGCATCTTCGGCTAGTGCTTGGGAAAGTTTTTTGTTGCTGTTCTCGGGTATGTCGCCTTGGGTGATTTTGGCACTTTTGGTAGGCTTTGCGCTGTGCATTGCGGAGGCGTTCACTCCCGGCTTTGGCGTTGCCGGCATCAGCGGTATCGTGCTTATTCTTGCAGGCATTGTTTTGCGCATGCTTGCAGGCGGTAACGGATGGATGCTGTTGTACATGGTGCTTTTTGTAATTGTTATGTTGGCGTTGCTGTTTGTGTTCATCCACAAAGGCATCATCAAGGGCAAATTGGGCAAAACTGCCATTTTCAACGTCGAGTCGTCCGTTTCGGAAAGTTTGACGGAAGGCACCAAGGATTTTTCCCATTTGCTTGGCAAAACGGGAACAGCGCAAACTGCGTTGCGACCTGTTGGCAAAGTTGCTTTCGACGACGCCGTTGTGGACGTTGTTGCCAGGGAGGGGTTCATTTCCGCTGGCGCAACGGTTGCAGTTGTGCAAGTTGAAGGGCAACGAGTTGTAGTTGTTCAAAAATAATATTGAAAATTTAGGAGGTAAAATTTTATGAACTATTTGTTGGCATTTGCCGAAACAATGGCTGTTGACCCAGGTTTGATTTTGGGTATCATTATTGGTGTGCTGTTTTTGATCTTGCTGTTCTTTTTGCCACTTGGCTCTTGGTTCACAAGCATTGTGAGCGGTGCGCCCGTTGGCCTTGGCAGACTTGTTGGTATGAAGGTGCGTCGCATCCGCTACAAAACCTTGGTAGACGTGTACATCCGTGCAAGAAAAGCCGGTTTGGAAATTGACATTTCCGAATTGGAAAGCCACATCATGGCAGGCGGTAACGTTAGTAACGTTGTTAACGCACTCATCTCTGCGCACAGCGCAAACATTGAACTTTCCTTGCCATCGGCAAAGGCAATCGACCTTGCAGGCCGTGACGTTTTGAATGCTGTAAAAGTTTCCGTAAACCCAAAAGTTATTGAAACACCGGTTATTTCCGCCATTGCAAAAAATGGTATTGAATTGCGTGTTAAAGCACGTGTAACAGTAAGAGCAAACATTTCCCGCTTGATTGGTGGCGCAGGGGAAGAAACAATCATTGCCCGTGTTGGCGAAGGTATCGTTACCACGGTTGGTAGTTCCTTGACACACAAAGAAGTGTTGGAAAACCCCGACCTCATTTCCAAAACCGTTCTCACAAAGGGTTTGGATGCCGGCACAGCGTTTGAAATTTTGTCCATCGACATTGCTGACGTAGACGTTGGCAGAAACATTGGTGCGCAACTTCAAATGGACCAAGCCGAAGCAGACAAGCGCATTGCGCAAGCCAACGCCGAAGAACGCCGTGCAATGGCTGTTGCAACCGAACAAGAAATGAAGGCGCACACACAAGAAATGCGTGCAAAGGTTGTAGAAGCCGAAGCCGAAGTTCCACGTGCAATGGCAGATGCTTTCCGCAGTGGCCGTTTGGGCATCATGGACTACTACCAAATGCAAAACATCCAAGCTGACACAGCCATGAGAACTGCAATTTCCGGCACAGGCGAAAGCGCACCCGGCACAGGCAGTGGAAAGGGCGACAAAAAGTAGCAACTAGTTGCTTTTGCAACATTGGAGAGTAAGTATGGAATTTATTATACCACTTTTGGTTGTGATAGGAATAATTTCTTCAATTGTCAAATCCGCCAAAAAGGTAGAAGTACAACGCAAAACCGTTTCGGAAACAACGTCCGACCCAACGGAACTGACGGAACAACAGCGTCGCTACGTGGAAAGTTTGCGTACTCGCAAATCTTACACAACGCCAACAGTCAAGAAACCACCCATTGACGAAAGCCACGGCCACATTGGCAAGGTGGAAGAGTACGACGAAATTGTTGGTAGCCTTGGCGACATCAACGACGAAGGTTGCCCGGCTCTCGACGGCGTGCGACTGATTGCCGAAGACGTTGCCTACGTCACCGAAGACGGAACAAGGCAGTTCGATGCAAAACGTTTGCAACGTGCGATTGTGCTTGGCGAGGTGCTCAACAGCCCACGTTTCAAAAATCCCTATGGCAAAAAGTAACAAAGACAACCAAAATAGAAAAACGCACCACGTGGTGCGTTTTTTTTGTGTTGTGAGCCAAAATTTTCAGTCAAAATGCGTTGCGTTTTGTGGCTTGGCAAACGTGGTGCGTTTGAACGTGCCAAAACCTTTTTGCAACTGCCGTTTCTAGGGGGCGTGGTTGGTTTTTGCCTTGTTTGTGGCAAAGTAGCCCACAATGCCAATTGCGCCCGTTGCAAGCAGTAGCCAAGGTAGCCAACGCATTTTTGGGTAGGAAATTTCCGTTGGGTTGTTTGGCATGTACAAAATGGAAATTTGCCCGTTTTCTTGCATGGACGGATCGTAGGCATCCAACAAAACGTCGACGTAGTCAACGCCATCCACCGTGTAGCAAACGTATACTTTGTGTACCGTTGCCGTGCCTTGGTAGACTTTTTCTATTTTGCTGATGGTTGCCGTTGTTTCCACTCCGTTTGCGCCAAAAATACCATCGGAAACCAGCGTGAAAACACCCACAACAACAAACAGTATCAGTATCACAAGAGAAAACACGTTTGCGCTTTTTGTCATTTTTGTAGCCCTCCACAAGCATTGTAGCACAAAATGGCAGTGCAAGTCAACAGGCAAAGCGCAATTGTTTTGCCCGTTGAGCACGTTGTTGCCGTTTGCGCATCGTTTTTTCGCAAGTTGTTGCGAAAGCAACGTTTTCACGTGCAAATTTGCCACAAAATTCCCCTTTGCTATTGACTTTGTGTGCTACAAATGGTACAATTGTTGCAACGCAAGCAGTTGGCAAGTTTGGGCAACTTTTTTTGCAAATTTTGCGCCAAACTTTTCAACGCAAGGCAAAATCTCATCCCCCACACAAGGAGAAATCATGCTTACCCCACAAACGGTGCTAAACTTGCACACCACAAACAAAGACGACGTGTTTCGCCGTCAGGGCGAACTTTTTGCGTTGTTCGAAGAACTTGCCAAGCAACACGGCGAAACGGAAGAATTGATGCTGTTGGGCTTGGTTGTCAAGGTTGCTTGCGAACTGTACTTGGACATGCTTGACGGCAAGGACATTTCTGCAAAATACCCGCTTCTTTCCGTTGGTTTGCCATTGGAGGACGACCAAGATTTGGCGTTTGCCAACAAGTTGTTCAACGACAAGCAAGTGGCGCTTTTTCGCATACGTATGCCCAATTTCATGTACTTTCCCACCGACGAAATGTACAAAGTTAGGCAAGCGTTCGTGCAGGAAGCCTACCAAAACTACTACGCCGCCGTTGTGATGTACCAAGAGGACACGCACCCACTTTCCGCCGAAAGGTTGCCACGTGCAAAAGAACTTTCCAAATTGCACAGCAAAAAAACCTACGAAGAGGCCCACAAACTCATTAAAAACGAAGAGTTCAAGCAAGGCGTCAATTTGCTTACCGTGGCAAGCAACAACTTCCATTCCCAAGCCAAGTGTGACCTTGGGCTTGCCTACGTCTACGGCTACTGGGGTGTGGAAGCAGATTGCGCCAAGGGCATCAAATTGTTGCGCCAAGCAGTGGAGCAAGGATGCGCCATGGCGTGTGTTTCTATCTACCAAATTTTTGACGAAATTGCTTGCTTCGACGTTTCCGCCGAGGAAGCCGAAAGGTGTTGCAAGCTTGTTGCCGACCAAAAGTACCGTGTGGCAATTGAGCGACTTCGGCAAGGTTTCGACCAACGCCCCGTGCACGAAAGGCTTTTGGAACGTGCAAAAAACGGCGACAGTGAAAGCGCCTACAAACTGTTTGTGTACTTGTACGACGTTTCCGACGACGACTTTGGGCTTATGGAGCAATGCATGGAGTTGTTGGGCACTGCTGGCAACAACGGCCACGTTCCAAGTTTGATGCGTTTGGCGCAAATTTGTTTTGACGGAATGGACGACGATTCCGACAATGACTCGGACGAAAAGATTTCCCCCGAGGAATGTTTTTCCGCCGGCATGGGCTATTTGCAGGATGCCATTCGCCTAAATCACATCCCTGCCATCAAAATGTATGGCGACAAGCAACTCAAACCGTCCGACTTTTCCTTTTGGCAAATCAACAAGGCGCCAACGGACGAGGCGCAAAAGGAACGCTTGTACCAACAGTTTGTTTGGTACAAAAAGTCTGCCGACATGAAGGACGGTCAAAGCGCAAAGCGTGTTGCCGAAGCCTACAAAAAAGGTTTTATCGTCCCCAAAGACGACGACAAAGTTTTCCACTACACAAGGGTGTACGCCGAGTGCCCACCCCACTCAGGTTGCGCCGACCTTGCCGATTTGCTTATTGAAGGTGTTGGTTGCCAACCGGACGTGTACAAAGCTGTTGCCGTGTTGAAAGTGGGCGTTGACAAGAAGCAAGCTTTTTGCATGTGGAAACTGCACACCATCTACCGAGATGGACTTGGCCCCATTGCTCCCGACCAAAAACTTGCCAACTACTACCTCAAAATGTACAGTTCTCGCAAGTAGGGCAAGCCAATTGGCAAAACAATGTGGTGTGGCGCAAAAAAAGCGCAACAAAGAGCGTTTGTTCGCCAATTTGCAACCAAAAACAAAAATGAAAAAATATTTTGCAACAAAAGGCGTCAATTTGCTACCGCAAACACCCGTTTTGTTGTACAATGATACTATCACAAACAAGGAGAAAAGATATGAACGACTACGTATCTCCGGTTCGTACGGAAAAGTACGACAAAAGTAGCTACACAGGCACATTCGACGAGCAAAATCGACGCCACGGTTTTGGCGTGTACTCGTGGGATTCAGGCGACAAGTACGAAGGGGAATTTCTTCACGGCGATCGCACCGGCGAAGGCACCTACACTTGGGCAAGTGGCGCAACCTACGTTGGCAGTTTTGTCAAAGGAGCAAAACACGGCGAAGGCACCTACACCTGGCCAAGCGGTGGCTTCTACTGTGGCCCATTCGTGCAAGACAAATTCCACGGACTTGCGTTGCGTGTGTACTCCGATGGCGACCGTGTTCACGCTTGGTACAAGAACGGCGAGTTGCACGGCGTTGCGTTGTACACTTTCAAAAGTGGCAACAAGCGTGTCATCATGTACAAAAACGGCACCAAAGTCAAGGGTGTGGACGTTTCTGCCGACTTCACTTTGGATTTGGCTCACTACGAAGGCGTTGAACCGGACGAATTCGACATTGATGTTTTCCGCCCCGGGTTGGACGAACCCATTGTGGAAAAGTACTCCAACGGCGACTGGTACGAAGGCACGGTGGACGGAGAGGGCAAACGCCATGGTTTTGGCGTGTACAACTACGTGAGTGGCGCAAGGTTCGAGGGCGACTACGTTCACGGCTCTCGCACGGGCAAGGGCGCCTACTACATGGCTTCCGGCGCATCCTACGTTGGCGACTTTGTGGAAGGGGAATTCCACGGCTACGGCGCCTACACTTGGTCGGATGGCACCCGCTACGAAGGCCCGTTTGTTCACGACAAGTTCGAGGGCATCGGCATGAAGTTCTACCCAAATGGAGACCTTGTTCACGGATGGTTCTCCGACGACAAGTTGCACGGCGTGTTGCTGTACACCTTTGCCAGTGGCGCAAAGCGCTTGGTGTTGTACAACCACGGCGAAAGGTTGGACGGCTTGGACGTGGGCAGAGATTTCACTTTGGACTTGTACTCCGTGCAAGGCATCGACCCAACAACATTCAAACTGAACAGCCTTGTTTAGTTGCATTTTGCCACCCCGTGGTGCCAAATTTGCGCAAACTGTTGTGCAAACGGCGTTGGGCTTCAATTCAAAACAGGCATTTTGCGGTGGCGTACTTTCATCAACAAAAATCATTTTTTCAAGGAGGCATTGTATGAAAAATGCAAAGAAAAAGGGTTTCACCCTTGTTGAACTTTTGGTAGTCATTGCCATTTTGGCAATTTTGGCATCCGTTTCCGTTGTGGGCTACACGGCTTTCATCGACAAAGCAAACGAATCCAACGCAAGAACTGAACTGACACAAATCAGGGATTTCATCAACGCAAAATTCTTGCCAAGCAACGCATTTGAAGTTGAGGTGGGCACAGACACCTACACATTTTCAAAACAAGACGGCAAGTTGATTATCAGTGACTCTAATGGTCAAACGCCTGATCAACAAACCATAACTGCAATTTTCCATGCTATTCCAGAATTTGCTTCCTTGAATGCAGACGTGCAATTTGCATCGGAAGACAATGGCGCAAAGATTGTCTACACCCTTGGCAAAACACGAGCAACTTGGAACGTTACCGACGGCACAATTGAAACAACCACGATCAACTAGCAAAACGCCTACCCCGTGGTAGCAAAAACACAAAAATTCCAACAAAACGGGCATTGATTTTTCAATGCCCGTTTGTTTTTGCGTGCAAGTGCAATTGCAACTTTCAAGGCGTGTTGCAAACTGCAACTTTGGGCAAAGCCTTTGCAAAACTCGCCACCCTGAAAATTGCAAAAATGCTACCACGTGGTGGCAAATTTGGCAAAAACAAGCAAAGTCTTTGCGCCTTGCTTTCAACACGTTGTTTGGCGCCGTGGTGGGGTGCAAACAAACGCCAATGGTGCAAAAATCCCACCCCCGTGTGGGCAAAATGCGCTTTTTTCACAAATGCAAGTTTCAGTTGTTGCAACGCTTGCAAGTTTTGTTGAGTGTTGCACAAAACGTTGTGTTGGCTACAATTGGTTTTGTTTTGCAAACTTTCGCCACGGCTTTTTGCGTGAGTTTTTGTCAATAATATTGTTTGCACTTGTTTGCTTGTATACTTGCAATTTGCAATATATTGTGGTATAATATATTTGTCAAAATATGCGTGGCAACTTTGCCACAAAAGGAAATGAAATGAACAACTACGACGTAATCATCATTGGCGCAGGCCCCGGCGGTATTTTTTCCGCCTACGAACTTTCCAAATCCAACCCTGAACTCAAAATTGCCGTGTTCGAAGCAGGCAACGCCCTTGCAAAACGCAAGTGCCCCATCGACGGCAAAAAGGTCACAAGTTGCAAGCATTGCAAAACTTGCGCAATCATGAGTGGCTTTGGTGGCGCAGGCGCTTTTTCCGACGGAAAGTACAACATCACCAACGAATTTGGCGGTACTTTGCACAAGCACATCGGCAAGCAACTTGCCATTGAATTGATGGAGTACGTCGACAAAATCAACCTTGCCTACGGTGGCGAAGGAACTTCCTTGTACTCTTCCGTGGACAGCGACTTCAAGCGCAAATGCTTGCAAAACAACTTGCACCTTCTCTCGGCAAAGGTTCGCCATTTGGGCACGGACAAAAACTACCTTGTGCTTCACAATTTGTACGAAGAACTCAAAACCAAGGTAGATTTCTTCTTCCTAACGCCGGTAAAAACCATCGAAATTGACCAAAACGGCTTGTACAACGTTGTCACGGCAACACAAACCTACACTTCCAAGTACTGCATTGTTTCCGTTGGCCGTAGCGGTAGCAAATGGATGGAAAAAGTTTGCGAAAGTTTGCAAATCAAAACAAAGTCCAATCGTGTGGACATTGGCGTGCGTGTTGAATTGCCCGCTGCCATTTTCCAACACATCACCGACGAACTGTACGAAAGCAAGATTGTGTACAAAACCACCAAGTACCAAGACCAAGTTCGCACGTTCTGCATGAACCCACACGGCGCAGTTGTAACGGAAAACACCAACGGCATCATCACGGTAAACGGCCACAGCTACGAAGACCCACAATTCCACACGGAAAACACCAACTTTGCATTGCTTGTTTCCAAGCACTTTACCGAACCTTTCAAGGATAGCAACGGCTACGGCGAAAGCATTGCAAAACTTTCCAACATGTTGGGTGGTGGCATCATCGTTCAACGCTTCGGCGACCTCATCCGTGGCCAACGCAGTACGGAAAGTCGCATTCAAAAATCCTTCATGACTCCAACGTTGAAGGCAGTTCCCGGCGACTTGAGTTTGGTAATTCCCAAGCGCATTTTGGATGGCATCATCGAAATGATCTACGCTTTGGACAAAATTGCCCCGGGCACAGCAAGCGACGAAACTCTTTTGTACGGTGTGGAAGTCAAGTTCTACAACATGGAAGTTGCTTTGGACGACGACCTTCAAACCAGCCACAACGGCTTGTACGTCATTGGCGACGGAAGTGGTGTAACACACTCGCTTTCCCACGCTTCGGCAAGCGGAATCTACGTTGCTCGCCACATTGCTTCAAGGCAGTAAACAGCAAAATCCCCACCCCGTGGTGGCAAAAAGGCATCGACAGCAGTCGATGCCTTGTTTAGTGCAAAAAAAACCACCGAAAGTTTCGGTGGTTTTGTGTTTTTTTTGTGTGTTTTGTGGGGACGTGTGCCCAGTTTTGCCTACTCTTCGTAGATGTTGATGGTAAGTTCAACAATCAGGAACTGCTCGAAGTAGGGTGTCCACCATTGCAAGTAGCCTGCGTGTTTTGGGTGGATGGCATCGCTTGTTGCCCACTTGTAGTATTCGTCGCTGACAACGGCGTTGAATTCTTCGTCGTTGAACAGGTCGATCACGCCAACACGGTAGCCGTAGAAGCCGTTCCATTTTTCCACAACTTGGTGTGTTTGTTCAACCAAAGTTGCGTAGTTGGTGCCGGTTGGGTTGGTGCTTTTGCGTGTGCCCGTGTCGCCAAAGTAACTACCGGAGTAGAAGTACACGGGGCAACCCCAAGTTTCGTGAACGTAGGCAATGATGAATTCCATTGCGCCAATTGTTGTAGCCTTGTTGAAGGAGTTGATGTCGTCGTTGTTTTCGTCTGTCAACTTGCCACGCTTGTCCAAACGGTCGTTGCGTGCGTCGTTGGTGGAGATTTGGCAAATGAATGCGTCAACCTTTTCGTTTTTGTCAAAAACGGTGCTGTTTATCAACCTGCGTGTGTAGGATTTCACACCCGTGTCGGCAGTTTTGTTGTCGTCGAACAACGTTGTTCCGCTAACAGCATCCTTTTTGCTGATGCAACCGGTCAGTTTTGCAAGGTAGTCTGCCATGCTCACGCCGTTGGATGCCGAGCCGTAAGTAACGGAAGAGCCAAGCCAGTAGATAACTTTGCCTTTCAACGGGCTGTCTTCACGTGGGGTAACGTTGTCCAAAAGGAACTTGGCATCGTTTGGTTGAAGCGTCGAAAAGTCTTGCTCAATGTCGTACAAAACGTCGGGAATTTCCGGTGCCGGTGGTTCCGGTGGACTTGGTGGTTGGCATGCGCAAAGCAACAAACAACTTGTCAAAACGCACACAAAAAGTAGCAATGCAGTAAGTTTTTTCATGGTGTGCCTCCTTGTATGGTAAGATTGTAGTGCATTTTTGTACCTTTGTCAATATGCAAACTAAAAAAAAGTGCATTTTTGCAATAAAAATTTTTCCATCTCTTGCAAAAACTGTCAACAAGTAGTATAATTTGTTTATAATCGTATCGGAGGGAATCATGAAAAAGAGAATGTCCCAAGCTAACAAAAAGAATTTGCTTCGAACAATTGTCATTGCAATAACTTTCATCATTGCATTGGAAGTTCCCTACTTGCTCATCAAGTACCAACTTTTTGGCGAAAATTTCGAGCAAGAGGCGGCAATCGGCTTGTTCGAAGTTGTCATCACAGCCATTGGCGCACTGTTTGTGGTGTTCGAAATGCAATCTAGCGACCACACCAACTGTTGCATGTCGCTTGCCGACCTCAACTTCCGCTTTATCGAAAACCCAAGGTTGATGCTGTTGTACCAAAAGTTGGGCGAATGCTTCAAAAACCCCGATTTGGAACTGGAAGTCATCGACGACAACGACGACACCCACGTGCATTCCGCCGACTTGATGGCGTACCTAACTTTCTACGAAGTGCTGTTTGAAAACATCGACCACGGGTTGATGAATATCGAGCAAATGGACGACTTGTTCGGCGACAGATTTTTCAAGGTTATTCACAACAACTACGTGCAGGAAAACGAACTGTATGCCGAGCCATCCAGCTACTCCAACATTTTCCAACTGTACACCTTGTGGTACGAACATCGCACCAAAAGCGCCGCCAAGGACGGTAGCAGGCTTGTTGCCATGCCGGAAAACGCCATCCCCGTGATGTACTTGAAGCAAAAGTTGTACATGCACGAAACACACTACCTTGCTCCGGACAAGGGCAAGCACACCTTCACAAACAGCAAGGGGCAAAGTGTAACGCTTCATCAAAAGCGCCTTTTTCCACGCAGTCTAAAACAAGTTTTGGCTTTGCAAAAGCAAATTTGTGGAGAAATCAACAACGTTGACGTGTTCAAGTACTCCACCGAGGAAGAAATTTTGGAATCCATGCTCATCGACTACTGCTACGGCTTGTTCGACGGCAAAAAACTTGTTGCCGTTTGCATTGGCGTGATGAACAGGGAAAGCCCACGCAACCTTTGCAAACTTGTTGGCGACGCCAACTTCCAAAACTACGCAAGTTTCGACAGTGTGCAAGTTGCCAAGGAGTACCGTGGCTACGGCATTCAACAGTTTTTCCTTGCCGATTTCCAAGCAACAATCCAAGGCTTGTTGGAAGCCAACATGACGGACCACATCACTATTCTTGCAACCGTGTCGCCAAAAAACGACTACAGTTTGAACAACTTCACAAAGGCGGGCTACACCCACGGCGACGTCGTTTCCGCCTACGGCTCGCAAAGGTACGTTGTGCAAAAACAACTTGCCGACATCAACTAGCACAGGAGGTCACACATGAGTTACCCACAAGTAGTGGTGCATTTCAACAAATTGTTGCACAACGCCAACACAATTGTTGGTTGGTGCAAAAGCCACAACGTGCAAGTTGCGCTTGTTGGCAAATGCGTGTGCGCCGATCCTGTCATTTTGAAGCAACTTTGGCAATGCGGTTTTGCAATGTATGCCGACAGCCGTGAGCAAAACTTGGAAAGCACCGATTTGCGCCCTCGCATGCTGTTGCGTGTGGCAATGCCAAGCAACGCCGAACGAGTTGTTGCCTGTTCGGAATTTTCCTTGCAAAGCCAATTGGAAACGTTGGTAGCGCTGGAGCAAGCCTGCCAAAAACTCAACAAAACGCACAAAGTTGTGTTGATGATTGACCTTGGCGACCTTCGGGAAGGTCTGTTGTACACAAACTGGCAACAAATTTTGCAAACTGCAACTTTTGTCGCAAACAGCAAGCACTTGCAACTGGAAGGTGTTGGCACAAACTTGACGTGCTACGGCTCCATTGTTCCAACGGAAACAAACCTTGGCGTGCTTGTGGAAATTGCGCAAAAACTTCGTTCGGCTCTTGGGTTGGAAATTCCCATCATATCTGGTGGCAACAGCAGTTCGCTTGGGTTGATGCTTCAAGGCAAAATGCCCAAAGAGGTCAACTTGTTGCGTGTTGGCGAAGCCGTGCTTTTGGGCACGGACACAGCCACCGGCGCCAAGTTCCACGACCTTGTGGACGACGCATTCGTGTTGCAAGGTCAGCTTGTGGAAGTGCAAAGCAAACCGTCCATGCCCATTGGCACAAGGTCGGTCAACGCTTTTGGCGAAGTGGTACAGTACCAAGACAAGGGGCAAATGCTTCGTGGTATCGTTGCAGTTGGCAGGCAGGACGTGCAGTTGGACGGCCTCACTCCGTTGGATCAAAACATCCAAGTTGTTGGCGGAAGTTCCGACCACCTAATTTTGGATTTGACACGTGCAACAGGCTACAAAGTGGGGGACGTGGTTGAATTCAAGCTGTCCTACGGCGCTTTGCTTTCGGCATTCACAAGCAAGTACGTCGACAAAAAATACAATTTCTAGCACAACGGCAGGCAAAATCCTGCCGTTTTTTGCATTATTTGTGCTATTTTGCCACTTTTTTACAAAAAAGTATTGAAATTTTTTTCAAAAAGTAGTATAGTAGTGATATAAGCATAACAATGAAGGCAATTTGACAGCAATTGCCCACCCCGTGTGCTTGTTTTTTCACGGCAACGGGGCGAATTTGGAGGGTTACTATGAAAAAACCAATTGTTGCATTCATCTACGACTTCGACAACACTCTTTCCACCAAGGACATGCAAGAATTTTGCTTCATCCCGGCGCTTGGCATGACTGCCGACGAGTTTTGGGGCGAAAGCGACGGCAATGCGCACAAGTACAAGATGGACCACATTTTGTCCTACATGATGCTGACACTCAACAAAGCCAAGCAAAAGGGCATCGACATTTCCTACGAAGGGCTCAAAAAACACGGGCAGGGAGTGGAATTTTTTGACGGCGTGTTGGATTGGTTCGACCGCATCAACAAGTTTGGCGAAAGCCTTGGCTTGGAAGTTAGGCACTACATCATTTCCTGTGGCCTAAAACCCATGATCGAAGGTTGCGAAATCAGCAAGCATTTCCACAACATTTTTGCTTGCGACTACGTCTACGGCGAGGACGGCCAACCCATTTGGCCAAGCGTTGCTTTGAACTACACCAGCAAAACGCAATTTTTGTATCGCATCAACAAGGGCGTGGAAGAGTTGGATGAGGACAAAAAACTCAACATGTACATGCCTGCCAACAAGCGTGCCGTGTCCTTCGAAAACATGATCTACGTTGGCGATGGACTGACGGACATTCCCAGCATGAAACTCACCCGTCAACGTGGTGGCTATGCAATTGGCGTGTACCGCAACCATGCCGACGGAAGCTACCTCATCGACGAAAAGCGTGTGGATTTCTACGTCAAGGCCGACTACACCGAAGGTAGCGAAATGGACAAGGCTGCCAAAGCCATCCTCACCAAAATTTCCGCTTCCGAAGCCTTCGAAGAGCTTTCCCAAAAGTCTTGCAAAAAATGTCGCAAGCAAACAACCACCTAGACCATGCAGTTGATGGTTGAAATATCAATTCATTTAGAAATGGTAACAGTTTCTGATAAATCTAGGCACAGCGAAAGTTTTCCTTTCGCTGTTGTTTTTTTTTGCAAATGCTCTCACGTGCGTGCGTATTGTAAAAAAGGTCAAAACCTGTCAAAAAATTGCAAACTGTTGCAAATGTTTGTTGCCCCGCCGTTGTACCATCTAGGAAAAACTGTTTTTGGAGAGTTGCCCTTATGTACAGCAAGCGAGTGCTAATTTTGTCCCAAACCAACAAGCGTTTTGCGCAAAAGAACAAAGATTTGTGCGGAATGGTCAAGTTGGTCAACGGTGTGTCGCAAACGGAAGTTTCCATGTTCGTCACAAATGCGGAAACGGCAATTTTTGGCGAGTGGTGGCTACTGCTTGCGTGTGGCAAAAACCTGTTTGCCAAAAAGGTGGAAAATTTGCACTCTTTTTCCGCAAGCCTTCCGTTGCAAAACTTGGCAAGCGTTGGGTGCTTGCTTGTCAAAAAGGAGGACAAGTGCTACGAAGTTGCCCGTGCAAAGGTTGGTTCGGACGCAAGTTGCGACGTGCTTGCCATCAAAATGCCTTCGCTTGTTGGCGAGGAGCAAACTTCCCCCTACGAAAGTTTTGTGGCAAGTTGCCAAAATTTCTACAACGGCGTGGACGTTGACAGTTTGAAGAAAGTCAGCAAAGACAAGTACAAATGCGTTGCCGACTACTCCGACGCATTCGAGCGTTTCTACGCAAGTGGGCAAAACACCAACTACTACGATTCCGTCAAGGCGGAAATTGCCAAGGTGTTTTTGCAGTTCCCTCCCTACTACCCATTGACACAGCGCTACAAGCACTCGTTTTTTGTGCGAATAGACTTCCCCACTTCGGAAAAGTTTTTTGTGCTTGGCATTTTGCAAAAGGAAGGTGTGGTGCGCTATATTTGCTACGGACTGCCTGCCGAAAAGGCAACCGTTGGCGACAAGGATTTTGTGCTTGTGGAAAACAGCCCCACCAATTTTTGGATGCTGTTTCAGGATGCATCCACCGGGCAAATAACCACCATCGACACAACGGTGTAGAAAATTGCTGTGTTTTGACCTGCCAAAAGGGCAATTTACAACTTTTTTGAAAAAAATTTCAATGTTGTAAAGCAACAGGGGCGCAAAATTGTTGCAATTTTCCCGATTATGATTTATAATAGTGTCCTATGTAGTATCTACATAAGGAGTAGTATATAATGTTTAACACAAAATTCAGCAAAACAATTGTTATTCTTGTTGCAATGCTCATGCTTGCAACGTTGGTTCTCACAGCGTGCAATCCTGTGGAACCTTTCACACCTGTAGAAATGCCCGAAGCAGGCCAAGTTACAGGCAATGGTGGAATTGCCGTTGGCTACGGTGATTGGATCTACTACGTAAACGGTTACCAATCTTCCTACACAGCCGACAACACACACAACGGCGTTGTTCGCACAGGTAGCATCGTGCGCATCAAAAAGGCGGACATTGCCCCAATCATTGCTTTGAACGACGAAGACATGTCTTCCAAGGACTTGGCAGAAGCAATCCAAAACGAAGTTCGTGCAAAGGTTGAACTTGTTGTTCCACACTTTGTGTACTCTTCCAACACAACGGAACACAGCTACAACGGATTGTTCATCTTTGGCGACAGAATCTACTTCACAACAGCCAACGACGCTGTTGATGCCAACGGCGATTTGCTCACAAACCAACTTGCACTTTGTAGCGCAAAATTGGACGGTAGCGACGTGCAAAAGCACTACGTGTTCCCATCCACAGCAACAATGTACAAACTTGCCGAGCAAGAAGACGGTAGTCTTGTTGGTTGGTACGTTGCCGACAACACACTTTCCAGCCTCAACGTTTCCGAAGGCACAAGCAAAGTTCTTGCAGAAGAAATTTCTTCCGTAAAACTTGATGGCGAAAACGTGTTCTTCATGGACGAAGACAAGGCAATTTGGAAGTACATTCTTGGCGAAAGCGATGCTAACTGCATTGTTGAAGCAACCGATGACCAAGCGCCCGTAACATTGCTTGCAGCAAGCAACGGCTACGCATACTACACAATTGGCTACGAAAACACTCCCGAACACGACGAAATCAAGGTTTTCTATGCCGACAGCGAAGTGGACGGTCAACTTGTTCTCAACACATCCATGTCTAGCTACTTTGGCTACAATGGCAAATTGTTGTACACACGTTCCGTTTCCGGCGAAGTAACAACCTACGGCGTTTGGATTGCACACAGCCAAGGCAGTCAAACAATCATCGAAGAAATCCTTTCTCCCAACAACTACGACACAGCAATCACTTTGAACAAGTTGGAAGGAAGCACGTTGTACTTCACAGTTGCAAACGTGTACTACAGCATGGACATCGAAACCAAGTCCGAACCGGTTGCATTGGGCTACAACGTTCCAACTTCCGCAACAGGCTGGGCTAAGTTCGATATCGAAGGCGAATTCTTGTTCACGTTCAATTCCACAGGAACAGTTTCCATTGCACAATTCAATGCAGAAACCAAGAAGAATTCCGACACAACAAACTTCACTTTGACAGTAGAAGTTGAAGAAACGGAAGAAGACGCTCAATAGTTTTTGGCAATTCAAGCCCTGCAAAAATTGCAGGGCTTTCCTTTTGCAATTTTGTGGATGGACGGCATTGAAGCGAGCGTTTTGTTTGCAGGCAAAACCAAAGGTTGGCACAAGGTGTAAGGGTAGTCAAGGGCGCAAATTGCCACCCCGTGGTGGCGTTTTTGTCGTGTGAAGTGCGCAAAAATTGCCTTTGTGGCATTGGTTGAGCAAAAACGTGCAAAAGTTTGCAATTTGCCACCCCGTAGTGGGGAATTTTGCGTGTTTCGGGGCAAAGAGGCGTGGCGTTTTGCTGTGGCGTGCCCGGTGCATTGAGTTCGGCTGTGGTGTGTTGCAACGAAAAGTCGCTTGTTGGCAAAATGCGCAATGTGGCGCAAAACTGTTGTCAAAACAAGCCGTTCGTGCTACAATGTGTGTAGCAAAATATCATGCAAGGCGATGTGCAACGCAGGTTGTTCACATCCTTGTGGGGGAATGGTGTGCAAATCATCAGCAGTCCCGCTACGGTAAGGAGTTTTCCAAGCCCGAATGCCCAACTTGCAGTTGCAACCAAGGAGTTCTTTCGATGTAAAGGAACATCCCACTTTTTGTGCGCTTTTTGCAAGGTGGATGTTGTTTTGGCATCCACCTTTTTTGTTGCAAAAACGGTGTTTTGCAAAAAACAAGGAGGAAAACAAAATGAAAAAACAATTTTTGGCAGTAGTTTGCATTTTGCTTGTTGTTTTTTGCTTTGTGTTTGTTGCGTGCGACAGCAAACCCGAGCCAATCACAATGGACCAACTGCAAATTCCGCAAATGGGCAACAACGAATGCGTGGTTGTTGTTGTCAACAACGACGGCACCTACACGTTGTGTGTTGTTCGCATTGGCAAGGACGTTGAACAAGGCGCATCGGTGGAGCAAGTGTTGCTGTACTTAAACGACAACACAAATTTGTACTTGGATTGGACTTCGAGCAGCTACGGCAAGTATATCAACGGCATTGGTGGGGCAATTGTTGAAGAATCTAACGAATTTGTCACCGTGCTGACTTCCATTCAAAGCCAGCAAGCAACGGGTGCATGGGTAAAAACAGTCAACATCCCCGACTACGGCACGGTTGTTTCCGCTTCCCAAGGCGTTGAAGGAATATCCGTTGAACCGGGATGTGTCATCCTGTTCATGATTGACACCTACTAAACAAAAGTCCACCACGTGGTGGCAAAATCTTCAACAAGGAGGGGAAATCAGCAATGAAAAACGGCAAAAAAACAACACTTTTGCTAACTGTGACTGCAATGTACTCGGCACTTGCCGTGTGTGGCAAAGTTGCGCTTGCAAGCCTACCCAACGTGGAAGTTGTGACAATTCTGATTGCAGTTTGCGCCTTTTGTTGGGGTTTGAAAGTTGGTTTTGGCGTTGTGTTTGCCTTTGTTTTGGGCAACGTTGCCGTGTGGGGTGTCAACACTTGGGTAATTTCCTACGTCGTTCACTTCAACGTGGTTGCTCTTTGCTTTGGAATTTTGGGCAAAACCGGGATGCGTGGTGCAAAAAGCATTGTGTTTTCCACAATTTTGGCTGTTGTTTTGACGGCTTTGTTTGGCGTGCTGACTTCCGCAATAGACACAGCCATCGGCTGGACAGGGGTGGGGTTTTTTGTTGACTGGCAAAACTTCTTTGCTCGCTTTGCCGTGATGTACGTCAACGGAATTGCATTCTACGTGACGCACGTTTTGTGCAACGCCGTACTGTTTGCCGTGGCATTTTTGCCCCTTTGCAAAGTCAATTTTCGTGTTCAACGCAAGTTTGGGTTGTAGAACAATGCAATTTGCGCAAAAATGTGCGTTCAACTTGGTGCGTTTGTTTGACAAAAAGTGTCGTTTGCACTATACTATGAGCACAAAAAACAAAAAGGTTGTACAAACGTAGTTGTACAATCGCAAAGAGGAGTTAGCAATGGCAGAAAAACAATTTGTCAAAGAAATTGCAGACATAAACGGGGATTTCCCCCAATGGTACACCGACGTCGTGCTCAAAACACAACTTGTAGACTACGGTCCAATCAAGGGCACAATGGTAATTCGCCCCTATGGCTACGCTATTTGGGAAAACATCCAACGTGAACTTGATGCCCGTTTCAAGGCAACAGGCCACCAAAACGCCTACTTCCCAATGCTCATTCCACAAAGTTTGCTTTTGAAGGAAGCCGAACACGTGGAAGGTTTTGCGCCGGAAGTTGCAATGGTGCACGTTGCCGGTGGCGAAAAACTTGCCGAACCTTGCGTTGTTCGCCCCACAAGCGAAACAATCATTTGCAGTATGTACAGCAAGTGGATCAACAGCTACAGGGATTTGCCCTTGAAACTCAACCAATGGGCAAACGTTGTTCGTTGGGAAAAAACAACTCGTCCTTTCCTTCGCACTTCGGAATTTTTGTGGCAAGAAGGCCACACCGTGCATGCAACGCAGGAAGAATCCATGAAGGAAACCATCGACATGTTGCATTTGTACCACGATTTTGCTCGTGA
Organism: Clostridia bacterium; assembly: GCA_017500855.1. GTDB lineage: Bacteria > Bacillota > Clostridia > Christensenellales > CAG-314 > Fimimonas. The sequence continues at coordinate 33,052 of JAFVYC010000022.1, read as the reverse complement.
CGTTCTTGCAATGCCCACTTTCATCGGCAAAAAGAGCGAAAAGGAAAAGTTTGCCGGCGCCGAAGCAACCTACGGCATGGAAGCAATGATGTTGGACGGCAAAAGTTTGCAAGCAGGCACAACTCACCACTTCGGCCAAAAGTTCTCCAAGGCGTACGACATCATGTTCTTGGACAAGGACGGCAAGCACAAGCACGCTTGGCAATCCAGCTGGGGTGTTTCCACACGTCTTATTGGCGCAATCATCATGGCGCACGGCGACCAACGTGGTTTGGTTTTGCCACCAATGGTTGCTCCCATCCAAGCAGTGGTAATTCCCGTTGCAGCGCACAAACCCGGTGTGTTGGAAAAAGCAAGGGAAATTGCCGACCTGTTGAAAAATGCCGGCATCCGTGTTCAATTGGACGACCGTGACCAATCCCCCGGTTGGAAATTCAACGAATGGGAAATGAAAGGCGTTCCAATGCGTTTGGAAATTGGCCCAAGAGATATCGAAAACGGCGTTGCAATGGTTGCCCGCAGAGATACTTGTGAAAAATTCACAATGCCTCTGGACGGCATTGCTCAAAGCGCACACGAATTGTTGGCAACAATCCAAACCAACATGTACAACAAGTCGTTGGCATTCAGGGACAGCCACGTAAAAATTGCCCACAACATGGACGAACTTCAACAAGTGTTGGATAGCCAATGCTTTGCCAAAGTCGTTTGGGATCAAGACCCCGCTTGCGAAGCGCTCTTCAAGGAAAAGTACCAAGCAACAGTTCGTGTGATGTTGGACGAAGAACCCTTCCAAGACACTTGCACCTGCTGTGGCGAAAAGTGCGAACATCCCGTTGTTGCGCTTGTTGCACGTGCGTACTAAACAAAGTTGCATTTTTGCCCAACACGCAAACGCAAAGTTTGTTCTTGCAAAAATCATAGTTTATTTTTGCTGAGGCATAAATAAATTTTATTGATTTTTGTTTGCTAAAAAGGTTGTTTTATTTGTCGTGTTGTGCTATAATAGCAAAGGTCAAGTTTGGCCTTGCCCAAATTTGCCACAAAATGCTTTCTACGGCGCAAGCCGAGAAAATAAAAAAATATATTTTTTTGAAGGAGAAAAGAAAAATGAAAAAGATTCTTGTACTTGCTCTTGCAGTAGTTATGGTTCTTGGCGTTGTTGCTTTCGCAGCTTGCGCTCAACCACAAACAGTTACTGGCGAATGCAAATATGACAACTATGGCCACACATACGGCGCTAAAGTAGATGTTACAGTTTTGAACGGCGTTATCACATCCGTTAAACTCTACACAGAAGAAGAAACAGGCTGGGTAAGAACATCTGCTGACAACCCTGACTATGGTTGGACATCCCACGACGCAGTTGAAGCTGCTTACGAAGGCTTCCTCAAGCAATTCGAAGGCAAACCTGTAGAAGAAGTTAAGGCATACGTTGCTACAGCTACAGCTGAAGCACAAACAGTTGGTGAAGGCGTTCCATCCATCACAGGTGGCACACAATCCGCTGCTCGTATCATCGTTGCTATCCAAGACGCACTTTCCAAGCTTGCTTAATTGGACAACTAACCGAACAGAATCAAAACAAAAGTCCCGTGTTGCAAAACACGGGATTTTTTTGTTTGTTTTGCGCCAACCAAAATGTGCCGAGCGGGCGTTTGGTGGAGTTTGGGATTCCGACCAAGAGTTTGGTGGAATTCTCAACAAGGTGCGGACCGTCGGGGACGCCGGTCCCTACGTTTACAAACATTATGTTTACTCATGTGGTTTTTGCACACTTTGCAAACAACTACGTGGTGCGATTCTTCTTACAATTAAATCCGTCTGCGACGGATGAAATCCACCATCGTGGATGAAATATCCACGCTTGTGGATGAAATATCCACGCTTGTGGATGAAATCGCAAAGCGATGAAATCCTGCTTTGCAGGGTGTTGGCGATTTTTTTTGGAACTAGCCTTTGCGTGCATTTGATTGGAATTTTCAACAAGGTGCGTTCCCGACGGTCGGCAAACGTTGTTTTGGGTTCTTTTGCATATTTTGCCAACAAAAGTCAGACTTTCAAGGAAGGCTTGCTCCAAAAAAATTTCGCAATAGGGTGGTAGTTTTTTTAGACAACCAGTCTCAATGTTGCTCTTGTAGGGACCGGCGTCCCCGACGGTCCGCAAAACTTTGGTGTGCATTGGCTGTATATAGCACTCGTGGCAACAAACCTGCTACAGCAATTGTAGGGACCGGCGTCCCCGACGGTCCGAAATCAAGTGACGTACCGGGTGTTTTGTGTTTTTTTGGTTGTTGACAAAACAAAAAAAAGGGGTGTTGCCATTAGCGTGTTATCCTTAACGGAGAACACGCTAAAACTAAGTTTGCCCTTACGGGCAAGTGAAGTTATCTTCGATAGTGAAGTTTCGCTTGACGGCGAAGTGGCGGGCAAACTTAACTTCACTTGTGCGTAGCACAAACTTCACTGCGTAGCAACTTCACTTTCACGATAGCGAAAATTTCACTAACAGAAAAAGAGATAACATTTCGGTTGCGAACCGATTTGTTATCTCTTTCTGTCGTTATAAGAACCTGCTACGCAGAACCACGTTGTTCAAATTGCTAAATTGCAAATTCTTGCTTCAATGTCAGAACCATGTCTTGGTATTCCAACACGGCTTCGTTGTTTTTGCCATTTGCAATCAAATCCACGCAACGCCCAACAACGGCAAAAATGTGCTTGTAGTAGGTTTCTTTGTTTGGCTTTTTGTTGATTTCTTCCACAATTTGTGGGGCAATGCGGTAGTACTCGTCTACCAATTCCGAAAGCGTTTGGTTTGCACGCATAAAGTTGTCTCGGAAGTTGCGCAACGTTGTCAATTCGTGGCAGTCGTCGGCTTTGCCCATGTACTCCACGCAAGCAGTGGTAAGGAAGCATCCGTCGCTACCTTCGCTAAAACCCTCGCATTGGCGTGCATCTTCGTAGCCGTGGTACCAATCGAACAAAATTCCCGTTGCAAAGTCGTCGTCCCAGTAGGGGCAGTAGTTGTAGTTGCTGGAACTCCATCTTGCGCATTGTTTGCAGGAAGCCATAGTTTGTTTTCTCCTTTGTTTTTTTTGCAAAGTATAGCACAGCAAAATTGTTTTGTCAATGCCTATTTTCAAAATACCGTTGTGCAAGCGGTGTGGTTTCGTGCAAAATTTTGCCTACACAACTGGCGTGCATTTGCAACTTTGTTGCCACTTTTGTGTGTGGCAGGGGTGTGGTTGTTCTGGGCAACCATTGCTCCACAACATGGTAAATTTCGTTGAAACGTGGTGGTGTGGTTTCGTGACCTGTGCTGTGTCTAGAAAATTGCACATTGCTGAAAGTTGTTGCCATTTGCCAAGCATAGCCACAGCAAGTTTGTTTGCGCAATGTGGTGTGTCTTTGCAATTTTTGTTTGTGCAAATTGTTTTGCTTTTTGCAACGGCAATTGAAACAAAAAATTGGCAAATTTCGTCAAAAATGCAGTGTTGAGGTTCTTCAACGGAAGGAGTGCTTGGCGCAATGTTTTGGCGTCGTTTTGTTTTCGCTTTGCATTGTGTTGACAATGCAATTTTTGCTTGCGCAAATTGTTTTGCTTTTTGCAAACTACGTCGGTTTTGCGTGTTGCAAATTGTCTTGCTTTTTGCCACCGCCATTATATAAATAAGGTATAATTGTTAACTATATATAATATACTAAATCGTTTTGTGCCAAGAAGGCGTTTTTCCGTGCAAATTTTGGTGGTGCGCAACAACTGCAAACTTTGTGTTGGGCATTGTGGGGTGGCGCATAGCCTGCGTTTGTGGCAAAACGCAAGCAAACAACAAAATTCGGCAAAAGTCTTGCCAAAAACGTGCATGTTTTCAATGACCTCATAAACAAAAGTTATGTATATACCACTTTTGCCACAATTTGTCAATACCAAAACGCAATAAAAAAAACAAAACATATTTGTTCACTAAAAAACGTCAAAAAACGCAAATCAAATAGTTGACTGAACAATGTGTTTGTGGTAAAATCTTTGCATATCAACAGAGAATAGTTATCTCGCCGTCTGCAACGGCTCCGAAGGTTCTCCTGGTTGTATCAATTGGCTTGGAATTTAATTTAAAGTTTGTTTGGTAAGCTCGGAATGCTCAACGGAAGGGTGTACTATCTTGATTGGTATAGTATATGTCTTTTTTGGTGCAGTCGAGCAATTTTTATTTTTGCCGAGCAAACACCCCAACGTGATTGTTCCCGACAACGTCGGTGCAATAAAAATAGAAAATCATTTGAATGGAGGAAATAACAATGAAAAAGACACAAAGAATGCTTGCATTGGCACTTGTTCTTGCTATGGCTTTCACAGCATTGTTTGCATTGGTTGCATGCCAAAGCGAATGTGAAAAGAATGGCCACAAATGGGACAACGGCAAATGTACAGTATGTAATGAGGTTTGCGAACACCCAGATGGGTATAGCGAAATCGACGGTAGATGCCCAACTTGTGGCAAAGGTATCGTTGAAGACGGCGCTTACTGGGTAGACGACAACGATGGCGAATATTCCTATCGTATGGCTCCAAGTGATATTCCAACAGCATGGAACCTTCACACCTACGAATCCGCAAGCTCCACATACATTTTGGACTACACCGGCGATGCTTTGTACACCTTCGACTACAACGAAGATGCAACAGGTTTCGTAATCGTTCCATCCATGGCATCTGCTATGCCTGTTGACGTAACAGCTCAATACGCTGGTCAATACGGAATTGGCGCTGACGAAACAGAAAACAAGGCGTACAAAATCTCTCTTAAGGACAACCTTAAGTTTGACAACGGCGATCCTATCACAGCTGAAACATTCGTTGAATCCATGGAATTGCTTCTCAACCCAGATGCAGCTAACTTCCGTGCAGACAACGTTTACATGAACAACCTCAAGATTGCAGGTGCAGAAGCATACGCAAAACAAGGTCAATCTGTTGTAACAGACAACGGCGCAACAGGTGAATATGCAGAAGAAGACCTTGTTAAGGGTGAAGACGGCATCTACAAGACACCAGAAGGATACGACATCTACATCACAGTTGCAGACGGTCTTTCTTGGCTCGGTGGTAACCCACTTGCTGCATACGTAAACGCTTACGGTTCCGCATACTTCGGAATGGAAGCTTACGAACAACTCATTGCTTTGGCAAATGAAGATGGTCGTGTTGCAATTACAGACGAATCTCTTGACCTTCTTGAAGGCGTTATCACAGCAGTTCCAGCTTGGGGCGAATCTCGTGCAGATGCATTCAACTACTTCGTTTACATCGTTAACTACCCAGTTGCAGACTACGATGGAACAGTTGGTTTCTTCGCAACAGACGACAACTCTCTCGTTGTTGTTTTGAAGAACGAAATGGAAGATAACTTCTATCTCCGTTACGAACTTTGCACAAGCTTCTTCCTTGTTCACCCAGGTAAGTATCGTGAATGCATCGATATGTCCAGCGGTTTGTACACAAACGACTACGGTACATCTATCGACAAGTTCATCGGCTACGGCCCATACAAACTCACAACATACGTTGCTGACTCCAAGATCGTATTGACACGTAACCCATACTGGCACGGCTACTACGAATTCGACATGTACGGCCAATACCAAACAGACAACGTTGTTTACACAAAGGTTACAGAAGACTCCATCCGTCTTGAAATGTTCTTGAAGGGCGAACTTGAAAGCTACGGCCTCCAAGCAGCAGACATGGCTGACTTCATCAACAGCGACTACTTGTACTACACAGACAGTGAATCCACTTGGTACCTTGCAATGAACCCAGATTTCGACACATTGGAAGCTAACCAAGCAACAGCAACTCCTGTAGTAGCAGGCAACGCAGTTATCAAAACTGTTCTTGACATCACAGAATTCCGTCAAGGTTTGAGCTACGCTCTCGACCGTGAAGCATTCAACCTTGAACTCTCTCCAACATCCGGTATTGCAAAGGCTCTTCTTTCCGCAATGATCGTTGCTGACCCTGAATCTGGTTTGACATACCGTGCAACAGAAGAAGGTAAGGACGCTATCCTTGAATTCTGGGGACTTGCAGATCAATGGGGCGATGGCAAAGAATACTTGACAAAGGATGACGCAATTGCTTCCATCACAGGTTTCGACCCAGAAGGTGCAAAAGCATTGTTCGAAACAGCTTACGAAAAGGCAGTAGCACGTGGCGACATCACAGCAGACATGATCGCATCCGGCAAATGGGAAGTTCAACTTTGCATCGGTATGCCATCCGAAGGTAACTTCTATCAAAAGGGTTCCGAATTCCTTCAAAAGTGCTGGACAGAAGCTGTAAAAGGCACATCTTTCGAAGGTCACGTAACATTCATCAACAGCCAAGTTCTTGGTTCCACAACATTCGGTGAATACTTGAGAAACGGTTCTGTTGACTTGTTGTTCGGTGTTGGCTACAGCGGATCTATGTTCGACCCATACTCCATGATGGACTGCTTCACAGGTTCTCTCCAATACGACCCACTCACAGACAAAAACGATGTATACCTTGACATCGAAATCGACGGCAAAGTTCTTCGTGCAAGCTTGTACGCTTGGACAAGTGAATGCTTGCTCGGCGAAACAATCAAGTGTGACGTTATCGGTGCTGACGGCAAAGCTACTGGTGAAAAGGTAGACGTTCGCGCAGGCACAAGCGATGATCCTGCACTTCGTGTTAAGATCCTTGCAAAGGTAGAAGCAAAAGTTATGACTCTTGCTAACATTTTCCCACTTATGACAGACTCTTCCGCATCCTTGAAGTCCATGAGAGTTCAATACAAGACAGAAGAATACGTTGTAGGTCTTGGCTTCGGTGGTATTTCTCACTACAGATATGCAAGAACAGACGCTGAATGGGAAGATTACATTGAAGAACAAGGTGGCACATTGAACTACAAATAAGCCATCAGGCAAAATTTGGTAGTGGTGCTAGCATCAACTAAACAATAACAGGCGGTGGGACGTCTAACAGCGTCCCACCTGTCCTATTGTTTACAGGTTTTTTGTTTTTGTGATTTTTCCAATGGTTTTTGCAAAAAAATCATCGCAAAGAACACAAAAATGTTTCATTATTTCACAATCAACGAAAGTTGATGAAGGAGACAAGCTATGTATATGTTTAAGTACATTCTGAAAAGAATCGGCCTGATGTTGCTGACTTTCATGATCATCTTCACAATGTGCTTCGTTTTGGTAAAACTTTTGCCAAACCGTCCTGCAGATCAGTTCGGCAAGGACAAGGAACTTATTGAAATGCGTCGTGAAATGCTTGGCTACAACAAGCCAATCATGGAGCAGTACTGGATTTACCTGTTTGGTAGAACGGGCTACGAAATCCCATTGACAGACAGCAACGGAAACGTTCAAATTGACTCTACGACGGGATTGCCAAAAACAAAAATGGTGTTTGACGAAAGCAAAATTCCCGAAGGCGTTGAAGGTACCAAAAAGACAGTTGGCGGTATCATTCGTGGCTACTTTGGAACTAGCGAAGCGCTGTACCTTGGCAGAGACGTTTGGGAGGTGTTTGTTGAAAAGGTTCCCTACACCGTATCGTTGAACCTTGCGTCCATTTTGGTGTCTATTCCAATTGGTTTGGCGCTTGGTATCTATGCGGCACTCAAAAAGAACAAGTGGCAAGACCACGTGATTTCCACCGGCGTAATGATCTTTGTATCCGTGCCATCGTTCATCTATGCGTTCTTGGTACAGTACTTGTTCTACTTCAAGTTGGGCTGGTTCAAACCTGTGGTAGACGCTACGCAAGGTGCGTTCAGCTGGACGTTCTTCTCCACGGCAATTCCCGCAATTTTGTCTATGTGTTTTGGTACGATTGCCGGATTTGCACGCTACACACGTGCCGAACTTACCGAAGTGCTCACAAGCGAATTCATGCTTCTTGCTCGCACAAAGGGTCTCACAAAGGGACAAGCAACTTTGCGCCACGCAATGCGCAACGCAATGGTGCCAATTTTCCCAATGATTTTGGGCGAATTCATCAGCATCATGAGCGGTTCGCTTATCATCGAAAACATGTTCACAATTCCTGGCGTTGGCGCATTGTACATTGGTGCAATCCAAGCGCAACCAACTCCGGACTACAACTTCTTCATGTTGCTCACAGGCTTCTACACGTTTATTGGCCTTGCAGCAGGCATTGTCATTGATATCAGCTACGGTATCATTGACCCACGAATCAGAATGGGGGCTAGATAATTATGGCAAACAATCAATTTGAAAAATATAGTTCCATCCCTCAAGAAAAATTCGCTTTTGCTGCCCAAGGAACAAACATTCACGACCAAAAATTGGACACAAAGCCCATCGGTTACTTCCGTGATGCTTTCAACCGTTTCAAAAAGAACAAGGCATCGTTGGTTGCAGCAATCATCATTTTGTTGTTGGTTGTGTACGCAATAATTGGCCCATTCTGTTTTGACCCTGCCTACCAAGAAGCATACAAAACAGAAATCATGCTCAAAAACTTCAAAGAATTGCCACCCCGCTTGGCATTTATGAAGGGTACGGGTATTTGGGATGGAAGTAAAGTAGAAGAACTGACTCGTACACAACTCTACCACTACGAAGGTTTGACTGCAGAACTTGGCCACGAAGTTATCGTTGACGTTGTTGGCGAACACACCGTTACCGACTTGTTTGGCAACGAAAAAACTTTGTACGACGTAAGGCTCGACCAATACTACAAAATCGGTGTAATCACCAAAACAATGACCTACGCCGACTACAAAGCAATTCAAGATTGGCAAGTAGAAAATGGCATTCAAGTAATCTTCCCATGGGTAGATTCCACCAATTGCCCAATTTTCACATCCGTTCCGGACTACTGGTTCAAGTGTGACCAAAGGGGCAACCCCGTTTTGGACGACGAAGGTAACTTCATCCCTGCCTATGCAAAAACAGGCAAGGACGACTACAACAGCACACGCCTTGCTAACGACCCTGCCAACAACGGCGAAAGAGGTTGGGACTACTCCAAGCGTGGTGGTGCAGCAGGAGCCTACAACTACACAGTTCGTTTGAGCGCCTACAACTACTTCATCTACAAATTTGGCTACGAACCATCCTTTGCTTTCGGTACCGACAGCAGTGGCTACGACATTTTCAGCCGTTTGGCTTCCGGCGCAAGATTCAGTTTCATTCTTGCAATCATCGTTTCCGTTATCAACTTGACAATTGGCGCATTGTACGGCGCAATTGAAGGCTACTACGGTGGCGTTGTGGACATTGCAATGGAACGTTTCTCGGATATTTTGAGCGGTGTTCCCTTCACCGTCGTCACCGTACTGTTCCAGTTGCACTTGGCTGCAAAAGTGGGCGTTGTTGGCTCGCTGATATTTGCCTTCGTGCTTACGGGCTGGATTGGTATGGCAAGCCGTGTTCGTATGCAATTCTACCGCTTCAAAAACCAAGAATACGTTTTGGCGGCACGCACACTTGGCGCATCCGACTGGCGTATCATTTGGAAGCACATTTTCCCCAACTCGTTGGGAACAATCATCACGGGTTCCATTTTGGTAATCCCCGGTGTAATTTTCAGTGAAACATCTTTGTCCTACCTTGGCATCATCAACTTGGACAGCGCAACAATGTCGTCCGTTGGTACAATGCTTTCTTTGGGACAAAAAGTAATGACATCTTCGCCTCACGTAGTGCTATTCCCCGCATTGTTCATTGCGTTGTTGGAAATCAGCTTCAACTTGTTTGGTAACGGTTTGCGTGATGCGTTCAACCCATCGTTGCGTGGCTCGGAGGAATAATCATGGACAAAAAACTAGAAGTAAAAGATTTGATTGTGTCTTTCCGTACGCAAGGCGGAAAGGTACAAGCCGTTCGCAACATCAGTTTTGACTTGTACAAGGGCGAAACACTTGCTCTTGTTGGCGAATCCGGCAGTGGTAAATCCGTAACAAACCGTGCTATCATTGGTATTTTGGCAGGTAACGCAATTGTTGAAGGTGGCGAAATCATCTACGACGGACAAGATTTGCTCAAAATCTCCGAAGAAGATTTCCACAAAATCCGTGGTGACAAAATTGCCATGATCTTCCAAGATCCAATGTCAAGCTTGAACCCCATCATGAAGGTGGGCAAGCAACTCACAGAAGCAATGCTTTTGAAGAGTGGCGCAAGCCAACGCAATGCAAGAAGAAACTTCAACGAAATGTTGAGACTTCTCAACGTCAACATGGACCAACTTGCTCAATCGGAAGAGCAAAAGAAGCACAACGAAGAGCAATGCAAAATTTTTGACCAATTTTGCATCAACAGCACCAAGTTGGAAAGTGCCTACAACGAAAAGCACCGCAAGGCTTTGGAACTCAAGTTGGACATTGAAAACGCATTGTTCCTCATCTCCAAAAACAGACCAATCGATGCTCGCAAAGTTCTTGGCAACGTTGTCACAGTTGTTCCCGAAACAGTTCACCCCGACATCGTTGTGATGGACGACGAACTCAAAGCAATGCTTGTTTCCCTTGCTTCGGAAAAACAATCCTTTGGTTTGTTTGGCAAAGCAACGGCTATTTCCGCCAACAGCGTGGAATACCTCAACAAAATTGTTGAAATTTTGGACAAGGCTACTCAACGCCCAAAGCCCAACTACTTCACACTTGGCTACTACATGATGAAGAACCCCACGGCAAACGTGGACGACATGCCAATTGAAGAGTTGACAGCAATGACACGCAAGTTCTTGGACGACGACTTCATGCTTGCGTTCATCGACGAAGGCGCAGCAGCAGTTCAACACAGCCACAAAACAAGCATCAATGCAAAGAGCGCTTGCTTGCCTGCAATCGACAAAGCATTGGAATTCTTCTCTCAAGAAGAATTGGATAGCAAAGCAACACGTGAACTTTTGAGCACGTTGATTGTACGAGTAGAAAGAGCAATCAACCGTTTGAAGGTTGGCAAAAACAGCACAGAGTACATTTTTGGCTCCAGCATCAAGGATGCTGTGAACAAGTACTTTGCCGGCGTAAAAAACAACCCCAAGGAACTTGCTCGTTTCCAAAAACAATCGGAAAAACTCAACAAACTTGTTGCGCAAGGCAAGAATCCCGACTGGAAAGTTGTTCCCGCTGCACTTGTGGATTTGGAACTTGCAAAGAAAAACATTCGCACAATCCTTCGCAATTTGCGTGCTAGCATTGTGAAAGATTTGGAAAATGCCGACAAGTTCAACAGCAGGGAAGAAATGGTTGCTCTTATCGAATTTTTGAGAGAACAAGCATCTTCCGTTGTTTACAAGGTAACAAAGAAAATGGCAAAAGCCAAGGCTTTGAAACTTTTGGAAGAAGTTGGTATTCCCGAACCTGCAATCAGATACAATCAGTATCCATTCGAGTTCTCCGGTGGTATGCGTCAACGTATCGTTATTGCTATTGCGCTTGCAGCAAACCCCGACATCCTCATTTGCGACGAACCAACAACAGCGTTGGACGTTACAATTCAATCGCAAATTTTGGAACTTATCAACCGCATCAAGGTAGAACGCAATCTTTCCGTTATTTTCGTAACACACGACTTGGGTGTTGTTGCAAACATGGCAGACAGAATTGCCGTTATGTACGCAGGCAAAATTGTGGAATATGGCACAGCAGATGACATTTTCTACGATCCTCGCCACCCATATACTTGGGCGTTGCTGTCTTCCATGCCCGACCTTGACACAAAGGAAAAGTTGGAAGCCATCCCCGGCACTCCTCCAAACATGATTTTCCCACCCAAGGGAGATGCATTTGCTGCACGTAACAAGTACGCATTGCAAATTGATTTCGAAGAGCAACCACCAATGTTCCAAGTTTCCGAAAGTCACTATGCTGCAACTTGGTTGCTTCACCCAAGCGCACCAAAGGTAGAACCTCCACGTATTGTAACAGACAGAATTGCAAGAATGTCCCAAAAGGAGGTAAAGTAACATGGCAAACGACAAAAAAGTATTGCTTGAAGTCAAGCATTTGGAACAATACTTCCGTTCAGGAACCTATGTAAACAAGGCAGTAGACGATGTCAACTTCCAAGTGTACAAAGGCGAAGTTTTTGGTTTGGTTGGTGAATCCGGTTGCGGAAAAACAACAACAGGCCGTTCTATCATTCGTTTGTACGACATCACAGGTGGTTCCGTGTACTTCGACGGCCAACGCATTTGCGCTGGTGTTCGTCCCTACAAGCAAGCCATCAAGGATGCCAAGGCGCAAGCCAAAGCAAAAATTGCCGAAATCAAGGCAAGTGGCGCAATTGACAGTGCCGAACAAATTGCACAAGTCAAGGCAGAATTGAATGCAAAAGTTGCAAAGCAACAACAAGCCATCAAGGAAGCAAAGAACGACCACAAAAACTGCAACAAAATGTACGCTGCGGAACAAATGCGCAAGGTTGCATTGAAGTACGAAGGACTTATTGCCGCTGCAAAAACTGAAGAAGAAAAAGCAATTTTGGAACAAAAGAAAAAGGAAGAAATGCGCATTGCTTCCAAGGACAGGATCATGAACAAAATTCAAATGATCTTCCAAGACCCAATTGCTTCTTTGAATCCACGTATGACCGTACGTGAAATCATTGCAGAAGGTTTGATTGTTCGTGGTATCACCGACAAACACTACATCGATCAACAAGTGTACAAAGTTTTGGACTTGGTTGGCCTTGTTCCAGAACACGCAGGTCGCTACCCACACGAATTCTCCGGCGGTCAACGTCAACGTATCGGTATTGCAAGAGCAATTGTTTTGCAACCCGAAATGATCATTGCCGACGAACCAATTTCCGCATTGGACGTTTCCATCCAAGCGCAAGTAATCAACTTGCTCAACGACCTTCGTGAACGTTTGGGATTGACAATTTTGTTCATTGCGCACGACTTGTCCGTTGTAAAGTACTTCTCCGACAGAATTGCCGTTATGTACTTCGGTAAAATTGTTGAACTTACCACAAGTGACGAGTTGTTTGCTCATCCTTTGCACCCCTACACAAAGAGTTTGCTTTCGGCAATTCCATTGCCCGACCCTCATTCGGAAAAACAACGCAAACGTATTGTGTACAATCCAATTGCTGCTCACGACTACTCCGTTCAAAAACCCTACATGCAAGAAATCACACCGGGTCACTTCATCTATTGCAGTGACGACGAGTTCAAAGCATACCAAAAGGAACTTGCGGAATCCAACTAGAGTAGAAAATGAAAAACAAAAATCTCATTGTGTTCTTGTGTACGCTTGGGTTTTGTGTTGTTATTGCCGTGCTAATGCTGGTTTCCTCCAACACATTTTCCCAAACCGACACAGACGTGATACTGACAAATTTGAATAACGCATTCTTTGTGCCCGGAGCAATCTCTTTGTGCGTTGGTTTGCTGACGTTTGCAACAAACCATGGCTCTTTGGACATGATTTCCTATGGAATGATCAAATTCTTCGATTTGTTCCGCAGGGATTTGAGCAAAGTCAAGTACAGGTCCTACAACCAGTACAAGGAGGCGCAAGTTGGCAAGGAAAAACCGTTCAATCACTTTTTGATTGTAGGTGCAATATTCATTGCAATTTCCATTGTTTTTCTTGTTATTCAAAAAAATATCTAACCCTTCAAGAAAGGCTGCTGCGTGCAATGCGTGGTGGCTTTTTTTATGCCCTTTTGTCGTTTTGCGTTTTTGTTGGGGACGTGGTGGAATTTTTGCAACACTCCTGCAAGGGGGGGGATGGTTTTTGTCGCAAAATTTGGTTGTTATATTCAACAAAATTGGAGTTTTGTGGCTGTTGCAAGCATGTTTTTTGCAAATGACAACTTTCTATGCCCGCAACAAGCGTTTTCCCTACCCCGTGTGTGGGTTTTTGTGTTGTTTGCAAGCGAAAGTGCGTGTTGTGTCACGTGATTTTGCTCAGCAATTTTTGTGTCGTTGTATTTAGTAACAAAACCAAACCATACCCACGCAATTTTGCACCCCGTGTGTGGATTATTGCAAAAAAAAGAGAACAAGCGTTCGGCTTGCTCTTTGTTGTTGTGTAGCAATTTTTGCATACGTATTGTTCTTTTTGACCTAGCAGTTTTCTTTCGTGATATTGTGAATTTAACAAAGCGCCCACATCAACAGCAAACGTGCATTTTTGCCACCACGTGTTGGATTTTTTTGTCTTTGTGTAGCGCAGGGACGCTTGCAAAGTGTATCTCTCGCATCTAGTGCTTACTCTGCGTTCCATCAGCATTCAAATCCAAAAAATTCGTTGGGTGTCACGTCGAACTTTTTGCAAAAAGTGTAGATGTTGTCGTAGGTGGGCTTTTTGCGCCCAAGTAGCCATTGGCTCACCGTTGTTTGGTTAACCCCCAAAATGTTTGCCAGCGCTTGTTGGCTCAGAGAGCGTTCCGCCATGGTTTGCTTTATCAAGTCAATGTAGTTGTAGGTAAATTTTTCTGTGTTCATATCTATATTATATGACTTTTTAGGTCAAAAGACTTGACATAGGTCAAAAGACCTAATATAATAATGAAAAGAAGTGTACTTTGCACAAGTAGTGCAGTGCTCGTTCTCAACACATTCGGATGCAAGTCGCAATGCGACAAACATACAAATTTATCAAAGGAGAAAAACAAAATGAAACATTCAAAAAAAGGCTTCACGCTTGTTGAATTGTTGGTGGTAATTGCAATTTTGGCAATTTTGGCTACTGTTTCCGTTGTTGGATACACAAGCTTCATTGCAAAGGCAAATCTTTCCAACGACCAAGCAACAATCACTATGATTAACAAGGTGCTCATGGCGGAAGAAGTTTTTGGTAAGCCCGAAACAATAACAGAAGCATTGGACGCTCTGCGTGCAAACGGTTTCAGCTACGAAAAACAAGTGCCATACTCCACAGGCTACCACTATGGTTACCATCAAACCACAAACCGCTTCTACTTGTTGGACAAAACTAATAACGTTTGCTACCCAGAAGGCGCAACAGTAGCTGTCAACGAATTGTGGATTCCTTACCGTGACCACGCATCTTCGATGGTTCCCGGCATCAGCTTGTACTACGCTGTAGGCACAATCAGCAACCAACAAGAATTTGCTTCCGCATTTGCAAATGGCCCCTACGTTCTCGATTTGAACGGCAACGTTTGCACAGTTAGCAAGGGTAGTGCGCAAGTAGAAGTTCAAAACGGTATTGTTATTAGCGACGACTTTGCAACGGGCGAACAAAATGGCGTGCAAACTATTATAAAAGACAAGGCGCCAGTAGATACAACGTCGCAAGGTGTCATTGTGAAGAGAGTTTACACAAACACATTGAATCCGGAAGGCGTTGGGTCCGGTAGTTCTACATTGCAAAATATTCAAGAAATTGAATACGTTGACTGTGTCTTCACAGAACATATTGGTTTCTATCAGTACTACGACAAAGGATACAATGTAACCTTCACAAACTGCAAGTTTATCAATACCGGCAAGGATAAATTCGCGGTTGTGTTGCAACCTGGTTCGCAATCGGGTTCTAATGGCCCTGTGTACGGTGGCCCAACTGTAGATAGCCCATCTATTGTAACATTTGATGGTTGTGAATTTATCAGTTGTGACAGAGGTATTCATATTAGCGACTGGGAATACACAACTGTTAATATCACAAACTGCAAATTCTCCATGAACACAGGAGCATCTTCCTACAACTGCATCCAAATTTCCAACTACGACAGCGATGCAGAACTTGCAAGCTTGAAGATTAACTTCACAAACAACACAGTTGCTTCTGCCAACGGCGTTGTTTACTTCCACGACGCAATGACAGATCCGCAAAACCTTGAATCCTTCAAGGCAGTGTTTGGTACGTTCAGTGGCAACACCTACGCAACAAACGTAGTAAAAATTGCTGACCGTGGACAATACTCCGAAGGTCACGCTTTGTACAACAATCAAACAGCAATGGAAGAACTTGCAACCTACGTGAAATAGTATTTCAAGCAACCTAACAAACTCAAGCCGATGGAAACATCGGCTTTTTGTTTATTTCAACACAAACACAACAATCTACGACTTATTCAAGCAAACAGTGGTGCAAGCATGCTCAACCGTGTTTTTCACTTGTGGTACGTTTCCTTTTGCAAACGTTTTGGCAAGACAACTTCTTTCAACGGCAAAAATTTGGCAAAAAACCCTTGCAAAAAGCGTGAGAAAACGGCAAAAAATCGATGCAAAAATATTAGTAAAAAAATTTTGAAAAAATTATTTTTTGTGGGTTATTTTGTTTGACACATATTGACAAATGTGTTATCATATACAAGCTGCGAAATAGGGGCTGACGCACAAGGTTACTGAGAAAACAGAAAACTTGTTGCCGACCCAGCAACGTCTGGAACGTTGTGGCCGAATCGTGGTATCAGGCGCTAAGTGACACAGGCCAACGTCAAACTGGTGCAGATATTGGTGAGCAAACATGGTTTGCTTTTATAAAAGTCGCAGGTCGAAACACACGGAAGTGTTGTCGGCAAAAAGATTCGGTAAATAAAACACAAAAAAGGAGAAGAAACACACATGGCTAATCAAAGAATCAGAATCAAGCTCAAGTCTTACGACCACAATCTTGTGGATCTTGCATGCTCGAAAATTGTTGAAACAGCAAAGAAAATGGGTAGCAAAGTTGCAGGTCCAATTCCCCTTCCAACCGAAAAGGAAATTGTTACCGTTCTTCGTGCTACACACAAGTATAAGGATGCTCGTGAACAATTCGAACTTCGCACATACAAACGTTTGATTGACATCTACAGCCCAAACGCAAAGACAATCGACTCTCTCACAAAGTTGGATTTGCCAGCAGGTATCGATGTAAAAATCAAGCTGTAATATAAAAGGATACGGAGGTGAACTTTATCAATGAATAAAGCAATCATAGGAAAGAAATTGGGAATGACACAGTTGTTCCTCCAAGACGGAACAATGGTTCCCGTAACCGTAATTCAAGCCGGCCCATGCACAGTAGTGCAAAAGAAAACGGTAGAACGTGACGGATATGAAGCAGTACAATTCGGTTTTGAAGAAGTTGCAGAAAGAAAACTCAACAAACCAGAACTTGGTCATCGCAAAAACGCAGGTGCAAACGTTAAGTACTTGCACGAATTCCAACTCGAAGGTTGCACTTTGGAAGTTGGTCAAAAGGTAGAATGTGACGTGTTCGCAGCAGGCGACGTTGTAGACGTTACAGGCATCACAAAGGGTCACGGTTTCTCCGGCGTTATCAAACGTTGGAATCAACACAGACTCAAGGAAACCCACGGTGTGGGCCCTGTGCACAGAGAAGTTGGTTCCATGGGTCCAATTTCCAGCCCATCTCGTGTTATGCCCGGTAAGAGACTTCCAGGTCACTACGGTGTAGAACAAGTAACAATTTTGAATCTTTCTGTTGTAAAAGTCGACAAAGAAAAGGGTGTTATCCTTGTTAAAGGTGCAGTGCCCGGCGCAAAGAACAGCATTGTGTATGTTCGTAACGCAGTTAAGAAATAAGGTGAAAAGGAGTAAAGAAAATGCAAGTTAAACTTTATAACACATCGGCTGTTGAAGTCGGAACTATTAAGCTTGACGACAGCGTGTTCGGTTGTGAGTACAACGAAGCTCTTATTCATCAAGCAGTTGTAGCTTACCAAGCAAACCAAAGACAAGGCACAAAAAGCGCTTTGACACGTACGGAAGTTCGTGGTGGCGGTATCAAACCTTGGCGTCAAAAGGGCACAGGCCGTGCAAGACAAGGCTCCATTCGTGCTCCACAATGGATCAAGGGTGGCGTTGTTTTCGCACCAAAGCCACGTGATTTCTCCAAGAAAATCAACAAGAAAATGAAGGCACAAGCATTCCGTAGCGCAATCAGCTACAAAGTTGCCAACAACGAATTGTTTGTTGTAGACAGCATTGCTTTGGAAGCACCAAAGACAAAGCTTGTTGCACAAATCTTGAAGAACTTCGATTGCAACAAGAGAACTCTTCTTGTTGTTGCTAACGACGAAGTTGTTGCAAGAGCAGGCGCAAACATCGAAAAGTTGACAGTTACAGATGCTTTGCTTGCAAACATCTACCAATTGGTTTCCAACGTTGCAATCATCGCAACACAGGATGCTATCAAGCAAATTGAGGAGGCATATTCACTATGAGTTCTTACGATATCATAAGACGTCCGGTTCTTACCGAAAAAAGTTATGCCGGTATCGCTGCAAAAACCTACACGTTTGAAGTTGCAAAATCCGCAAACAAAGTAGAAATCGCAAAAGCAGTGGAAGAAATTTTTGGCGTAAAAGTTGAAAAAGTAACAACAGCTACAGTACAAGGTAAGCTCAGAAGACAAGGTCGCAACCAAGGCCGTACACCTTCCTGGAAAAAGGCAGTAGTAACTCTCACTTCCGACAGCAAGGCTATCCCATACTTCGAAAGCTTGAACTAATAACGGAGGAACACTGACATGGCTATCAAAAAGTATAAACCTACTTCTCCGGCACGTCGTTTCATGTCCGTTTCGGCGTACGAAGAAATCACAACAACAAAACCAGAAAGAAGTCTTCTTGCTGTAAACAAGAAGTCCGGCGGTAGAAATGCTACAGGCAGAATCACAGTTCGTCACATCGGTGGCGGAAACCGCATCAAGTACAGAATCATCGACTTCAAGCGTGACAAGAGCGTTCCCGCAAAAGTTGCAACAATCGAATACGATCCAAACCGTACAGCAAACATTGCTTTGCTTCACTACGCAGACGGCGAAAAGAGATACATCCTTGCTCCCGTTGGTTTGAACGTTGGCGACACAGTAGTTGCAAGCCCCGATGCAGACATCAAAGTTGGCAACAACCTTCCTTTGGAAAACATCCCTGTTGGTTCCATCGTTCACAACATCGAAATGAACCCAGGCAAGGGCGGACAAATTGCTCGTTCCGCTGGTATCTTTGCTCAACTCATGGCAAAAGAAGGCAAGTACGCAACATTGCGTATGCCAAGTGGCGAAGTGAGACTTGTTCTCTTGAAGTGCCACGCAACAATCGGCCAAGTAGGCAACCTCGACCACGAAATCGTTCGCATTGGTAAAGCTGGTAAAAAACGCCACATGGGCATCAAACCCACAGTACGTGGTAGCGTAATGAACCCATGCGACCACCCCCACGGCGGCGGCGAAGGCAAATCTCCAATCGGTCGTCCAGGCCCTGTTACTCCTTGGGGTAAACCTGCTCTTGGTCACAAGACAAGAAAAAAGAAGAAGGCTTCCAACAAATTCATTGTGAAGCGTGTTAACTAATCGGAGGTAAAAAATGAGTAGATCGGTTAAAAAAGGACCTTATATTCAACCTGTACTTTTGAAAAGAGTGCAAGAAATGAATGAAAAAGGCGAAAAGAAAGTTTTGAAAACATGGTCAAGAAGTTCTACAATCTTCCCCGATTTCGTAGGACACACAATTGCAGTACACGATGGCAGAAAGCATGTTCCTGTATACGTTACAGAAGACATGGTTGGCTTGAAGTTGGGCGAATTTGCTCCAACAAGAACATTCAAAGGCCACGCAGGTAGCAAAACCAGCGGCGGTAGATAGGAGGAACAACAATGGCAACAAGAAGTAAAGCAAAAGCACTTGTGCGCGCTGAAAACAAGGACAGACGCCCAAAGGCAATCGCAAAATACATTCGCATTGCTCCTTCCAAGGTTCACGTTGTTTTGGATCTTATCCGTGGCAAGAACTACAAGGATGCAGTGGCAATTTTGAAAACAACAGCAAAGTCTGCTTGCGAACCTGTTTTGAAATGCATGAACAGCGCAGCAGCAAATGCTGAAGTAAATCTCGGCATGAACAAAGACACTCTTTACGTGGCAGAATGCTTCGCAGATCAAGGCCCAACTCTCAAGAGAATGCAACCTGTATCTCGTGGTAGAGGCTATCGTATCTTGAAGAGAACAAGTCACATCACAGTGATCTTGGACGAAAGAGCGTAGAGAGGGAGGAATGATTTTATGGGACAAAAAGTTAATCCACATGGACTAAGAGTAGGCGTTATTCAAGATTGGGATGCAAAATGGATTGCAGACAAAAAGAGTTTCGCAAAATTCATCAAAGAAGACGATAAAATCAGAACTTTTCTCAAGGAAAAGTACTATCAAGCAAGCATCAGCAAAATCGTTATCGAAAGACAAGAAGGAAAGGTTGTTGTTGACATTCACACAGGCCGTCCCGGTGTGTTGATTGGTAAAGGTGGCGCAGGTGCAGAAGAAATCAAAGCACAAGTTCAAAAATTGGCTGGCGACAAGCAAGTTGTAATCAACATCGTGGAAGTAAAACGCCCCGACATGGACGCTCAACTTGTTGCAGAAGGCATTGCTGCTCAACTTGAAAAGCGTGTTTCCTTCCGTAGAGCAATGCGCCAAGGCATGGGCAGAGCTATGCGTTCCGGCGCTAAGGGTATCAAAACCATGGTAGCTGGTCGTTTGGACGGTGCAGAAATTGCAAGATGCGAACAATACCACGAAGGTAGCATTCCTCTTCACACAATCAGAGCAGATATCGACTACGGCTTTGCAGAAGCATTGACAACGTTCGGTATCATCGGCGTAAAAGTTTGGGTGTACAGAGGCGAAATCCTTCCAAAAAGAAAAAAGACTGTATCCAAGGAGGTAACTGAATAATGTTGATGCCTAAAAGAGTGAAAAGACGTCGTCAATTCCGTGGTAGAATGAAGGGCGAAGCACACAAGGGCAATAAGGTTGCTTACGGCGAATACGGCCTTCAAGCTTTGGAATGCGCTTGGGTAACATCCAACCAAATCGAAGCAGCCCGTGTTGCAATGACACGTTTTGTAAAGCGTGGTGGTAAAGTATGGGTAGACATCTTCCCCCACAAACCAGTAACAAAGAAACCTGCAGAAACTCGCATGGGTTCCGGTAAAGGTTCTCCAGAGTACTGGGTAGCAGTAGTAAAACCTGGCAGAGTAATGTTTGAAATGGCAGGTATCACAGAAGAGCAAGCACGTGAAGCATTGCGTCTTGCTAGTCACAAATTGCCTGTAAAGTGCAAGTTCGTAAAGAGAGAGGATGAGGTGAGTGCAGATGAAAGCAAGTAATGTGCGTGAACTTAATAATGAAGAATTGGTAGCAAAGCTTGCCGATTTGAAAAAAGAATTGTTCAATTTGCGTCTTTCTCACGCATCTGGACAATTGACAAACCCTCTTGCGCTCAACAATGTCAAGAAAGACATCGCAAGAATCAAGACTGTGCTTCGTGAAAGAGAAGTTGCAGCTAAGGCGTAGGAGGTAAAGAAAAATGACTATCGAAAGAAATAGTAGAAAAGAAAGAGTCGGCATCGTTGTTTCCGACAAAATGGACAAAACAATTGTTGTAGCAGTTGTTAACAAGTACAAGCACCCCTTGTACAAGAAGACAGTTTCTGCAACAACAAAGTATAAGGCACACGACGAACTCAACCAATGTGGTGTAGGCGACACGGTAAGAATCGCTGAAACAAGAAAGTTGTCCAAGGACAAGAACTGGCGTTTGGTTGAAATTGTTGAAAAGGCTAAGTAGTATAGGAGGACAGAACAGTGATTCAACCACAATCAAGACTTAAGGCAGCCGACAACAGCGGTGCAAAAGAACTTATGTGTATCAAGGTGCTGGGCGGTTCCTTCCGTAAGTTCGGCAATATCGGCGACGTGATCGTTGCAAGTGTAAAAAGCGCAAACCCCGGTGGCGTTGTCAAGAAGGGCGAC
Organism: Clostridia bacterium; assembly: GCA_017500855.1. Taxonomy (GTDB): domain Bacteria; phylum Bacillota; class Clostridia; order Christensenellales; family CAG-314; genus Fimimonas. The sequence goes on along the minus strand of JAFVYC010000022.1, from coordinate 11,291 downwards.
GTTGTGAAGGCCGTTATCGTTAGAAGCGCATTCGGCATCAACAGAAAGGACGGAACACACATCCGTTTTGACGATAATGCTGCAGTTATTATCGACAAAGACAAGCAACCCAGAGGAACACGTATCTTTGGGCCTGTGGCAAGAGAACTTCGTGAAAAAGACTACATGAAGATTGTTTCTCTCGCTCCAGAAGTGCTGTAATTAGGAGGACTCGTAGAAATGGCAAGTATGAATGTTAGGTCTGGTGATACAGTCGAAATTCTCGTGGGCGAAAAAGACAAAGTTCGCGGTAAAAGAGGCAAGGTCATCGTTGCAGACCCCAAAACAGGCAGAGTAGTTGTAGAAGGACTCAACCTGGTAACAAAACACAAGAAACCACGTTCAGCTCAAGAGCAAGGTGGAAAAATCAGTCAGGAACGTGCAGTAGACGTTTCTAACGTTGCTCTGGTTTGCCCAAAATGCGGAAAGACCACACGTGTGGCTCACGTTCTCGCTGAAGACGGCAAAAAATATCTCAGAAGTTGCAAGCAATGTGGCGCTGTGATCGACGCTAAAGAAGAAAAGAAAGCAGCAAAAAAAGCAACAAAAAAACCCGCTTCCAAAAAAGCGAAAGCCGAATAATTTAAAGGAGGGACAAAATGGCTAAAAAACAATCCGCTGTTGTTGTAGACAGCAAACCGATTGAATGCAGATTGAAGAAGTTTTACAAAGAAACAGTAGTTCCTCAACTCATCAAAGAATTCGGTTACAAAAACATCAACGAAGTTCCCAAGCTTGAAAAGATCGTTATCAACTCCGGTTTGGGCGACGTAAAAGACAACTCCAAGAGTTTCCAACTTGCAGTTGAAGAATTGAAGGCTATCTCCGGCCAAAAACCACTTGTAACAAACAGCAAAATGTCCGTTGCTAACTTCAAAGTTAGAAAAGGCATGGCTGTTGGCGCAAAGGTTACACTCAGAGGAGAACGTATGTACAGTTTCTTCGACAAATTGGTGAGCATTGCTCTCCCACGTGTTCGTGACTTCCGTGGCGTTGGCACAAACCTTGACGGACGTGGAAACTACACACTCGGTATCCGTGAACAACTCATTTTCCCCGAAATCGTGTACGATCAAGTGGAAAAGACAAGAGGCTTTGACGTAACTTTCGTTACAACAGCAAAGTCTGACGCAGAAGGCAAAGCATTGCTCAAGTACTTGGGAATGCCCTTCAGAGCATAGTCGAGAGGAGTGTTATTATGGCTAAGAAATCAATGATCAATAAACAACAAAGAACACCCAAGTATTCCACAAGAGGATACACACGTTGTTCTATCTGCGGACGTCCTCACTCTGTTTTGAGAAAGTACGGCATCTGCAGAATTTGCTTCAGAGAAAAGGCGTACAAGGGAGAAATCCCCGGCGTTAAGAAAGCAAGCTGGTAAGGAGGAAAGACAAATGGTTGTTACAGACCCAATTGCTGATATGCTGACTCGTATCAGAAACGCTATCACTGCGAAACACGCCGAAGTAGAAATCCCTGCTTCCAAAACAAAGAAGGCAATTTTGGACATTCTTGTTGAAGAAGGCTACATCGCAGGATATGAAATTGTAGAAAAAGAATTGCAAAACTCCTTCAAAGTTACTTTGAAGTACGGCCACAAGGGTGAAAGAGTTATCACCGGTTTGAAGCGCATCTCCAAACCTGGCTTGAGAGTTTATTCTAAGAGCGAAGAACTTCCCAAAGTTTTGAACGGCTTGGGAATTGCAATCGTGTCCACAAACAAGGGCATTATGACAGACAAGAAAGCACGTAGCCAAAACCTTGGCGGTGAAGTGCTTGCATTCGTTTGGTAGGAGGGGTTGATATGTCAAGAATTGGTAAAAAACCTATCACCATCCCTGCTGGCGTAACAGTCACAGTAGATGGCGCAACAATCAAAGTTGTTGGCGCAAAAGGAACTCTTGTTCGCACAATTGATGCACAAATCGGTTGCACAGTGGAAGGAAACGTTGTCACAATGACATGCCCCGAAAAGGCATCCAACGACCTTCAAGCAAAGCACGGCCTCTACAGAGCACTTGTTGCCAACATGGTAAAAGGTGTTTCCGAAGGCTTCAAGCGCAACCTCATCATCAACGGTGTTGGTTACAAAGCGCAAGTTCAAGGCAACAAGCTTGTTTTGAACATCGGCTATTCTCACCCTGTAGAAGTTATCGCACCGGAAGGAATTACATTCGAATGTCCCACATTGACAGACGTTGTAGTTTCCGGTATCGACAAGGAACTTGTTGGACAAGTTGCAGCAAACATCAAGGCTAAGCGCCCTGTTGAACCCTATCATGCTTACGGCGTTCGCTACAAGGAAGAAGTTGTAATCATGAAGGAAGGCAAGAAGGCCGGTAAGTAAGGAGTGTAGAAATGATAAATAAGATTAACAAGAATGCTGACAGAAGAATTCGTCACGCAAGAGTAAGAAAAAAGGTGTTTGGCACAAGCGTTAAACCTCGTCTTTGCGTTTACCGTTCCACAAACTACATCTACGCTCAAATCATCGATGACATCAACGGAACAACACTTGCAAGCGCATCCAGCCTTGCATTGAAAGTTGAAGGCACAAAGTGCGAAGCTGCAAAGCAAGTTGGCCTTGAAGTAGGCAAAAAAGCACTTGAATTGGGCATCACAGAAGTAGTATTCGACCGTGGTGGTTACATCTACACAGGTAGAGTTGCTGCATTGGCAGACGGCGCAAGAGAAGCCGGACTTAAATTCTAATCGGAGGCAAAACAAATGGAAAACGTACAAGAAGTTAAAGTAGTTGCAGCAGAAACAGTTGCAACAGAAGCTGCTCCACAAGAGCAACCAAAACGTAACTTCCGCGAAGGTCGCTCCGATAGAAAAGGTGGCAGACGCAACCCTCGCGAAAGAGACAACAGAGAAGACGATGGTCTTATCAAAAAGCTCGTTGCTGTAAACCGTGTAACAAAGGTAGTAAAGGGCGGACGCACAATGCGTTTCTCCGCTTTGCTCGTTGTTGGTGACGGCAAAGGCTCCGTAGGTATCGGTATGGCAAAAGCAGCCGAAGTTCCTCAAGCAATTGAAAAGGCTACCGCACGTGCAAAGAAAGCAATGGTAAAAATTGCACTTTGCGAAACATCTATCCCCCACGAAGCAATTGGTACGTTCGGCAGAGGCAAGGTTCTTTTGATGCCTGCTCAACCCGGTACCGGTGTTATCGCTGGTGGTCCTGCAAGAAACGTTTTGGAAGCAGTAGGTATCAAAGACATTCGTACAAAGTCCTACGGTTCCAACAACCCAATCAACTGTGTAAAGGCTACATTCAACGGACTTGTTTCCTTGCGCAATCGTGAACAAATTGCTGCACTTCGTGGCAAGAGCGTTGAAGAAATCTAAGGAGGGACAAAATGGCTAACACATCTAAAAAAGCTCCTCTCTACATTGCAGGAAGATACATTGTGGAAAAAGAACTTCCACAAAAGCCTGCAAAAGGCAATGTACCTTACGCAACAGCAACTGGCAAAGTAAAGGTAACTCTTGTAAAGAGCACCAACGGTTGCCTCAAAGATCAACAAGCAACAGTAGAAGCACTTGGTTTGACAAAAATTCGCACAAGCAACGTGTTGCCCGACAACGACGCTACTCGTGGAATGATTTTCAAAGTTAAGCACCTTGTTGCTGTAGAAGAAGTAAAGTAGGAGGCTTAACATGAGAATTCATACAATTCAACCAGCTATCGGTGCAACAACATCGGAAAAAAGGCTTGGTAGAGGTACTGGAAGCGGCCTCGGCAAAACAAGTGGTAAAGGTCACAAGGGCCAATGGGCTCGTAGTGGCGGTGGCGTTCGCCCCGGCTTCGAAGGTGGCCAAACTCCCCTTGCAAGACGCCTTCCAAAGCGTGGTTTCAACAACAAATTTGCAGTTAACTACGACGTAATCAACGTAGACGCCCTCAACGTTTTCGAAGATGGAGTAGTAGTTACACCTGAACTTCTTGCAGATCTCAAAATGGTAAATCTCAAGAACAATGGTGGTGTGAAAGTTCTTGGCAATGGCACACTCACCAAGAAGCTTACTGTTAAAGCAAGTAAGTTCTCTGCTTCAGCTAAAGCAGCAATCGAAGCAGCAGGCGGAGTTGCAGAGGTAATTGAATAATGTTTGAAACCATCAGAAATGCCTTTAAAATAAAGGATATACGCAACAAAATTTTGCTTACAATCTTGTTTGTAGTTATCTACAGATTTGGTTGTTACATCACTGTGCCCGGTTTGACACCCATCACAAACGCTCTCGAATCCGACTCTGCCGGCTTCTTGGGCTTGATGAATGCCATCACCGGTAGCGCATTGAGTCAGGGTTCTATTTTCGCACTTGGTATCTCCCCCTACATCAACTCGTCCATTATCGTTCAGTTGTTGACAGTGGCAATTCCGGCATTGGAAAGATGGTCCAAAGAAGGCGAAGAAGGCAAAGAAAAAATCAACAAGTTGACACGTTGGATAACACTGGGCTTGGCAATCATCAGCGCAGTTGGTATCGTTCTCTCCATGGACAGTGCCTATGGCTACCTCAACACCGGTTGGCTTGGTGGTGGCAAAGTCAAAGAGTTCTTCGAAGCAAACAAGTGGGTAATGTACATCTACATCACCGCAATGCTTGTTGGCGGAAGCATGCTTTGCATGTGGATTGGTGAGCGTATCACAGAGTACGGCGTTTCTAACGGTATTTCAATGTTGATTTTCGTTGGTATCATCTCCACAGCAGCACAAGCACTTCTCAAATCCATCGTAGGTTTGTTCACTCCAAGTGCTTTTGCAGACAACCTCATTTCAATTTTGTTGTTCCTTGTTACTCTTGTTGTAGTGTTTGCCTTCATTGTTTGGGTAGACGGTGCAGAAAGAAAAATCAAGGTACAATATGCAAAACAAGTAAAGGGCAACAAGATGTACGGCGGTCAATCCACCTTCATCCCACTCAAAGTCAACGCATCCGGCGTTATGCCACTTATCTTTGCGTACGCTTTGATGAGTTTCCCACAAATGATTTTGTCAACATTCTGGCCGGACACAGCTGGCGCATGGTGGACAACTTGGATGACAGCACAAGGCAACGGCGTTGGTATCGCAGTGTACAACGTGGTACTTGCAATTTTGATCTTTGTGTTTGCATACTTCTACTCTCAAATTTCCTTCAACCCCTACGACATTGCAAAGAACATCCAAAACAACGGTGGCTTTGTAACAGGTATCAGACCGGGTAGAGAAACAAGCGAGTACTTGTCAAAAGTTGTAAACCGCATCACACTTTGGGGCGCAGTGTTCCTCACAATCATTGCTTTCGTTCCATCCGTGTTGTTCTCGGTAGTTCCCGGATTGATCGGTTTGCAAAACACAGGCCTCATCAGCAGTTTCAGCGCAACAGGTATGTTGATTTGCGTATCAGTAGCATTGGAATTCAACAAACAGTTGGAAAACCAAATCATGATGCGTCACTACAAAGGATTTTTGAAATAATATGAAGCTTATTCTTCTTGGAGCGCCCGGTAGCGGAAAAGGCACAATGGCGCAAAAGCTTATCACAAATTTGGAAATTCCACAAATCTCCACAGGGGACATCTTCCGCAAACATCTCAAGGAAGAAACCCCTTTGGGGCTCAAAGTAAAAGAAATCATGGCAAGTGGACAACTTGTTCCGGACGAAATCACAATTGAAATCGTCAAGGACAGACTTGCCCAAGACGATTGCAAAAACGGCTACATTTTGGACGGCTTCCCACGCTCTATCGTGCAAGCGCAAGCGTTGGACACGTTCCAAGACGTTGACAAAGCAATCAATATCGACGTAGATAAAGAAACAATAGTAAAAAGGTTGTCAGGACGTCGTTTTTGTCCCACCTGCAACGGAACATTCCACGTTTCCACTTTGGAAAACAGCGAGGTTTGTCCCGCTTGCGGCGGCAAACTGATTGTTCGTGCCGACGACAGCGAAGCAACAGTTCGCAACAGATTGGAAATCTACGACCAAACAACATTCCCTCTTATCGAGTACTACGAAAAGCAAGGAAAACTTCTCACAGTGGATGGCAACGCCTCCGTTGAAGAAGTGTACGGAAGAATTCTTTCCGTTTTGAAACAATGATTCTTATCAAGTCAAATTCGCAAATAGCAGAAATGCGCAAGGCTAACCGCATTGTTCGAGACACGTTGGACATGCTCAGGGAACACACCGTTCCGGGGGTTTCCACGTTGCAACTCAACAAACTTGCACACGACTACATCACAAAGCAGGGGGCTGTTCCCAGTTTCCTGGGCTACAACGGCTTTCCTGCAAGTATTTGCGTTTCCGTCGATTGCGAAGTTGTACACGGCATCCCCAGCAAAAACAAAATTTTGCAGGAAGGTCAAATTGTCAGCATCGATTGTGGTGCAATCTACAACGGCTGGCACGGCGATGCAGCCCGTACCTACGGCGTGGGCTTCATCTCCAAGGATTGCCAACAACTCATCGACGTAACACAGCAATGCTTCTTCAAGGCAGTGGACTGCATCAAGGCAGGCGTCACTCGCCTTGGCGACATTGGCTACGCAGTACAAAGCCATGCCGAAAGTTTTGGCTACGGCGTTGTGAGGGAGTTGGTTGGGCACGGAATTGGCAGGCAAATGCACGAAGACCCCAACGTTCCAAATTTTGGGCAAGCGGGCCGTGGCATGAGGTTGTCGGCAGGCATGACAATTGCCATCGAACCCATGATCAACATGGGCACGGAAAAAGTCGACTTCATGTCGGATGGATGGACTGTCAAAACTCGTGACCGCAAGCCGTCTGCGCACTACGAAAACACAATTGCTATCACAGAAGACGGAATAGAAATTCTAAGTTTGTAAGGTGTATATGAACGAATATGACATACGCATTGGCAGTGTTGTACTGTCCAAGCAAGGGCGAGACAAGGGCAACTACTTCATGGTGGTTAGCAAAGGCAAGGACGTTGTCTACTTGGTAGACGGCGGTGCTCGCAAACTCAACGCCCCCAAGAAAAAAAATATCAAGCATATTTCTCAAAGTGGCACGGTGCTTTCGGTTATTGCCGACAAGCTCGCCACAGGAAAAAAAGTGTTTGACAGCGAAGTTAAAAGCGCACTCAGACAATTCAACCAACAACAAAGCGAAATAGGAGATTAAATATGTCAAAAGACGATGTAATCGAGGTTGAAGGCGTAGTAGTGGAAGCCCTGCGCAATGCAGAATTCCGTGTTAGACTCACTAACAATCACGAAATCACAGCGTACGTTTCCGGCAAACTGAGAATTCACTCCATAAGAATTTTGCCCGGCGATGCTGTCAAATTGGAAATGAGTCCGTACGACCTCACAAAAGGCAGAATAGTTTGGCGTTCCAAAGGCACGCAACAATAACAGCAACAATTTTTCAATCAACACACTGCGTTTTCTAACGCATCAAGGAGGACAAAATGAAAGTTAAACCATCCGTAAAGCCCATTTGCGACAAATGCAAAGTTATCAAGCGTAACGGCAAAGTTATGGTAATCTGTTCCAAGTATCCAAAACACAAGCAAAGACAAGGCTAATGCTGACATCCTGTATCACATGGATACAATCGCGAAAGCACTGCGCAACATCATTCCACTAGGCTTGCGCAATGTTGTAGTGTGTAATATACAGCAACTAAAGAGCAATTATAACCAAAAAAATCATTTAAGGAGAAAATCAAATGGCTCGTATTTCAGGTGTAGATTTACCCAGAGAAAAACGTATTGAAATCGGCTTGACCTACATTTATGGAATTGGACGCACAACTGCAAAGCAAATTCTTGCAGAAACAGGCGTAAACCCTGACACACGTGTGAAAGACCTCACAGAAGACGACGTGTCCAAAATCCGTGATTGTATCGAAAAGAATCTTCAAGTAGAAGGTGACCTTCGTCGTGAAGTTTCCATGAACATCAAAAGACAAACAGAAATCGGTTCTTACCGTGGAATTCGCCACAGAAAGGGACTTCCTGTAAGAGGCCAATCCACAAAACAAAACGCTCGCACAAGAAAGGGTCCAAAACGTACCGTTTCTCGTGGTAAGAAGGCGAAATAAGGAGGGGTTGAACAATGGCTGGTAAAAAAATTGTCAAGAAAAGAAGAGATATAAGAAAAGTTGACAAGGGACAAGTTCACATTCACGCTTCCTTCAACAACACAATCGTAACATTCACAGACACACACGGTAACGCACTTGCTTGGTGCAGTTCCGGTAGCCTTGGCTTCCGTGGTAGCCGTAAGTCCACAGCGTTTGCCGCTCAACAAGCAGCAGAAGTTGCAGCAAAGGGCGCAAAGGAATATGGCCTTCGTTCCGTAGAAGTATTCGTAAAGGGTCCAGGACAAGGACGTGAATCTGCAATTCGTGCTTTGCAAGCAGCAGAAATCGAAGTAACAATGATTCGTGACGTATCCCCCATTGCACACAATGGTTGCCGTCCACCCAAACGCAGAAGAGTATAGTAAAGGAGAATTATCATGGCAAGAAATACAGGTGCAGATTGCCGTCAATGCAGACGCGAAAAATGCAAATTGTTTCTTAAAGGCGAAAGGTGCTACTCCGACAAGTGTGCGTTGACAAAGCGTGCAAAAGTTCCCGGAGTGCATGCTGACAGCAGAAAGAAGATCACAGAATACGGTCTTCAACTCAGAGAAAAACAAAAGACCAAGAGAATCTACGGTCTTCAAGAAAAGCAATTCCATGCATACTACGAAGAAGCAGAACGCATGAAGGGCATCACAGGTTCCAACATGCTCATCCTTCTTGAAAAGAGATTGGACAACGTTGTTTACCGCATGGGTATCGGTGTTAGCCGTAGCCAAGCAAGACAATTTGTTAACCACGGTCTCATTGCAGTAAATGGAAAGCGTGTAACAATCCCCAGCTACCAAATCAAAGTTGGTGACGTTGTTTCTATCAGAGAAAACAAAAGAGAACTTCCTTTGTTTGTTGAACTCAAGCAAGCAAAGAAAGCAGCAAATCTTCCCAAATGGCTCGACTTCGAACCATCCGAACTTGCTGGTAAAGTGCTTGCACAACCAACTCGTGAAGATATCGACATGAACATTTCGGAGCACATGATTGTCGAATTGTACTCCAAGTAGTACCTTTGGCATTTCGGTTTACCGACTGTGCAAGTGGTTTGGCAAGGTGGTTTTTCCACTTTGCAAGCCAACAAAATCGGAGTTTTCCCTTGGGAAGTTCCAAAAAATTTAATAAAAAGGAGATTGTTGTCCAATGATGGAAATAGAAAAACCGGTAATGACTGTTGAAGAAAGCGGTCAAAACGCAAGCATCATCAAGATTGTGGCAGAACCTCTTGAAAGAGGCTACGGCATCACGCTTGGCAACGCACTGCGCAGAGTTTTGCTTGCAGCGCTCCCCGGAGTTGCTGTTGTAGGCATCAAAATCGACGGTGTGCAACACGAATTTTCAACAATCAGCGGTGTAAAAGAGGACGTCACAGACATCATCCTGAACATCAAACGTCTTGCATTGAAGTCAGACAACGAAGACAATGACTTCAGAAAGACAATATCAATTAACAAAGTCGGTCCTTGCGAAGTTCACGCAGGAGATATCATCACAGACAGCGAAGTAGAAGTACTCAACCCAGATTTGTACATTTGCACTTTGGAAGAAGGCGCATTGCTCAACATGGATTTGTACGTAGGCCGTGGCTGTGGCTACTACTCCATCGAGAAAAACAAGGAACGCAACAGAGAACTCAAGCTCAACTACCCAATTGGCTACATCCCTATCGACTCCATCTTTGGCCCAGTAAAAAAGGCTAGCTACACAGTGGAAAGCGCACGTGTTGGTCAAGACATCACTCGTGACAAACTCACATTGGAAGTAGAAACAAACGGAGCATTTTCCGGTAGAGACATTGTATCCTTGGCAGCAAAAATCATTTCGGACCACATCCAAATGTTTGTTGAATTGTCCTCCAGCTTCAGGGGATCTATCCTTCTTGACAGACCCGGCGACACAACAACAAAAATTTTGGAAATGACACTAGACGATATGGATTTGTCCGTACGTTCCTACAACTGTTTGAAACGTGCCGGAATCCAAACCGTGGGCGACCTTACCGACAAGAGCGAAGAAGACATGCTCAAAGTAAGAAACCTCGGCAGAAAATCTCTTGACGAAGTAATTGCAAAGCTTGAAAGTTACGGTCTGTCTTTGAGAAATAAGGATGAATAGGAGAATTGCATTATGGCAGGACATAGAAAATTAGGAAAAGCAACCGATCAAAGATTGGCTCTTTTGAAAAACCAAGTTTCCCAACTTTTGTGGAACGGCAAACTTGAAACAACCGCAGCACGTGCCAAGGAAGTTCAAAAAATTGCCGAAAAACTCATCACACTTGCTATCAACACCTACAAAGACACAATCGAAGTAGAAAAAACAAAGATTGTTGATGGTCAAGCAACCACAAGAAAAGTTATCAACGATGGTGCAAGCAAACTTGCAGCAAGACGTACATTGATGGCTAACCTTGCAGATTTGCAAGAACCACGCCTCAACAAGGAAAACAAAACAGCGTATGCTATCCGCACAAAGGCTGTTCGTCACCCCTTGATTGAAAAAATCTTCAACGTTTATGCTCCCAAGTTCGACCAACGTGCCGAAACTTCCGGTCAAAAGGGTGGCTACACAGCAATCTACAAGATGAACCCTCGTCGTGGCGATGCTGCAGAAATGGCTTTGATCGTGATTTTGTAATCAACACAAAACAAACACAAAAAGCACTGTGAATTTTTCACAGTGCTTTTTTGCTACCCTTTTTCTTTGCATAATTAACTTTGGCAATCAAATTTAGCAAACGTGCTGTGGAATTGTTGGTATGTGTACACACATACAATGGAACAAAAGCCTCCCTTGTGTAAAGGGAGGTGGCACAACTTGTTGTGACGGAGGGATTGTACAAACACACGGACCGTCGGGGACGCACCTTGTTGACAAGCACATGCCACGGTGCCAAAATTAAAAATATAAGCAATTTATAGAATTAAAAATATTGATCTTGAGACTAAAATATCGTATAATAAAATATACATTACCCACTTATTAAGAAAGGAGATTCTATGGATATATTAGAAATTGTAAATTCGTTTTGCCGTGAGAATGGTATATCTGTAAATATTTCCTATGATATGCCTATCGGATATGAAACCGCTTATGGAACTTATGATGTAACGATCAATACATTATTTCTTAATGAAGCGATCCTAAAGAAT
>JAFVYC010000021.1 GCA_017500855.1 Clostridia bacterium | reverse complement strand
AGGGTTACTCCGCAACCCTTATTTTAATTTGACATAGCTGGGGAGCCACATGCCCCAGCATCCCCCGTGAGGGCAAAAAGATTCGGTACACGCCCGAACTTTTTGGAGTTTTGTTGAAAGCGCCGACCAAGCGTTTGGTGGGATTTGCAAGCAAGGCAATTTATTGCCCTTGTAGGGACCGGCGTCCCCGACGGTCCGTAATTTGGGCAAAGTTTTGCGCCTAAATGCACAAGTTGGTCGGACGAAATGCCGTTTTTGCGTGCAAGATTGCTCAAAACGCACCATTTGCGACACGTTGAAACAATGCGCCTTGCAAACTTAGACAAAATTGCGCACAAAATTTGCAAAATTTTGCACCACGGGTTGGGGAAACCGAGAAATTTGCCAACAGTTGGCACACTTTGCACAACAGTGCCTTGAAACGGGCAACTGTAGCAAAAACGCCACCACGGGTACAAAAAAACACCCCACAGGCAAAAGCCCATGGGGTGAATTGTGAGTGTGCAAAATTTTTGCTTATGCTTTTGTAAGTGTTACAACGCCATTGGAAATTTGTACGTTTACACCAGGAATGCTTGCACCGGTGTTGAAGTATTGGTTGAAGTATACAAGGTAGTCCACGCCATTGAATGTTCCTCCGGAAATAACGATGGAACTTCCATTGCTGTGAGCAAAGAAAGCAAGGTTTGTAAATGTGAATGTGCCACCTTTTACGAAAATTGTTGTATTACTGTCTACCTTTTGACTATGCACTTCAAACAAGTAGTTAGTATTAGCTGTGCCTGTGGTTGTGTCTGTAGATGTGAAGTTACCACTGTTGATAGTAAATTCAGCACCATAGGATGCAAAGATTGGGTTTGGAGAACTGATTGTTGTGTCGTTGATAACTACTGTGCCTGGTGTTGCCATTTGCACACCTACGTTGCTGGATGACAATGTGCAACCATTGATTTCCACGTATGCAGGTCCGTCCACGTAGTTAGCACCTGCAACAGCATTTCCTTTACCTGCAATGTTGCAGTTGTTGAGAATCAATGTTCCTGCGCCATCGAAGCCAACGGATGCTGTATACTTACCATTTGCGTTTACAAACTCGCCCGAGCCACTGATAACAGCATCGTTAACCGTCATTTTGCCGTTGTTAACTTCTACTGGGATACCAACAACTGTGCCGTTTGTAGAGAAGGAGTTGCCACCGAAATTGAGAACAACTTCTTGACCGTCTTCAACGGTGATTGTTTTGCCAGTTTCCAAAACTGCACTTTCGTCGATGTAAACTTCGCCACCTTCGGCGATGAATTCTTGAAGAGAATCAATTGAGCCTGCTGCACGTTTGATTTGAACGCCTTGTGGAAGTGTGAGTCCAGCAAGAAGGTCTTTGTCTGCACAAACAAGGTGCCAAGATTCGCCTGCAGGTGCGTGTGTTTCGGGGAAGATAACTTCAAAATTGTTTTGACCATCTACCAACAAAATTTGGTTGTTGGTGGATTCCCAAACAAAGAAGCAACCTTGTGTTTTGGTGTTGAGGTTTGCAAGAAGGAAGCCGTTTTGGTAGAGAACGTTGATGACGTCGTCGAAATCTTCCACAGGGTCGGTGATGTCTGTTGCTTGGATGAGTGTTGTCAACTCACGAGCAATGACTGTGTCGTTGGAAATGTTTGCCTTTGTGATGAAGCTTGTGTAGCCCACAACGGATACCGTTGCAAGAATTGCCAAAATAGCAATGACAACAAGCAATTCAACAAGCGTGAAGCCTTTTTTTGTTTGTTTCATGATATTTTCTCCTATAGATGATTTTTTGTTGGCATGCCGAGCCAACTTTCGGTTTGTGCAAATTGAAAAATGCATGCCAATTTGGCGTGAAAAACTGCCACTAACGGAAAAATCCGCTGTGAAAGCAACACAAACGGAAAATTTTGCGCACCAAAAAGCGCACAAGGGCAAATCCGTTGTGTTTTGTGCCAAAGAGCATGCAAAAGCAATATTCTAGCTATTCAACCTGCACAACCGCAAATATAGGATGCGCTTGTACTGTATTTTTGAGTGAACCAGTTTTGGTTCGAAATTCTTTTTGACGGGGTGCTTGTGTGGCTGTTGTTGCTTTTCCTTGAGTTTTTGCACAAGCTTGCAAATTGCTTTGGCTGTGTGTACAATAACAATGATAACTGCAATAGAGCCAATCAGGGCAAGCAATGTGAACAGCAACGTTACCGATGCAAACGCCATGTAGGAAAAGTCGATGCCTTGGTTGAAAAGTTCAACGGCGTAGCACACAAAGTTTTCCGGCGAGTTTTGCGAACAAAGCACAATGAGATCGCTACCCCAAAGGGCAACGGGGATGTAGGTGGACAGGGTGCAAGCCAAAACAAGGAACGAGTTGCGAGCAAGGCGCATTTTGAGATGATCCAAGCATGCCAAAATGATTGCACACGAAATTGCAAACGTTGCAAAAATAACGTACATCTTCACGACTGTCACCCCCTTGTTAAAACTCACAACATAATATACATTATGTGGTGGAATAATTTTGAAATTGTGCTTTTTTATTTATATATAATACAACTTTATTGCGCTTGTGTCAATACTTTTCCTAAAAAATGTGCAAATTGTTGGGAATTTTGTTGAAAAACGTCGAATTTGTGCTGTTGTTTGCGCCTTGTTGCACAACAATGCAAGGCAATTTTTGCCACAAACAACAGGGGTGGCAAGAAGTTTCCACCACATAATGTATATTATGTGGATTTTTTTTGCAGTGCGGAATTTGTGCAAAACTGCGCAGGCGTGTGCTGAAAAAGTGCGTTTTTACATACATTCTAGATATTGACAAATTGCGACAGATGTTGTACAATTTGTATACAAACAGTTTGTGGCGCAATGCTTTGCATTGATTTGCCACATTGGAGGGAACTATGCGCAAAAAACTCAAAAGAATTGTGCTGATTTGCTTGCTTGTTGCAACGTGCTGTTGCTTGGGCGCATGCGAGTTCTTCAACCTCGACGTGCTGACGTGCGACCATCAATACGTAGACAAGCACCCCTACTACAAAATTGTTACCGAGCCAACGGAAACAACTGCAGGGCTTGCCGTGTACACTTGCACGGAGTGTGGCTACTTGAAAGTGGACGTGTTGCCTGCAACGGGCGAAACGCCACCACCCGTTGACCCACCAGTCGATCCACCTGTTGACCCACCTGCCAACCCACAAGTGACGCTTGTGTTTGTGAGCAACGGGCAAACTGTGGAAACACAGCAATTTGACGGAACGCTTGCGCCACCCACGGTGGAAAACGGCAACATGCTGTTTGAAGGTTGGTTTTTGGACGAAAACTACACCACGCCCCTTGTGGGAAGTAACCTAGAGGGGCTGGACGGAACCTTCTACGTGTACGCAAAGTGGGCTGAACCACCCGTTGACCCAACGGACACTCTTGTTGCAAACTTTGTGGACAGAAACCTTTCCACCGACAACGAAAACGTGACTTTTGCCACCACGGGTACGGTATTTGGCTACGAACCAACTCTTGGCGTGCAATTTTCCCAACTGTTTGGGGACGTGGAACTGACTTCCCACCAAACCTTTGATGGCGTAAACGCCGTTAGAGTTGTTGTTAGCACAAGTTGCACACAAGGCATGGAAGTGTTTGTTTCCGTTGGAGGGATGTCGTTTGTATGCTTGGACAGCAACATCGACAGCCAAGCGGAAAACCTTGAACTTGTGTTTGTTGGGGCAATGCCCACAAACGGACAGGTTGTTGTGACAATGAGCCCCAATTCCTACAACAAAAACATGTACATAAGCTTGGTGGAAATCAACCCCGAGGGCGCAGTTTTGCCCACGCCAAACAACGTGATGCCCACACAAAACTACAATGCGCTGACCTTCGACAACAGCGACCTTCAGTACCAAATGGAAAACTTTGTGGGCGGTACGTACGAAGGTGGCTACATTGGTTTGCCAAGCACGGGCACCTACAATGCGTTGGTTGTTCCCGTGCAATTTAGCGGATACGTGTACACGCAATCGCAACTGAACAACCTTGAAATTGCCTTCAACGGCACGGAGCAACAAACGGGTTGGAACTCCGTTGCAACCTACTACAAAACCTCTTCCTACGGCAAGTTGAACTTGAGTTTTGACATTGCGCCCGTGCACACAGCCAAGTACTCGCACACGCACTACAAGTACAGCAACGACGGCGCAGAAGACATTTTGTTGGAAGTGCTTTCGGCATTGAACAGTTCGGTCAACTTCCAAAACTACGACAGCAACAACGACGGAATGATTGACGCCGTGTACCTGATTTACTCGGCGCCGGTGGACTACGACGACGAATACTCCAACTACTGGGCGTACGTGACCACCACCATGACCAACAAAACCTACGACAATTTGTACCCCTACTACTACTTGTTTGCCGGCTACGACTTTGTGCTGGAAGACATTGATGCGCCAAACACCGTGGAACGCTACGGCATTTTGGACGGATTGAAAGTTAACGCTTCCACGTTCATCCACGAAACGGGCCATTTGCTTGGGTTGGACGACTACTACGACTACAACCCCAACCAAGGCAGTGACGAAGGGCTTGGCACGGCAGACATGATGGACAGCACGGTGGGCGACCACTCGGCGTACAGCAAAATTATGTTGGGATGGATTGAGCCAACAATTGTGACGTCCACGCAAACATTTGAAATTGGCAATCTTGGCGAAACAGGGCAATGCTTGCTTGTTCCGCTAAACTTCAACAACTCGTACTTTTCGGAATACTTGCTGGTGGATTTGTACAGCGCAACGGGGCTGAACCAGTTGCACTCCAACGTGGAAAATTCCTTCCTGTACGACGGCGCAAAGTTTGGGGTGCGAATCTACCACGTGACAAACTGGCTTTCCAACCCGTACAGCGACGACTACTACAGTTTTACCGACTACAACAACTCCGTTTCGAAATTTGCGTTGATCAAACTTGTTGAAGCCGACGGCACCACAAACTACTCCGATAGTTGGTACGACGGCTACGGCTACGCAATGGCAGACGACCTGTGGCAAAAGGGCGACAACCTGCTTGCATCCTTCAACACCTACAGCCGAAACGACGGAAAAGTTGTCAACTTCAACATTATCGTCAACAACGCAACAAGCCAAAGCGCAAGCATCACAGTTTGGTTTGCCAACTAAACATTGCAAAAAGCCAACCACGTGGTTGGCTTTTTTTTTGACACAGCCGTGTTTTCTTGACAGGTTTTTGCATTTGAAAAAACTGCCCAACAATGCTTGCAATGCAACTGCGCAATTTTGTTTTGAAACATTTGTTCCATTTTGTTGACAACAAACAAAAAAGGGCGTATAATACTAGCACAAGGCAAAACTGCACAAACTACAACAAGTTGGGTTTGTAGAAAACACCCACAAAAGCAAACTTGTCACTTGCCAAAACGCACCTTGTGTTTTGGCAACACAGGGCGTGCCAAAAGTTCTGCAAACTGCGCTTTGGGCAACAATGCCGTGGCAAAAGCTTGATTTTTGGCACACGGGTGGGCAATTTGTTGCAAACGGCAGTTCAACACACCATTTGCACCACACAAGCCGTTTGTGGCACACGGGGTGCAACTTTTGCAACTTGCACACAAGCCACCGTTTGCCCACAAAACGCACAATTTGGCAACACGGGGTGGCAAATTTGAAACAACACACCATCACACCGAAACAAAAAAGGAGAAACATGGCACAAAAAACAAGAACATACTTTTGCATAGACATGAAGTGCTTTTTTGCATCGGTGGAGTGCGCCGAAAGGGGGCTGAATCCCTTTGAAACCAACCTTGTTGTTGCCGATGCAAGCAGGGGAGGGGGTGGAATTTGCTTGGCAATTTCCCCAAAAATGAAGAGCCTTGGGGTGAAAAACCGTTGCCGACTGTTTGAAATTCCGCAAGACATCAAGTACGAAGTTGCCTTGCCACGCATGCAAAAGTACATTGACTACGCAGGGGAAATTTACCGAATTTACCGCAAGTACATCAGCAAAGACGACATACACATCTACTCGATAGACGAAGACTTCATCGACGCAACCGACTACTTGAAAATCTACAACATGTCGGCAAAGCAGTTTGCCAAAAAGTTGGTGGACGAAATTGCCGAAACTTTACACATCCCCGCAACCGTGGGCATTGGAACAAACTTGTACCTTGCCAAAATTGCGCTGGACTTGACGGCAAAAAAGTGCGCCGACCACATGGGATTTTTGGACGAGCAAACCTACGTGAAAACGCTGTGGAACCACAAGCCCATCACGGATTTTTGGCACGTTGCCAAGGGAACGGCATCTCGCTTGGCACGGTTTGGCATTTTCGACATGGAAGGCGTTGCCAAAGCGCCGGAAAGTTTGCTGTACAAAACTTTTGGCATCAATGCAGAACTGCTGATAGACCACGCCTGGGGGCGAGAAAGTTGCACCATGAAGGACATCAAGGAGTACAAGAGCAAAAGCAAAAGCATTTCCAACTCGCAAATACTGTTTTCCGACTACTCCACCGAAAAAGCCAAACTTGTGCTGTTGGAAATGGCGCTGACGGGGTGCCAAGAAATGATGCGCAGGCACGTGATAACCAACCACGTGGGCATTTCCGTGGGCTACTCCAAGGACGTTGTTCCACCCACCGGCAAAACTGCCAAAATGGCGCAAACAACCAACGTTTTTTCGGTAATTCGGCAGTACGTGTCGGACCTTTTTGACCAAACCACCGTGCCGGGGGTGCCAATCAGAAGGCTTTCCATTGTGTTTTCCCCCGTGTGCGACGAAGGGTGCGAAGGCTACGACATGTTCACAAATTTCGACGCCGTGCAAAAAGAAAAGCGCATTGAACAAACGGTGTTGGACATCAAAACAAAATTTGGCAAAAATGCCGTGATACGTGGCATGGATTTGCAAGAAGGCGCAACGCAAAAACTGCGCAACAAATTGATTGGAGGGCATAATGGCCAATAAAGCAAGCAGGGCTGCGCAATTTGCCCCATTTGAAGCGCTTGGGGGATTTGGCGCAAAAATTCAGCAAATAGAAGAAGAACTTTCACGTGTGGAAAAGAAGGAACTTTCCGACGATGCCGTGGAAGAAATAAGCCAAGAGTTGGCAAAAATTCAACGTGGCTCGGTGATACAAGTGACCTTCTACTACGGTGGGCACTACGTAGATTTGCACACCACCGTGTTGGAAAAGAACGTGCCGTTCAAGTACATTGCCGTGGAAAACTCCAAAATATTTTTCGACGACATTTTGACGTTGCACGTTGAACGAATTTGAAAATTGTTGCAAGGCGCAAGTTGCTTTGCAACTTTTTTTTGCGCCAGCAGGTTGCCTTGACAGTCTTTGTTTGTGAAACGGTTTCTACACAAAAGCACTTTTTTTGCGCACGGTTGTTGAATTGAAAAAATCAAAAACAAATTGCCTGCAAAAACTGTGGGAAAAATTTGCGTTGTTGTGTCGATTTTGGGTTGACACAATCAGCCAAAAAATGCTACAATAGTTGAAATGCGGAGGTTGACATGAACAGAATTGTTATTGGCATTGCAGGAGGCTCGGGCTCGGGCAAAACAACGGTTGCAAGAAAAATCTACCAAGCGTTCCACAAAAGCGCTGTGATTCTTTCCCACGACCACTACTACAAGGAACACCCCGGAATGTCGTTTGAAGACCGTTGCAAACTCAACTACGACCACCCCGACTCGCTAGACACTCATTTGCTTGTGGCGCACATCAAGGATTTGAAGGAAGGCAAAACAATTTTGCACCCCACCTTCGACTTTTCCAAGCACATGCGCAACGAAACTTGGGAAAAAACCGAACCTGCACGACTGATTATCGTGGAAGGAATTTTGATTTTTACCAACAAGGAACTGTGCGATTTGTGCGACGTGAAGTTGTTCATCGACACCGACAGCGACGTGCGATTCGTTCGCCGTTTGCGCCGTGACGTGGCAAAGCGTGGCAGAACGATGGAATCGGTAATCAACCAATACCTGTCCACCGTCAAGCCCATGCACGAACAATTTGTTGAACCAAGCAAGCGCAAGGCCGACTTGATCATTCCCGAAGGTGGCCACAACACCATTGCCATCAACACCATCATCGAATCCATCAAGAAAAAACTTTCGCAAGGGGCGCACTAGCATGAAAATATCCCTTGTGGGCGTGGCTAACTGCCGAGATTTGGGCGGAATTGCCACCCCGTATGGCACAATTGCCTACAACAGGCTGTTGCGTTCTGGCGAACTGAGCAACGCAAAACAAACGGACGTAGACACACTGCTTTGCCACAAACTGCAACGCATTGTCGACTTGCGAACAGCCGAAGAAATACAACGCAATCCCGACGTGGCAATAGACGGCGTTTTGCCAATTTGCTTGCCCATTTTGCCAAGAACAACTTTTGGCATCACTTTTGAAAACTCCACGGGGGAAGCCATTGCACAGCGATTGGAAATTGGCCTTGAAAGAATGCGACAAAAGGGGGAAACCCCACTTTTGCACATGCAAGACTTGTACCAAAGGTTTGTGCAAACGGAGTTTTGCCAACACGCCTACGGCAGTTTTTTGAAACTGCTTGCAAACAGCCCTGTGGAAGGCGCAACGCTTTGGCATTGCACAGCCGGCAAAGACAGGGTAGGCACTTGCACGGCGTTGCTGTTGTGGTGCTTGGGTTGCACGGAAGAGCAAATTTTTGACGACTACTTGGAAACCAACAGGTCGTGTAGCCAAAACCACGCAAGCGTGTTGAAAAAAGTTGAACAGTTTGTTCACGGCGAAAAGTTCCAACTTGTGCAAACTTTGCTCAAAGTAGACAAAACCTACTTGCAAAAATTCTTCCAAACCATCCACGCACAGTTTGGTAGCGTTGCAAAATTTGTAGAAGCGTGTGGCGTTTCGCAACAGGAGATAGAAAACCTGCGCAAAAACTACCTTTGCTAGACGGCATTTTGCCACAAAACACCACTTTTTGGCACACGGGTGCCACATTTTGAAAAACAAAAGCCTGTTCCCAACGTGGGGAACAGGCTTTTTTGTTAATTGTTGAATTTTTGCAAAAATTGTTGCAAATTGACAGTTGCACACTTGTGCAAGCGTGCATTTTTGCCACCACGGGGTGGCCAAATTGCCTTTTTACAGCGCCTTTACAAAGCAACGGCGACGCTTGTGTTGAATTGCATCGAAGTACTTCCACATGTTGCGAATTGCGTGGTTGTCTTCCAAATTCAAGTTGGTTTCCATGTACTCAATGCCGTAGTCCATCATTTTGTCCATTAGCACAAGCATTGCCGAACTTATGCCCTTGTTCTTGTACTCGTCCACAACGCCAATCAAGCCCAAATCCAAAGTTTTGGGATTTTTGATTTCCGGAAGCAAGCGAAGCAAGCAAGGCAAAGTCAACCTGCCACCGGATTTTTGCAACGCCTTGCCAATGCCGGGGAAGGCAATGCCAAATGCAACCACGTTGTCGTCCTTGTCCACAATGAGTGGCACAAAGCGCTTGTCGATGAGCAACTTGAATTGATCCAACATTTGTTTTTTCAACTTTTCCGTGAAGGGCACTGTGCCGTAGATTTTTTCGTAGGTGTCGTCCCAAATGGCAAAGATTTTGTCGGCGTACTTTTTCAAGAAAACAGACATGTTCTTTTCCTCAGCAAAGCGCAAATTGTACTTTTCGAACATGCGTTGGCTGATGGTTTTGATGCGTGGGTCAAGCCCACCTTGGGGAATTTTCAACCTAGATTCCACCCAGTCAACTTCCTTTTGGTAGCCACAGTTTTCGATGAGTTTTTGGTAGTAGGGGTAGTTGTACTGCTCTTCGAAGGTGGAAAGGTAGTCGAACCCTTCAATGAGCAAACCTTCCCTTTCCAAATCGGAAAAGCCAAGTGGGCCAACTGCCTCTTCCATGCCTTGTTGTTTTGCCCAATCTTCCACCGTGGCAAACAGTGCGTTGGCAACTTCCTGATCGTCGATGGCATCGAAGCGGGTGAAGCGCACACGCTTTTGCTTCCATTTTTTGTTGGCAGCCTTTTGGATGATGCCGGAAATGCGACCAACCACTTTGCCATCCCTGTAGGCAAGGTAGTACACGTGGTCGGCTTGCTCGTTGTAGGCGTAGTCCTTTTTGAAAATTGCCATTTCGTCACCGTAGAGTGGCGGAACGAAGTAGGGGTTGTTTTTGTACAACGCAAGCGGAAATTCCACAAATTGTTTTTGTTGTTTTTTGGTGACAACTTGTTGAACAGTTATCATTAGCTATGTCTCCTTTTTGCATGGAAAGCAACGCCTGTTGTGTCCGGTCCGCAATGGCTACCTGCCGTGGGGTTTACGTCCACAAATTCAATTGGCAAGTCTTGGCCAAACTTTTGTTTTAGCATGTTGGCAAGCTTTTGCGCAAGTGGCAAGCAATCGGCGTGACCGATGATGACAGGGTGGCTGGCAATATTCTCTTGGTACTCTTCCACGTAGGCAACAATCTTTTTGAGAGTGCCCGTTGAGCCTTGTCCCTTGGTTAGTGTTTGCATTGTGCCGTTGGTGTCCATGTGCAAAATTGGGTGGATACCCAACAAATTGCCCATTGTTGCCGTGAGGTTAGACACACGACCACTTTTTGCAAAGAATTTGAGATTATCGGCGTAGAAGAAAACGGCGTAGTGGTCTACTTGTTCTTTGGCCCACTCTACCATTTGCTCTGCCGTGCAACCACGAAGGTACATTTCGCCAACTTCCTTGGCAATCAAACAACTCAAAATTGTGATGGCTTTGGTGTCGATTGTGTAGAACTTGGTTTTGGTGTACTTTTGTTTTAGTTCGGCAATTGCCAAATTCATTGCGTTGAACGTGCCAGACATTGCGGAAGAAAAATGCACGTACAAAATGTCGTCGCCGTTTGCAAAGTATGGCTCGAAGTAGGCAACGTAGTCCGCAGGGCTCAAAGCGCACGTTTGTGGCAAAACGCCATCCCTAAGTTGTTGGTAGAACTCGTGCGCATTGAAAGTTTGAAAGTCTTCGTAGGGGCGAGTTTCCTTGCCGTCAACAATGTAGGGCATGGAAATCAACTTGTAGCCATAGTGCTGTGCAACTTGTGGTGTGATGTCGCAATCGGTATCGGTAAACAAAACTAACATAACGTCTCCTCCTTGGAATAAGTATATTATATTGTCAGTTTGTAAACCATAGGTAAACAACGGCACAAACAATGCCCTGTTTTTCTACAAAATGCAACAAATTTCGCACACAAGGGCAACATTTAACATTTGTTAAATATAGATTAGCCCTTTTTTTCATTTTTGTCAACTACGCATACAAACTTTTTTGAAAAAATTATTGACTTATGCTCCATTTATTGCTAAAATACTGCTAGCGAGGTGATTTTATGATCAAAATTATTGTAGATGCCTTTGGTGGCGACCACAGCCCCGAAGTCAACGTGAAAGGCGTTGTGAGAGCGCTTTGCGAAACAAAAGATTTGTACGTTGTGCTTTCCGGCGACCAAGAAAAGTTGCAAGCGTTGCTTGCGGGCGAAACCTACGACAAAGACCGTTTGGAAATTTTGCACGCACCGGACGTTATTTCCTGCAACGACAAACCAACGGAAGCAATCCGCACCAAGAAGGAAAGTTCCATGAGCAAAGCCTTCGAGTTACTTCGAAGCGACGCCAGCATGAACGCACTTGTGACAATTGGCTCCACAGGCGCATTGCTTGCCGGCGCAGTTTTGCGTGTTGGCAGAATCAAGGGAGTAAAACGCCCTGCATTTTGCCCCGTTGTACCCACGGCAAAGGGTGGATTTGTTGGCATTTGCGACAGCGGAGCCAATGTGGACTGCGACCCACTTTACCTGCAACAATTTGCCATTATGGGCAGTTTGTACATGCAAAAGAATTTTGGCATTGCAAAACCACGTGTTGCGTTGTTGAACGTTGGCGTGGAAGAAGAAAAGGGCGATGCGTTGCGCAAGGAAACCTACCAATTGCTCAAAAACACACCATCCATCAACTTTGTTGGCAACATGGAAAGCCGTGATTTGATTCGTGGCGACATCGACCTTGTTGTGTGCGACGGGTTTAGCGGAAACGTGTTGGTGAAGTCGACCGAAGGCGCTTGCATGGAATTGATGAAGATGCTCAAAAAGACGTTTATGAGCAGTTTGAAATCCAAAATTGGCGCATTGCTGTTGAAAAAGGACGTGTACAAGTTGAAAGACTACATGGACTACAATAAGTACGGTGGCGCCGTGCTGTTGGGTAGCGCAAAAACCATTGTTAAGGGCCACGGCAGTAGCAACGACGAAGCCGTTTACCATTGCATTTTGCAAGCCTACACTTTGGAAAAAACAAAGTTGTGCGCATCCATTGGCGAAGAAATTGCAAATTTGGCAACACAAGCGTAGAAAAACTTGGAAAATGACGGCTTTGGCAATTGACCGGTCAAATGCAAAAAATCAAAACTGAAAATAGCAAGCAAAAAGAGAGAACCCGTCGGTTTGTAGCCGAAAACGTTCTCTCTTTTTTGTTGGTTTGATAAAGCAATTGCACCGAAACAATGAAATTCAAGCTTCGATGGGACTAAATTCAAAATTAGGCCTTGTGCCATGTCAAATTCGTCCAACCCCAGCCCTGCCAAGCAGGATTTCGTCGCCTTGGCGACTTCATCCACGTTTGGTGGATTTCGCCCGTCGAAGACGGATTTGTTTGCGTGATGCTTTTCTTGCGCTATCACGCAGGCAGGGGGTTGAAAAACGCCCTACTGCTCCTCTTGCAAACGGCGAACGATGCTGTTGACTGTGTCGTAGTCGAAGCCACGGTACAACAAGTAGCGTTGCAATTTTTGCAAGGTTTTGACGTCGGTGGGCTTGCCACGCATGTACTTTTGCGCAAGCGCCTGTGCGCTGGTTTGGGAAACTTCCTGTGAGATGGAAACTTCGTCCACAATTTGCTTGCCAATACCTTTGTGCAACAGTTCCATTTGGATGCGACGTTGCCCCTTGGTTGACGAGTTTTGTTGCGTGTACATTTGCGCATACGTTTGGTCGTTGACGTAGCCATAGCCAACTAGTTTTTGCACCACGTGTGCCACAACTTGGGGTGTGTAGCCCTTTTTTGCAAGGTAGTCCCGAACTTGTTTGGAAGTGCGCATGCATTTGCCAAGGTAGTCCATTGCCTTTTCGAAAGCAACGGATTTTTCACTGTCGAAAACTGCTTCTTCCAACCTTTCTTGCGTCACTTCCATGCCGATTTTTAGCCCAAGTTTCATGACTGTGATCATTTCCAACGCAAAAGCAAACTGCCCATCCAAGTACAGATTGGCACGTTGCTTGTTGTTTTTTTGAATTTGCATGTCGGTGATTGTTGGCATTTGCACTCCCCTTTTTTTCAAGTTTTGCACCACGGGTGCCACTTTTTGAAAAAATCGTTCTTTGGTAGAAACTTTGCAAATCTATTGTACCACACAATTGAAAAAATATCAACTGCGTAGTTTGTGATATTTTTCCACAGCCTGACGGTAGCGAGAAGCAAGTTTGGAAATGTACAGTTGCTTTTCCTCCGGGCTGAGTTTTGCCATGTAGTCTTGGTCGGCAAGGCGCATGATGGGGTTGGATATCACTTGGTCACTATCCAAAATTTCCTCCACCTTTTTGTAGAATTGTTCTTCCTCGCAAAAGCCGTCGTAGTCGTAGATTTGCTTTTGCAATTTGCGATGCTGTTCCTCGGCAACTTTGCGAAAATTTAGCCCAAGCGTTGCGGCAACTTGCTGTTCCTGTTGAAGTTGTTGCTTGGCGTTTTCCCAAAAGCCGTTTTTCAAACGTTCCTTGGCCTTTTTGGCGTAGTCTTTGAAGGCGCTCATACGTTTTCCCCCTTGAAGTGTTTTTGGCAAAAAATAACTGCCCACCCAATTTGGGTAGACAGTTTCTTTTGTGCATCGAATACTTCTTTTGTAAAGAAGGAACTATTGCTTGCTACGTTTTCTTGCAGCTTCAGCCTTCTTCTTGCGTCTTACGCTTGGTTTTTCATATTGTTCCTTTTTGCGAAGGTCACCAATGATACCGTCACGAGCACAACGTCTTTTGAAACGTCTCAATGCGCTGTCCAATGTTTCGTTTTCGCCAACTTTGATTGTTGCCATTTGTTTTCGCCCCCTTTCCGTATCGTCGGTTAGTTTTGTGCCTACATATTATTGCATATAACGCAAAATATGTCAATGAAAATCAGCCATTTTTTTGCGGATTTTTTGTGAAATTTTTACCGTTGTTGCCAACATATCGTTGCAACAAATTGCGACAAAATTTGCTGTTTTTTTGCCACGTGTTTGCCTGTTTGCACACTTGCACACGTGCGCATGCGTGCATCTAGTTGAGTTTTAGGTGTTGGCAAACTTCGGCAAGGTTCAACTGTTGCTTGCCGTGAAGTGGCCACAAATCAAGGTTGTCGCCTTCCTTGCGGGGGATGACGTGGAAATGCAAATGGAACACGCTTTGTTGTGCGCTTTGTCCGCTTGCGTTCAAAATGTTTACGCCGGAAAAACCACAATTGTTGACAAAGTGGTTGGCAACCTTTTGCACGGCGGAAATAACGCCTTGCAAACTTTGTTCGTTGCAATCCAAAACGTTGGTGCAATGTTGCTTTGGAATTACCAACGTGTGGCCGTAGCAATCGCACGCAATGTCCAAAAACGCAAGGGCGTGTTGGTCTTCGTAGATTTTGTAGCAGGGAATTTCCCCTTTGATGATTTTGCAAAAAATGCAGTCGTTCATAGTACCACTTCTCCTTTTACGCCGTCCAAGTAGGGTTCGGCAATTTTTACTTCTACAATTTGTCCGCTTTGAACGTTGCCTTGGAAGTACACACGCAAGTACTGCTTGGTGTAGCCTTGCCAAAAGCCGTTTTTTTGTTCTTCCACAAGCACACTTTGCGTTGTGCCAACAAACTTTTGTTCAAAGTTGCGCTTGAGTTGTTGCTTGATTGCGCCAAGTTGCGTTGCACGCTGTGTTTTGACACCGGCGGGCAAATCTTGCCAGTTGTATGAAACGGTGCCTTGGCGTGGCGAATAGGGGAAAACGTGGACGTCGGCAAAACCGACCTTTTGCACGAATTGGCAAGTCTGTTCAAATTCCTGTTCCGTTTCGCCACAAAAGCCCACGATGACGTCCGTTGTGATGGAAGCATCGGGGAAATACTTGCGAATTTTTTGCACGCCTTCCAAGTACTGCTCGGTTGTGTACTTGCGATTCATACGCTTCAAAACGCTGTCGCAACCCGATTGCAAACTGAGGTGAAAATGTGGGCAAAAGTTGAGTTTGGAAAGCGCTTGCAACACCTCGTCGGTGACAACGCTTGCCTCCAAACTGCCAAGGCGTAGCCTTGTTTTGCAACCTTGAAGGGCTGTGAACAACTCGGCAAGGCTTTGCCCCGTGTCCTTGCCAAACTGCGAAATGTCAATGCCGATGATGACTGTTTCGGCGCTGTTTGCTTGCTTGACTTCCTCAACAATTTGGCAAATTTGCCTGCTTCGACTGCGACCACGCAAGTAGGGAACAATGCAGTAACTGCAAAAATTGTTGCATCCGTCTTGAATTTTTACAAAAGCACGGGTGCGCTCTTGCACGGCGTTGAGGTGTTCTTGGTACACAGTTGGCACTGCTTCCACGTCCACACACATGCTTTCCACAAGTTGGGAAACTGCAATTTTGTTGGCAACGCCCTTGACGACGGTGACGTTGGGAATGTCCACAAACTGACTGCTGTTTTTTTGCGAGGCGCAACCAACAACGATGACTTTGCATTGCGGATTGAGTTTGCGAGCCCTTGCCACAAGTTGACGAGATTTCTTTTCCGCCTCCTGCGTGATGGCGCAAGTGTTAAGCACAAACACGTCGGCCTTTTTGAGCCCCAAAAATGCGTCGTGACCGTCCTTTGTCAGTTGGGCAACTATTTGTCCGCTTTCGTACAAATTTGTTTTGCAACCCAGCGTAAAAACCGAAATTACCATTTGTTTTTCCTTTGTGAAGTGGCAAAAGTGCCACCCCGTGTAGAATTTTTGCTACTTCGTTTGCAAAAGCAATGCACGCCATTCGCCCATTTGCTTGGTTTGCAAAACGTTGAATTTTTGGCTGTACAAGTCTACTACCTGTTCCAAGCGTGTGTCCAAAATGCCGGAAAGAACCACAAGCGTGCCACTGTGCACAACTTGCGCAATGCCGTTGAACAGCAAAGCCAAAATGTCGGCTGTGAGGTTGGCAAAAACAACGTCGAAGGTGCCGTTTGTTTTTTCCGTCAAGTCGCCCGTTTTGACAACGCACTTGTGTTGCAAGCCGTTGATTTGCGCATTGTGGCAAGCAATTTCCGTTGCTTGACTGTCGATGTCCACAAGTTCGGCGCTTTGTGCGCCAAGAAGCAACGAGCAAAGCCCCAAAATGCCACTGCCACAACCAACGTCCAACACGGTTTTGCCGGTCAAATCCAAGTTCTCGGCAAACTGCAAGCACATGCTTGTCGTTTCGTGCTGACCTGTGCCAAAAGCAATACCCGTGTCCAACAAAAACACCGTTTTGTCTGTTTCTACCGAAAGCCATTCCGGGCAAATTACAAGTTTGTTTGTTTCAATTGGGCGAAAAGTTTCCTTCCAAGTTTGCACCCAACTGTCCCCTTCCACTTCGTTGACTTCCGTGTGCAAACTGCCTGCGCCTTGAAGCCCAACAAAACTTTGTTGCAAAAAATTGAGAACACTTGGCGTGTCCTCTTTGTTGCAATAGCCTTTGACAAGCACTTCCGTGTCGTAAAGTTTGTCGGCATTTTCGTCCTTGTAGTCCCAGCTGGCGTTTTCCAAATCTTTTTTGTCGTAGATGCACACGCCATCCATGCAAACTTCTTGCAAAAAGTAGGCAACTACTTCTGCCATTTCGCTTGTGGTGCGCACCGTGATTTCCGAATACTTCATTTGCTACCTGTTATCCAATGAGAATGTCAATAAGTTTTTTGGCGTTTTCCCACTCTTTTTTGTTGATTTCGTACAGTTGCATTCCCTTTGGAGTGATTGTGTAGTACTTGCGAGTTGCGCCAATGTTTTCCCCCCAAAAACCCTTGATGCACTCCATGTCTTCCAAACGATGGTATGCCGAGTACAAACTTTGTTCGTTGGGGATGTACAAATCGTTGGTTTTCTTTGAAATGAACCTGCGAATTTCATTGCCGTACTTTGTTCCTGTCATCAATGCGGACAACACGAAGGTGTCGATGTGCCCACGAAGTAGATCGCTGGAAATAACTTTCATTTTGCTTCTCCATTTTGTCGTATTATGTCTATCGTAGAAATACTTTACCACGCAAACGGTTTTTTGTAAAGCAAGAAAGGGGCAAAAAACAAAAAATAAATTTTTGATTTTTTGTTCGCAAATAACTTGCAAAATTATTGCAAAAAATGCACGAGTCTTTCAAGGCAAAGCACCTTGCAATGTCACTTGGAATGCGCTACGCAAAACACCTTGCAAATTGTGTTTGCAAGTGTCAAAAACCGCAAAAGCCGTAGATTATACTACTCAAAATTTTTTGGCAACTATGTCGGTACAATTCAAAACAAACGTTTTGCCATGCGCAAAAATACACTACGCAAATTCCATTACTGCTTGAATTTGCAACTTTCAACACAACAGATTTGCCATCGAGCGCACCACAGTTTTGCAAGGCGCAAACTTTGCAACTTTTGCACCAAAGGCTACACCACTTTGAACAAAAAAAACGGCACGTTCAACAAGTGCAAACGTGCGCAAATGCGCATTTGTGCAAGTGACCAAAACGGCTGTTTCCATCTTTACGTTTGGTTTTGGCTTTTGCGTAAAAACGGTTTGGTGGCGTTTTGCACCATTGCACGGCAGAAAATTGCAAGCAAAAACCCACACACGGGGTGTGGGTTTTGAAAAAAAATCTAGTCTTTTTTGTACAGTTTGGCAATTTCGTCCAAGTAGTCCTTCTTCTTGGGGTAACTGCGAACGCTCATTTCCCGTTCGAATTCTTCCAGCGCCTTGCGTTGGCTACGGCTGATGCCCCTTGGCACTTCCACCTTGAGCGTTGCGTACAAGTCGCCTGCATAGCCACGGCTTGTTTGCACGCCCCTGCCACGGAAACGCAACGTTTCGCCGTTTGGTGTGCCTTCGGCAATTTTGTGCACGAACACGCCGTTTGGTGCGGGGATTTCCACTTCGCCACCCAAAACTGCAGTTGAGTAGGCAACGGGAACTTCCACGAACAAGTCGTTGTTTTCCCTTTTGAACAGTTTGCTTGGCTGAACGGAAATTACCAACAGCAAGTTGCCGTTGCGACCGTTTTTGCCACTACGGGGTGCGTGTCCTTCCCCAGACAGTTGCAAAACAGAGCCGTTTTCCACGCCGGCAGGAATGGTGACTGTGATGACTTTGTTTTTGCTTTGCACGCCCCTGCCACCGCAAGTTTTGCAATGCTCGGTGACGATGCGTCCCGTTCCACCGCACTTGTCGCAAGCGCCAATGGAAATTTGTTGGCCAAACAGGCTGTTGACAACACGGCGAACTTGTCCCGAACCACCGCACTTGTCGCACACTTTTGTGTGAGCCTCCGACTTTGCGCCCGTGCCGTTGCAAGTGGAACACTTTTCCAATCGGGAAAAATTGATGGTTTTTTTGCAACCAAGCACGCTTTCCATAAAGGTCAACGTCACACGGTGATTGATGTCTTCCCCCACGGCGCTTTGTTGCGCACTGCGACGGGAGCCACCGCCGAACATGTCGCTGAAAATATCAAAAATGTCGTCAAATCCACTTGCCGAAAAGCCACCGCCTCCAAATGGGTTGAAGCCACCTCCACCCATACCGCTTGTGTCGTACTCGCCACGGTCGTAGCGGGCACGTTTTTCCTCGTCGCCAACAACGGAGTAGGCCTCGTTGACCTCCTTGAATTTTTCCGCTGCCACTTCGTCGCCGGGGTGCAGGTCGGGGTGGTACTGCTTTGCCAATTTGCGATAGGCGGATTTTATTTGGTCTTGGGTGGCGGATTTTTCCACGCCCAAAACCTTGTAGTAGTCTTTGCTTGGCATAGTTTTTCCTTCTTTGTGCTACAACACCAAGCCCCGCATTTGTTGCAAGGCTTGGCGTGAAACTTTGTGTTTGTTGCTATTTCTTGTCGTCGTCGGAAACGTCGTACTTGACGTCGCCATCGGCTCCGCCTGTTGCGCCACCGCTTTGTTGTTGCGCTTGTTCGTAGAACTTTTGGAAAATTGCTGCGCTACTTTGTGCAATGCGGTCGGTTTCGGCTTTGAGTTCGTCCGTTGTTGCATCGGATTTTGCAAGAACTTGCTTGCCCTTTTCGATGTCTTCTTGAATGTGAGTTTTGTCGGCGGGGTCAAGTTTGTCGCCACTTTCACGAATGAATTGTTCCAAAGACAAAATCATTTGGTCAAGGCCGTTGCGTGCTTCCACTGCTGCCTTGCGTTTTTTGTCTTCTTCGGCGTACTTTTCGGCATCCTTAACAGCCTTGTCGATGTCGGCATCGGAAAGGTTTGTGCTGGATGTGATGGTTACCGATTGTTCCTTTTGTGTGCCAAGGTCCTTGGCTGTTACGTGCACGATACCGTTGGCGTCAATGTCGAATTTTACTTCGATTTTGGGAATTCCACGTGGAGCAGGCGCAATACCTGTCAAGGAGAAACGTCCCAAAGTTTTGTTGTCGCTAGCCATTTCACGTTCGCCTTGCAAAACGTGGATGTCTACGCTTGTTTGGTTGTCGGCTGCGGTAGAGAACACTTGAGATTTGCTTGTTGGAATTGTTGTGTTGCGTTCGATGAGTTTTGCCATCACACCGCCAAGCACTTCAATACCCAAGGACAACGGAGTAACGTCCAAAAGCAAAACGTCCTTCACTTCGCCACCAAGCACGCCACCTTGAATTGCTGCGCCAATTGCAACGCATTCGTCGGGGTTGATTCCCTTGTAGGGTTCCTTGCCACAGAAGTTCTTTACTGCTTCCACAACTGCAGGAATACGTGTGGAGCCACCAACCAAAATAACACGGTTGAGGTCGCTAGTAGAAACGCCTGCATCCCTCATTGCGTTCTTCATTGGTTCAATTGTTGCCTTGATAAGTCCGGAAATGAGGCTTTCGAACTTTGCACGGGTGATTTCCACTTCCAAGTGTTTGGGGCCGGTTGCATCTGCTGTGATGAACGGCAAGGAAACTGTTGTTTTGAGTGCTGCGGAAAGTTCAATTTTTGCTTTTTCTGCTGCTTCCTTCAATCTTTGAACGGCTTGCTTGTCGTTTTTCAAGTCGATGCCGTTGCTTCTTTTGAATTCTTCAACAAGGTAGTCCATCACAACGTTGTCGATGTCGTCGCCACCAAGACGGTTGTTGCCGTTGGTTGCCAAAACTTCGAACACGCCGTCGCCAATTTCCAAAATGGAAACGTCGAACGTGCCACCGCCAAGGTCGTAGATGAGGATTTTTTGGCTGTTGTTTTCCCCTTTGTCAAGGCCGTAGGCAAGCGCTGCCGCAGTTGGTTCGTTGATGATACGCAAAACTTCCAAACCTGCAATTTTGCCTGCATCCTTGGTTGCTTGACGTTGTGCGTCGCTGAAGTACGCAGGAACTGTGATTACCGCTTGAGTTACCTTTTCGCCAAGGTATGCTTCTGCATCTGCCTTGAGTTTTGCAAGCACGATGGCGGAAATTTCTTGTGGGGAGTAGGATTTGCCGTCAATTTTTACGCTGTAGCTACTGCCCATTTCACGCTTGATGGAGGAAACTGTTCTGTCGGCGTTTACAACCGATTGACGTTTTGCAACTTGACCAACAAGGCGTTCGCCGTCCTTTGTGAAAGCCACAACGGATGGAGTTGTTCTGTTACCTTCTGCGTTTACAATTACAACAGGTTCGCCACCTTCCAAAACTGCAACGCAACTGTTAGTTGTACCAAGGTCGATACCAATAATTTTTCCCATGATAAAATCTCCTTATTTTTAGTAGATGAATTTTTTTTGTTTGAACTAGGCGCCCACGATAACTTCGGCATAGCGAAGCACCTTGTCGCCCATTTTGTAGCCTTTTTTGTACACTTCCACAACCTTGTCGGTGTTCTGTTCGCCACGGTCCAGTTTGGAAAGTGCGTTCATTGTCATGCAGTCGAAGTCCTTGCCCAAAACGTCAATTTCTTCCACGCCAACTTCGGCAAGCACTTGCAAAAATTGGTTGTGCACCATTTGGAATGCTTTGGCAGAAGTTTCGTCGGCAACGTGCTGTTTGGACAAATCGAAAACGTCGCAAATGGAAATGAGTTTCAACGCAACGCTTTGCACGCCTTGTGTTTTGGCGTGTTCGGTGTCCAAGCGCATGCGACGCTTGTAGCTTTCGAAGTCGCTTTTCATTGCCACCAATTGGCCAAGGTAGGTGTCGGATTTGTCGGCTGAACTTTGCAAGCGAGCAACTGTTTTGGTCAACTTGCCGTTTTCCTCCTTAAGTTGCTCCAACTCGGCAATGAGTTTTTCGTTTTCTTCCGTAAGTGCCACAACTGTTTGTTGCAACACGTCGTCGGTTGTTGCAGTTGTTTGTTCCGCAACGGTTTGTTGGTTTGTTTTAGACATTTCTACTCCTTACTTGATGATATCTATCAAAAGATCGCTGATTTTGTCCAACACGGTGACAACCTTTTTGTAGTTCATGCGAACGGGGCCAATAACGCCAATGGAACCACTGACGTTTTCCCCCAAGGAAATGCGTGTTGACACCACCGAACAACCTGCGGGCGCATTGTCGCTTTCGCCAATTTTGATGGTGACGCTACCTTGCTGACCGCCGTCGTTGGTGAACATTTGTGCAATTTTTACCTTTTGTTCCATTTCCGAAAGGAACCTTTGTGCGCTGTGCACGTCGCTGTACTCGCTGTGTTGGAAAATTTTGTGCTGGCCGTAGGTTTCCACGTCCAAGCCGTTTTCCAACGACACCTTTTTTAGCACGTCAATTATCTTTTTGAACAGCGCATTGAACTGCGAAAATTGGCTGTTTGCCAAAGTGTAGGTGTAGTTGAAGTTTACAAACTCGGAAACGTGCTTGCCCACGAACAGTTTGTTGAGCCACTTTTCCGCCTGTTGCAACGTTCTTTCGTCGGCGCCTTCGGGGATTTCCACAACTCCGTCTTTGAGCAAACGGGCATCGGTAACAATTACCACAAGCAACTTGCCGTTGGACAAATCCAGCAGTTTGATTGCCGTGATTTTGTCCGACATGTCTTCCTTGACAACAACGGAAGTGTAGTCGGTAATTTCCGAAATGATGTGCATGACTGCCGTCATCACGTCTTCCAACGTTACAATGCGTTGCGAAAAGTACTTGCGGATGATTTCCACATCGTGCGAAGTCAGTTGGTACTCGTTCATCAGTTGATCAACGTAGAAACGGAATGCCAATTCCGACGGAATTCTGCCTGCGGAAACGTGTGGCTGAATGAGATAGCCCATGCTTTCCAACGCCGACAGTTCGTTGCGAATTGTTGCGGAAGAACAATCCAACATGTATTGTTGTTGAATTTCTTTGCTACTGATAGGTTGTGCAGAACTGATGTAGCCATCCACCACAGCGCAAAGTATTTTTCGTTTTCTTTCGGACAGCACTTGTGCAACCTCCTGTCAACTGTTTTTGTCGAGTGTTAGCACTCGAAGGGTTAGACTGCTAATCTATGGTCATATAATACCATTGTATTGCCAATTTGTCAAACAAATACACCATATTTTTAGAAAATTTTGTAAAACTTTAGAAAGGTTTCTAAATCTATAAGTAAATAAACTGCAAACGTTGGCAAATTCCACCACCGTTGGCAACGGCGCTTTTGCGTGTAGTTCAGCCAAACGCCGTGTTGCAGGTGTTTGAAGCGCACAATTGGCAGGTTGCGCAAATGGCATTGATGGGCTTGCCCTTTCCAAAGCAAATGGTTTTGATGGTTAAGAAGTCCGACACAGGCGCAGTTATATTGAAAAAATTGTTGAATATTTATATATATCTACAATCTACAAAGGTGGTTTTGTGCTTGGCAAGGTTGAAAACGTGCAAATGGCGCTTCAACAAGGGCGTTGCAAAACGCATCACGCAAAAGTTTGGCTATCAACAAACATGGGCTAGAAGACGTGCGTTCTTTGTGGGAAATGTGGTTGACGGCAAGGGCAAAACCTTGTATAATAGAACAAACAAATTGGGGGAAACATCATGTTGGAAAACCTTTCGTTGCAACAGTACACCGATCAACTTGCCAGCAAGGCATCCACGCCGGGTGGCGGAAGCGCACTTGCCGTTGTGGCAGGACACGCATGCGCACTTGTGGAAATGGCGTTGAACGTGACGCACAACCGTTGCCAAAAACTTGGGCAAGATCGCCCCGAACTGCTTGACGTTGCGCAAGAATTTTGCAAGATGCGACAAACGTGCTTTGTGCTTTCCGAACGGGACGTGGCAACTTTCAAGGCAGTTTTGCAATGCAACAAAATGCCTGTGGAAACGGACCAACAAAAACTGCAAAAACAACAATGCTTGCAACAATGCTACGTCGAGGCATCGCAAGTGCCGTTGCAGTTGATGCAACTTTGCCACAAGGCGCTTGCAACACCATTGCCACCGCTGTACAAGTACGTTCAGTCGGATGCCGACATTGGCAACGACCTGTTCAAATGCGTGTTGAAAAACAGCATCCACAACGTGTTTGCAAACACCTGCCTTCTTTGCGACCAACAGCAAAAAGAGCAGTTGGAAAGCCTTGCAAAACAACTGCTAGACTAGGCAAAAACACGCAAAACGGCAACCACGTGTTGCAAAATTTCAAGTTTAACAACAAAAACAAAGGGCAAAAGGAAAAACTCCTTTTGCCCATTTTTTTTGCAAAAATTGCCGTCGTTGTGCTAGCCAAGCGCAACGTCCAAAATCATCATCACAACAAAGCCAAGCATCACGCCCCAAGTGCCAACGTGGCTGTGCTCGTCCAACTTGGCATCGGGGATGAGGTCTTCGGCAACAACAAAAATCATTGCCCCGGCGGAAAACGCCAAAAACCAAGGTTGAAGCACGGTAAGCGCCGATGCCAAAAAGTAGCCCAAAACGGCAGACACGGGTTCCACAAATCCACTTGCAGCGCCAAACAAAAACGCCATGTGCTTGCTACCCGTTGCATGGTGCATTGGCAAGGAAATGGCAGCGCCTTCGGGGAAGTTTTGAATTGCCATGCCCACAGCCAAACCAAGCGCCGAAACAAAACCTGCCGTGCTTCCAAGCGTTGCAGCAGCACCAAAAGCAAAGCCAACGGCAAGCCCTTCCGGGATGTTGTGGATTGTCACAGCCAAAAACATTTTGGTGGACTTTTTCATGCTGGATTTGGGGCCCTCGTTCTCCCCTGTGCCGGCGTGCACGTGTGGCACAACCCTGTCCAACAAAACCAAAAACAAGCCACCCAACACAAAGCCAACGGCTGTTGGCACAAAACTCCACTTGCCCCAGGAAGCCTGCGCTTCCTCCAACGACGGAAGAAGCAAACTCCAAACGGATGCAGCAATCATCACGCCTGCTGCAAAGCCCAAAATTGCCGTGTTGACCCTTGGCGAAATGTCCTTTTTGAACAAGTACACCATTGCCGAACCCAGCGTTGTAGACAAAAATATGATGGAAAATCCCAAAATTGTCATTGCCGTGTTGCCCATAGATAACCTCGAAAAACTGTTTTACATATTATACAAAATCTTTGCCACGCTGTCAACACCCCACGCAAAATTGCCCAAAACACAAACAGCGGAAGTTACCTTCCGCTGTGAAACGTGTGCTACCAGTTTTTGGTTGCTTTTAGAAAATCTTTGGCTTGGCCTTGTGGGTTGGCAACTTTGGTTGCTTCAATGTCGTACCAAGCGTACTCCAACCCGTGCACAACAATGGGAATGTCTTTGCCAAACTTGGTTTTTAGCAAACCTTCTTCTTGGATGCGCTTTGCCGTGTTTGCTGCAAGCATAAGCAATTGGTAGTGTCCATTTGGGCCCTTGCCAATGTACCTGCCAAATCTGTCGTAGATGTCGCCTTCTTCTTCGCCAATGTTTTGTACGTTTTGCTTTTTGTACCACTCAAGAAGCAAATCCATCATTCCATCTTGGTTTTCCGTGTCCACAATGGTAACTTCGTTTTGTAGCCAAAATGCGTAGTTCCAACGCTCCTCGTCGTACCTTCCTGCGCCATCACAATTGGACTCGGTGTTGTAGCTGATGTAGAATGTAGACAAATTGCAGTAGTCCTGGAAACAGTTGGACTCGTTGTTTTCCACAAAGAAGGAAATTGCGTAGATGTCACTTTCATCCCAGCCTTCTATGGTTTGTTTGATTTTGTTGTAGACAACTTCTTCAAAATTTTTTGCTGTGCTTTTCACTTTTCTTCCCCCTTTCTTTTCTGGATATGCCTCGGATCGAGGCAATGTTTGGGTGGTTTCAAACAATTTTTTCCAAATTTTGCTTTTACCGCAATCTTTCAAATCTAAGCAGGTACGTAGCGTAGAAATGGTAACTTGATCCCCATTTTCTTCAACCTCTTTTTTTTGCAAATAACAAATACCCCCTCCGTTGGTTAGATATGTGTAATCAACATATCCATACGTAAAGGAAAACTTGGTTGGCGAAAAATGTTGTATCACTCCGACATCGTTAATAACTTTGGTCAATAAATTATATTGTACAAATTCCACACGAGATTCCAAATAGTAAAAGAACGTTACATGCAAAACTTTGCCATTGTTTTGACACTCGGTTGCGTATATACGTCCTTGTTCATCTATATAGTAGCGATGGTTTGCTTTCTCCGCATTTTTGGTCAATCTTCCTTTGCCTTTTTCGCCATTAAGTAGCAAAACTCTTTCTTCTGGAAAAAATATTCCATAAGGAGTGCTATCAACCGTCATCACGACTTTGCAAAACGTAGCAAGATAGTCCAATCGGTTCTTGTAAGCATTGTCATCTTGCAAATAAAACCTATACCTATAAACAATCTCAAAAAGTTCATCCGCTTGTGGTATGCCTTGCCCATCAGCCCAATTCATACTAGGATTCTCCTGCTTCCAATATAGTTTTGAATACATATAGCATCAATTCTACGCCTTTTTCGCCGCCCACCGAATATGCAAAAAACAATCCGAGATTTATAGTTGTATAATAGATCTTTGTGTGCAAAACCCGATGACGTCCTTTAGGAACCTTTGCTAAATTTCTATCATCAATTCGTATACCCGCTCTATAAAGGAAATACCTAGCTGGGGCAGCCATCCATGCTCTTTTAGCCACAATGTGATGTTTTTTATTTAACTCAAACAACGTCATTTTACTTTGTTGCCTCCAAGCGCTCCTTTAAGTACAAGCAGTATAATCCTCGGACCATTTTTTGGATCCACAATATTTCTTAGTTACTTATACTGTACAGTTTTTCCAACCTTGTGGTGTCCATTGTAAGCACGGAAACACTGCTGACGTCCATCACGTTCACAACACAGGTGCCATTCCTTTGTCCGTAGGAATCCACAACGTTGAATTGTGCCGTGTCCGCCGTGACGCTGGCAACAAAGCCCACCACGTCGTCACGCTGGCTTTCGCACAGGGAAATGGCACAAATGCATTGCTGTTGACAAGCAAATTCCAACACGGAAGAAATGCTTTGTTGTTGAGAAAAATCTACAAATTTTTTGTGCGAAACAGTTTTGTCTATCAACAATTCCATTGCATTGAGATACTTGCTGTCCGTTTCCACGTTGATGATGCTGTCCATTTCCAAACAAACAAATCCGTCTGCACTGCCGTAGAAATCGAATGCACGCAAAATCACAAGATTTTCGTCGCAGTATTCAACGTAGCCAACGGCAAACCTGTCGGTTTCTTCCGGATTGGAATAGATTGCGCACAATTTGCACGTGTTTTTTGCATTTTGCAAAATATTTTTCATTATTACACCTCTAGAAACATACTTTATGTCAATTGATACTTCTTCCAAACAAAGCGCATCCCACACCTTTGTGGTAGAGCCAAGAGCGCCTTCGGTATGCGCATACTCCATTCGGCTTGTTACGTTGCCACTTACATGCAAGCGATACCCACTTCACAGTTGATTTAACTTGCCTTGAAAGTGTAGTGTTTTAGTTGTCAATTATGGAAATGTTTAGCAATTGCTTAAATTATTCAAAACAGTCCGAACACATCCACCAACAAAAGTCTGCCGTGCAGTAAACTACACGCTCTTCTGCTGTTCTTATTTTCTCCGTGCAGAAGTCGCAATGCTCGTGCCAAAACTCTTGCAAAAACTCATTACTACAAGAAGGCATAGTTTCTTTCTTTGATTTGTCCAAAAAGTCCAATGCAGAATTCTTGACGACATTATAAAAATAATTTTTTGATTTAACGGCTGTTTCCCAAAAAGCCGGAAACTGAATTTTGATAACCTTTTTATTTTTCCAAAACTCAACTTGACCACCAGCCAATTTCCAATTCATTTTTTACCTCCGGAATAAATCTCTTAAAATCCTTAATATTCTATTTCTCCATCCCCAGTGAGGTCCTTTAGGTATGGATGGCTTAAATCGGGGTGAAGCTGGTCCCCAGTAGATGGATTATACCATTCGCCCATAGCAGAACCCACTTCACCAGGTCCTCGCCAAACAAACCCATCTCCTGGAGCAACTGTCGGATCGTCGCCTGGCCATGTCCCCAGTTGCCAGCAACTGCACGTTGTGAGTACATTATACTACACGGTGTGCATTTGTCAATACCTTTGTGCCAAATTTGCGCAAATGTTGTGCTTGTTGGCAACCCACGCCGTGGTGGCAAAGGGCAAACAAATGGCAAAACGCAAAGTCGGTTGCAAACGCACTTGTGGCAAACAGTGGCGCACCTTGAAGAACAAAAAAAAGCAACCCGTGTGGGTTGCTTTGTGTTTGTTGAAACTACTTGCGAAGTTCTGCCTTGATACGGCGCACACCACTACTGGAAGATTGCTCCTTGGTGATGACGAACGTGCCAAGGTCGCCTGTGTTTTCCGCATGGGGGCCACCGCAAATTTCCTTGGAGAAGTCGCCCATTGTGTACACTTTGACAATTTCGCCGTACCTGTCGCCAAACAGGCCGATTGCGCCTGTGTTGCGAGCCTCTTCCACGGGCATTTCTTGACACGTGATGGGCATTTTGCGTGCAATTGCATCGTTTACAAGTTGTTGTGTTTGCTCAATTTCTTCCTTGGTCATGGGGCGACCGAAAGAGAAGTCGAAGCGCAAACGTTCGGGTGTGATGTTGCTACCCTTTTGCTTTACTTCGTCGCCAAGCACCTTGCGAAGCGCTGCTTGCAACAAGTGAGTTGCTGTGTGAAGGTGTGTTGTTTCCACTCCGCCACCTTCTGCCATGCCACCCTTGAAGCGTTGTTGACTGCCCGCTTGGGATTTTGCTTGGTGTTCGGCAAATTTTTGTTTGAAACCTTCCACGTCCACTTGGTAGCCGTTTTCGCTTGCAAGTTCCACCGTCATTTCCACAGGGAAACCAAACGTGTCGTACAATTTGAAGGCTGTGCCACCGGGAACAACTTTGCCGGGGATGTGGCTGATAACCTTGAAAAATTCCTTTTCTCCCGCAACAAGGGTTTTGGTGAATTTTTCCTCTTCCTTGTTGAGTTCTTCCACAATTTTGCTTGCGTTTTGAACAAGTTCGGTGTACACGTCCTTGTAGACCTCGATGTACACTTGTGCAATTTGCGCAATGCTACCCTTGGGCATGCCCAAAGAGTTTGCAAAGCGAACGGCACGGCGAATGAGACGGCGCAAAACGTAGCCTTGGTCGACGTTGCTTGGAACAACGCCAATTGGGTCGCCAAGAAGGAAGGTTGCCGTGCGCACGTGGTCGGCAATAACACGCATTGCCTTGGTTGTTTTGTCGTCCGAACCGTAGGTTTTGCCGGAAAGTTGTTGGATGGTTGCCAATGCATCTTGGAAAAGGTCGATGTCGTACACCGATTTCAAGCCGTTCAACACGCACACGGTGCGTTCCAAGCCCATGCCTGTGTCCACGTTCTTTTGCGCAAGTGGAAGGTAGGTGCCATCGGCTTGGCGGTTGAATTGCATGAACACGTTGTTCCAAATTTCCAAGTACTTGCCACAATCGCAACTTGGGTCGCAATGGTCACTGCAAGCAGGTTTGCCCGTGTCCCAAAAGATTTCCGTGTCCGGTCCGCAAGGGCCTGTTGTGCCGGCAATCCACCAGTTGTTCTTTTTGGGAAGGTAGAAAATGCGCTCCTTGGGAATGCCACATTCTTGCCAAACCTTGGCGGAATCTTCGTCTCTTGGTGCGTCGTCGTCACCTGCAAAAACCGTGACGGAAATGCGATCTACGTCCAAGCCCAAGTACTGTTTGCTTGTGAGAAATTCGTAGCTCCAACGGATGGATTCGTGGTTGAAGTAGTCGCCAAGCGACCAGTTGCCAAGCATTTCGAAGAAAGTGAGGTGGCTGTCGTCGCCAACTTCGTCGATGTCGCCTGTGCGAACGCACTTTTGCACGTCTGTCAACCTTGTTCCCTTGGGGTGCTTTTGGCCCAAAAGGTAGGGGATGAGTGGGTGCATGCCTGCCGTTGTGAACAGCACGGATGGGTCGTTTTCCGGAATGAGGCTTGCCGATTGAATTACTGCGTGGCCACGTTCGGAAAAGAAATTGAGAAATTTTTCGCGCAAGAATTGAGATGTGATTTTCATAGGTCCCTCTGTTTATCTTTTAGTTTTTGCGTGCAACTGCAAACAATTGCACCGTATGTTTGGCGTGCAACAGGAATTTGCACGGAATTTGCAAATTAGTTTCTTTTGCTTTGTTTTGTTTTTGCAACTAGCGACAAAATTGTGAACACAAGGTAGTAGCCACAAATTGCCCAAATGCTCATGTTGACACCTTCCACAGCAAACAGTTGGAAGAAAGGCGCAAGGCCACCTTCGGTAACGTACAGCGCACACGTCACAAATGCGCACACCAAGCCGGAGATGAAGAACATCACAAAGTACCACGTGCTGGACTTTTTGGGGCGTTTGCCAATGGCAAGGCGAACGATGCTTGCCAACAGTTGCACCACAAGGCTGATTGCCGTTAGCGCAAGAACGCCAAACAGCAAGATTTTGCCAACGGGAAGCGCTTGCAAAAATTGCAAAATTGGCTCGGAATTGCCTTGCGCCAAAGCCACAAAGCAACCAACGATTTGAGCAACGACTTGCATGCCGTAGATGGGGGCATCTGCCGTTGTTCCATCCACACTGCCAAAGAACAGTCCGTTGCCCAAAACTTGCAAAAAGTCGGGGCGCAACGTGATGCCTTGGCCTTGGGATTGGTCAAAAATCAAGTTTCCGTCGGCAATGCCAACGAAGGTTGGAGCAAACAGGAAGTAGGCAAAAAGTACCGTCAACAGCAGGCTGACAAGCGCAAAAATTCGTGCGCCCTTGTGCTTGCTTGCCACGTTTTGCTCGGCTTGGGATGGCTTGGCTTCAACGGGGGCTGTGACTGTTGCAAACTTGTAGCCACAGGTGCAAATGCTGTCCTCCGAGAAAACTTCCTTGCCACACCTTGGGCAAATTTTGCTTGCAGAGCCAACTTTCAAAGCCGTTCCGCAACTACGGCAAAAGTTTGCCAAACCGGTGTTGACTGTGTGGCAACGTGGGCATGCAACCGGTTCTTCCGGAACCTTGAGCGCACCGCCACACTGGTAGCAAAACCTGGCATTCAATCCGTTTGCCGTGCCACAACGTGGGCAAACGTTGAAACTATTTGTGCTTTTCATTTTGAACCTCCTTGGGGGTGTGGATTTTTTGCGCCACAATGCGTGCAGAAAGCATCCTGCAAGTCATTGGCAAAATTGCACTTGGCGCACTTCCACTTTGCCGATTTTTGTTCGGGGGTTGTGCCATCGAACGACCATCCGCAACGGGAGCAAAAGGTTGTGTCCGATGGGTTTTGCGCCCCGCAATTGGGGCAGTAGTTTTTTTGTTCGTCGGCATCGAGTTTTAGCCCACAGTGGGTGCAAAACAACTCGTCCATGCCGTTGAGTGTTGAGCAATTTGCGCAAATTTTGCGCTTGCCGGAGTAGCCTTCGGCAAATGCCTGCTTGAAAGTTACGCTACCAACGGTTTTGCTGTCGTGCACCAGTTGAAGGTCTTCCACGTCGGCGCCCGCAAGGGATGCGTAGCAGTAGGCGCAGTAGGCGTTTTCCACCAAATTTGGTGTGTTGCAAACAGGGCAAACTTTGCGTTTTAGCACCCTGTGCGCATGCAACACGGCAACGTTTTTGCCACATTTGTGGCAGTACAGTTGGTTGATGGAAATTGTTGCTCCACAATGAGGGCAAGTTGCAACTTCCCCTGTGGAAACTTGCGTGAGCGCTTCGGCACTCAAGGGCATTTCCGTTTTCAAATGCACTGCAACGGGGGCAGGCTCAACAACAGCCGTGCTACCTTTGCCGTCGCTTGATTTGTTTTCCTCCACCGTTGGCGCAGGGGAAAAGTCCATTGCATCCTTGGTGGGCACAGCCATGCTGTTGCCACAATTTGTGCAATGTGTGAACTTTTTGTCGTTGATTGCGCCACAATGAGGGCAAACTTTTTCTTCGGAGAAAACAAATGCTTGCGCACCGCAGGCACAGCAAAAAACGCTGTCCGTTTGGTTGATTTCTCCACAGGATTTGCAAATTTTCATAGTTTCCACCAAGCAGAACGGAAAAACGTTCTACAATTGAATACAAACGGTTTGCTTGCTTTCAAGCAAAACGTCCTAGGCCTTTTTGCTGTTGAAACTGTCCTTCAATCCAACGATTTCGTTGAACACAAGGTTTGTTCCGTTGGTATCCTTGTCCAAAACGTAGTAGCCAACACGCATGAATTGGAACTTGTCTTCCACCTTGGCAGAGAGCAAACTGCGTTCCACCTTGGCAGAAACGACTTGCATGCTTTCGGCATTGAAACGTTGTTCGAAATCCGTCACGCCGTCCACAACGTCGTTGAGCAAACTTTGCAATTTGCGCACCGTTGCATCCACGCAAGTTTCGGCATCAACCCATTGCACAACGCCCTTGACTTTGACGCCGGAAGTGTCTTGCCCACTCTTGGAGTTGGACACAACGGAGCAATGCAATTCCACCACGTTGCCGTCGTCGTCCAACACAACGTTGTCGCAACGGATGATGTAGGCACCCTTCAAGCGAACGTAGCCGTCCGGTTTCAAACGGTGGTACTTAGGTGGGGGAACAAGGGCAAAGTCAC
Source organism: Clostridia bacterium (assembly GCA_017500855.1). GTDB lineage: Bacteria > Bacillota > Clostridia > Christensenellales > CAG-314 > Fimimonas. Next base: position 5,626 of record JAFVYC010000021.1, on the reverse strand, counting down.
TGCGATCGATGTACAAAGTTTTGCCAAACGGAACGTCACGGAAGGTGACTGTTTCGGCGTTGGGGTTGTCTTCTACGCTGAGCATTTCGCTACCTTCGTAGTTGGTGAGCACAATTTTGAGTGGATCGAACACTGCCATCACTCTGTTTGCCGTGCGATTGAGTCCTTCCCTTACGCACGCTTGCAAGTAGGCTTCTTCCACCTCGCTGTTTGCCTTGCTAACGCCAATGCGTTCGCAAAAATCCCTGAGCGCTGCGGCTGGGTAGCCACGGCGACGCAATCCCGACAAAGTGGGCATGCGTGGGTCGTCCCAACCAAGCACTTGGCCGTTGTCTACAAGTCGCTTCAAAAAGCGCTTGGACATGATTGTGTTTGTGATGTTGAGGCGAGCAAACTCAATTTGTTGCGGTTGCGGTTGTGGAAATTCGCAGTTGACAACCACCCAGTCGTACAATGGGCGATGGTCCTCGAATTCCAAAGTGCAAATGGAGTGTGTGATGCCTTCGTGCGCATCTTCAATTGGGTGCGCAAAGTCGTACATTGGGTAGATGCACCACTTGTCGCCTGCGTTGTGGTGCGTTGCGTGAAGCACACGGTAAATGACGGGGTCACGCATGTTGAGGTTGGGGCTTGCCATGTCGATTTTTGCACGCAAAACCTTGGTGCCATCGGCAAACTTGCCGTCACGCATGTCGTAGAAAAGTTGCAAGTTTTCTTCCACCGTTCTGTTGCGGAAGGGGCTTTCCACGCCCGGTTCCGTGAGCGTGCCACGGCGTTGGCGAATTTCTTCGGCAGTTTCGTCACTTACGTACGCCAAGCCCTTTTTGATGAGCAAAACGGCGCAGTCGAACATCACGTCGAAGTAGTCGCTTGCAAACAACAACTTGTCCCACTTGAAGCCAAGCCACTCGATGTCTCGCTTGATACTTTCCACGTACTCTTCGCTTTCCTTGGCTGGGTTGGTGTCGTCGAAGCGCAAATTGCACTTGCCGTTGTACTTTTTGGCAAGTCCAAAGTTGATGCACAGGCTTTTTGCGTGGCCAACGTGCAAGTAGCCGTTTGGTTCGGGTGGAAAACGAGTGTACACCGTTTCCACTTTGCCACTGGCAAGGTCACTGTCGATGATATCTTCAATAAAGTTTTTGCTTTCTGTCATTAGTTATCCCCCTCGGACGGAATGTCGTCGTCGGAAATAGTTTCGTCAACGTCGTACAAATCCGTTACAAATTCGTCTTGGCCTTCTTCGCCAAATTGCATGTCGCCTTCGTAGTCGCTTGGAGAAGGTCCACTTGTGTCGCCTGCATCGATGTCGTTTTCTCGCAGGAAGTCTTCGTCCACAAAGCGAACGATTCTGCCAATCCACTTCAAAGGAATTGTGCCTGTTTCACCGTTACGGTGTTTTGCAACGATGAGGCTGTGTTCTACCGTGTTGTTTTCCTTGTCTTCCACCTTGTGGATGAACAAAACGATGTCGGCGTCCTGTTCGATTGCGCCGGACTCACGAAGGTCGGACAAAACAGGTTCGCCACCGCCTTCCTTGCCACTTGCCGCACTGCGGATGGCTGCGTCACGCTTCAACTGCGACAAAGCAATGACGGGAACGTCCAATTCCTTTGCCATGAGTTTCAACGCACGTGTGATGGATGCAACTTCGTTTTGACGGCCCTGTTTTGGGTCGGTACCGCTGTTCATCAACTGGATGTAGTCGATAACTACCAAGTCCAAACCGCTTTTTGCCTTCAAGCGACGGCATTGCGAAGCCATTTCCGACGGTTTGATGTTGGCGTAGTCGTTACCGAACAAGCGCATGGAACTAGACATTGTTTCCTGTGCTGTGAACAGTTTTGCAAGGTCGCCTTCGCCGTTGGGCAACTGACCGCTTTTGATAAATTCCAACGGAACGGTAGACATGCTGGACAGCATTCTTTCGATGAGTTGCTCGTTGCTCATTTCCAAACTGAACACGGCAACGGTGCCACCGTTTTTGGCAACGTTTTCTACAATGTTCATTGCCATTGCCGACTTGCCGACACCGGGACGGGCAGCAAGAACGATAAGTTCGCCACCGTGCAGGCCGTTGGTCATTCTGTCGAAACGGCGGAAGCCCGTTTGAATGCCACGGAACTTGGCAGGGTCAACAAAGCGATCGTTGATTCTTTTGAGAGTTAGGGCAATGTCCTTGGACAAATCTACCAAGCCACCGTTTGCGCCACGTTGAGTAAGGGCAAAAATTGCTTCCTCGGCGTAGGTGATGGCTTCTTCTGCCGTTGAAGAACTGTACGCCTTTTGCGTTACCTTGCCACAAATGTCGATGAGTTTGCGCATTGTGGAAGCACGCTTGACAATGGACACGTACTCGTCGTAGTTGGAAGTTCCGGGCAACAGTTCGTTCAACTTCAAGATGTAGTCGATGTCGCCCACTTGCGCAAGTTTGCCGTTGCGACGCAAGTAGTCTACCAAAGTTGTGAAGTTGATGGAGTTGACGGACGTCGTTTCCCCCATGGCAACGACACGGTTGGCAATGTCGCTCATTGCTTCGAAAATGGTTGCGTGCGCAGGCTGGTAGAAATCGTCCGCATGAAGGTTTGCAACAATTTCCGCTTGGTTTTCGCCATTGCGCAAAATGCAACAAAGCACGCTTTGTTCTGCTTCGATACTGTTGGGCATCGCCGTGTAGGCAGGTTGCTGTGTGTTCTTGGTAGGCATGGTTTCCTCCTTGGTTTGAATACGCCAAAAAGACGGTTGCAACGTGTTTTTTGTTTGTTGCACCGTTTTTGAAATTTTCTAGGAATATTATACTATTCTTTTTGCGTTTGCGCAATTGTATTTGCGCAAATAATATATTATTTATTGCGAATATTGTAAAATTATGGCGTTGGGAGCGCTCCTTGTGCTATAACCATGTCCACCTTCTTGTAGTTGCAGGTGCGAATTTTGATATTTTTGACAAGTTGCCCCTGTTGAAAGTACTGCAAAAATGCTTCGGCAACAACTCCGTCACTGCCGTTTTGCACCACTTGCCTATCCGTTTGGAAAACCAAATTTGGGTACTTGGTGGCATCCACCACAAACACCGTGTTGAACGGTTGGCGCTGTTCGACGTTTTGGCGCACGATTTCGAAGGTGTTGGGCGTGCCGAAAACAGTAAACTGAATTTTGTTGCCATCGACATGCCCCTTGATGTAGATTGGGTAGTTGGTGACGTTGACAAAAGTGAGGTCGGCAATGCCGTCGCTGACCATGGCATCGAAACCTGCCATGACGTAGGAAGGAACAAGAGAGTGTTGGCACGCCTTTGCAGGAAGCCCCGCCAAAAGCAAGGCGTTGTACAAAGTTGTGGAAACTTGGCACACGCCCCCACCAATTCCGTCGATGTAGGCGCCGTCCACGATGACTTTGGCGTTTTGGTAGCCACGCTCTGCCGTGCGTTTGCCCACCACGTTGTTGAAAGAAAAAGTTTGCCCCGGCAAAACTGTCGTGCCGTTGACGCTTTGCGTGGCAAGGCAAATGTTGTGGGAACGAGCCTTGTTTTCCGTGTTGAAAGAAGTGAAAAACGTGGATTTTTGCACCACGTGTTGCCTGATTTGCTGTTCCGTGACAGCCTTGTGCACAACCAACGGCAAGTCGAACTGCCCACCGCAAAGCAACTTGTCAAACAGCGTGTCAACGTCGATTTCCACGCCATTTTGGCAACCCGTGTAGCGAAAATTGCCATCAAAAGACACCGTTGCATCTTGCTTTGGTTTTTCCACGTAGGCAAAATGTTGCAAAATGCTGTTGAAATTTGGCAACACGTAGTTGTAGACGGCAACGTTTGGTAGCCCCAAAACAAGCAAGTCGTTGGCAATTTGCCTTTTTTGCTTGGCACTTAAGTAGAACCCACGCAAGTTTGCATTGGCATCGTTTGGCAAATTTTGCGACAGTCGGTAGCACAAAGAATCCCCTTTGTAGTTGATTTTTGCACACACGTCCCACGGGTTTTGCATTGCTTGCGCCGTTGGACAAACAAAAGCGCCCACAAAAACTATGAGCGCAACAATAGTTGATAGTATAATTTTTCGTGTCATATTCCCAGAATTGTTCGGGTGTAGCCGTTGGGGATGAAGTTTTTGCAACCGATGTCCATGCCGTGGGCATAGTCGTGAAAATCGCTTCCCCCTGTGACAATAAGTTTGTACTTTTTTGCCATTTTTGTGTAGAAGTTTCGCTCGGCTGTATTGTGTGTAAAATACTGCGCTTCTATTCCACCCAACCCTGCAAGGGCAAGTGGACGAAGAAACTTTTCGAATTCCTTGAAGGAAATGTGCAGGTTTTTGGGGTGAGCCAGCACGGGAATGCCACCGTGGCGCAACGTCAGTTGAATTGCTTCCACAGGTGTTAGGCGTTGACTTTGAACGTAGCAACATTTGCCTGCGCCAAGGTACTTGTCGAAAACTTCGGCAGAGTCCTTGCAGTAGCCAAGGCGCACCATTTCCCTGCCGATGTCGCCCCTGCCAATTGTGCCCGTTGTTTTGATTTTGGACAAATCAATGTCGAAGCCGTGTTCCTTCAACTTTTGCACAAGCAATTTGTTGCGTTCCACACGCAAATTTGCAACGTGGGCAAGTTCTTGTTGAAAAGCCTCGTCCTGGTAGTTGACGTTGAAGCCCAAAATGTGCACTTCCATTGTGCTGAACGTGGAAAGTTCAATGCCGGGGATGACTTGAATTCCAAGCTTTTGCCCTTCCGTTACAGCACGAAGAACGCCACAGGTTGTGTCGTGATCGGTCAAGGACATGCAACGCACGCCCCTTTCTTTTGCCATTTGTACCAACTTTTCGGGAGGGAAAACTCCATCGGAGCAGTTGGAGTGCATGTGAAGATCGCATTTCATGGTTTTATTATAGCACAAGACGGCTTGTATGTCAATAGTGCTTTGCAATTTGCTTGCAACAACAAAGTTTGCACATGTGCAAATGTGTTCATACATGCAAACGGTGGCTTTTGCCAACGGCAAAATTTCCACAAAACCGCACCCCTGCCCCACGATTGTAACGCATTGTTTGGTTGAAAACCAAATGGAAAACCAACCAAAACGCACCGTTTTTCGCACACGGGTGGGCTGTTTAGAAACGCATTTTTTGATAGTTAGATTTGCACCCTATTTGATGAAATAGGTAGCGTTGACAAACATATTCTAATCGACTTTGACTTTTTGGAAAGAAATGACGTTTTACTTGATTAAAACCCTACACTGAACAGTGCCATTAAACACGTGGCAATTGCCGTTTAGTCTTGGGAATGAGTGAACTGACAAATTAGTATTTGCAGGGCAAACAAAAAATCCCCAAGGAAACCCTTGGGGATTTTGAATTTGTGCTAGTTGAAACTATCGACGGAATTAACCAAGAATCTTGGAAACAACGCCGGAACCAACTGTGTGGCCACCTTCACGGATAGCGAAACGGAGACCTTCTTCCATAGCAATTGGTGTGATCAAACCAACTGTGATGTGAACGTTGTCACCAGGCATAACCATTTCAACGCCTTCGTCAAGTTGGATAGAACCTGTAACGTCTGTTGTACGGAAGTAGAATTGAGGACGGTAACCCTTGAAGAATGGGCTGTGACGGCCACCTTCTTCCTT
>JAFVYC010000020.1 GCA_017500855.1 Clostridia bacterium | reverse complement strand
GGAAAACTACAAAAAGTTCCTTTCCTTGGGTGGAAGCATGGACCCTGTTTCCGAATTGAAGGTTGCAGGTGTTGACCTCACAACGGAAGAACCATTCCAAATTGTTGCCAAGTCCTTCGAGGACACTCTTGCTCAATTGGAAGAATTGTGCAAGTAGTTGCAAACTAGCCACCCCTTGGCGCAAAAACAGTGCAACAAAAGCACACAACCGTGCAAACAAAGGTGGCTGTGAACAAAAACCTGCACCCGTGGCTCAAAAACAAGCCACAACGTTGAAAAAGCACGCACCCGTGGTGCAAAATGCGCAAGCGCAAAGGCAAGGTTTGCCACAACGTGCAAAGCCTATCGGTTGCAACGGCGTAGAAATACTTTTTGCCCAACAAACGCAAAATTCCAACCACGCCCACGGCATTTTGTGGGCGTGTGGTGTTTTTGTGCAAATTGTTGAAAACATCCCCCAAAACCCTTGACAAACTACTGGGGGAATACTATGTTTATAACACAACGTGTCTAACACAAAAGGAGGAATATCTAATGGACAGAGCAACTCTCAAACAACGTGCCAGGGACCTTCTTGGCAACAAAATTTTTGGCGAACAATGGATGATGATGCTGTTGGTGTGCCTTGTGGCATCGGCAATCTCGGGCGTTTTCCCTCTCGTGCTTATGGGACCAATGAGCTACGGACTTGCACTTGTGTTCTTGCAAAGCGCACGCACGGGCGAAAAAGTCAAATTTGAAGACGTTTTCAAGGGCTTCGACGACGTTGGCGAAAACATCTTGCTTGGTTTGATGCAAACCCTCATCGTGATGCTGTGGTCGTTTTTGTTCATCATCCCCGGCATTGTCAAAGCCTACGCCTACTCAATGAGTTTCAACATCAAGGTTGACCATCCCGATTGGGGCTGGAAGCAATGCTTGGACGAAAGCCAACGTATGATGAACGGTCACAAGTGGGAATTGTTTGTGCTCAATTTGAGTTTTATTGGTTGGATTTTGCTTTGCATTTTGACAATGGGCTTTGGCTCACTTTGGCTTGTACCCTACCAACAAATGACGCACACTTTGTTCTACCAAAAACTCAAGGGCGAAATCTAGTTTTTGTTTGATTTTCTATGAAAAAAAGCCCCCTGCTTGGCGTGTTTCTTGTGGAAACGTGCTTTGGGGGCTTTTGTTTTGCCTGTTGCAGTTGAACGGTGCAACAAGGGAATTTTCAAGATGTTTAATTTTCAAAAACTGCGTGTTTGGTAGTTGCGAAGTAGAAAGCGTTGGCGCATTTGCCGGTAGAACGCAAGTTTCTTGCAAGGTTTTCTTGGCAACAGCACGTAGAATGCGCAACAGTTTCCCAATTGTGGTGTGCAGTGGGCGCTGTGTTTTCGCATTGGCGCAAAGTTTCTTGTGCAATATGCAAAGTGGTGTGCAAGCCAAATTTTTGCCATTTGGCGCAAATTGATTTGGCAGTTTGCTGTTGCACCGTGGCGCAGTACAAACACTTGGCAACGGCAAAACAAGTACAACATAACGCAAATGTTGTTGCAACAAAAAAATCCACATAATATACATTATGTGGTGGAAAAAATAAATTTGAAATTATTTTTGTTCTTATATAATACAACTTTATTTCGTTTGTGTCAATACTTTTCTAGAAAAATGT
>JAFVYC010000019.1 GCA_017500855.1 Clostridia bacterium | reverse complement strand
GGAAATATGCATTCCCCATTCATCCTTAAATGCTTGGTCATCTGCCATCGTCACTCCATCCGAAAAGGTCATAAGCAATGCATCTGTTGACTCACAGATATCTCCAATACTTGCTGGTTCCTCCGGGTCAGAATCCACAAGAAAAATAATGTCATCCTCTCCCGTTTGACCACCGTGGTCGCCATCGCATTCGGCGTTCTGGTCGTCGTAATGTATGTGCTGATGAAATTGATAATTGAAAAACTACAGTTTTACGCCTACAACGTGAACATCGACTGCCGCAACAATCATGCCCGTGAAACGTTCCAAACCGTACTTAACAGTGTTTTTCAAGCTGGAAGAAACTGCCGAAACCGGCAAACCGTACTTGAACTTTACAAACAAGTCCACGTAGATGCGGTCGTCCTTAGTTGCGATGCGAACACCACGACTTTTACCAACACGCTTGAAAACGTCTGTCAAAGAATCGGAGAAACCAAAGGGCACCATTTCAACAACGCCGTAGCATTCCATGGCAAGATGACCTGCCAACGAAGCGATAACGTCGTCGCAAACTGTGATTGATCCATAAGAATTTCTTGTGCGTAATGCCATTGGTTTTCACCTCCTGATACCTAGCAACAATATTTTACAGTATATTTCAATTTTTATCAAGTATTTTTATGCAAATTGCCAAAACCAAGGCAAAATTTGATGTGTTTTTTCACTTTTATGCGCTAACTGTGGTTGTGTTTGCTATATCTTTGACTATGAGAAAGGCATGTTGACTTGCAAATTAGATTATGTTGGAGTGTTTTGCAACGTCGCAAAAAGCGCAATTACTTTGGAAAACCCTACCCCACCCATTGGGTTTTTGTGTGAATTTTGCAAAACAACAATTGGGCATCACTACATTTCTATTTGGCAATTGAGCAAACTTGGTTGCGAGAACGTTGAAACGTCGTTTGTTGCCAGACTGAAAAATTGCGCCAACTTCAAGAAAAGCCTTTGCAAATTTTGTTGCAAAGTTGCATTTGCAACCTTGTGGTTGCTGACAGCAAAAGGCAATTGTTGGCAAAACGTTTCTGTGGCAACGCACTTGAATGTTGCTTGTTCAACCACCACAACGGCGCTTTTTGCAAACACAATCACACCATTGACTGAGAACAAATTTTCCAACACAAAGGTGTTGTGTGCATACCCGGTTTGTTGTTAGATTGCGTTGACTATTTGCAATACAAAAATAGGCACGTTTTGCAAAAACAATTTCAACATAAACCCTAAAGCTACAAAGTTTCCGTCAAAAGGTTTTTTGCGGACAAACAGTTTGTTGTTGGGTTACATTGCTTGTCTATACTTTCAACCAACGCACGTTTTGCAACAGCCTGTACAAAATAAACCAAAAAAATATTAGAGTTAAATCAAATAGTTTTGTGAACATTCGCCTTAGGTTGCTAGATTTGTTTGCTTGCAACATTCCAACGCAATGCACAACTGCATTTGCTACCAATTTGGAGCAATCCCAATTTACATTCTCACATTGTTTTGCAATTGAGCGTTTTGAAAATTTTTGCGTAGCAGTCTGTTGCGCACGTATTGCTACACAAAACACTATCGTTTTTTGTACAGTCCTTTTTCGGTTTGCAAATGTCAATGGCTTTGCCTACACATAACAACGAAAGATATTTTGCCCAAAATGTTGCCGTGTTGAAGGAAAATTTTGCCAACTTTGGCAATAATTGCAAAATTTCTAAAAAAAATGTTATTATTAAAAATATTTTTGCTGTTTTTTGCTTGCCAAAATCTTGCGTTAGTGGTATCATATAACAGCGTAAAAAACAAATTCTAGACTACACGGAGGTGTAAATATGTCAAAGGTATGTGCTATCTGCGGAAAAAGCAAAATGTCCGGTAACAAAGTGAGTCACTCCAACAGAAAGACTCCAAAAACCTACAGCGCTAATCTGCAAAAAGTTAAGGTGGAAATTAACGGTAAGGAATCCACCGAATATGTTTGCACCCGTTGCATAAGAACAGCAAACAAAGCAGAAAACTAGTTGTTTTCAATTCAGCCCTAGAACGCACTGGGGCTGATTTTTTTTTGCTTTTTTGATTGTTTCAAACGACAATCAAAGTGTTGAACTGACACATTGTGCGTTGGGGGCAAACAACAAAGATAATTGTTGAGTTCACGTCTTGCACACTAGTGATGTTTACTTCTTGACCTGTTTCAACCAACAAACAACCAAAATAATCCAACCTACAGCCACACCATTGCGTTTGTTTCAACAAGCAACTAGATTTCTGGTGGAAAGCACACCATTGCGTTTGTTACAAACTAAAAAACAATTCAGCCCTGTTTTTACCCGACTAATAGATTTTCCATTGGTGTCACGTTGTGTACAAATGCAACACAAATGCTTACGCATCAAATTGCAACTTGAAAAAATGTTGCAAACTTTTGCAAAACACTTGAAAGTGAACTATATATATGTTAAAATAACTATTACTATATCCTTACTAGAAAGGAGAAGCAAAATGAAAAAGATTGTTGCAATATTTTTGATGGTTGCACTGGCAATTTCCGCTTTGGCAACGCTTGTTGCTTGCTTGCCGGAACAACCAATACACCCACAATACTTCACAGGAACTGTAACGTTGGAAAGTGGCACCATTCAAGGGCTTGTAGACCAGAACGTTGCCGTTTTCAAGGGCATTCCCTACGCAAAAGCGCCTGTTGGCGACTTGCGCTGGCGTGCGCCACAGCCTGTTGAAAGTTGGGAAGGCACTTTGGATTGCACACTGTGGGGCGCAAATGCGCTTCAAGGCGATGCAACTGTGTTCGACGTTTGGACGGAAGAATTCATCCAAGACACCGACCCAACGCACTACCGTGACGGCATTGTGTACAGCGAAGATTGCTTGAATTTGAACGTGTGGACTTCCACCAACGTTGGCGACGGAAAACCAGTGCTTGTGTACATCCACGGCGGTGGCTACAACTCCGGTGGCGCATCGTGCGAAGTGTACGACGGCACAAACGTTGCGCTGAAGGACGTTGTGTTTGTTTCCATCCACTACCGTGTTGGCGCACTTGGTTTTTTGGCAACACAAGAACTTGCTGAAGAAGACTCAAACGGTTCGGCAGGCAACTACGGCATATTGGACCAAATACAAGCGCTCAAATGGGTGCAAGAAAACATACACAAATTTGGTGGCGACAAAAACAACGTCACCATCAAGGGGCAATCGGCAGGCGCAGGTTCGGTAAACGCACTTATTTGTTCTCCACTTGCAAAGGGATTGTTTGTTAACGCAGTTTCGGCAAGCCACAACAGCATCAACCGAGATTGGCAAACACTTGAACAACGCATTGCGCAAGCGCCCACAAACTACAAGGGCAAAACTGTTGAACAGCTGCGTGAAATGCCTGCAAGCCAACTGAAAGGTCAAAGTTTGCCAACAGTTGGGCCAGTTATCGACGACTACGTGCTTTCCGACACCTATCGCAACTGCGTTGCAAGCGGAAACTGCAACGACGTCAACTTGATGACGGGCATGGTGACGCACGACGACTTGATTTCTTCCGTGTACACATCCTCCACCGTTACTGCAGTAGACAGCATGATTGCATTGCAAAATGCCGTTTGCCAAGCAAGAATCAACGGTGGCTTGCAAAAAGACGCCTACGTGTACATGTTCACAAGAAACGTTCCCGGCAACACCAAGGGCACAACGGGCGCCTACCACTCCTACGAACTTGCGTACTTCTTGGGCAACTTTACTAGCCACCGTGCAAGCGTTTGGACGGAACAAGACTTTGAACTGGGTGAAGCAATGCTCAACTACCTTGTTGCATTTTGCAAAACAGGCAGTCCGTCCTACGAGGAAGAACCTGTGTTCTGGGCAAACAACATTGGCGACTTGTGCTACATTCAATTTGACGTTGAAATTGAAAACAAAACTTTGAATGAAGACATCTACCAAAAAGTTATGAACAACTACAAACTTGGTTTGTAGAACAATACTATAAGGAGAAAAACATGCTAAGTATTTTGGCGGAAAGCCTAGGGAACGTTTGGTCGTTTCCATTTGAAGATGCATTCATCATTTGGTTGCAATCCCTTGGCAAAGAAGGAACTTTCATCTACTACTTTATGCAATTTTTCACGCTGTTTGGCGAAGAATTGTTCATTGTTGCGCTGTTGGGCTTTGTTTACTGGTGTTTGGACAAAAAACGTGGCGAAAGGCTTGGCATCATGCTACTTTGCACTTCCACGTTGAACGAAATGACAAAAAACATTGTCAAACGTTGCCGTCCATTCGACGCAAACCCACAAATTGACAACTTGAAGGACGTTTCCAGCTACAGTTTTCCATCGGGCCACAGTTCCAGCGCATCGGCATCCTTTGTTGGAACGGCGCACATCTTCCGTGACAAAAAGCAAAAATGGCTGTGGGTTTTGGCAATTGTGATGCCCTTGTTGGTGGCGCTTTCCCGCAACTATCTTGGCGCACACTACCTGACCGACGTTGTTGCAGGCCTTGCGCTTGGCGTTGGCGTTGTGTTCCTGTTGGATTGGCTGTTGAACGTTGCCAAAAACAAGTACTACGTTTACTTTGGCATTTTGGCAATTGGACTTTGTGGATTTTTCTTTGCCGAAACGGAACACTACTTCACAAACTACGGCTTGATTTTGGGCTTTGTGATGGGCATTTTGTACGAAGGCAAATTCAGCAACTTCCAAAACACAAAAGTTTGGTGGAGAATGGTTTTGCGCCTTGTTGGTGGCACGGCAATTTTCCTTGGAACAAACGTTGTGCTTAAAGCAATTGTTGGGGTAATCTACCCCACCTACGAAGACGCCGTTTGGTTTGAACGCATTTTCCGCACGTTGCGCTACGCCATTAACGTATTTTTGCTTGTTGGTCCCTACACACAATTGTTTGGCGTTTGCGACAAGTTGTACAAAAAATTGGGTTGGATAAAGTAGAAATTTTGTTGAAAAATTTTGAAAAACAAAAAGCAGATGAAGTCAAATTCATCTGCTTTTTGTGATTTCTACTTGATTTGTATAACGACCAAACTCTTTTGTTTTGCGGTTTTGGTACCATCAAGATTTTTGCTTTGTTGTTGTTTTGCGTAAATTACAAAATTTTTGTGCTTATTTCTATACAAAATTTCTTTGTATAACAAATAAAACTCTTTTGTTTTGCGTTTTTGGTACCATCAAGATTTTTGATTTGTTGTTAAATTACAAAATTTTTGTGTTTGTTTCTATACAAAATTTCTTTGTATAACAAATAAAACTCTTTTGTTTTGCGGTTTTGTACCATCAAGATTTTTGCTTTGTTGTTATTTTGCGCAAATTACAAATTTTTTGTGTTTGTTGCTATACGAATTTTCAATGTATAACAAACAAAACTCTTTGCAAAAGCTTTTTGCACAACCACTTGCCCAGTTGCACTACCACAGCCAACTGAACGGAATCAAGAACGTGTAGGGCGCTGTTGCAATGGCGTAGGTGAGCGCAAGTTTGAAGCGAATGCGCTTGTCTTGTTTTTTGAAAGTCACAAAGTAGTTGAACACAAAAATCATTGCGCCGGACAGCACAATTGCAGGCACGGTGAGAATTGGGTGGTCCATGGCAACGTCAATTCTTGTGATTAGCAAAAACAACAGCATGTACGCTGAGCCGATGAGATCGGCAAGCATGCCAAAACCAAAAATTGGCAAAATGTGCTTTTTGTAGAACTTCCATTTTTCTGTCATTTTTAGCGCCAACATTGCAAAAAGAAGCACAAGGCTGTCTATTGCAAAGTTGCCCGGCAAAACAACAATCCAAGTTTGTGGGAACCAAATCAGCACCCACAGCGGAAACAAAACATTGTACAGTTTGACGTGTTTTTTGCTCATTGTTTTCTCCTTTGTAACGCCAAAAGGCACTACTTGCCTACTACAAATTTGCCCAAAACCAATTTGACAATTCCTGCCAAAAACGTTGGCAATTTGAAGCAAAAAATTTTGTTTTTCAATGCAATCTCCCTTGTTTTTGTACATTGTATGCAATGTCAACGCCAAAAGTGATTGCTAGTTGGCACAATTTTTGAGATTTGCAATTGTTTTGGCAACGTTGCTCGACTTGAAAACTGCGCTACCTGCAACAAGCATGTTTGCGCCTGCATCCACAACTTGCTTGGCGTTTTGCTCGCCAATGCCACCGTCTACTTCGATGATAACGTCGGGGAAAAGTTGGCGTGCCGTGGCAATTTTTTGCAAACTGTGTGGCAAAAAACTTTGTCCGCCAAAGCCGGGTTCAACACTCATCACAAGCAAAAGGTCGAACATTCCCTTGTAGGGAAGCAACAGTTCCACAGGCGTGTTTGGGCGAATGGAAACGCCAACTTTTGCGCCACATTGCTTGATAAGTTCAATTGTGCCACGAACGTCCTCCGTTGCTTCCAAGTGGAACGTGACAATGCTTGCGCCCGCCTCCACAAACCTTTGGACGTAGTTTTGCGGATGGACAATCATCAAGTGAACGTCCAACGGCAAACCGATTTTAGAAATGCTTTCCACAACGGGCAAACCAAAGGAAATGTTTGGAACAAACAAACCGTCCATCACGTCGCAATGGATGTAGTCGGCGCCGGCATTTTTGATTAGGTTGCAATCCCTTTCCAAGTTGGCAAAATCCGCCGACAAAATGGATGGACTGACTAGAACTTTTTGCATGTTCTCTCCTTTTGTTGGCAACTGCCAACGAAGTTAGTACTGATTTTTTTCCGCTTCCTTGAGTTCGGCAAATTCTTCCAAGTAGCGCATGTAGCGATCTTTGCAAAGTTTGCCATCCTCCACGGCTTGCTTTACTGCGCAATCCGGTTCAGCTGTGTGCGTGCAAGAAGTATACTTGCATTGCCTTGCAATTGTGACAAAATCATCCAAGTACAAACGCAACTCGTCACTGCGAATGCCTTGCAACTCGCACAGGGAAAAACCACACGTGTCGGCAACGTAGCCACCCAAAACGGCGTGCAAACTGCTGTGCCTTGTTGTGTGCATTCCCCTGCCACTTTTTTGGCTGATGCCACCAACTTCGCCATTGGTGGATGGAAGAAGAACGTTGAGTAGTGAAGTTTTGCCAACTGCCGACTGACCTGCAAAACACACCGTTTTGCCTTGAATGTACTTGCCCAAAGCCAAAACTGACGCTTGATCTAGCGCAGAAACGGGTACTATGTCTGCAATAGTACTGTAGTTTTCCATTACTTTCGACATAGTTGAGGTGTCCAAGTCCATTTTGTTGACAATTATCACAGGTTCGATGTTTTCTTGGAAGCAATTGATGAGCACCTTGTCGGCAAGGTAGAAGTCTGGCTCAGGCACGCTTGCAAGCACCAAAAAGCACACGTCCACGTTGGCAATTTCCGGGCGAACAAGCCTGTTTTTGCGTGGGATGACAGTTGTGACAACACCTTTGCCACGGTGCAAATCTTCAAATTCCACGTGGTCGCCAACCAAAATATCCAGTTGTTGGTAGCGGAACTTTTTGGGGGAAAAGCAAGTGTACTTTTTGCCATTGCAAACAACGGTGAACACACCACCAACTGCTTTTACCACAGTTCCAACAAGATTTCTAGTCATTGTCACCTGCCAAATAACTGCGCCTTAGTTGACCGCAAGCGCCTTGGATGTCTTGCCCCATCGTTCTGCGCCTTGTTGCTGAAATTCCAAGTTTTTCCAAGTACTGCAAAAACTTTTTCAACGTGTTTTCGCTTGTGCCCTTGAGCCCTGTTTCCTTGACGGGGTTCAAGGCAATAACGTTGACGTGCACCGACATTCCACGAAGCGCCGAGGCAAGTTTCAATGCGTGGGAATAGGTGTCGTTTTGACCGTCGATAAGAGTGTACTCCACAATTACCCTTCGGCCTGTTTTTTGGAAGTAGTATCGGCAAGCATCCAATGCTTCGGTAACGGAATACTTTTTGCAAATGGGCATTATTTCTTGCCGTTGTTCGTTGTCGGCATTGTGCAAACTAAGCGTCAAATTGAGCGAACAGCCCATGTCGGCAAGTTGCTTCATTTTGGGCGCAATTCCACACGTCGACAGGGAAATGTTGCGTTCGGAAATGTTGATGCCGTCGGGGCTGGAAACAAGGCTCAAAAACTTTGTGACGTTGTCGAAATTGTCCAAAGGTTCGCCACTACCCATCAGCACGATGTTTGTAACGTGCCTGTTTTTGCCGTCGCCCAATGCATTGACTGCAAGCACTTGCCCCAAAATTTCCCCTGCGGACAAGTTGCGAACAAGCCCACCAAGGGTGCTTGCGCAAAACTTGCAACCCATTCGGCAACCAACTTGGCTGGAAACGCACAGCGTGTTGCCGTACTTGTAGTTCATCAGCACTCCTTCGATAACGTTGCCATCGAAAAGTTGAAACAAAAACTTTTGGGTGCCGTCTACCGACGTCAATGTTTTGATGATTCTTGCCGAAACAGCCACGCAACTTTGGGCAAGTTTTTCCCTTAGAGTTTTGGAAACGTTGGTCATTTGGTGGAAATCCGCACCTTTGGTTAGCCAACCGAAAATTTGCTTGGCAACAAAGGGCTTCACGTCAAAGCCCGTTGTTACAAATTCCGTCAGTTCCGAAAGGGAAAAATCGTGCAAAACTGTTGTCATGTCTACTCCGTTCGAGTCAAAACCGCCACAAAGAAGCCTTGAACGCCATCTTTGTGTGGTAGAAATTGATAGTATGGTTTGCCATCAGCCATGGGAAATTGTGGCAAACTGATGGTAGAAAATGCAAAATTGCCATTGTTTTTGAGAAACTTTTCCACATTGGCAAGATTTTCGTGGTTAAAAACTGTGCAAGTTGAGTAAATAAGCCTGCCACCCACTTTGACGTAGGCACTGCAAGTTTGCAAAATTTGCTGTTGCAGTTTCATCAGCGAAGAAACGTCCAAACTCTCCCTGAAAAGTTTGATGTCCGGTCTGTTGTCCAACACGCCAAAACCACTGCAAGGCACGTCGCAAAGCACCGTGTCGAATTGTTGTTGCCATTCTGGCACGAGCATTGTCATGTCTTGGCAATGCGTTGCAACTTCAACTCCCATTCGTTTTGCGTAGTCGTTGATGAGTTGCACCCTGTGCGGATGAACGTCGCAAGCATCGACTTGCGTTTGTGGGCAAAGTTGCTTGACGTAGACGGCCTTGCCACCCGGAGCCGAGCAACAATCCAAAAATTTTGCGCCAATGCCGTTTGCCACCACTTGGCAAATTGCCATGGAAGAAAGGCTTTGCATGGTAAAACTGCCGTCCATTGGCGGAATTTTGCCACTTATTTTGTAGGCATCGGCAAACATTGTGCTTTCCACCTTGCCAAACTTTTGTTCAACTTGATCTTTGCCTAGCCCCACCACACGCACCGTTGTGTTTGTGGGCAGTTTGTGGCAAACGATAAGTTTTGCCGTTTCCAAGCCGTAGTCCTTGACAAGTTTTTTGAGCGCCCACATTGGGTAGGAAAACTTGACGGAAAGGCATTCCAACTCGTCCGTTGGGTAGTCGTTGAAGGTGGGCAAACTTTGAGCAATGCGCTTCAAAGTGGCGTTGACAAAGCCGACTTGGCGCCTGTCCTCCGTCACTTTGGCAATTTCCGCAAGGTCGTTGACAACTGTGTACTGTGGAATGGAAAGTTCCATCAAGCAGTACACGCCCATTTTCAAAATTATCAAAACGTCGCCTTTGGGCATCTTTTTTACAAATTTGCCCAAAAGGTAAGTAAGTTTGATGTCGTTTTCCAACACGCCGTACACAAGTTTTGTGATTAGCGCTTTGTCTTGATTTTTGCAAAAAGTCAAGGTTTTGTTGAGAGTGATGCCGCTGAACGCCTTGTCTTTGTACACCTGTTGCAAGGTTTGAAAACTCTTCAAAAATGCGTTGTTCATCACTCACCAAGAATTGTTCCAACGGGGATTTTTTTGCCGTTCAAAAATGGCACGATCTCCAACCGTTTGGAGTTTTCCGCTTGCAGTTCGGTAACCAACACGGCTTTGCCGTCACCACACATCACTGCAAGTGTTTTTTTGCCACATTCCACCACTTGACCGGGCACACCGTCAAATTGTGTGTCGCAAGGGCGCAATGCGTAGATTTTGAGGCGTTTGCCGTTCCACGTCGTCCAAGCAACGGGGCTTGGGTTCAACGCACGCACAAGGTTGATCAGTTGCGTGCTTGGCAAATTCCAATCTATTTTTTCCTGTTCGGCTGTGATTTTTCCTGTGAAAGTTGCAAGGCTGTCGTCTTGCGGAGTGTACACAGCCGTTCCGTTTTCTATTTGTTCCAGCGCTTCGCACACGGCTTCGGCGCCAAGCAAAGAAAGGCGTTCAAAAAGTTGGCCGTTTGTTTCGTAGGGCAAAACGTCCAAGGATTTTTTCAAGATGATTTCCCCTGCGTCAACCTTTTTTACCGTGTTGAGAATGGTGACACCCGTTGTTTTCAGCCCAAGCAAAACGGCGTACTGAATGGGCGCTGCGCCACGAAGTTCCGGGAGCAACGAGCCGTGAATGTTGATGATGCCGTGTGGGGCAATGTCGATGACTTCTTGCGACAAAATTTGACCGTACGCTGCTGTGACCATGATGTCTGGCGCAAGGCTTTTGAGCGTTTCCACGCCGTCACGAGAAATCTTTTCGAATTGGTACACGGGGATGTTGTGCTTCAAAGCACATTGTTTTACAGCGCAAAACACAGTTTTGCCACGGTTACCAACCTTGTCGGGTTGACAAACGCAAGCAAGCACTTGATGGCGCTCAATTATCTTTTCCAATGCAGGCACGCCAAAGTCGGGAGTGCCCAAAAACACAATTTTCATTTTGCCTCCACTAGTCTTGGTCAACAAGTTTGCGAATCATTTTGTCGGCAAACAAAATGCCGTCCAAGTGGTCCATTTCGTGAAGGAAAACTCTTGCAAAGTAGCCTTCGGCATGGAAAGTTTGCTTGTTGCCGTGCCTGTCGAAGTACTCGATGTCGATGACTTCGGGCCTTTCCACAAGTCCACGGAAGCCCGAAACGGACAAGCAACCTTCTTGGTCTACACACTTTCCACTGCTGGAAACAAGCCTTGGATTGACAAGTTCAAACTTCATGTCGTCGTACTGAACGATGCAAACACGCTTCAAAATGCCAACTTGTGGCGCTGCAAGACCAAGACCGTCGGCGTAGTCCAACGTGTCCCACATGTCGTCCAGCAACTGATGCAATTTTGCATCGAATTTTTCTACAATTTTGCACTTTTTGCGAAGCAAAGCATCGCCCATTTTTACAATATTTCTTCTTGCCATGATACACTTCCTATGATAAATTTTGTGGGTTGCGTTCCACAAAAACTTGTACGTTGTTGTGAGTTTTGCCGTCGCAAATGCTGTACACGTCGGCAATGATATTTTTTTTGTTGACGTCCAACTTCATCAACACCTGAAAACGGAATTTCTTTTCGGCACGTTTCAACGGACAACGCATTTTGTCCAAGTAGAAAAATGCTTGTGGATTTTTCCCTTTCAAATTACTGAATTTTGCAAATTGCAAAGTCAGTTCGTCGATGCACGCATCCTCGTCCTCGCCTTGGTACAAAACACGCACTATTTCGGCAAAGGGTGGGAAGGACGATGCTTCCCTTGCGTTGATTTCCCGCTTGTAGAAGGACAGGTAGTCCTGCTTGGCGGCAAGTTGCAAACAGTAATGAGTTGGGTTGTAGGTTTGCAGAACAACGCTTCCCGTCTCCACATCCCTGCCACTTCGCCCTGCAACTTGTGTGATAAGTTGGAATGTGCGCTCGGTAGACATGTAGTCGGAATGGTACAAACTTTGGTCGCCATCCAGCACGCCAACAAGCGTTACCTTGGGGAAATCGTGCCCCTTGGCAATCATTTGCGTGCCAACAAGAATTTGCGCCTCGTTGTTGCGAAATGCTTCCAAAATTTTGCCGTGACTTTCCTTGTTTTGCGTTGTGTCGGCATCCATCCTTAGCACTTTGACACCGGGGTACAAGTTGCCAAGAATTTCGGCAATTTGTTGCGTGCCAATTTTGCCCTGCTTGAAACTGCTTTGGTGGCACTCGGGGCACTTGTCCAACATGTAGAAACGCTTGCCACAGTAGTGACATTTGAGCATGCCGTCTTCCCTGTGCACCGTCAAACTGACGTCGCAATCGGTACACTTTGCAACGTAGCCACACTTGGTGCATTGCAAAAATGAAGAATAGCCCCTGCGATTGAGGAAAAGCATTGCTTGGTTGCCCTTGTCTAGCGTTTGTTGCAACATTTCCTTTAGCCTTTGGGAAAAGATGCCCTTGTTGCCACTACGGCTTTCCAAAGCCATGTCAACAATTTCCACGTTGGGAAGTGGGCGTTTGTTGATGCGTTCCGGCATGGAAATAAGTTGCAAATCGCCCTTCTTTGCCTTGTAGAAACTAGACAAACTTGGCGTTGCGCTACCCAAAACAAGCAATGCTCCGTGAATTGAAGCCCTGTAGTTGGCAACGTCCAGCGTGTTGTAGCGAGGGTTGTTGTCGCTGATGTAGCTGGAATCGTGTTCTTCGTCGATGATGATTGCCCCAACGTTTTCCAGCGGAGCAAAAACTGCGCTTCGTGCGCCAATGGCAATTTGCGCCTCGCCGTTTTTTAGGCGAAGCCATTCGTCGTACCTTTCCCCTGCCGACAGTCCGCTGTGCAACAACGCAACCGTGTTGCCAAAACGCTCCCTCAGTTGGCGAAGCATGTTTGGCGTGAGGGAAATTTCCGGAACAAGCATGATGCAAGTTTTGCCTTGCTTGACAAGTTGCTCCATGATGGTCAGGTACACTTCCGTTTTGCCACTTCCCGTCACTCCGTGAAGCAAAAACCTGCCTTGTGGGTTTTGCAAAACCGTGTTGACGGCGTTTTGTTGAGCAGGCACAAGCGTGCGTTGCTGACCTGCCAAAACTTGCAAATTTTTGTAGGGCGTGCGTCGAACAACAACTTCTTCCGTTGCAACAATGCCCTTCTTTTCCAGTTGAGCAACAACGCCGTTGCCAAACATTTCGTTGAGTTTGGAGCAAAACGTTGCGCCGTTGTTATACAAAAAAGTCACCAAATCCCTTTGCTTGGTGGCATTGGGTTTTAGTGATTGCAAAATATTTTCCAAACTGCCCTGTGTGGCAATGTGCGCTTGCTTTGCGCTTTTGACACGCACACGGTTTCCACGCATTTCTGCAGGCACAAAAAGGCGCAGAACGTCCACCCATTTAAGGTGGTATTCTTGCCTCATGTAGTTGCACAATTCAAGCGCCGTTGGCGAAATTGCAACAAAATCGTCCAAGGCGCAAATGATGGATTTAAGTTTGGAAGGGGGACAATCGGTAGTTTGCTTTTCCCCCACGATGAAACCTTCCACCTTGCGGAAGTGGAAATCCACAAGCACACGGCTACCAACAGAGTAGCCTTCGCCCTTGTAGTCAAAAATTTTGTCCACTTCGCTTGCGGAAACGTCTACGATAACAGAATAGATCATTTTGAAACAGCCTTGTCCAAAATCAAATCGGCAACATCCAATTTGGACATTTGCGGATAGTCGATGTGGCCATCTTTGGTTACAAATGTGACAACGTTTGTGTCGCTACCAAAAACCTGGTTGTGCTTGACGTCGTTCAAAACTGCCAAATCGGCGTTCTTTTTGGCAAGTTTTTGCTTTGCGTTGGCAAGTCCGTTGTCCGTTTCGGCAGAGAAAACGCACAAGAATTTGTCACCCTTGATTTTGCCAACTGCTTGGGCAACGTCGGGATTTTTGACAAATTTGATTGTGAGGTCTTCCGCCTTGATTTTGCTTTGGGCAACAACTTCGGGACGGTAGTCGCAAGGGGCAGCGCACATCACGAAAATGTCGTGGCTGTCCACAAGTTTCAAAGTTTCCTCTAACATTTGCCGTGTTGTTTCCACGTTGACAACAGTTGCTTTGCCGTCAATCTCCACTTGGTGGCGTGCCAAAACAACGGTGACTTTTGCACCACGTTTTAGCGCTTGCGAAACAACTGCCGAGCCCATTTTGCCTGTGGAAAAGTTGGAAACAAACCGAACGTCGTCTAGTTTTTCCAACGTTGCGCCACAAGTTACAAGCACGTTTTTGCCAAGCAAATCTTGCTTGGGGCACAAAATTTGTTTGCAACTTTCAAAGATTTCTTCCGGCTCTGCCATGCGACCGTCGCCCGTGTCGCCACAAGCAAGAAATCCACTTCCTGCGTTGACAACAAACACGCCACGGTTTTTGAGCGTTTGCAAGTTTTGCTTGAACGCAGGGCTGTTGTACATATTGGTGTTCATTGCAGGGCAAACCACAACAGGCGCTGTTGTTGCCATCAGCGTTGTGGAAAGCATGTCGTCGGCAATGCCGTTGGCAAATTTGCCAACGATGTTGGCAGTTGCAGGGCAAACAACAAACAAATCGGCTTTTTTTGCAAGAGAAATGTGCTCCACTTCCCAATGGCCCGAACGAGTGAACATGTCGGTGACAACGGGGCGGTTAGACAACGTTTCGAAAGTTAGGGGCGCAACAAATTCCGTCGCATGTTTTGTCATGATAACATCGACGTTTGCACCGGCTTTTTTGAACAACCGAACAACTTGGCACACCTTGTACACGGCAATGCCACCGGTTATTCCCACTACAATGTTTTTTCCTTGCAAATTACACATGATATAGCCTACTTTTTGATTACAGTTGCGCCTTGGTCAAATTCTTCTGCGGCAAAAGTGATGGGCTTTTTGCTTTCCATTTCTTCTGCAGGGTTAACTGCCAATTCCTTTGCACGCTTTGCAACAACACAGCAAAGTGCGTACTTGTCGCCTGCTTTTTCGGTGAGTTGGTCAATAGGTGGATTTGTGATCATGATTGCTAGCTCCTTGATTTCAAAATTTCGATGATTTCGTTTACTGCACGGTCAAGTTGATCGTTCATGATGCAGTAGTCGTACTTGTGGCGTTGAGCAAGTTCCAACTTTGCCCTTGCCATGCGAATTTGTATTTTGTCTTCCGTTTCCGAACCACGTTTGATCAAACGTTCGTAGATGGCTTGTTCGCTTGGTGCTTCGATGAAGAACAGCAAACTTTCCGGATAGTTTTGCTTTACTTGAAGCGCACCTTTGACGTCAATTTCCAAAATTACGTCCTTGCCGAAGTTGAGCATGTCAACAACAAACTTTTTGGGTGTGCCGTAGTAGTTTTCGAAGTGAGAATCGTACTCCAACAATTCGTTGTTTTTGACCATTTCCAAGAAAGTTTCGGTAGAAACGAAGAAATAGCTACGATTTTTTTGTTCGTTTGGACGGGGCGAGCGTGTGGTAACGGAACGAGAAATTACCAAATCCGGCATTTGTTTTAGTAGTTCAGCGCAAATTGTACCCTTGCCTGCACCGCTTGGTCCTGAAAGAATGATTAGTTTTCCCTTTTTCTCTTTTTTGCTTGTTTGCATTTTGTACTCCCCATGCTACTCTAGATTTTGTATTTGTTCTCGAATTTTTTCGATTTCGTTTTTCATTTGCAAAGCAACGTTTGTCAGTTCAACAATGCCCGACTTTGAACAAATTGTGTTGGTTTCCCTGTTGAATTCCTGAATTAGGAAATCCAACTTCCTGCCAACGCTTTGTTCCGTTGCCAAAATTTCACGTGCGTGCGTGATGTGCGTTTTGAGCCTTGTGATTTCTTCGTCGATGCATGATTTGTCGGCATAGAAGCAAATTTCGTTGCTGAGTTTTGCTTCGTCGATGGCAACTTCCTTCAACAAATCTGCCATTCTTTGGCGCAACTTTTCCGTGTACTGAACAACGACGTTGGGCGCATATTCCTGCACCTTGCCAAGCAGTTGTTCGAAGAAATCCAGTTTTTGAAGAATGTCGGCACGCAATTTGTTGCCTTCCACTTCCCTCATTTTGTTGAGTTCCAAAACTGCTTTGTCTACTGCTTCCACCACCATTTGACGGATGACTTTTTCGTCGTCTTCCTGTTGCACAAGGGAAATGACTTCCCCACTGCGCATCAAACTGCCAAGTGTGAAGTCGTCCTTCAAAGAAGGAAAAGCCTGTTTGAGTTGTTGCGACGCTTGGTAGTAGCCTTCGGCAAGAGCCAAGTCAACGCTGACAACCTTGTCCGACTGTTCGGTCAGTTTGTAGTTGACGAACACGTCCACGTGCCCACGGGACAGCCCACGGGAAAGCCCACTGCGAATTGCGTCTTCGTAGGCAATGAAACTGCGTGGAATTTTGGTTGTGATGTCCAAAAAACGGTGATTTACACTTTTCAGTTCGACGGTCAGTTCCCTGTTGCCACAAACAACAGTTGCCTTGCCGTACCCTGTCATACTTTTCATACTGTCTCCAATGGCAAAATGTGTTGCTATGCGTGGCATAGTTCTCTACAATTTGCCTGTTTTTGTTGTTATTGTTGTGTTTTTGAGCATTTTGCTACACCAATCCAACAAACTTACAGTTTATTATACCACAAACTGAAAGCCTTTTCAATGGATGGCGAACAAAATGTTGAATTTTTCTAGTTTTGTTCCAGCATTTGTTGGAACTGCTCTTCCGTGATGACGTCGATGCCCAAAGCGTGTGCCTTTGCAAGTTTGCTACCTGCTTCGGCGCCTGCAATCACCAAGTTTACCGATTTGGAAACGGACGAGGAGACTTCGCCACCGTTTTCCTCGATCAGTTTGGTTGCTTGCGACCTTGTGTAGTTTTGCAAACTGCCCGTCAACACGATTTTTTTGCCTGTGAACACGCCCACTTTTGTTTCGGAAAGTTGTGGGTCGATGCCAATGTTTTGCAGTTTTTGCACGATTTCCACGTTTTGTTGTTCTTGGAAGTACTGCACGATGCCTTCGGCAACAATTTCGCCAATGCCATCAATTTCCAACAAACTTTCCTTGCTTGCTTGGGAAAGCGCTTCAACGCTTCCGTACTTGGTTGCCAAATCTTTGGCAGTTACAGAACCAACGTTGTCTAGCCCCAAAGCAAAAATGAAGCGTTCCAAGTTGACGGATTTGCTTTTGTCTATTGCCGAAACAATGTTGTTTGCTTTGCGCTGTTTGAAGCCTTCCAAAGTTAGCAACTGCTCCGTTGTCAAGGTGTACAAATCAGCAACGGAAGAAATGCCAAGGCAGTCTACAAGTTGCTCCACCGTTTTGTCGCTCAAACCGTCGATGTCGCAAGCGTTCTTGCTACAATAGTGAGAAATGCGAGCCACAATTTGTGGACGGCAGTTTTCGGCGTTGGTACAAAACAGATGCGCACCAACTTCCTGCAATTGGCTTCCACAAGCAGGGCAATGAGTTGGCTTTTCTATTGCCACTCCACCTTGTTCGGCTGAGCCAAGCACTTCCGGAATGACGTCGTTGCTACGGCGCACGAACACAAGTGCGTTTTTGTGAAGGTTTTTGCGAGTGATGTCGCCAAAATTGTTGAGTGTTGCACGGCCGATGGTTGCGCCACACAGTTCCACCGGCTCCAACAGCCCAACGGGCGTGAGCTTGCCTGTTCTGCCAACTTGCCAATCAACGTCCAACAAAGTTGTTGCAACTTGCTCGGCATCGAACTTGAAAGCAACAGCCCACTTGGGGAACTTGTCGGTGTAGCCAAGTTGTTCACGCAGTTCAAAATCGTTGACTTTGACAACCACACCGTCAATCAAAAAGTCGAAGTGTGGGCGCATTTGACCGATTTTTTCAATTTGCGCTTTGGCTTGTTCAAACGTTTCCACAACTGCGAACTCGTTGCTTGTCAGCATTTGGCAAGACTTCAAAAAGTCTACAAGTTGGCTTTGACTGCCAATTTGCATGCCTTCGCTGTAGCCAAGGCTGTAGAACACAACGTCCAAATTGCGTTCTGCCGTGACTTTTGGGTTGAGGTTGCGAATTGCGCCGGCAACGCCGTTGCGTGCGTTTTTCAGTTGGTCGTTGGGGTGCTTTTTGTTGTACTTTTCAAGGTTGGAAAGTTTCATGATGCCTTCGCCTTGAATTTCGCAAAGCCCCGTGTAGGGGATGGAAAGTGGAACGGTTTTGATGGTTTTGACTTGTTCGGTGACGTCTTCGCCAACGATGCCTTTGCCACGTGTTGCAGCGCCAACAAACTTGCCTTGGTCGTAGGTTACGTTGATGGTCAGCCCATCGTACTTCAATTCCAAAGAAAATTGCACGTTGCCAAGTTGCTTTTGCACCTTTTCCATCCACTGGCTAAGTTCGCCAAAACTTTGAACTTTGTCCAAACTGTACAGGCGTTTGAGGTGTTTGTGTTGCGAAAACTCTTTGAGTGTTTCGCCACCAACACGGTGCGTGGGGCTGTCGGGAAGCACAATTCCCGTTTGCTTTTCCAACAAAACAAGTTGGTCGTACAATGCGTCGTACACGGTGTCGGCAACGGAAGGGTTGTCCAACACGTAGTACTCGTACGCCCATTTGTTGAGTTGTTGCACCATTTGTTGCATGTCCATAGATAGTTTCTCCACTACTTGATTATAGTTAGGGGCGCAAATTTCAAATTGAGAGATTTTTTGCCCATTTTTTCAAAAATTACGTCGGCAACATCGTTTTTTATCATCAAGATGATGCCTTGCCCGTAGGTTGCGTGTTGCACGATTTGCCCGGGCTTGAATTTGACCACTTCGGCACGAGATTTTGCCGTGCTTGGTTGGCTTTGAAGTGGCTTTGTTTGGTTGAGTTTGTCCAAAAATGCGCCGTTTTCCAAATGCCTTTCGGAAATTGGCTTTCTTTCCGGGGCAAGAATTTTTTCCATTTCCCTGTAGTAGGTGCTTGGGAAAGTGTTCTTGCGCTGTCCGTACAAAAACCTTGTTTTTGCCCTTGTGGCGTACAGTCGTTTTTCCGCACGGGTGATGGCAACGTACATCAAACGGCGTTCTTCCTGCAAGGTTTCCAATTGATAGGTGGAACTGCTTGTTGGGAAAATGCCTTCTTCCAACCCAACGACAAACACAGTTTTGAATTCCAAGCCTTTGACTGCGTGAATTGTTGCAATTGTCACAAAGTCTTTGGCAGTTTTTTCGTCGAGATCGCTACTCAAACTTACCGATTGCAGGTAGTCGGAAAGCGTTGCTCCGGGGAAAGACTTTTGAAATTCCACCACTGATTGTTCCAATTCGTCAATGTTCATGGACCTGTCCAAGTCGTCCATTTCCTTGTACACTTGCCTGAACTCCAAAATGTCAAGCGCCGTGTGCACGAAGGTGCCAACAGTCAACTTACCGCAAAGTTCCACAAGTTCAACGTATAGTTTGTGGAAGTCCAACAACTTTTTACGAATGGAACTGTTGAAAATTTCCAAATTGCGCTCGTCGGAAATGACGTCTACAAGGCAAATGCCGTAGTCAGCCGACAAAGTGCGCAATTTTGCCATTGTTGTGTCGCCAATGCCACGCTTTCGTGGCACGTTCAAAGCACGGAAAAATGCTTCGGAATCGGCAGGGTTGTCTATCAGTCGCAAGTAGGCAAGCACGTCCTTGACTTCCTTGCGCTCGAAAAATTTGAAACCGCCAAACACCTTATAGGGAATATGGTTTTTGAGAAGTTCCGCTTCGAAACTGCGAGAAAGCGCATTGATTCGCATCAAAATTGCAAAATCTTTCAGTTTGTAGTCGGGGTTGAGGTAGCAAAGATTTTTGATTTGTTCGCAAACGTAGTAGGCTTCGTCGTGTTCGTTGTAGGCTGTGAACAATTGTGGCTTCAAACCGTCTTCGTTTTGCGTCCACAACACTTTGTCGAACCTGCCGGCGTTTGCAACAATAATTTTGTTTGCAAGGTCCAAAATGCGCTTGGTGGAACGGTAGTTTTGTTCCAACTTGAAAATTTGGCAATCTTGAAAATCTTTGGTGAATTTGAGCAAATTTTTGCTGTCTGCACCACGCCAACTGTAGATGGACTGGTCGTCGTCGCCAACAACGAAAATGTTGCCGTACTTACTGCCCAACATTTGGAAGATTTGGTACTGCACCTTGTTGGTGTCTTGAAATTCGTCGATGAGAATATATTTGTAGATTTCCCTGTACTTTTCCAAAATTTCGGGGAAATTTGCAAACAGTTTGTGCACGTAGTACAACAAATCGTCGAAGTCCATTGCGTTGCTTTGCGCCATTTTGCTGTTGTACTCGTTGATGACTTTGAGCAAGTCTTGCGTGTTGGAACATTGCGTTGTGCTTTGCAATTTTTCCAACTGAAGAGCAACGTAGTCGTTGTTTTGTTGCACGGTTTCTTGCTCCAACATCAGTTCGGGAGCATTGTTTTTCAGTTCCGAAATGCTGTCGGAAAAGCCATCCACCATTTTTGCGTCGCTGTCGTCAAAAAGGTCTTTGACAATCTTTTTGAGCATGGACTTTTTGTCGTCTTCGGTGTAGATTGTGAAGTTTTTGCTACGGTTGAAGGCTTCGGCTTCCCTTCGCAGAACGCTTGCGCAAAAGGAGTGAATTGTGGAAATGTGCATGAACTGCGCGTTGGAATCGAACTGCCACAAGCGTTGCTTCATTTCGTTTGCCGCTTTGTTTGTGAAGGTTATTGCAAGAATTTCCCTTGGGGAAACACCACACTCTTGCGTGAGATAAAGTATTCTGTTGGTAAGCACACGAGTTTTGCCACTGCCTGCGCCAGCCAAAACAAGCGTTGGTTTTAGCGGACAGGTCACGGCGTCTAGTTGCGCTTGATTTAGTGATTGTAAGTTCACAATCTTCCCCCTACCCTAGTTTTTGGGTTGCTTTTTTCTGTTTTTGGGCGCTTTGCGTTTTGTCAAAGTTGCAGTTGCCATTTCCACGTCGGTGCCTTTGCCGTGCTTTGCAACAAACTTGCGTTGCGCTGCAAAACCAAACCTGCCAAGTTGCCTGCCCGTTGCACGGTACTCGCCGTGTTGGTAGTTGACAAGGTGCGCCAAAGCAAAGTTGATGCGACCTTTTTCGTCGATGATTTCCTCATCTACGTGAATTGCAACAACGTCGGCAAGGAACATGTCGTGCGAGCCAAGTTCCAACACTTGAAAAACCTTGCACTCCAACGCAATTGGGCATTCGTTGATGAACGGCGTTGCAACGTGTGTGGACTTGCCTTTGGTAAGTTTCATTTCGGCAAACTTGTCCATGTCCCTGCCACTGCGAATTCCGCAGTAGTCGCAAGCGGGAAGAAGTTTGTCGGAAACGAGATTGATGACAAATTCTCCACTGTTCTTGACAAAGTCGTAGGAGTAGCGATCCTTGCGAATGGAAACGTACACTCTTGGTGGAGCCGAACAAACAATGCCTGTCCAAGCAACTGTGATGATGTTAGCGTTTTCCATGTTGCCAACGGACACCATTGTCACAGGCAATGGGCCCATAAGTGATGAACCTTTGAATTCTTTCTTTGCCATGTTGCACCTTCTGGTTGAAAATTGGAAAAACACGTTCTACGCCTTGTAGGGGCAAAGAAGCCTGTCTACTTGCGTAAAAATGCCTTTTCCAAGGGTGTTTTGGGTTACTATGTCTGCAATAGTAGCGTATTGTGTGGCGGGAAACAAGCATTGCAAGGTGACTTTGTCGGAATAGACAACGTTTTCTACCAAGCAAACGTCGGAAAGCGCACGTTTGACAATGGACAAAAGATTGTAGTCCACCACGGCATTTGCACGAATGCAATCCGTCATTTTTAGCCTTTCCGCCTTGCTCAAAACGTCTGCCGTGCCACCGGAGTAGGCACGCACAAGCCCACCTGCGCCAAGTTTGATGCCACCAAAGTACCTTGTGACAACAACGCAAAGCCTGTCCAGTCCGTTGTTCTTGATGCATTCGTAGATGGGCATTCCCGCAGTTCCCTGCGGTTCGCCGTCGTCGCTGAATTTTGCCCTGTCGCCAACGATGTAGGCAAAGCAATTGTGCGTTGCATCGAAGTACTTTTTGCGTTTGGCGTTGACAAACTCCATTGCTTCTTCCACGCTTTCCACGCCTATTGCAGAGGTGATGAAACGAGATTTTTCTATGACGTTTTCCACCACCGTTTCCGTTTTGGTGATTGTTGTGTACTCTTTCATTACTTGATGATAACTCTCAAGTGAGTTTTCTTGCCCTTGTGCAAAACAAACTCGCCTTTTTGCAAAACTTCTTGGCTCAAAACAAAACTTGTGGAAGAAACTTTTTCGTCGTTGATGGCAACACCGCCACCTTCCACCAAACGGCGTGCTTCACCGTTGGATTTGCATTGTCCGCATTTCACCAAGATGTCGATGATGTTGGTTGGTTCGGAAATTTCCACAACGGGCATGTTGTCTACGTCGGCGGAGAATGCTGCACGAACTTGCTTCAACACTTGGTCGGCAGTTTCCTTGCCGTGAACAATTGCCGTCACTTCGTAGGCAAGTCTTTCCTTGGCAACGTTCATGCGGTGGTCGCAATGCGCTGTCAACTCGGCAATTTCTTGCAAATCCATGAAAGTCAACAACTTCATGCAGGTTGCAACACGGTCGTCTTCCACGTTGCGCCAGTATTGGAAGAAATCGTAGGGGCTTGTTTTGTCGGCATCAAGCCAAACTGCGCCTTTTGCCGTTTTGCCCATCTTTTTGCCTTCGGAAGTTGTGAGCAACGAGAAGGTCAAAGCGTACGCCTTTTTGTTTTCCTTTCGGCGAATGAGGTCGGCGCCTGCAAGCATGTTGCTCCATTGGTCGTCGCCACCGGTTTGCAAAATGCAGTTGTACTTTCTGTTTAGCACCAAAAAGTCGTAGCCTTGCATGAGCATGTAGTTGAATTCCAAAAAGCTCAAGCCTTTTTGCAAGCGTTGCTTGAAGCATTCGGCTGTGAGCATTTGGTTGACGGAGAAGCACGTGCCAATTTCACGCAGGAAATCTACGTAGTTGAGATTGCAAAGCCAGTCGGCATTGTTTACAAAAATTGCCTTGCCTTCGCTTGTGTCGATAAATCTGCCCATTTGCTTGCGGAAGCAATCCACGTTGTGTTGAATTGTTTCCTTTGTCATCATGGAGCGCATGTCGGTGCGACCGCTTGGGTCGCCAACCATTGCCGTTCCACCACCGATCAAAATGACGGGCGTGTGGCCGGCACGTTGCATGTGCGCCATTGCCATGAGCGTTACAAAGTGGCCAACGTGCAAACTGTCGGCTGTGGGGTCGTAGCCTGTGTAGAAAGTGATGCTTTCCTTGCCCAACAATTCGTACAATTCTTCTTGGTGTACCGTTTGTTTGATGTAGCCACGTTCTTGCAATATGTCAAATACGTTTTTCATGATAAACTCCTTGAATGTATGTCTAGATTACTTTTTCTTTTTGTTTTGTCGGCAACCAACGTCTTGCCCGTTGCCCGTGGGAACAAAGAACACTTGGTCTTTGACTTCGTCGGGAAGATACTGTTGCTCAACCCAACCACCGTAGTTGTGGGGGTACTTGTAGGGCACTTCGTCCAATTCTTCCGTGCCACGAGCAAAGTTTTTGTCCATCAAGTAGCTTGGAACACGTGCCGTTGGGTGTTGTTTTGCGCAGGCTTCTGCCGAGTACAGCGCTTCCACAACGGAATTGGATTTGGGGCAATTGCAAATGTACAAAATTGCCTGTGTCAGCGGAATTCTGCCCTCCGGCAAGCCGATGTTTTGGAATGCAAGCAATGCGTTTGTTGCAATTACCAACGCTTGTGGGTCGGCAAGCCCAACGTCTTCCGATGCGTGCACAACAATGCGCCTTGCAAGCAAAAGTGGGTCGGTGCCTGCTTCCAACAACCTTTCGAACCAAAACATTGCGCCGTTTGCATCGGAACCACGCATGCTTTTGATGAATGCGCTGAGCATGTCGTAGTACATGCCTGTGTCTACCGAAAGCGCCTTGCGTTGCATGGATTGAGATGCCACCACTTTGTCTACCAAAATGGAGCCGTCGGCGTTGACGTCGGTTGTGAGCACGGCAAGTTCAAGTGCGTTGTAGGCGTTGCGTATGTCGCCAGCGCAAGTTTCGGCAATGTAGTCGAAGGCTTCGTCCGTCACTTGAATTTTTTGCCTTGCAAGAACAACGTCGGTTTTCAAAGCTTTTTTCAGCCCGTTGACAATGTCGCCCTTGGTCAGTGGCAAAAACTCGAAAACTCGGCAACGGGAAACAATTGCCCTCGTCATGGAAACGTAGGGATTTTCCGTTGTTGAGCCAATGAACGTGATGATGCCCTTTTCGATGGCAGGCAAAACGCAGTCGGACTGCGCCTTGGACCAACGGTGGCATTCGTCCAAAAGAAGGTACGTCTTTTGCCCGTAGGCGTTGAAACGCTTGGTTGCTTCTTCAATGATTTTTTTGGCATCGGCAACACCACTGCTTACGGCGTTGAGTTTTTCGAATTTGCTACCTGTTGTGTTGGCAATGACGTTTGCAAGGGATGTTTTGCCCGTTCCCGGAGCACCCCAAAAAATGCAACTGCCAAGTTTGTCCGCCTTGATTGCACGGCAAAGTAGCGAGCCGTCGTAGATGATGTGCGACTGCCCAATGAACTGCGAAAGCACCACGGGGCGCATGCGTTCTGCCAAAGGAATGTTTTCTGTTTTGGTGTCTGCAAAAAGAGACTTTTGTTCAAATTGTGCCATGGTACTATTTTACCATTTTTTTTTGGCAATTGCAAGGAATATATAAGTATTATAAATATAATAATTGCAAAATTTTTTCAATTTAGCATTTTTGCAAAATTTTGTCGACAAAAAACGCAAACAAAAATGCCAAACTTTGCGTTTGGCATTGATAAATTTTTGTTTTGGCAATTTGGCAAATGTTGGCAAGCGCCCTACTCGTACTTGAAGTGTTTTGCAAATTGAATGAAGTTTTCCGAATCGGAGTACAAACTGCCACTCTTTTTCCAAATGAGCACGATGTCTTGGATGATGGGTTGTTCAAGTGGAATGCACACAAGATCGTTGTCCATTTCGGCAACCTGACGGTACAAGAATGCGCCCACGTTGCCATAGGCAAGGAACTTTTTGACTGTGTACAGTTGCGAAGAGTACAGGGAAATTTTGGGCTCGATGCCAAGGTCGGCAAAGGCGCTTTTGATGAAGATGTTTTGGTAGCTGTCCGCCTTGAACAAAATGAGGTGTTGGTCGGCAAGGTCTTTGAAGGAAACGCTTCTTTTGTTTGCCAAGGGGTGCGCCTTGTTTACGCAAAAAACAAGTTCGGTGGAAACAAGCGGAACGATGTTGTAGCTGTCTTCCACTGCGCTGTCCAAAATGGTGATGCCAAGGTCAACGGAGTTGGCATCCACAAGCGTGCGTGCTTGAAGCGAGCCTGTTTCCAACATTTCCAACTCGACGTTGGGGTTGTTTTTGGTGAAGGCGTGGAACATTTGTGGGAACAAAAAGGTGCTGATCATTGCGGGAACGGCAATTTTTACGTGGTTGAGGTTGCGCCCCATGTCCTTCATTTGGGAAGTCAACGTGTCTACCGACTGCAAAATGCTCTTGACTTTGTCAAGGAAGTACTCCCCTTCCACCGTCAGTTGCAAACGGTTGTGACGTCGATGGAACAGTTTGACGCCGAACTCCGTTTCCAACTCCTTGATGCAAAAGGAAATTGTGGGTTGCGAAACAAACAACTCGTTTGCTGCCTTGGTGATGCTACCGTACCTGCAAACTGTTTGGAAGTATCTCATTTGCAAAAGTTTCATGATGCCCCCTTTCTTTACCAAAACTTTGGAAAAGCGTTAAAACAAAGATTTTGTTTATATCAGTATAGCAAATTATTATGCCAATTTCAAGTGTTTTCTAAACATTTTACAAAAAAAACTATAAATTTTTTTGATAGACTGTTGCAAAACTCACGCAAAAACCACCACTTTGCCTACCATTTTGCGTGAAATACACAAAATGAAGAATTTGCTACACAAAAAATTGCAATGGTAAGTGTTCAAAACCATGCAAAATTCATGCAAAGAAAACTTGCAGTGGCATAGATAATAGTTGATGACCGTTTAGGAAAAAATTGCAAAAAGTTTGCAAATGCTCTTGCAAAAATTCATTTCTAAAATAAAAAAAACCGAACTGTTGCTCGGTTCTACAAAAGTTCAGCAAGTGTGCAGTTGAGTACGTTTTGCCACGGAATAAACCCTACACTACAATTAGAAAAAT
>JAFVYC010000018.1 GCA_017500855.1 Clostridia bacterium | reverse complement strand
CTACTGCTTCAATAATTACTGGAACTGCAGATGCTTTGTCTTCTGTTGTTCCAAGGTAGTAGGTGTTTGCTGTTGTACCGTTGAAGTACAATGTCTTACCAAGGTTTGCTTGTACTACGGAGAGGTAGTAGGATGCGCCGTTAGTAAGAGGACCGTCGTCTTCGCCAAGAACTTCAATGAGAATTGCGGAAACAAGTTCTGGTGTACCGCCGTCCTTGTTGTAGTTTTGAACTTTACTACGAAGAGTGATGATGTCGCCTTCCACAAATGGGATTTCTGCAATTTCACGGTTGGAGCCGTAGCGGTCTGTGCCGTTAGGAGCGTACAAGCCGTAAACGATGATGGAACCACCATTTTCGTCTGTCAAGTAGAAGTTGCAGTAACCTGTGTTGTAGATTTCGCCAACGATACCCTTGAAGTAGAAGTATTCGCTTGTTGTAGCGCCAAGTTCAAGGCCGTTTGCAATTGCAACTGCATCGCTTGCGCTCTTCCATTCGATTGTTGCGCTGTCTACGTTAACTTCGAATTCTGCTGTTGCGCTTGCGCCTTCGCAGTCGAGGTTAGCAATGAGTTTGATTGTTGTTTTTTCTGCTGGAAGTTTGGAGATTACAAGTTTTCCATCTGCGATGGATGCAAAGTCGTAAGCCTTGTCCAAGCCCCAAGTGATAGCAACGTTTGCATAGGTTGCGCCTGTTGCTGGCAATGCAATTTCGCCTGCTTCGGTGATGTTGCTTTCTACAGAAAGGTTGTTCTTTTCGAATTCAGCCTTTTGTGCAGGTGTGAGTTCTGGAGTTGTGATGTTGGAGATGCAGTCTGTGCCAACTGGGTAGATTTGGTACAAGTTGCTGTAGCAAGAAACGATACCCTTGATTGTTGCGGACTTACCAACTTCGAACTTAGCGAGAATTTCTGCAACAACGTCGCCTTCCAAGAAGTAGTTGGTGTTGTAGATATTGTATTCTACGCCGTTAACTGTGAAGTAGTAGTACTTGCCGTCTTCTCTTGTGAAGATTGCGTTTTCAAGAACTACAAGTTTGTTTTGGTATTGAGCAAGTGTTTCGTGATCGCCTTGATCTTTTGCACTGCCCCAAGCAGTTGTTACGTTTTCGTATGGAAGGTCTGTTTTTACGTTACCGGTCTTTCTTACTGTGCAACCAGCTTCAAATTCGTATTGACCGCCAGTGTATACCACACCTGTACCTGTTACGATAACTTCTGTTCCGTAGGGGAAGTATGCATCGAGTGCTTCTTCGCTTGCTGTGATGGAAATATCAAGATTTGGTTTGTAAGCGTAGTAGCCGTGTCCGTCTTCGTCTTGGATGTACAAGCTACCCTTGGATCCACTTGTTACAGAAACTGCGCCGATAACGTAACCCTTGATGGAGAATACTGTGTCACTGCCATCTTCGCAGTATTTGAGGTATTCTTCCCATGTAG
Organism: Clostridia bacterium; assembly: GCA_017500855.1. Lineage (GTDB taxonomy): Bacteria > Bacillota > Clostridia > Christensenellales > CAG-314 > Fimimonas. Next base: position 105,020 of record JAFVYC010000018.1, on the reverse strand, counting down.
CCATCTTCATTGCAGGTTGTGTTCTTTCGAAGGAAACGGAAATTTCGTGTCCATCTGCATCCACAATTGTACCTGTGAGAACGTACGCAACGTCTACAAGGCTGTCTTCGTTAACGTTGATTGCTACTGTGTTGTTAGCAGTGTCGATGTCGCCAATGTAAGCGTCTTCTGCATGGTCTGCGTCAACTGCAATTGTCCAAGTGATGGAGAACACTTTTTGACCGATACGAGCAACTGTTGTTACTGTGTAGTCAGCAGCAGGTGCTTCGTCTTTGTACATTGCGTTGATGTAGTCACGTGCGTTTTGAAGGTCTGTGAGCCATTCGTAAACGTAGGTACAACCAAGTTCGTGAGCGTCGCAAATACCGTCGTTGTTTTCGTCCACGTGAACAGGTTCGCCAAGATATTCACCGCAGTGGTCGCAGTCGCCATCGTGGTTTCTGTCGTGGTGAGCAATGCAAACGTCGCAAACGTCACAAATGTCGTCGCCATCGTTATCTTCGTGTTGGAAATCTGTTTCTTCGTCGCAGATGTCGCAATATCCGTCGTGGTCGCCGTCGTTGTGCTTCAAGCAAATACCACAACCGTCACAAAGACCGTCTTTGTTTGTGTCTGTGTGTTGGAAAGTTGTTGCTGCACCACAGTAGTCGCATTTGCCATCGTGGTTAGCATCTTTGTGGCCCATACAGATGCCACAACCATCGCAAAGGCCGTCGCTGTTGCCATCTGCGTGTTGGAAAGTTGTGTCGCCTTGGCAAACGTCGCACTTGCCGTCGTGGTTGCCATCTCTGTGGCCCATGCAAACGTCACATGCATCGCACTTGCCGTTTCCGTCAGCGTCGTTGTGAACGTACGTTGTGTTAGCGGAACATACGTCGCACTTTCCGTCGTGGTTGTCGTCGTTGTGAACAATTCGCACTACTTGATCACACACGTCGCAAGCGCCGTCGTGGTTGGCGTCTACGTGTGCTGTACAAGTTGGGTTACAACCCACTGTTGCAAAAAGGCTGAACGACAAAACAACTGCAAGAATCAAAATCAGTACTCTTTTCATGTTTTTCTCCTTTTTTTTGTTTTTTGAGTGATAGAGTTACAAAAGGTTACTCGATTGTGGATGCGTTTGCACAACTGTTCCACACCCACAACCGTAACTTTAGAAAAATGGGGTTTAGCCTACAATCTGAATGTACTTTTGGTGAACAACTTTGATTTGGTAGTCGCCATCGTAGTAGTCTACAATACCTTGAACATTGATTGTTTTGTTTTTGTACACGTCCGCTGTGATAACGTTGCCGTTTTCGTCCAACAAAACTTCGGTGCGAACGTACACAATTTGTCCGTCTGGCGCTTTGCAAGTGAATGTCATTGCGCCAATGGAAGAACTTGTTTCGTTTGTTGTTGTGTACACACTTTGAACGTACAAACCGTCCATTGCAATGGAGGAGTTCAAGGAAAGTTGACCAAAGGAGAACTTTTTGAATTCTTCCTCGCCCGTTTCGGGGTTTACTACCGTTGCAATAACGTTTGTGTTGTTGAATTGTGCGCCAGTAACTTTTTGGTAGGCTGCTGTGTTGCCTGTGCTGATGATTTGGATGTTGCGTGGATCGTCCGGAACGAACGGTCTGTAGCGAACGTCAGAAATTTGGTAGGTGCCACCTGCTTCCCAGTACTGTACGGAACCGACAATGCGCATGCGATTGCCAATTTCCAACAACGGGCCGGCAGAGTTACCAAAGCCGTAGTAAACGGTGATACCAAAGTAGATGCCTGTTTCGGGGTCGTACTCTTCCACCCAAACAGTTTCCGATTGGTTCATAACAACAACGCCTTCGAAAGCAACAACTTGGTCTCTGTACAAGTCGATGTTGGTGCGCAATTCCTTCAAGTCCATTTCGATGGCTTCGCCACGGTAAACTTCCGGATCGGCAATGCCCGAGTGAACGTTGTACTTGTAGGTTCTTGCTTGCATCAACGCTGCCAAGGCAATTGTGCCGTAGCGGTTGTTTGCTGTGTTGGAACCAACAGCCAAGCCGTTTTGCAAAATTTCCACGTTGAGGTTGCGCCACTCGCCGTTGGCAGTTGTTCTGTACCAAATCCAAACAAGGTATCTGCCACCGGTAGAGTCTACGTTCCAGTTGTTGTCGTCCGACTCCAACTTGATTTCCACAGCGTTGGAAAGTGTTGTTTTTGTGAAGCGAGATGCTTTTTTGCCGTAGTCTTCGATGCGACCGGTAGATTCCGGTGTGTCTACACCAAGGAATCTTGCCTTCAACAAACCGCCCGTTGCAACGCTTGGGTCAACGTTGAAGTGAACTGTGTCGCCGTCGATGAATGTTTTTACTGTTGCGCTGGTTTTCTTTGTTGTGGAAGTAGCGTCGAATTGAAGTTGCGCAACGTAGTCGATCAATTCAGCCTCAGTTTCGCAAACTGTGCAAACGCCGTTGACGTAGTTGTGGTTGGATTTTGCAATCACAATGTCGTCGATAACGTTTTTGTTTTGGTCGAAGTTGTTGCCACATTGGTCACAGTGGTAGTGAGCCTTGGTGCCTTCCGCCTCGCAAGTTGCCTTGACTTGTTCGTGCCAGTCGCCGTAGTTGTGGCCACTAGCGCAAATGGTTGTGTCGGCAATTTCTTGCTTGTTGCTGTCGAAGTCACGGTCGCACTGGTCGCAATGGTAGTGATCTACCACACCGTCTTCTTCGCAACCGGCAGGTGTTCCCGGAATGAGTGTTCCGTAGTTGTGACCTGTTGCTTCAATTACCAAAGTTTCCACCACTTCTTTGTTTTCGTTGAAGTTGACGCCACACTCGCTACACGTGTAGTGAGCAATTACGCCCTCGTCCGTGCAAGTTGCGGGAACTTCAGCAACAAGTTGACCGTAGTTGTGACCTGTTGCTTCCACAGCGATGGATGCCAATTCTTCAAGCGATTGCCTGTCGAAATTTTTGCCACAGTCGGGACAATGATAGTGGGCTACTGCACCTTCCGTTGTGCAAGTTGCAGAAACTGCTGGAACGAAAGTTCTGTTTTGGTGCTTGCATCCCGGTGGGGTGCAAGAAACCATGCACCCAAGGGAGAGGCAAACCAAAAGTAGCAGAGCCAAAACTTTTGATACTTTTTTCATAATGTTATTTTCACTTAAATATATTATTAGTTATTATGCGTTACCGATAAAGTAGTTGCAGTTGTACACAGCTTTGCTGAATGCTGCGTCAATTTCCGCATCACTCTTTGCGCCGAAGCATGCAATGAGCAATTGACCAACTTCGTCACGAGCCTTGGAAGAACCGTTGAACGCTGGGGATACGTAGTATGCAGATTCTTGCGCCAAAGCAATCTTTGTGGACAATGCTGCGATGTTGGAACCACCGTTTGCACCTTCAATGAATTTTGCATAAACAGGGTTGTCCATAACGCTCTTCAAAACTGGGATGTAGCCGGAAGCGATGGAGAATTCTGCTTGGAATTCTACTGTTGTTGTGAGGTATTTTACAAACAACCAGCTTGCAACAACTTCTTGTGGGTTAGCCTTTTGGAAGATGCAAAGGCTTGGGCCTTGAGAAATTACCTTTGGATTGCTTGGATCCACTTGTGGGATTGTTGCAATGCCAACTTCGAATGGGTACGCACCGTCTACCATGGAAGGACGTTGGTGAGTTGCACCAGCGGAAGAACCGATGGACATGTAGCTCTTTGGTTTGGAAGCATCTTGGTTAACAAACAAACCGGATGTGTAGGAACCGTAGATTTCTTGTGTTGTCATCCAACCGTTTTGGTACCAAGTACGGAATTTCTTTACGAATTCTTTGTTGGTGTCGTTGTTGAACAAGAAGTGGTCGCCTGTTGCGGATGTGTAGGGAGAACCAAGTTGTTCGCACATTGTGATGAACCAGTTTGCTTCGCTGTCGTAGCCAAGTGGGATGCAGTTAGGATCGATTGTCTTGATTTGTTGAACAAGTGCTTCCATTTCGTCCCATGTTTTGGGAAGTGTCAAGCCGTGTTGATCGAAGAATGTCTTGTTGTAGTACAAAACTTCGGTAGACTTGCTAAGTGGCATTGTGTACATCAAGTCGTCGCCGTATGCTTTACCTTCGTTGTAGTAACCTTGGATGAAGTCAGCCTTTTGATCCTTTGTGAGACCGAGGATTTCTGTGGAACCGTCGGCACGTGTGATTTCAATTTTGCTGTCGATGAGGTTGTCCAAAGTTGTTACTGCCTTGGAAGAGTTGTACAAAGCAACGTGGTCGGGGTAGCAGTATGCAATGTTGGGTTGCAAACCTGTTGTGATTTCGTTGGAGATTTGGTCACGAACGTCGTCGTAGCCACCTGTTTGAGCGTGGTCAATGTGGATGTTTGGATACAACTTGTTGAATTCTGCAATGTAGATATCCAAAACGTTGCGAAGGTTTTCGCCCATTGTGTGGTAGAACTTGAGTGTTACTTCGCTTCCGTCGTAGCCAACAGCAGGAACGTCGAAGTTGGGCTTGTAAGCGCCGGTCCATTCGTCACAAACGTCGCATCTGTTGTCGCCGTCAAGGTCTTCGTGCTTTACTCTTACAGGAGCATCACAAACGTCGCACTTGCCGTCGTGTTGGCTGTCTTCGTGAACAACGTCCATCTTTGCGTTACATGTGTCGCAACGACCGCTGTGGTCTGCGTCTTCGTGAACAACGTCTACAACTGCTTTGCACACGTCGCAACGACCGTTGTGGTCACCGTCTGTGTGAACGTCGCATTCGGGAACGATTTCTTCGTCGCAGTTGTCGCAAATGTTGTCGTTGTTGGCATCTCTGTGGGAAATGCATTCCAAACAACCGTCGCAAACGCCGTCGTTGTTAGCATCTTCGTGTTGGAAAGTTGTTGCTGCTTCACAAGCGTCGCAAAAACCGTCGTGGTTTTCGTCCTTGTGGCCCATGCAAGCGCCACAACCGTCGCACAAACCGTTGGTGTCTGCATCGTTGTGAACGATGTCCATGTCTGCACCGCAGTTGTCACATTCGCCAATGTGTTTGCTGTCTACGTGTTGCAAGCACACGCCACAGCCGTCGCAAATGTGATTGCCATCGGCGTCGTCGTGGACAATTTCCATAACGCTTTCGCAGTTGTCACAAGCGCCGTCGTGGTTGACGTCTACGTGATTGAAGCAAATGCTACCGCATGCAGAGAACACGCTGACAGCCATTGCCAAGAGCAAAAGCATTGCAATTACTTTTCTCATTGCTTTCATAACTAGTTTTCCTCCTTGGAAAGTGAAATTATATAAAACTCTTCGTTAGAAGACGTTTTAGCCTTTGATACCGCTACGGCTTACACCCTTCATAATGTACTTACGGAAGAAGATGAAAACCAAGAACAGCGGAGCAGAAACAAGTGCAACGGCAGCCATTTGAACGGGGATGTCTACGTCGCCCGTGGTTGTTGTGAATGCGTTGCGAAGTCCGTTTGTGATCATGCTGTGCGCAGCGTCGTTTGCAACGAGGCGTGGCCACATGTAGGAGTTCCAAGAACCCATCATCTTGAGGATTGTGATGGAGATGAGCGTTGGCAATGCCAACGGAATCATGACTTTCCACAAATACTTCAAGTCGCTTGTGCCGTCTACCTTTGCTGCAAGATACAATTCGTTGGGGATTTGCAGGAAGTTTTGGCGGAGCAAGTAGATGTAGAACACGCTCACCAAGAACGGTACAACAAGAACAACGAATTTGTTGAGCCAGCCGAATTGCACTACTGTTTGATAGTTTGTGATGGTGAACATTTCACCGGGGATCATCATTGTTGCAAGCAAGCCTGCGAACAACAGGTTTTTGCCCTTGAACTCAAGTCTTGCAAATGCAAACGCTGCAAGCACTGTGATTACCAACGACAAAACTGTGGAGATGATACCAACGAACATTGTGTTTACAAACAAACTGCCAAGGTTTGCTGTGTTGAACGCCTTGATGTAGTTTGTGAACATCCATTGTTTTGGAATGAACGTTGGGTTGGGCAATCTGTATTCTTCCAAGCTCTTCAAGGAAGAAATGATCATCCAGTAGAAGGGGAACAAGGTGACAAGCGCCATGATGCCCAGGAATCCGTACACGGCAATTTGTACCAAAACCTTGACTACCCTTTGCGTGGACGTTACCTTTTGCATGTCTTTTTCTTGCATTGTTACAATTTTTTCCATTGTGCTTACCTCCTAGTAGTGCGTGTTCTTTTTGCTTACCTTCAAGTTGATAAGCGTTACTACCAAGATGATGGCAAACAAAATGATTGCTGCCGCACTTGCTTTACCTTGGTTTTTCTTGATGGAGTCGTAGATGAAACCAACCATTGTTTGAAGTTGACCTGGGTTTCCCGGAGGACCCATTGTGTCACCGAAGATACCAACGATACTGCTGTACTCTTTGAAACCGCCAATGAAACCTGTGATAACAACGTAGGTGATCATTGGGGAAAGAAGGGGAACTGTGATGCGCCAGAAAGTTCTTGCACGGGACGTGCCGTCTACCTTGGCTGCGTCGTAGTATTGCTTGTTTACACTTTGCAATGCGCCAAGCAAAATGAGGATTTTGAATGGAAGCGCATTCCAAACGATGTACACTACCATTACGAAGATGTTTTCCCAGTAGCCGGAGCCCATGTTGATCCAGTTGATTGGTTTAATGCCGAACACGCCCAACAGGTCGTTGAAAATACCCCAGCTTACCAAGCTTGAATCAAGTCCCGGAACGTTACCGATGATGTTGAACATTGCAGCAAATACCATACCGATAGCAATGCTGTTTGTAACGTAGGGAAGGAAGAAGATTGTTTGCAAAAATCTGTTCAAAAACTTGATGGAGTTCAAGCAAACGGCAATGAGCAATGCAAGCATTGTGCTTACAGGAACTGTGATGACGCACAAAAGTACCGTTGTGCCCAACATTTGCAAGAATCCGTCGTACTGCAAAACGGAAACGAAGTTTCCAAAGCCAAGTGTGAACTTTTTGCCACCGAGCGCTTGCATAATGTCGTAGTTTTCCATGAACGCAAGTTGAACAGTGTTGATGATTGGCCAAACTGTGAAGATCAACAGCAAAATTATTGCTGGAGACAGGTACAGCCAAGCCTTCCACTTATGTTTACTGTTTACCATGTTGCTACCTCTCTACTACAATTCTTTCTTCAGTTTCTTTGTTGAACAAGAACACTTTGTGTGGTTTGAGTTTGAAATTGATTGTTTCGGAATCTCTGTCGATCTTGTTGTCGGCATCGATGATGGAACGGATTGCAGGAACAAGTGCGTCTGTGTGCCAAGAAACAACGCTTACGTCACGTCCCATAACTTCTACGGAATTGAGGTTGAGTGTGAGTGGACCGTTGCTGTCCAAAATGAAACCTTCAGGACGGATACCAACGAACACTTCTTGGTCGGCAACACCGGGAACGTCAAGCACTGCTTGTGCACCAATGTGCAACTTTTCGCCAACAACTTTGCCTTCGAACACGTTGATTGGAGGTGTGCCAAGGAACTTTGCAACGAACAGGTTGACAGGGTTGTCGTACACATCTTGCGGAGCGCCAATTTGTTGAACAACACCCAACTTCATAACAACGATCATGTCGGAAATGGACATTGCTTCTTCTTGGTCGTGAGTAACGAAAACCGTTGTGATTTTTGTTTCACGTTGGATGCGTCTGATTTCTTCACGAGTTTGCAAGCGCAAGCGTGCGTCCAAGTTGGAAAGAGGTTCGTCCAACAACAAAACTCTTGGCATTTTTACCAAAGCACGGGCAATTGCAACACGTTGTTGTTGACCACCGGACAATTCGCTTGGTTTGCGTTCCATCAGTTCGTCAATTTGAACGAGTTTTGCTGCTTGGTACGCACGTTCAAGGCGTTCTGCCTTGCTCATTGCATCTTCGCCCTTCAAGTTTTCCAATGGGAACAAGATGTTTTGTTTTACCGTCATGTGTGGGTACAAAGCGTAGTTTTGGAAAACAAGACCAACACCTCTGTGTTCGGGAGAAAGATCGGTAACGTCTTCGTCGCCAAACAAAATTTTGCCACCGGATGGTGCTTGCAAACCACTGATCATGTACAACGTTGTGGACTTACCGCAACCGGATGGGCCGAGCAAACCAATAAGTTTGCCATCGGGGATTTCAAAGTTGAAATTGTTTACTGCTACTACTTGTTCATCAGATTTTTTGTTTCTACTTGGGAAAATCTTTGTCAAGTTTTCAAGTACAACTTTCATAAGTTATGTTCCTTCCTTTTTTTATTTTCGAAAAAATGTTATTTTGTCAACGCAGAGCCCCTGCGTTGTGTTTGCCAAAAGTTTGCTTGCTACAAAGCAATAACAATCACCAAGTAGACAATGGCAATTGCCACGAGAATTGGGTAGGCAACAAAAGCAGACGTTTCCTTGCCAAGAGCCACCTTTGCATTTGCAAATGCTTGTTTTGTAGGTTCGTCAATTTCCAACAAGCCGATGTTGCCGTCTTCGTCCACGAACAAGCACATCACAAAGTACAATGCGCTGAGGGCAATCATCACGTAGCCACAAATGGAGAAAGTTGTGCAAATTGTGTTGTAGGTTTGGACGTTGTCGTGTGTGATTTCGATGAACATCATTGAACCTTGGCACTTCAACTTGCCGTCAACGTTGATAACTTCCAAGTACTTGGGCATTTCTTCCTTGGGGAAGCCTTCCGGCCACACGCCAATATTTTCGTCCCTTTGAGTGAGGTTGAACTTTGTCATGTAGTCGTTTGCGCCAATAGTGCCTTCGGCTTCGTTGCCGTAGAAGTTGGGCATTTGTGCAAATTGACCAATTACCACAACGAACAACACTGCGCACACAATTGCCACAACCACCAAAATGCACATCAAAACAGGCTTGTCCTTGAGAGTTTGGCTGAAAGCAATGCAAATTGCGCAACCAATTGCGGTGACAATTGCAAACAACAGCCACGTTGCTCTGTTTTCCAAGGCAAAGTCTGTCCAAAGCACAAAGGCAAGTCCGGAAATTGCAGCAACAAGAATTGCGGCAAATTGAACAATGCGTTTGATTTTTGACATTACCATAAATTTTTTCCTCCGAAAAATATTTTTCTTGTAAATCTCTCAGCGAAGAACGCTGACTATTTGATTTCGCCCAAATCGTCGTCGTTGGTTTGCCTTGGGGAGAAGTACTCCCTTGAACGATCGACGCCATCCTTTGCGTGGTCGGCAATGTAGGCAACCTTTTCGTCTTCGTTTTCGAAGATCATTTGGCTCTTCATGTCCACGCAAACGGTAAAGGAAATTGCATCGTGAATCAACGTGTTGTTTTGCGAAGCAATGACCAAAACCAGTTGCAACAATGCCAACATCACAAGCACCACCAACGCCACCAGCGAGTAGCTTGTGAAGAAGAACATCAAAACGCAACAAATGGGAATCATTGTTTCCACGGTGTACTTGCCCAAAATTGCCCTTGCAAACAAAAACGGCGTTTTGATTTTGACACCGTTGCCGTGCATGACGCCAACGGAAAAAATCTTTTTGCCAATTGTTTGGCCGTTGCCAAACACAAGGGGAACGACAAACTCGAACACAAAAATGGAAACAAAAAAACCCAACGACAACATCAGAATGGTGTGGCCGAAAATTCTGTACACAACAGCGAACCTTTCGTCGCTGAGCATTGCCTCGTAGGCATTGTCGAAATTTTCTTTTTGTTCGGGGGTAAAGTTTTCGTACACCTCCAAAGTGGTGTCGAAATCTACCCCGTACTTAGCCTCGTATTCTGCGGTTAAGTCGTTGAGTTGAGAAATTGACGTATTCAAATCCAAAACAAGCGAAAGGACATAGCAAATGCCTACTGCCAAAATACACACTAGGATTGCGTCCAACAGATATGCTGAAATTCGCTTCAGGATACTTGCCTTTTGCACGTCGTAAATCATGCCAAATTACTCCCTTGGGCAACAAACACAACAATTTGGTTGCCGTTTGTCACTCATCTCGTAGTAGATAGGTGGGTACAGGGGAAATTTGCCGAAAAATGCCAAACTCCACCCTATTACTTATACTGTAGATATAATACCACATTTTGTGCTTTGTGGCAAGTAGTTATTTTGTTTTTGCTTGAAAAAAACATGGGGAAACCAAATGTTTATTTTTGCTTTTTTTGCGCAAAATTAGGTGCAAAAAATGGCGATTTTTGCAAAAAATTGACACGATTTTGGCTATTTGCCAAGGCAAGGCATAAAAAAATCTTTCCAATTGCCTTCAATCGCAAAAAAATAGTAGGAAAATTTGCTATCGAACAATGGGAAACTCGTGTAAAATTTTTGCAAAAAAAACAATTTTGGGTATTGACAATTGAAAATAATAATATTATAATATACGCACAAAAAAAGTTGGCACAATTTTTGCGCAAAATTTGTGCCCAAACGGAGAAAAAAAATGAACTGGGAAATTGTTTTGGACCAACTCAAGAATTTGATTGGTGTTGCCGTGGCAATAGTGCTTGGATTTGCCATTGGCTACGAAAGAAAAGCACGGGCAAAAGAAGCAGGCATTCGCACCCACACCATTGTGTGCGCTGGCGCTGCGTTGATGATGGTTGTTTCCAAGTACGGATTTGGCGACAGTTTGGAGGCTGATGCGGCACGCATTGCATCGCAAATTGTTTCTGGAATTGGTTTTTTGGGAGCAGGCATAATTGTGTACCGCAAAAACGAAATTCACGGGCTGACAACGGCAGCAGGCGTGTGGGCAACGGCAGGCGTAGGCATGGCTGCAGGCGCAAAAATGTACGTAGTAGCAACGGGCGCAACAATTTTGCTCATTGCAATTCAATGTTTGTTGCACGCAAATTGGAAAATTTTCCGCACAAAACGGTACTACAGGTTGAAAATTCGCTACACGGGTCAGGAAGATCAAAGTTTGGAAATCAAGCGCTTGTTCGGTGTTGAACACTTCCGCAACTTCACAATGCGCAACGTGGAAGGACGAATTGAGTACCACGTGTCGCTGTACACAGGCAAAGAGTTTTCCAGCGAAACGCTAAAACAAATAATGACGGAAAACCCATTCATCACTTCCATCGAACGGGACGACGAAGACTAGAAAAGACGGCACCAACGTTTTGTTGGTGCTTTTTTTGTACCCCTGCTTGCCCAAAAAGCCACACCACGCCAACGCAACAAGCATTTTGCAAAGGTCACAAAAAATTGAAAATCGTGTTTTTGCGTGTAGGTTGTTGACAAAAATATATCATTGCTCTACAATAGAAACAAGATTTCAACAAAATTCGAGGTGCACAATGAAAAACAAATTGATAGTTTTGCTGTTGATTGTGTGTTGCTTGTGCCTGTGCGGTTGCGCAAGTTTGCTTGGTTGCAACCACAAGGACGCAAACAAAGATTGCATTTGCGACAAGTGCAAACAACCACACCACACGGCAGTGATTGTTCCACCACAACAGCCCACGTGCCTTGTTGACGGACACGAAGGCTACAAGGTGTGCAACAATTGCCAAACGGAATTGACAAGCAAAGTAACAATAGAAAAACTTGGACATTCCGACCAAAACATGGACTGCGTGTGCGACAATTGCAACAAAAATCTAGACCACGCCGACACCGACGGCAACTTCTTGTGCGACAACTGCCAAACGGAATTGCAAAGGCCACCTTGCACCACCCACGTTGATGAAAATGGCGACCACGTGTGCGACGTTTGCAACCAACTTGTTCCACCTTGCCAAACACACGTCGACGAAAATGGCGATTGTCTGTGCGACGTTTGCAACTACGAATGCCACGAAGTTGCAACAATCTCGGGACAAGCACCCACGTGCGAGGAAGATGGACGTCAACCCAAAATCTACTGCCCAAAATGCGGTTTTGTTTACCAACAAGACACCGTGATTGACAAACTTGGCCACCAAGACAACAACGAAGACTGCCTGTGCGACAACGAGTGTGGCACAGAAATGCACGAAATTGTAACCATCCCCGAAGAACCGTCCACTTGCCAACAAATGGGCAAATCGGAAAAGGTTTTTTGCTCAAAGTGCCAACAAGTGTTCCAAGAAAGAAACTTTTTGCCCTACGCCGACCACAAGGATGACACCAATGACGGCAACTGCGATTGGTGCAACAAACCCATCAAAGCTGAATTGGATTTGTTTGTTTTGAACGACTTGCACGGCAAAGTCGTGGATTCCGAAAGCCAACCCGGGCTGGAGGAAATGACGACCTACTTGAAAAATCAAATAGACAACACCAACGCTTTGCTACTTGCCAGTGGCGACATGTGGCAAGGCAGTAGCGAATCCAACGTGACCAAAGGCGCATTGATTACCGATTGGATGAACCAAATGGGATTTGTTGGCATGACGCTTGGCAACCACGAATTCGACTGGGGCGAGCAAGCCGTTATCGACAACAGCAACGTTGCCGAGTTTCCATTCCTTGCCATCAACGTGTACAACAGAAACACCAACACCATTGCCGACTACTGTCAACCATCGGTAATGGTAGAGAAAAACGGCATCAAAATTGGCATTATCGGCGCAATTGGCGACTGCTACAGTTCCATTTCGGCAAGCGCAGTTTCCAACGTGTACTTCATCACAGGCTCTCAACTTACAAACCTTGTAAAAGAAGAAAGCCAAAAACTGCGTGAACAGGGCGCCGACGTCATTGTGTACTCCCTGCACGACGGTTCCGGCAACAGTAACTCATCGCCAACGCAAGTGGGCAGTTCAACTTTCTCCGCATACTACGACGTGCAACTTTCCAACGGCTACGTAGACATTGTTTTTGAAGCGCACAGCCACCAAAAGTACATCTACATCGACCAATACGGCGTGTACCACCTTCAAGGCGGTGGCGACAACAGCGGACTTTCCCACGCAAAACTGAGCGTCAACGTTTTCACAAACAAAGTGACGGTTGAAAAGGCGGAAATTGTTGGAAGCAACACTTTTGGCAACTACCCACAAGACGGATTGATTGACCAATTGCTACAAAAGTACGAGCACCTCATCAACGACACCTACCGAGTTTTGGGCTACAACAGCGCACGCCGAAGCAGTTCCACAATACTCAATTTGTGCGCAAACCTGTACGCACAAAAGGGTTTGGAAACTTGGGGCAACAACTACAACATTGTGCTGGGTGGTGGATTTATGTCGGCACGAAGTCCCTACGACTTGGAAGCAGGCGAAGTGACCTACTCCATGCTGTACTCCATTTTGCCGTTCGACAACAAAATTGTGCTTTGCTCAATTTCCGGTAGAAAACTGAAGGAAGTGTTCATAAATACCAGCAACAATCGCTACTACATCAGCTACACCACCTACGGAAATTCCATCAAAAACAACATCGACAACAACGCAACCTACTACGTTGTGACGGACACCTACTCCTCCGACTACTCCTACAACCAACTGACGGTTGTTGCCGAACTGGACAGCACAACTTTTGCAAGAGATTTGGTTGCCGAGTTCATTCAAAACGGTGGATGGGACAATTCCAAATCGGTGGCAAATTCCGCACCCGTGGTAGCAAATTTGCCCACAACGGCAACTGTTTTGCCAACTTTGAACAACTTGGAAGTTTTGCTTCCACAAAACAAAAGGTTCTAGACTTTCAACACAAGGCTTTGCCGTTTGGCAAGGCCTTTTTTTTGCCCCAAAAACAACAAAAACCCCACCACGGGGTAGCGTTTTGCAAGTTTTGCCACAGCCTTGTTCAACCTGCAAAAAAGTGTGTGAAAGATCTTGCGCAAACGCTTTGTTAAACTTGCAACACACAAACAACGTTTGCAATCATTCCACAAAAAACAGCAAAAAAATGCAACATTTTTGCAAATAGGTATTGAAAAGCAATGCCGTTTGTGGTAAAATATACGCACTCTATTTTTGAATGCACACTTTGTGTGCAAAAGGAACGGTAAAACATGATCAACGTTATTTTTGATGGAAAACAAATGACCATCCCCGTTGGCACAAGAGTTTTGGATTTGTTGCCGGAAGATCAACGCACAAACTACTTGATGTGCCAAATTGGGCTTGTTGTCAAAGAAATGAACTATCGCTTGCAAGAACGCCACAACGGCGTGGAAATCAAACTGCTTGGATTGGAACACATCGAAAGTGGCAAGGCGTACGAAGCAACATTGCGCTACGTAATTGCAATGGCATTCCACAACATCTATCCCGAAGTGGACTTGCGTTTTAGCTACAACGTGTCCCGTGCAATCTACTGCGAATCGCTGACACACGGGTTCAACATGTCCCGTGCAACAAGCGCAATAATCGACGAAGTGCAACGCATTGTGCAAGCAAATTTACCAATTGAACGTGTGACGCTTTCGTTGGATGAAGGCAGGGAAGTGTACAAGCGCTTCAACCACCACGACAAATTAGCAATTTTGCAGTACCGCCCGGAAGACTACGTGCATTTGTACAAGTGTGGCGACTACTTCGACTACTTGCACAACTACATGCTCCCCAGCACCGGTTGCTTGAAAAACTACCTCATTCGCCCCTACAGCCCCGGGTTGATAATTCAATACCCACGCTACGAATTGGATGGCAAAATCCCCCACTTCACCGAAGAAACAACCTACGGAAGAACGCTTCAAAAGGCATACCGTTGGTCGAAAAACGTCGGTTTGCAAACAGTTCCACAACTCAACTTGCAAGTTTTGGGCGGAAACGTGCTTGAACTTGTGCAAATGTGCGAAGCACGCCACAACCAAATGCTGACGGAACTTGGCGATGCAATTCAAAACGACATTGAAAACATTCGGTTGATTGGCATTGCCGGCCCCAGTTCCAGTGGAAAAACGACGTTTTGCAACAGGTTGCGTGTGGAATTGCTTTCCCGTGGTATTCGCCCGGTGACAATTTCCATGGACGACTACTACCTTGCAAAAACGGAAATTGCCAAAATTCAAGGCAAGCCCATTGGTCAACTGGACCTGGAACACATCAACTGCTTGGACATTGCGCAATTCAACAAGGACTTGTTCGATCTGATCAACGGCGAAGAAGTGACGTTGCCACGCTTCAACTTCAAAACAGGCCTCAGGGAAGAAGGCAAGCGCATCAAGGTGGACTACAACAGCCCAATCATCATTGAAGGCATCCACGCCTTGAACGAAAAATTGACAAGTTCCATCCCCAAACACCAAAAATTCAAAATCTACATTGCTCCGCAAGCGCAACTCAACATCGACGACCACTCGCCACTCAACATCACCGACTTGCGACTTATTCGCCGTCTTGTACGTGACATGAAGTTCCGCAACAGTTCCGCTGCCGAAACAATCGACATGTGGCAATCGGTGCGCAGTGGGGAATTCAAGTGGATCTACCCCAACCAAGAAGGCGCAAACTTTGTGTTCAACAGCAGTTTGCTCTACGAATTGTGCGTGTTGCGCTCCCGTGCGCTACCTGCGTTGAAGGAAATCCCCCCAACAGCGCCACAGTTCATCATTGCAAACAGGCTCATCAAGTACTTGAAGTACTTTGCCCCGTTGGAAGACGAAAGCATCATTCCGTGCAACTCGTTGATTAGGGAATTTATTGGTGGAAGTTGCTTCAAAGTTTAGTTTTTGCCACCACGCCCCCAAGAATTTGAAAATAAAAAGAGAACAAGGCAGACATCTGCTTTGTTCTTTTCTTTTGCAAAAGAAATTGCGTTTGCCATTGCAATAGTTTTTGTAGTTTGTGCTTGTTGCCAAAACGGCGCACACCTTTTGCAACAACTTGGTTGATTTTTGACGGCTTGTTCCGTTCCGGCGCAGTTTGCCCTTCAACAATTTGTTGCCCCCCTGTTGCGTTTTCGCCACAACCTGCCGTTGTGTTCTTGGCTTGAAACTACTGCATTGTGGGCATCGAACCAGCCTGCAAAACAACAATATTTCACGTTGACAAAAGCATCCAAACACACAAAAAACCCCACCACGTGGTGGGGTTTTTGCTTTTGAAAACGCAAAGTTTGAAATCAACTCAGTTCGAACATGCCTGTGTACAATTGATAGTACTTGCCTTTTTGTGCAATCAAGTCTTCGTGGTCGCCACGTTCGATGATTTGTCCTTGCTCTAACACCATGATGGCGTTGCTGTTGCGAACGGTGGAAAGCCTGTGCGCAATAACAAAGGTTGTGCGTCCTTGCATCAAGGCATCCATGCCCTTTTCAATCAGCCATTCGGTGCGAGTGTCGATACTGCTTGTTGCTTCGTCCAAAATCAGCACGGGTGGGTCGGCAACGGCTGCACGTGCAATGGCAATGAGTTGGCGTTGCCCTTGCGAAAGGTTTTCGCCGTCACGAGTCAGCATTGTGTTGTAGCCATCCGGCAAGTGCTTGATGAAGTGATGCGCATTGGCGCACTTTGCTGCTGCAATGCATTCTTCGTCGGTGGCGTCCAACCTGCCGTAGCGAATGTTTTCCATAACGGTGCCTGTGAACAAGTGCGTCTCTTGAAGCACCATTGCAAGGCTTCGGCGCAAATCTGCCTTTTTGATTTTGGTGATGTTGATGCCGTCGTAGCGAATGCGTCCGTCGGGCACGTCGTAGAAACGGTTGATGAGGTTTGTGATGGTTGTTTTGCCTGCGCCGGTAGAACCAACAAAGGCAATTTTTTGCCCCGGAGTTGCGTACAGCGAAATGTTTTTCAACACCACTTTTTCTTCCGTGTAGCCAAAGGTTACGTCGTCGAAACGCACGTCGCCCTTCAACTCGGTGTAGGTGATTGTGCCGTCGGAATGAGGATGTTTCCAAGCCCATTTGCCTGTGCGTGTTGCGCTTTCGGTGATATTGCCATCTTGGTCGATGTTTGCGTGAACAAGCGTCACGTAGCCTTCGTCCACTTCGGCAGGGGTGTCCATCAACTTGAACACTCTTTCGCCACCGGCAATTGCCATGAACACAAGGTTGATTTGTTGTGAAATTTGTTGAATAGGTTGTGTGATGTTGCGAATGTACATCAAGAAAGATGCAATAATGCCAACGTACACAATTGGGTTTTCCGCACTGGTTGCAACAAGTGCGCCCACAACGGACACAAGTGCGTAGAACACGTGCGACAAGTTGTTCATGATGGGGCCCATGATGTTGGAATAGGTGTTGGCACGTGTTGCCGTTTGGCAAAGGTCGTCGTTGATGACTTCAAAACCGTCAACGGATTGTTGTTCGTGATTGAACGCCTTTACAACCTTTTGACCTTCTATCATTTCTTCCACGTAGCCGTTGATTTTGCCAACGGTTTGCTGAAGCGCAACAAAGTTTTTGCGAGATTTTCCACCAATGCCCTTTACAACAAGAAGCATGATTACCATCATTGCAAGCATCAACAACGCAAGTTGCCAACTGAGAACAAACATTGCCGTGTACACGCCAACAATTGTGAACACGCTGGAAACAAGTTGTGGAATGCACCTTGCAATGAACTCGTTCATCATGTCAAGGTCGTTGGTGTAGTGGCTCATCAAGTCGCCGTGGGTGGTTGTGTCGAACACCTTGAGTGGCAACTTTTGCATGTGCGAGAACAGTTGGTTGCGCATTTCCGTCATTGTTGTGGTGGAAATGGAAACCAAAATTCTGTTTAGAACGTAGTTTACAACAAGGCTTGTTGCGTAGATGCACGCAATTGCGCCCACCATGATGCCAAGGTATGAAAGTTTGTCCTCGGCTACTCCCGAGTAGGCAAGGTTGTCTAGCCAAGCAATGCCTGTCAATTTCACGGCAAAGTCGCCTTGTTTTACCGTTAGACCGTTGATTAGCGGTGTGAGTGTTGCAGTTGCCAAGATGTTTGCCAAAATTTGCACAAACACAAGGCACAATGCAAAAATCATTTTGCCTGCGTGTGGCTTCAAAAAGCCAACAAGCCTTAGCAAAGTGCCCTTGAAGTTTTGGGGGCGAGGCGCATGCATCATTCTGCCTTTTCTTGGTCCTGCCATACTACTCACCTCCTTCTACTGTACCTTTTTGTTGAGAACGGTACGCTTCTTGGTAGATGGAACAACTTTCCATCAGTTGTTGGTGTGTGCCAACGGCATCAATTTTGCCGTCGTCCAACACAACGATTTGATCGCAATCCTGCACGGAAGTGAGGCGTTGCGCAATGATGATGGTCGTCATACCCTTTGCCAATGTTTTCAAACCACTGCGAATGCTTGCATCGGTGGCTGTGTCTACTGCGCTTGTAGAGTCGTCCATAATCATGATTTTTGGCTTTTTGAGCAACGCACGTGCAATGCACAAACGTTGTTTTTGTCCGCCGGAAACGTTGACGCCTCCTTGGCCAAGTTCCGTTAGGTAGCCATCGGGAAAGGACATGATGAAATCGTGTGCGCACGCAATTTTGCACGCTTCCACAATTTCCTCGTCCGTTGCGTCGGGGTTGCCCCACTTCAAGTTTTCCTTGATGGTGCCGGAAAACAGCAAGTTCTTTTGCAAAACCATTGCAACGCCTTCCCGTAGGTTGTGTTGCGAGTAGTCCCTAACGTCCGTTCCGTCCACCAAAACTCTGCCGGAAAGCACGTCGTAGAAACGTGGAATAAGTTGCACAAGACTGCTTTTTCCATCCCCTGTGCCACCAATAATGCCAACGGACTGGCCGGATTTGATGTGCAGGTTGATGCCTTGCAAAGTGAGATTGTCCTTGTTGTTGGAGTAGGAAAAGTCAACGTCTTGGAACACAATTTCGCCGGAGTTGACAGTTTTGTTGCTTGCGGAATCTTGAATGCTAGGCGTTTCGTCCAACACTTCGTAGATGCGGTCGATGGATGCACGGCTCATCACAAGTTGCACGGCAATGAAGCAAATCATCATTACCGACGACAAAATTTGTGTGGAGTAGGTCATCATTGCAGTCAACGTGCCACTTGCCATGGAACCTTGAACAATGCTTGAACCGCCAATGATGAGCAATGCGCACACCGTGCCGTACATAACGGTGCTTGTGAGTGGGTTCATTGCAATCATCAACTTTTCCGCTTTGAGTTGCGACAAACGAACGTCTTCTGCCGCCTTGCGGTACTTTTGTTCTTCGTAGTCTTCACGAACAAACGCCTTGACAACACGAATTGCCGTGAGGTCTTCCTGCACGCAAGCGTTCATTGCATCGTAGTTTTTGAGCATTTGCTTGAACAACGGATGCACCTTTGTTGCCAAAACAGCCATGATAACGCCCAATGCGGGGATTGCAAACAGGAACACCCAAGCAAGGTTTGTTGCGTTGATAAGCGCCATAATCGTGGAGAAAATCAACATTGCCGGCGCGCGAACGACTGTGCGAATGAGCATCATGAAGGATTGTTGCGCACGGTTGACGTCGGTTGTGATGCGTGTTACCAAACTTGCTGTGGAAAACTTGTCGATGTTGGCAAAAGAGAAAGTTTGCACCTTGTCGAACAAGAATTTGCGCATGTTTTTGGAAAATCCCGAGCCTGCAACTGCGCACAAACGGCCTGCAACTGCGCCAAACGTCAGCGACAATGCCGAGAACACAACCATCACAACGCCGTAGGTAAACACAATGTGCTTCAACATTTCCGCTGTGACAAATGCGCCCTTTTGCACGGTTACAAATTGAAATTGCGACCAATCAAGATAGGTTACAGACGTTAGCAATGGGTTTGCCGTGGAGAACACTTGCATTGTGTTCAAAATGGTTGCCATTGCCATTGGCAAAAGAACTTCCAAAGCCGTTTCCAACAACACGAACACAATTGTGAAGATAGACGGCAGTTCGTAGCCCTTTGCTCCTTTGAGTAGTTTAGAAATCATAGTTTACTTACTCCCTTGAATAAGATTGGAAAGCGAAACTTTCCGTGGCGATAACTCGTCGAAATTTACATATCTAGTATTATACAATAGTTTTCTAAATTTGAAAACAATTTTTTTGCAAAAATGCTATGAAAATTTTGCAACAAAAAGTAACTTTTTTGCACAACGTTTGTTGGCAATGTTGCACTTCTTGTGGAAAACTACACCACTCGATTGCTTGTTTTGCTTGAGCAACAATGCAAAAACCCCACCACGGGGTGGGATTTTTGCACGAAAACGCCACTTTGCAACTTTGCGCAAAGCAAATAATTGAAACAAATCAATTTGCTTGTTAAACACGTTGGTTTTCGCACCACGGGGTGGGGAAATGCAACACCACAAGCCACGGTACGGCTAATTTTGCAAGCTGTGTTACGCACAAATTCAAATGCTGACAATTTTTACGTTGTACGACGGCGAACGTGCTTTTCGTTACTTGCACCACATCAGCCAACGTTTTACCAACATTGTCAACTGAGGTTATCTAGAATGTAGCAATCACGTGTTTTCGCACCACGGGTGGCAAATTGCAACAAAACGGCTGAACGTTGCAATTTGTGCGTATGCCAAACAAATCAACACCGTTTTTAACATAATTTCACGCCACGGGTTGGGGTTTTGCACAAAAAAACCGCCTCGGTTGAGACGGTTGAAAAAAAACTATTTTTCGAAGAACACAACGTTCTTTTCGCCAAGCAGGAATGTCAGTTCGTACTTGATGCCTTCGCATTGGCGCACTTTTGCTTCAAGCTGGTAGGTTTTGCCGGCAATTTTGAACTTGACGGGCAAGTCGCCTTGGTAGTCGCCAAGCACACCAAGCACCTTTTGGTACAGTTCGTCGTCCTTGACGTCCATCTTCAAGCAAAGTGTCACGTTGGACTTGGGTGCATCCTGTGGCACAGCCACTTCTTGCACGGCTTTGTCGGTGTTGGGGTTGATTAGCTCACGAATGTTGATTTTGTAACTATCCCTTGACTCTTGCAATGCGCCTTTGACAACAACAAACGCATCTTCGGCAAACAAAGTTTTGTATTTTTCGTACACGGGGCCGTACATTGCCACTTCAATGCTGTCCGACTTGTCTTCCAGCACGGCAAAGCCCATACGCTTGTTGTCCTTGCCAATAACCACACGGATATCTCGCAAAATGCCACCCGTAGTGACAAAATGCTTGCTAACAACGGGGCGAACGGCATCTTCTTCCGAGCCACCTTCCGGAACGACGGGAGCAATTTCCGACGTGTCGAAGTCGAAATGGTAGCGTTTGGCAATTTCGTCGTAGCCATCCAACGGAGAGCCACTCATGTACAAGCCCAAAACTTCCTTTTCGAAATTGTACAACACTTGGTTGGGGAATTCGGGAAGTTGGTCTTGTTGGGGGCGTGTGCTCATTTTGAGTTCCGGCATCATGTCGAACAGCGACATTTGACCTGTTGCGTGGCGTTTTTTGCTTTCCACAACGTCGTTGTACTCGTCCAAGTAGCGTTGAAGCATGTCGGCACGAGTTCTGCCAAAGCAATCGAATGCGCCACTCTTGATGAGGTTTTCTATCATGCGCTTGTTCAAAAATTCCACCGTGCGTTCAAAGAAGTCCGTCATGTCGGCAAATTCGCCGTTGCGTTCCCTTTCTTCAACAATTTGCTTTACCACAGCAACGCCAATGTTGCGAATACCACCCAAACCAAAGCGAATTGCGCCGTTTTGCACACGGAACTCGTCCCTACTTTGGTTGATACAAGGTGCAAGCACTTGGTAGCCCTGCGCCTTGGCATACGCCATGTACTTTTTGATTTGGGAAATGTCGTTGATGCGATTGTTGAGCAATGCGCAAATAAACTCCACAGGGTAGTAGCACTTGAGCCACGCCGTTTGGTAAGTTACGTAGGCGTAGCAAGTTGCGTGCGATTTGTTGAATGCGTATTGCGAAAAGTCGTTCAGTTGGCTATAGATTTTGAGCGCAACGTCCTCCGGAATTCCGTTGTTGATGCAACCGGGCACCGTTTCGCCGTTGGTCCACGTTCCACCGTGAACGAACAGTTGACCAAGTTGTTGCATCATTTCCACCTTCTTTTTGGACATGGCGTAGCGCACGTTGTCGGCAAGCGCCGTGGAAAAACCTGCAAGTTTTTTTACAAGTTGCATAACTTGCTCTTGGTACACAATGCAACCGTTGGTTACCGACAAAATGGATTCCATTTCCGGGTGCAAGTAGGAAATTTTGGATTTGTCGAACTTGCAAGCAATGTAGTCGTCGATGTACTGCATTGGGCCGGGGCGGTACAGGCTGATGCCTGCAATGATTTCTTCCAACCCGGTTGGCTTCATTCGGTGCATAAGTTCGCACATGCCACCACCTTCAAGTTGGAAAATGCACATTGTGTCGCCACTGGCAATGAGGTTGAACACGTTGATATCGTCGTAGTTGTCGTGGGAGAAATCCACCTTTACGCCGTGATCTTCGTAGACGTAGTCGATGGCTTTTTTGATGTCCGTCAAGGTGCGCAAGCCCAAGAAGTCCATTTTGAGCAAGCCCAACTCTTCCACTTCCACCATGTTGTACTGCGTGGTTGCAATGCCACCCTTTGCAACGGAACCACCGTTTGTTTGCACGGGAACGTGGTCGGCAACCTTTTCTCGGCAGATAACAACGCCTGCTGCGTGCATACCCGTTTGGCGTGGAGAGCCTTCCAAACGCATTGCGTAGTCCAACAAATCGTGCGTTGCAGGGTCGTTGAAAGCCTCCTTCAATTCTTCGGAAATGTAGGTGTCTTCCGGCTTTTTGTAGGGTTTGAAGCCCAACAGATGCTTCAACGTGTAGCGGAAGTTATCCGGCACCATTTTTGCCAAGCGGTTGGCTTCGGCAATGGGAACACGCATAACACGTGCAACGTCCTTGATGGCGTTTTTGGCAGCCATTGTGCCAAAAGTTACAATTTGGCAAACGTTGTCGGCGCCGTACTTGTTGTGAACGTAGTCAATTACTTCGCCACGCCTGTCCATGCAAAAGTCCACGTCGAAGTCGGGCATGGATTTTCTTTCCGGGTTCAAGAAGCGCTCGAACATCAGGTTGAAGCGGAACGGCTCAACTTCCGTGATGCCAATGAGGTAGGCAATAACGCTACCTGCGCCACTGCCACGACCGGGGCCAACGGGAATGCCATTTGTTTTGGCGTAGTTGATGAAGTCCCACACGATGAGGTAGTAGTCCACAAAGCCCATTTGGCAAATAACTTTGTACTCGTACTCCACACGTTCACGAATTTCGTCGGTAACAACGGGGTACTTTGCCTTCAAGCCTTCTTCCAACAAATAGCGTAGATATTGTGGAGAATCCATACCCTCGGGTGGGGTGTACAGTGGCAAAAGTTTTTCCCTGCCAAAGTCGACGTTGCACTTCTCGGCAATTTCCAAAGTGTTGGTTATTGCGTCCGGCAAATTGGGGAAAAGTTGCGCCATTTCGTCGTGGTCCTTCAAGTAGAACTCTTCGCCTTCGAACTTCATTCGGTCGGTATCGTCGACGTACTTGCCCATTTGCACGCACATCATGATGTCTTGAAGCACGGCGTCTTGCTTGTTGAGATAGTGAACGTCGTTGGTGACAACCAGTTTGATGTCCAACTCCCTTGCAAGGGCAACGAGTTGTGGCATAACGGCATCTTCGTCGGCAATGCCGTGGCGTTGAATTTCAATGTAGAAGTCGTCGCCAAACAATTGCTTGTACTGCAAGGCAACTTTCTTGGCTTCGTCCGGCCTGTCGGCAAGGAACAGTTGCGGAATTTGACCTGCAATGCACGCCGAAAGGCACACAAGGCCTTCGCTGTACTGCTTCAAGGTGTTGAAGTCTAGCCTTGGTTTGTAGTAGAAGCCTTCCACAAAGGAAATGGAATTGAGGCGACACAAGTTGTAGTAGCCCACGTTGTTTTTTGCAAGTAGCACAAGGTGGAAGTACTCCCTGTTGTTGTAGCCAACGGCGTGCAAATCTTCGCACATGTAGACTTCGCAACCAATGATGGGTTTGATGCCTGCTTCCTTGGCGGATTTCAAAAACTTCCAAGCGCAGTACATGTTGCCGTGGTCGGTAACGGCAATGGCAGGCATGTTTAGTTGCTTGCACTTGGCAAGCATTTCGTCAATTCGGGTTGCGCCGTCCAACAGGCTGTACTCGGTGTGAACGTGCAAGTGTACAAAAGGATTCATTTTGTCTCCTAGAATGTGTTTTTTGCCACACGGGGTGGGTGTTTTCGTTAGTTAGTCGTTTTGAGAAAGTTGAATGAGCCGTGCCAAACGGTGGTTTGCGCCACTTTTGGAAATGCCAAGTCGAGAGGCAATTTCGTCCAAATTGGCTTCGGGAAATTCTTGGCGAATTTCCGCAACGTCCTTCAAACTTTGTGGAAGGCTTTGGTACAAGCCCTTGCGTTTTAGTTCGGCAATGGCAGAAAGTTGCCTTTCGCTTGCCAAAACTGCCTTTTCTATGTTGGCTTCGATGCAGTTGCGTTGGCGATTTGCCGTGTTGCGAATGGAACGGCCAATGATGATGTTTTCCAACTTCAATTTGGCGCTCATTGCGTTGACGTACACAAAAAAGTCGGCAATGGCAGAACTGTTTTTGATGTACAACACGGTGTAGTTTTTGCGAGTGGTTTTGTGCAAACCCAAGTGTTGGTAGGTTTGCAAAACTTGGTTGGCAAAATCTTCGTCGGTGAAGCGCATTTCCAAATGGTACTTGCTGGATGCCGACTTACTTTCGCCAAGGTCGTCCTCGGCAAAGGGAATCATCACCGAACCGCAGGAAACGAACAAGCCTTGCAAAAAGGTGCGCACGCAACAAGGTTCCGTTGGCATTTTAACGGCCTGTTGCAACAGCAAAAAGTTGAACCCGTCGTTGTTTGAAAAGCCCAAATGTTTGCCAATTTCGCCATTGAACTTGCAAGTGTAGGTTGGTGTACCCTTGGCGTTTACGCCGTTTTCTTCCATTTTGCCACCAATTCCACACACTTCCTTGGCAAGTCGGCTACAAAACTTCAAGAATGCATCGTTTTCGCTGTCCAAGCAGAAGGAAATGCCGTTGTAGTCCAACTTCAGCGAGCCACTTGTTTTGAAAACAGCCGTCAAAAACCCCTTGGAGCAACACGGCTTGAGATGGCGCAAACTTTTGAGTATTTCGTTTTTGACCGATTGAGAAAACGTCATGGCAAAATCCTTCCTAGAAATTGACAAATTGTACTTCCACGTTGCTTTGCAAGCCAAATTGGCTTTGAAGCACGTTTTGTGCGTGTTGGATGAGCAAAAACACGTCAGTTGACGTGGCGTTGCCTGTGTTGACAACGAAGCCTGCGTGTTTGGTGGAAATTTGCGCACCACCAATTGTTGCACCCTTCAAACCTGCCTTGTCGAGCAAAGCCGAAAGGCAAACTGTTGGATGGTACAAAACACTGCCTGCGCTGGGCAGGTTGAGTGGTTGCGACTGCTGTTTTTTGTTGAGCATTTGTTGGCTTTTGTGCAAAATTTGTTGCGAATCGCCCCGTTCAAATTGCATTTCTACTGCCAAAACTAGGGCATGCGTGTGCTTGAAAATGCTGTTTCGGTGGGAAAATTGGCATTGACTCGCATCAATCCATTGCACCTTGCCGTTGTGCCACACAAGCACCTTGGAAAGGACGTTTTGCATGCATTGCCCAAAGCAACCTGCGTTGCCAACCACGGCACCGCCAACGGTTGCAGGAAGGCAACGAAGAAACTCTCCACCGCAAAGCCCGTGCTTGTGCAGTTGCCAAAACAGTTTGGTTGTGTGCGCACCGCATTGCGCAACGACCTTGCTACCAACAACGGAAATTTTGTTTAGTTTTTTTGTGACGGCAACGACGCCGAAAAACGGCTTGTCGCTTGCCAAAACGTTGCTTCCGTTGCCAAGCACGCAAAGTGGCAAATTTGCCATTGTGCACAGTTTTGCGACTTGCAAAAGTTGTTTTTGACTTGTGGGAAACACCGTCAACAAAATTGTACCCCCACAGCGCAAAGTTGTCAACTGACAAAACTGCATTTCCGTGCTGTTTGTGGCACAATATTTTTTCATTTTTGAAAGGGCAAGTTGAACGTCCACTACTGCTTGCCTCCAAAAACTGCGTTTTCCGCTTGCTGTTTTTGCCGAGCAATGCTTTGTTCGTCGTCGAAAACGTTGGGGACGTGTGCTGTTTTTAGCAAACTTTCCAACTGACAAAACGTTTCCGCCGTGTACCAATTTTGGTTTGTCACGGCAAACAAGCCAACGTTGCAAAGCGTTTGCTGAACTTCGTTGCTCACAAGATACTCAACAAACTCCGTTGCCATTTGGTTGGACGTGCCAAGCGCAACGCATTGAAGCAAGTCGGTGTAGCCACCAAGTGGCAAAATGGAAAGTGGCGGAATTTTTCCGTTTTCCTGCCGTTGAAGCAGTCGCACCAAATCCCGTTGCGTGCCAAGTAGCGAAACTGCCACGTTGTTGGCAACAAATTGTTGGTAGGCTTGGTACTGGGAAAAATCTTGTTCAAAGGGCGTTCCACCAACAACGCCCTCGTGGTACAATGCCGAAATTGGGCTGTTGAAAGTTGCAAATCCACCCATCAGGGGCTTCAAATTTTGCTGTGTTTTGCCCACTTTTTTGGCATACGTGTGTTGAAAAACGTTGGAAACGTTATAGTTTTGCCCCACTTGGGAAGTGCGAGCAAACAGCAAGTAGCCACCTGTGTACAACGGCACAGCCATTTGTTTGCCACCCAAAACGGATGCCAACACAAAGTTGTCGTTCAAGTGAGAAGTTTGCCCGTCATACGGCACAAGACGTGGCAAAAAAGCATTTGCCGTGCCACGGGAAAAGCAAACGATGTCGAAACTTTGCCCGTCGTTTAGTTTTTGCAAGGCTTGCTCGTGCGACAGCGTTGTGACGTGAACGAACAACCCCGTGTGCTGTTTTTCGAAGTTGGCGCACTTGCCAACCAACCATTGATGCCTGTTTCCGCTACCACCTTCGAAGTTTTCCACGTTCCACAGTTGCAACACGCCTTGGTAGTGCTTGGGTGGAGCCGTGGTTGGCTTTTGTGGAAGCAGGGGAAGGAAAACGCACAGCATTGCAACGGACAGCACCACTAGCAAAACCGTTGCAAAGTCTTTTTTGCAAAATTTGTGTTTGTGTGCAAATTTTTTCATATACCACCATCCTGAAAGTAGTATATTTGCACAAAAAGTTTTTTAGTAAACAAAACGTCGCCAATTTGAAGCGACGTGTTTAGTTAGTACAACGTTGTGGCAAACGGCACGTGCGCCAACTGCCTTGAACGTGGCAAAAACAACTGTCGCCCAAGGTAATTTCGACTTGTTTTTTGCCACCACGTGGTGCGCTATTTCAACAAGGTGTGCAAAAGTGGCGCAAATTCCACGCCAAAGCGCACGTCCTTGCAAAGGGTGTTTTTGGCTGACCTGCTGATGAACTCTGCCGATGCTTGCGTTGCTTGGAAAAGGTCGTAGCCCTCCAAAATTTCAGCCAAAACGATGGAACTGAACAAGTCGCCCGTGCCGGAAAAGTTGCGCTCGTTGCGATCCGTTGTGACATACTTTGTTGCTTGACCTTGCAACACGACGTTGCCAATCAAATTGCCCACAACAATGCCCGTGACAACGGCATTTTTGCACCCCGTGGTTGCCAAAAAGCCCTGCAACAACTTTCCGCAATGGCCAAGGTAGCCTGCGTTGTTTTGCTCGGCAACAACTTGATCGTAGGGCAAATCCAACAGCATGCACGCTTCCGTCAAGTTGGGCGTTGCGTAGTCTGCCAACGCAACAAGTTTTTTCATTTGTTGCAAGTAGTCGTTGTTGAAAACGGGGTAGAACTTGCCGTTGTCTCCCATCACGGGGTCAACAAGCACCATTGCGCCCTGCCTTTTGCATTCTTCCACCACTTGCGTCACTTGGCGCAAAGTTTCCACGTTGTTGCAAAAACCAACGTACACAACGTCTGCCTTGCGCTCGGAAAGCAGTTGCTTTGCAAATTGCAACACTTGTGTGTTGGGTTGGCACAAAAATCCACTAAAACCCGTTTGGCTGGAAAACATACCTGTGCAAATGGGCATGCTGTAGTGCCCAAAGTGCGCAAAAATTGGCAAGTTTGCCGAAAGGGAGCAGTTGCCAAGCCCCGATATATCGTTGAAAACAAGAATATTTTTCATACTTCCTCGAATTAGTCGTTGGGATTTTCCGCCAGTTTTGGCGTGGAAACGTCCGTCAAAAAGTTTGCAAACACACGCAGTGGCACGGTTTTGAGAATAAACCACACGGCAAATCCAACGATGATGCCTGCCACCACGCCCACCAAAGCAAGCCACGGCATGTAGGAAAACATTTCCGGCGTGTCACTTACCAAACAAAACACAACGTTTTGCGTGATGTTGTGTAGCAATGCCGACACCACCGAAATGGAAACAATGCTGATTTTTGGGTAGACAAATTCCACCAAAACGGAACTTACCACCACGCTGACAACGCCTGCCGTCAAACTGTACATCAACGTGGACATGTTGCCTGTGAACATGCTTCCCAAAGTTGTGCGCACAACAATGAGCACAAGCGCATCTACCGGCCCAAGAAGGTACACCGTCAGCAAGGAAAAAATGTTGGAAAGCCCCATTTTTGCACCCGGCAAAAACAACGGTGGGAACAAACTTTCCACCATGAACATGATCAGCCCCATTGCGCACAAAATGCCCAACAACGCCACACGTTTGGCGGAAAAATATCTGGTTTTTGGTTTGTGTTGAAGCATAGTGTCACTCCGTGATGATTTTTAGCCCGTTGGGACTGCAAACAATTGTGCCCCCTGCCTGAGAAAGCGCAGGGAAGTTGTACACGCAATCTTGGTGGAAACCACAAATAGATTGCGTCATTTTTACCGAAGTTTGGGAATTGAGCAAAATCTCAAAAGTGTTGAAATGCTCTTCCCCGTCAATTTGCTGAGTGATGGTAACACTCAGTCCGTTGTCTATTTTTTGCACGTCGACGTTGGCATTTTCGCCAATTTGGTACTCGTTGCGAGCAACGTTGTACACAAACAGCACGTTGCCACTTTCTATTTCCACCACCTTGACGTACTGGATGCTTTGCGGTGCGCTTTGGCCAAAGAACACCGAAAACAGCACCAAAACAAGCAATGCCACAAGCATGTACACACCCACGTCGGCAGGCTTGAAGGGTTTGTCTTTCTTGGCGTTCTTTACGTTTTGGAAGGTATGCCTCTTGCCCCACACAAAGTGGTACACAACAATGGCAACAATTGCCAACGAAAGAACTATGCCTGCCACCACAAGGATGACTTGGTAGTTGTGTGTTGCAAGGGTTGGAATACTTTCGTCGTAGGCAAAGTTGCCGTCCGCACCCTGTTGCAAAGCCCATTGATAGTTGTTGAAGTTTTCCCCTTGGGCAACAATTTGTTGCTTGGAGAAGTTGGAAAGAATTTGCTTTTGTCCGTCCACGGTTTTGTAGCACACAACAACGTAGATGCCGTGTTGCTTTGCGTAGCCGTTGACAAAGTCAACAATTTCGTTTTTGCCCATCACGGTCAAAGCCGTTGTCAAGCAGTCACCCTGTGTTGCCCAAGTGCCGTTGTTTGGCAAAATCACGGCAACGCTTTCCACACCCGTTTGCGCAGGTGCGCCCGTTTTGGCATCGACAATGTGCGAGTAGGTGATGCCATTGGTTGTGTACTTGCGCACGTACTGCCCACTTGTGGAAATGCTGTTGTTGGCAACGTTTACGGAAAAGAGTGGAACGCCCCAAAATTGCGACATTGGGTCGAAAGAGTCGGAGAATGCAAGTTCAACGTCCTTGCCGTCCACGCCCTTGCCAACACTTTGGCTACTCACGCCACAATCCACGAAGTAGTTGGGCAAATTGTTGCTTTGCAAAACGCTCCTGATGTAGTCCACAGCGTAGCCCTTGGCAATGCCACCAAGGTCAATCCATTGTTGAAATTGCACGCCGTCTACCACAGCAGGGGTGCAGTTTTTTGTGGCAAAGTACTTGCCATTTTCCTCGCTCAGCACCACGTGGTCGAAGTTGACAAAGTCGGCGTTGGAAAATGCATCCACGTACTTTTGCTCCGGCAATGGGTAGCCTTGTTGCGCAAACTGTTGCGCCGTGACAATTCTGTCGTAGGGTTCGCCAAAGTTGCCTTGCGAATAAATTCGGGAAGAAAATCCCCACAAATCCACCAAACGGTACACAGCCGGGTTGAACGCCCCGTTTGTGCTGTGGTACATTTCCTTGGCAATTTGAAGCATTTCGTAAGAAATTTTGGAAATTTCCACCTTGTCACCCTGCACTGCTTGGTTGAAACGGTACACGTCGGAAATGGGCAAAGTTTCGCCTTGGCTGTTGGTTTTGCCTGTGTAGGTTGAATTTGTGGCAACGTCTACTTGTTGCATGAAATCGTTGATATCGTTGAAAATTTCCACCAATTTGTTGCGTGTTTGCAACTGGCTTGCCGAAAGGTTGGTGTTGCCCAAGTAGAAATCCAATGGCATTTGTTGGCTGGAATACACGTCTATTCGTGTTTCAATTTCGCCAAAGTAGATTTTGACAAGCCTTGCGCCAACGGGTTTTCCGTCGGAAAGCAAGGTTACCAGTTTGTAGTCCTGCCCTTCCGGCGCAAAAGATCCGTTGTTTTGCGATGTTTCGGCATTGGCAAAGCAAGGCACGAACAGCGCAAACGCAAGCGCCAATATCAACGTTGAAAGAAGAATTTTTTTCATTGTTTTGTCCTGTGTTGCTTGCAAAATTTAGAAAGCCTTTTGCAAGTAGTCTTCGATGAAAGGTTGAATGTTGCCGTCCATCACGTCGGCAATGTTGGAGTTTTCGAAGTTGGTGCGATGGTCCTTTACCAAGGTGTAGGGGCAAAAAACGTAGGAACGGATTTGACTGCCCCACTCGATTTTTTTGATTTCCCCCTTGATAGACAACGCCTCTTCCATTTGCTCACGTTCCTTGATTTCGGCAAGTTTGGATTTGAGCATCATCATTGCTTGTTCTCTGTTTTGAATTTGACTGCGCTGTGTTTGGCAGGAAACAACGATACCCGTTGGAATGTGCGTGATGCGAATTGCGCTTTCCGTTTTGTTGACGTGCTGTCCGCCGGCGCCACTGCTACGGTAGGTGTCTACCTTCAAGTCCTTGTCTTCAATGACAATGTCGTTGTCCTGTTGCAATTCCGGCATTACTTCCAGCGAAGCAAAACTTGTGTGTCGGCGTTTTTGCGAATCGAATGGGGAAATGCGCACCAAACGGTGAACACCCTTTTCCGCCTTGAGATAGCCGTAGGCGTTGGCGCCGTTAACTTGGAAAGTTACGCTCTTGATGCCTGCTTCTTCGCCAGCCAAAAAGTCCAAAACTTGCAACTTGTAGCCACGGCGTTCGCAATACCTTGTGTACATGCGGTACAGCATTTGCACCCAGTCTTGCGCTTCCGTTCCGCCTGCGCCTGCGTGCAACGTCAAAATGGCGTTGTTTTGGTCGAACTTGCCGGACAACAGCGTTGCAATGTGCAGTTCGTTGATGGCTTTGTTGAGCACTTCAATTTCGGCAGATGCTTCGGCAAGCATGCCTTCGTCGTCGGCAAACATGTCCAAAATGTCTACCACGTCTTGCAGTTTTTCGCAAAGTTTGGTGTAGTTGGCAATTTTGTCTTCGATGTTTTTTGCACGTTGACTAACGGCTTGTGCGTTCTTGACGTCGTCCCAAAAGTTTGCCTTGTGCTGTTCTTCCGTCAAAGCGTCCAACTCTTGTTGCAGTTTGGGAATGTTCAAACTTTCGCCAATGCCGGCAAGTTTGGACTGTGCGTTTTTGATGGTCAGCCTGAGATCTTCTACTTGAATCATGTGTCCTCGCTACTTCTTTTTGTTCTTTTCCGCCTTGCGTTGTTGACGTTTCAAGGCGTACTCTTCCTTTTTGGTGAGTGGGCGATTTGGGTCTTGTTGGCTTGCTTGTTGCTTGTTTGCAGAGCCTTTTTTGCCATCTGCCTTGTCGTCGCTACCACCCGTTGGTTGCGTTGGCATTGTGTACAACAATTTGGCAAAGAACAACTTGCGAATTGTTTGCACAATGATTGTTTCGTTGAGTGTTTCGAACATGTCGAAGGCTTCCTTTTTGTACACCAAAAGTGGGTCGTGTTGGCCAATTGCTTGCAATCCAACGCCCTTGCGCAGGTCGTCCAATGCGTCGATGTGGTCCATCCACAAGGTGTCCATTGTGCGAAGAAGCATGTACCTTTCCGATTCACGGAAGGGAACAACGCCCTGTTGCTCTTCCTCGTTGAAGCGTGTGTCCAAAAGTTCCCTGCAAAGTTCAGCAAGAATTTTGCACACGTCCCTGGCATTTGTTAGTTGATGTTGTTGCAAAACGGGCTGTTCCACAGGGAAGTACATTGCCAACCTTTTGTTGACTTCTTCCAAATCCCACAGGGAAACGTCTTCCTCGCCTTGGCAAGCATCTTCCAAAGCCTTGCGAGCGTAGTCGTCGGCCATGTTCAAAATGTCTTGGTGGATGTTTTCCTGATCCATGATTTTGTTGCGTTCGCCGTAGATAACCTTGCGTTGATGGTTGTTGACGTCGTCGTACTGCAACACTTGCTTACGGCTAGAAAAGTGAATGCCTTCGATGCGTGCTTGCGCCGAGCGAATGATGTTGGTAAGCGCCCTGTGTTCGATGGGCTTGTCCTCGTCGAAATGCAAAAAGCGCATCACGTTTTGAATCATGTCGCTGGCAAAAATGCGCATCATGTCGTCCTCGGCAGACAGGAAGAACACACTGCAACCGGGGTCGCCCTGACGGCCTGCACGGCCACGCAATTGGTCGTCGATTCGGCGGGAATCGTGGCGTTCCGTGCCGATTACGCACAGCCCACCAACTTCCACAACACGCTTTTTTTCCTCGTCCGTTTGCACCTTGTGTTTTGCAACCAACTCTCGGAACACGTGTTGCAATTTTTCCGTTTCTTCATCCTTGGCAACGAAGGAAGTGGAAAGTTCAATTTGCTCGTCGTCGTAGCCAAGTTTTTTCATTTCCTGCTTGGCAAGAAACTCGGGGTTGCCACCAAGCAAAATGTCCGTTCCACGACCTGCCATGTTGGTGGCAATTGTGATTGCGCCAAGCCTGCCTGCCTGCGCAATGATGGATGCTTCCTGCTTGTGTTGCTTTGCGTTTAGCACCCTGTACTTGATGCGTTCAGCATCCAAAAGTTTGGCAATTTCCTCGCTCTTTTCCACCGTTACCGTGCCCACCAAAACAGGTTGGCCAATGGCGTTGCGCTGTTTGATTTCTTCCACGATGGCGTTGAGTTTTGCCTTGCGTGTGGCAAAGAACAAATCGTGCAAGTCCTTGCGCACCACCGGCAAGTTGGTGGGAATTGCCACAACGTCGATGTTGTAGATTGTGTTGAATTCCTTTTCTTCCGTTTTGGCAGTACCCGTCATACCACTCATTTTGCGATACAAACGGAAGTAGTTTTGGAACGTTATTGTGGCAAGAGTTTTGTTTTCTTCCTTGATGGTGACGTGTTCCTTGGCTTCAATTGCTTGGTGCAAGCCGGCGCTGAAACGTCTGCCTTCCATTTTGCGACCTGTGAAAGAATCGACAATGAGAATTTGCCCTTTTTCCACAATGTAGTCGTCGTCCCTGTGCATGATTGCGTGCGCACGAAGGGCGTTGTTGATGTGGTGGTTGATTTCCATGTTGTCGGGGTGGGAAAGGTTGTCCACCTTGAAAAACCTTTCCGCCTTGGCAATACCCACGTCCGTCAAGCGCACTTGCTTGGACTTTTGGTCCACCACGTAGTCGCCGTTTGGCTCAACCTTGTTTTCCGTTTTGCCTTCCTCATCCACGTTGGTGGAATTGCGAAGTGTCACCACAAAGCGATTTGCCGTTACGTACATTGCGCTGGATTTGCCACTTGGACCGGAAATAATCAGCGGTGTGCGTGCCTCGTCGATGAGAATGCTGTCCACTTCGTCCACAATGACAAAGTTCAAGCCACGTTGCACGCATTGGTGGCGAGCCGTGCACATGTTGTCACGCAGGTAGTCGAAACCAAACTCGTTGTTGGTGCCATAGGTGATGTCGCACTTGTAGGCACGTTGTTTTTCCCTGTTGGTCATGTTGGAAAGCGTCACGCCAACCGTCAAACCCAAAAAGCGGAAAACTTTGCCCATCCACTCCATGTCACGAGTGGCAAGGTATTCGTTGACGGTGATGATGTGAACACCGTTGCCCGTCAAGGCGTTGAGGTAGGCAGGCAAAGTTTCGGTAAGCGTTTTGCCTTCGCCCGTTGCCATTTGGCAAATTCTGCCTTGGTGCAACGCAATACCACCCAAAATTTGCACGTGGTAGTGGCGTTGTTTCAACACACGTGCGCTTGCTTCCCTACAAACGGCGTAGGCATCCGGCAAAAGTTTGTCCAACGTTTCGCCGTTTTGGTAGCGATCCTTCAACACTTGCGTTTGGCTTGCCAAAACTTCGTCCGTCATGGATGCGTACAAAGCCGACTTGGCTTCCACAAGTTTGGCAATTTTTTCCAGTTTTTTCACGGCTTGCCTGTTGGCAAATCCATAGTTATCTTTCATATATTCCTCCACCCTTTGCCATTGCAAAGGTTGACTGTTTGCTGATTATTTTCAAATTTCCTCGTCAATTTCCCATTGCGTTTGCTCTTCCCTAGAAGCAACGGTAAGTCCCACCACGCTTGTTGCGCCGGCACGCTTGAGCACCTTTGCGCATTCGTTGATGGTAGACCCCGTTGTTTTGACGTCGTCGATAACAAGCACACGCTTGCCCTTGACGTTGGCAACGCACTTGTAGGCGCCAACAAGGTTTTCCTTGCGCTGTTGCTTGCCCAAACTTTCCTGCCGTTCCGTTTGCTTGATTTTGGCAAGGGCGTGGCACAAAACGTCAAGATCCTGCGCCATGCAAAAGTACTTGGCAAGCAGTTCCGATTGGTTGTACCTGCGCTGTTTTTGCGAAGTTTTGGTCATTGGCACGTAGCACACAAGGTCGTACTGCAAGTTGTGCTTTTGCGCCAAAAACACAAGGTAGTTGGCAAGCACTTTGGCAAACCTGCCTGCGCCTGTGAACTTCATTTTGAGAATGGCGCTTTTGACAACGCCGTCGTAGCTAAACACCGAGTAGCCCTTGTCGAAGTAGATTTTGTCGAAAGCGCAGTTGCCACAGTAGTCCTCCGCACCGTGAATGGCAACCCCGCAACGAAGGCAAGTTTTGCCGTTGTTGAAGGGCAATTTGGGCGTGCATTGTTGGCAAAAGCCGGTGTTGTCGAACACTTCACTGTCGCACGAAAGGCATCTGCACCCAACGGGCGCAACCAAGTCGGCAACAAATTCGTAGGCTTGTTGAAGAAATTTTTTCATGGTGTGCTAGTCCTCCGCAGAGTCGGTAGAAAACACACCGAAGTACTTGTTGAACGAACCGTTTTCTTCCTGCAAAAACCGCATCAAATTGGTGGTACGTGTTGCAATGTAGTTGTTGTGAATCATCATTGCAAGCACCCTTTTGCTACCCACAAGCACCACGGCTTTTTTGGCACGGGTGATGGCTGTGTACAGCAAGTTTTTGTTGATGATGGTTGGTGGGCCGTTGACAAGTGTGACCACGGCAGCGTCGAATTCGCTACCTTGGCTTTTGTGAATTGTGATTGCGTAGGCAAGTTGCAAGTCGGACAGTTCGTGTTCGCCGTAGGATGCAATGCGATTGTCGTCAAAAGCCACTTCAACAATACCGTTTGCACGGTCAATTTTTTGAACGTAGCCAATGTCGCCGTTGAAAACGCCTTCCCCTTGCTCCACAGTGCCATCCTCGTTGTACTTGACGTAGGCAAGTTGATAGTTGTTGACAGTTTGCATCACCTTGTCGCCCACACGGAAAATGCTTTTGCCCACGGCAACTTCGTGCTTGCCGTACATTGGTGGGTTGATGGCTTTTTGCAACAAACTGTTGAGGTTTTCCACACCGGAAATGCCACCCTTCAATGCGCCCAGCACTTGAATTTCCTTGGGTTGCAACTTGGTGAAATTTGGCAAGCGCTTGGTGACAAGTTGCACCGTTGTGCTTGCAACAACGCCAACGTCGTCGGTGTTGATGAAGAAAAAGTCCTTGCTGTGATTGTTGAATTCCGGCATTTTCCCCTTGTTGATGAGGTGGGCGTTGGAAACAATCAGGCTGTCCTCCGACTGACGGTAGATGTGCGTTAGGTAGCGAATTTCTATCACTCCGCTACGGATGACGTCGGCTAGCACGTTGCCTGCGCCAACGCTTGGCAACTGGTCTTTGTCGCCCACAAGCACGATACGGGTGCCGTTGTTCAATGCTTGCAACAAACTGTACATCACCGAAACGTCCACCATGGACAACTCGTCCACCACAACAACGTCGCAAGAAAGTGGGTTGTTGCGATTGTACTTGAACACCATTCTGTCGCCTTGCGCTTCGTAGCCAAGCAAACGGTGGATGGTTTTGGCATCCTTGCCGGTGCTTTGCGCCATACGCTTTGCGGCACGGCCCGTTGGGGCGCAAAACTCCAAACGCAAACCGTGTGCGCCAAGAATTTCGGCAATGCACTTGATGATGGTTGTTTTGCCTGTGCCGGGGCCACCTGTGATGACGGTAACTCCGTTGATAAGCGCCGATTTTACAGCGCCAAGTTGGCTTGCGTGGAAGGAAATGTTGTGCACCTTTTCGAAGTTGGCAACCAAACTGTCAACGTCCATCATGATGCGCTTTGCATCCCTGTTCAAGCGAATAAGGCGGGACGCAATGGATTTTTCCAAAGCGTAGTACCTGCTCAAAGCCACGCAACGCACTCCGTCCACTTGGAACACCTTGATTGTTGGTTCCAACACAAGTTTTGTGATGGTGTTTTCCACCATTTCGCCGTAGTCCTCCAAATTGAGGCCAAGCAAAGCACTGCACCTTTGCATCAAATCGTCGAAGTACAAAAAGGTGTTGCCTTGCTTTTCGGCAGAGTCTTTGAGGGAATACACAATGGAAGCACGCACACGAAATGCACTGTCGTTGACGTGCCCCATGCTTTGGGCAATTTTGTCGGCTGTCAAAAAGCCAACGCCGTCGATGTCGTCAATCAACTTGTAGGGGTTTTCCGAAACGGTGCGTTTGGTTTGCTCCTTGTACATGTTGTAGATTTTTACCGACAAATTGACGGAAATTCCGTAGCTTTGCAAAAACATGATTTGGTTTTGCATGTCCTTGAGTTCGGCAACGGCGTTGGAAATTTCCATGGCTTTGCGCATGGAAATGCCCTTTACCTTGGCAAGGGCAGCGGGATTGTTTTCTATCACGCCAAAAGTGTCCTCGCCAAACATTGCGTAGATGTTGGTTGCAGTTTTTTCCCCAACGCCACGGATTAGACCGCTGGAAAGGTACTTGACGATGCCTTCCTTGTTGGTGGGGTCGCACACCTTGTAGGTTTCCACTTGAAGTTGCTCGCCGTACTGTTTGTGCACGGCAACTTTGCCTTGCGCTTGCAAAACGGTACCAACCGAGAGCGTGGGAAAACTACCCACGCAAACAATGTCGTCTCCGTCGGTAGTGTCCAAGGAAAGCACGGTGTAGCCGTTTTCCTCGTTGCGATAGATGATGTTGGCAACAGTTCCCTTTACTTCAAGTTGCAAAACGTTCACTTCCTAGTTGTTGTACTTTTTCAAATCTTCCACCTTGTCCAACTGTTCCCAAGCAAATTCGTTGCGACCAAAGTGGCCGTAGCTTGCAGTTGCAAAGTAGATGGGGCTTTGAAGGTTGAATTTTTCGATGATTGCCCTTGGGCGAAGGTCGAATTCCTCCGAAATGATTTCCGACAAAACCACGTCGGAAACAACGCCTGTGCCGTAGGTGTTGACGTCGATGCTCACAGGTTTGCTGCGACCGATTGCGTAGGAAACTTGCAATTGAATTTTTTCCGCAAGGCCTGCAGCAACAACATTTTTGCAAATGTAGCGTGCCATGTACGCTGCGCTACGGTCAACTTTGGTTGGGTCCTTGCCGGAGA
Source organism: Clostridia bacterium (assembly GCA_017500855.1). GTDB lineage: Bacteria > Bacillota > Clostridia > Christensenellales > CAG-314 > Fimimonas. The sequence goes on along the minus strand of JAFVYC010000018.1, from coordinate 67,125 downwards.
ATGCTCCGCCACCGTGTGCGCAGTAGCCACCGTAGGTGTCCACAATGATTTTTCTGCCAGTAAGTCCGCTGTCGGCAGCAGGACCACCAATTTCAAAACGGCCTGTTGGGTTGATGTAGTACTTGGTTTGTTCGTCCAAAAGTTCAAGTGGAACAACCTTGCGAATTACGTGTTCAATCATGTCGCTGGCAATTGTTGCCGAATCAACTTGCGCACTGTGTTGTGTGGAAAGGACAATTGTGTCCACACGGCAAGGCTTGTCGTTTTCGTCGTACTCAACGGTTACTTGGCACTTTCCGTCCGGGCGAAGGTAGTCCAAAATGCCTTCCTTGCGCACTTCGGCAAGGCGCAAAGAAATGCGTTGAGCCAAAGTGATTGCCATTGGCATCAGTTCCGGTGTTTCGTTGCAAGCGTAGCCAAACATCATGCCTTGGTCGCCTGCGCCGTACATATCCAACAATTCGCCACGGTCCTTGTACTCGCCGGAATTGTCTACGCCAAGCGCAATGTCGGGGGATTGCTTGTCGATGGAAAGCAAAACTGCGCAACTGTCGGCATCGAAGCCAAACTTTGCACGGGTGTAGCCAATTTTGCGAACTGTGTCACGAACAACCGTTGCGTAGTCCACAATGGCAGTTGTTGTGATTTGACCCATAACAAAAACCGTGCCCGTGCAAACAACAGTTTCGCAAGCAACACGTGCGTTGGGGTCTTTCGCAAGAATAGCGTCCAAAATGGCGTCGGAAATTTGGTCGCACATTTTGTCGGGATGGCCTTCCGTAACGCTTTCCGATGTGAAAAATCTGTGTTTCTTCGTTATCATTTTTTCCTCCTGTAGTAAACCTTTCGGGGGCTTTGCAAAAAAAATGTCTTGCCACCAAGACAAGACTGCGCAACACGACACTAGTCGCCACCGTCCCATCTTTCAAGGCGTTTGCCTTGTGGAATTTAGCACCTAACAATATTTTAGGTTGCTGTGACTTCACCGAGTCCAATCTCTCTGTCACTCTCGATAGGTTTATCGTTGAAGATTGTACAACAACACGTGCAATTTGTCAAGCGCATGTATATATAAAATAATTTCTAAAATTGCATTTTTGAACATTTTGCCACATCACGCTCAACACAAACTAAACTGCCACCAAAACAAACGGCAATTTGAAGGATTTTTTTTCAAGGCAATGGGAGCAAGTGTCACCGACAAACGCCACGTAAACCAACGGCAATGGGAGAAACTCAAAGCTGGCAACGCCACGTGAGTGAAATACATACTTGTTGGGAACCCAAAGCATTGTTGAAGTGACCGAACGCAAAAATCACATTTTGTTGAAATTTTGCAAGGTAGTTGTTGGGAAAACAAAAACTATGCAACTTGAAAAAACCGGCAAACAAGAAACAATGAAATGGCTTGTTCAACAAGGACCACCTACAAGTTGCGCAAACACAACCAAAACCAACAAAACAAAAGCAACGAGCAATGGGGAAAAATCAAAGCCTGCAACGCCACGTGAGTAAAAATGGAAACAAAACCACAAAAAAGGCACCACGGGGTGGCAAATTGGCAACGAAATTGGGCAAAACAAAAGGAGCAACGAAAAATTCCGTTGCTCCAAATTGGAAGTAGAAACTGCACCCCTGCCACAAGCAAACGGCTTGCAAAAAGTGGGCGTTTTGGGTTGCAAAACTTGGAAACTTGCCACCACGTGTGTGGATTTTGCACACCTAGGCGTGGCGTGCTTCCAACTCTTGCATCATGTGTTCGTAGTACTGTTCGTCGATGATGAACTTTTTGTCAACGATGACAAGCGCAAGTAGCATCAACACAATGGGAACAAGCGTCACGGCAAGTCGCAAACCAATGCGTGCGCCAAGGTTGGCGTTGACTTGTCCGTGGAAGTGCTTGTCGGCTGCCGACTGACTGTCGCCTTGCAATGCTTGCGAAAGTTCGTAGCCGTTCAAGTCGCCAACAATCAAGGTGTACTGCTTGCCTTCTTCCAACATGGATTTGTCGAAGTCTTTCAAACGGCAAATTGCGTACCCCGTGTTGCCATTTTGTGGGGTTTGGTACTTTTCGGCAACAACTGCGTCGCCAACGGCAACAAGGCTGTCTACCGAAAATTGGTACTTGCTTGTTTCCAACTGCTTGGAAATTTGTTGCAATGCTTGTTCGTCCCCTTGGGCTTGTTCAACAAGAAGGATGTAGTTGTTGACTTCGTCCAAGTAGTTGCCAACGTCCGTTGTGTAGGAAGAACTTGTTGTGTACATTTTGTCGAACAAATTCTTTTGTGTTTCCAACCCTGTGATGTTGCCACTGATGCCGTAGATGCCGGATGCAACCAATACCACCGTTACAACAACGGTTTGCAACGCCGACGAAAGTTTTGCCGTGAATGGGCGAAGTGTGGAAACGATGGCTTCGTTGCGTTGACCTTGCTTGTACTCGTTGTACTCAACGCAGTTGGTCATGTGCACGATGTTTGCCATGTAGAACAAACTTTGTCCGCAAGAAATGATAACTGCAAATGCGCAGAACAGAGCAATTGTCAAAACTGGGTTTGTGCCCGTCCAACCAACACAGCCAAGGCCGACGTAGCCAACAACGGCAACGGCAATGGCAAGGCGTTGAAGTTTTTTCCTGCCAAGTTTTGCCACAATTTTGGGGTACATCACGTTGACAAGCACGCTGGGCACGCCGTAGGCAACAACCATGTAGAAGTAGTAGTCGCCGTTGTAGGCAATTTCCGCATACACAAGGTTTGCTGCAAGCGCTGTGAGAAGCGCAGAGCCAATGCTGTACAAAATGTGGGAAAGCGTTACCCAAAGCAATTGGTCGTTGTTTTTGATGGTGACAAAAATGCTCTTTAGCGACACCGATGCTTCCTGTTGCATTTCGGCACGTGGGCGTTCCTTGATGAACACAGCCATGATGCATTGCATGGAAACAAGTCCAACAACGGCAATGATGGAAACAAGCCTGTAGCCCGCAAGCATGTTGCCCGTTGTCAAAGTGGGGATGACGCCTTGCGCAATGATTGCGCCAATGCCTGCAAACAGCACCGTCAGCATGGATGCTTGGTTGCGTTGATCTTGCTTGGAAGTTAGCGTAGGAAGCATGGACCAGTAGCCAATGTCGTTCATTGTGTAGGATGTTTCCCACAATAGGTACATTGCTGTGATAAATGCAACAAACGCCCAGCCACCAAGGCTTTGCACGTTGAACATCAGCAAAATGACAACGCCCGTGCAAACCGCACCAATAAAAATCCACGGTTTGAATTTGCCCCACTTCAAGCGAGAACCCTCGATGATGGCGCCCATCACGGGGTCGTTGATGGCATCCCAAATGCGACCAAGCACGCCAATAAGCAAACTTACAGTTGCAAATTGCGCCACAGTCAAGTTGACACCAAACTGAATGTAGGTAAGCAAAAAGGCTGTTACCAACTGGTAGGACAAATCTCGCCCAACACCGCTGATACTAAACAGCCATTTGTTTTTGTTGAATTGCCTGTCTTCGGCAGAAATAGTTGCTGTTTTTGCCATAGGTACCTCTTTGGAAAAACCCTGTTTTTGTGGTTGTTTTTCCCGTGCAGTATTATATCACAAACACACTGCAATTTGGTAAATAGCAAAAAAATAGTTGCATTTTTCGCTTAAACAGCGTTGTGCAAGCACAAACGCCGTGGCATTGTTGCCAAAACAAAAGCATTTGTTTGCAAAAACCCCGCCACGTGGTGGCAAAAAACCGATGTTGCTCTTGTGCTATACTGCAAGCAAAAACTCAACCGTTGCTCCAAAACTCGGCAAGTCGCTTGTGTAAGTTTGGGCAAAAACCAACGCAACACGCAAAAACACCACCACGGGGTGTGGAAATTGCCTTGCGAACAACAAAAACAAATGCAAATTCTACCCCAAAGCAAGGCTCGCCAATGCTTGCACAACGCACAAGCAAAGTCGCCCTTGTCAATTGACTTTCCAAACCACAATTTTTGCCAAAAGTCGGCACACGTGTGCAAAAAAAAGATGCACCGCTTGGGTGCATCTTGTTTTTGAAAAATTTTACTTATTTTTCTTCGCCTGTGTATTCTTTGTATTCAGCGCTTGTTGCTTTTCCGCCTGCAAAGGTAACGTACAATGCTTGAAGTTTTTGGCCTGCTTCTTGTTTTGCTTCAAGATCTTCTTGAGTTTTGCAACCGTTTACCCATGCGCAAATACCTGTTTTGCCGGAAGAACCAAGGGAGAATGTCCAGTCAACTGTTGGAGCGCCATAGGACTTTACAAGTTCTTCGTAGGTGAGATACTTTTCTTCTTCTGCTGCTTTGTTGATTCTTTCAGCTGTGTTTTCGTTTACGCCACAACCTGCAAAGAATGCCAAGCACATAATAGCAACAAGTGTGAGTGCCAAAACTTTTGTAAACTTTTTCATAAAATTCCTCCGAAAAAATATTTTGGTGTACATATTTTAAGCCATATTGAACATTAAGTCAATATGTTTTTGAAAATTTCTTGCAATAAGAATTTTTTTGTGGTTCATGTTCGCAATTGCTAGCGCATGCTTTTGAGCATGCTTTCGTACCTGTCGTCGCTGTCGGCAAACAAAGTGACGATGTTTTTGCCCTTGTACTCGGGATTTTTTGCAAGCCTTTCGCACACGACGATGTTTGCTGCGGAACTGATGCCACAGCAGTAGCCAAGTTTGTGGTTGAGTTCGGCAAACTTTTGCAATGCTTGGTCGTCCGTTACAAGTTGCACGTGGGAAACGACTTTGCCGTTGTACAACGGTGGAACAAAACCGGCGCCAATGCCTTGGATGACGTGCGCACCCTTTTCCCCACGGGAAAGCGTTGCCGAACTTGCAGGCTCAACTGCAACAATTTGGCAATCGGGATGCGCTTGCAAAAGCACTTGCGCCACACCGGTAATTGTTGCGCCGGTGCCAACGCCTGCCACAAACACGTCAATTTTGTCCAACTGCTCAACAAGTTCTTGCCCCGTTTGGATGTGGGCGCTTGTGTTTGCAGGGTTGTTGAATTGGTCGAGCCAAACGTGATTGGGTTGCAAAGCAAGTTCACGAGCCATGTCTACTGCGCCTTGCATGCCAAGTTTGCCTTCGGTAAGCACAAGTTGTGCGCCCAAACCTTGCAACAGCGTTCGGCGTTCTGCCGACATTGTGTCCGGCATGGTAAGCAACACTTTGTAGCCACGGCTTGCGCCAACGTAGGCAAGGGAAATGCCCATGTTGCCACTTGTTGCTTCCACAATTGTGCAACCGGGGGTCAAAATTCCATCCCTTTCGGCGCACAAAATCATGTTGAGCGCAGGGCGATCCTTGACACTGCCCGTTGCATTGTACGTTTCGTACTTTACAAATATGTCGGCATCGAAATCTTCTTCGTAGGGCAAAAGCGGGGTTTCGCCAATGCCCAAACGTTTTGCTATGCTAGAAAAATCCATTTTGCACCTACACAATGATGTTTACCAATCTGCCGGGAATAGCAATTACTTTTTTGGGTGTTGCGCCTTGCAACAGTTCTTGAACTTTGGGGTCTTTTAGCACAAGTTCTTGAAGTTGTTGTGCGTTGAGCGTTGCATCCACGTTGATGCGCACTTTTGGCCTGCTGTTGAATTGAACAAGCATTTCCACTTGGCTTGCCTTGGTTGCGCTTTCGTCGAAAGCAGGGAATTTTTGCACAACAACACTGCCTTGGTGGCCTGTTTGTTGCCAAAGTTCTTCGGCAATGTGTGGAGCAAGTGGGCAAAGAAGCACAAGCAAATCGTCCACTGTGTCACGGTACAATTGCGCATTCTTGGTGGGTTGTTGGTCGTACTTGGCAATTGCGTTTACAAGTTCCATCATTCTTGCAACTGCCGTGTTGAAGGAGAATTCGTTGTAGTCGCTGTCTACTGCCTTGATTGTGAGGTGGCGAACACGGTTGAGTTGTTGTTCTTCCGTGCCGAAGTCCGTTGTTGTTGGGTAGTCTTGGTAGGCGGAAAGCACGTACCTTTCCACACGGTCAAGCCACTTGTTGATTGCCTTGATGCCGTCGTCCGACCATGGACCGCCTTCGATGTAGCGGAAGCCAAACGCCATGTAGCAACGGAACACGTCGGATCCGTAGGTGCCAACGTACTCGTCTGGGCTGACAACGTTGCCGTGGGATTTGCTCATTCGGTTGCCGTCCGGTCCCAAAATGATGCCTTGGTGCACAAGGGATTTGAAGGGCTCGTCAAAGTGCAAGTAGCCCATGTCCCTCAACGCCTTTGTGAAGAAACGTGCGTACAACAAGTGCATGCAAGCGTGTTCTGCACCGCCAACGTACTTGTCTACAGGAAGCATTTTGTCAATCCACTCGGTGTTGAATGCTTGCTGGCTGTTTTTGCTGTCGGGGTAGCGCAAGAAGTACCAGCTACTGCACACAAAGGTGTCCAACGTGTCGGCTTCCCGTGTTGCAGGCGCACCGCACTTGGGGCAAACAACGTCGTGAATGAATTTTTCGTGTTTTGCAAGTGGGCTTGTTCCATCCGGTGTGAATTCCACGTCGTAGGGAAGTTCAACAGGTAGGTTTTCGTCCAACACTTCGCCACAATGTGGGCAATAGATGATGGGGATGGGCGCACCCCAGTAGCGTTGACGGGAAACAAGCCAGTCACGCAAGCGGTAGTTGACTTTCTTTTCGCCCTTGCCCATTGTTGCAAGTTTGTCCACAATGGCATTGCGTGCTTGTTCGGAAGTTAGCCCATCGAACTCGCCACTTGCCACCAAAACGCCGTCGTCGCAGAAAGGAAGTGTGTCGTCCACGTCTTCCGTTGCGCCCTTGATAACACGGATGATGCCAAGATTGTGCTTTTGCGCAAACTTGAAGTCACGTTCGTCGTGGGAAGGAACGCCCATCACAGCACCGGTTCCGTAGGTTGCAAGCACGTAGTCGCCAATCCACACTTCCACCTTTTGTCCGTTGATGGGGTTGATGGCGTAAGCACCCGTGAACACGCCTGTCTTTTCCTTGGCGGTAGACAAACGTTCAATTTCCGTTGTTTTGGCAACTTCGTCCTTGTAGGCTTGCACTTCTGCCTTGTGTTCGTCCGTTGTGATGACGTCTACCAAAGCGTGTTCCGGCGCAAGCACAACGTAGGTGCAACCGAACAACGTGTCGGCACGGGTTGTGAACACCTTGAAAGAGCCTTGGCCGTTTTCCAATTGAAATTGGATTTCGCCACCAACGGATTTGCCAATCCAGTTGCGTTGCATTGCCTTGGTTTTTTCCGGCCAGTCCAAAGTGTCCAAACATTGAAGCAATTCTTCGGCATAGTCGGTGATTTTGAAGAACCATTGTGTCAAGTCCTTTTTGACAACTTGGCTGTCGCAACGTTCGCAAAGACCGCCAACAACTTGCTCGTTTGCCAAAACGGTGTTGCACTTGGGGCACCAGTTAACAGGCGCCTTTTTGCGATATGCCAAGCCGTGCTTGTACAATTCGCCAAAAATCCATTGCGTCCACTTGTAGTAGTCGGGCATGCAAGTTTTGATTTCGTGATCCCAATCGAACATTGCGCCAATGTTTTTGAGTTGTTCTTCCATCACTTCGATGTTATGCAAGGTGCTGTCTTGTGGGTGTACGCCTGTTTTGATGGCGTAGTTTTCCGCAGGCAAACCGAATGCGTCGAAGCCCATTGGTTGAAACACGTTTTTGCCCTTCAAAATTTGGTAGCGAGCGTAGCTGTCCGTAAGGCTGTAGTTGTACCAGTGGCCAATGTGAAGTTTGGAGCCACTTGGGTAGGAAAACATTTCCAAAACGTAGTGTTTGTTGGCTACGTCCTTTTCGTTGAAACTGTACACTTTTTGTTCAGTCCACCGTTTGTTCCATTTCTTTTCTACTGCAATTTTGTCCATAGAAAAAACCTCTCTAAAAAGTATCAGTAGAATTGTAGTTCAATGTGCAAAAAATGTCAAGTTCTGCCAACGGAAATTGCCAACAAAAATATAAATATATGTACAAATTGCCCAAGAAAGTGGCAAATGCGCCCTCTACACCACCTTGATGATGCAAATTGTGGCGTCATCCATGGGTTTGTTGCCACAGGCACGAAGAGCCTTGTCCATCAGCGCATTGGCAACGCTTTGTGGGTTTGTGAGCGTTTGTTCGGCAAAACAACTTTGCACGGCTTCCGCCCCACCAAGGCAATCGAACAGCCCGTCGGTTGCCAGAAGCACCATGTCGCCCGAGCAAAGCGCCTTTTTGGTGATGCTGGGCGTCATTTCTTCCAACACGCCAAGGGGCAAACTGCCACCTTCAACAATTTGCACCTCCTTGCCACTTTTGACCATGCCAACTGGTGCGCCAAGTTTGACAAAATCCACCAACCCGTTGTACAAATCTATGGCGCAAACGTCCACGGCGCAAAACACTTCGTTGCCACTGCTTGTGAGCATGTTGTTGACGCAAGAAAGCACCACGTCGTTGTCGAAACCTGCACGATAGAAGCACTCGACCAATCCAATTGCCGTTGCCGACATGTTTTCCGCCTTGCTTCCACTGCCCATGCCGTCGCAAAGGGTGGCAATGCACTTGCCGTTTTCCGTTTTGACAAAACTGTGCGTGTCGCCGGAAAGGGCGCTACCGTGCTTGCAAACTTGCCTAAGCCCCATTTCCACGGCAAAGCGTGGCGTCACAAACAAGTAGACGTTTTCCCACGCATCGGAAACTTCTTCCACGTGGCACACCGTCATCTTTTGCTTGACCACGGATGCCACTATTTTGGCAATGAGGGGTTTGTTTTCGTCCTTTTTGGCAATGGTGACGACGACTTGCAAACTGTTGTTTTGTTGCAAAAGCACGGCGCCACTGCACAGCACGTTGTAGAACACAAGTTTTTGCACAATTTGCCGTTCCTTTTGCCCATCGAACAGCACCTTGCCCTTGCAGTCTTGCGCAAGTTGAGCAAGAAGGGCCGACACGCCACCCATTTGTTCGCCAACAAGCAGTTTGCCTGCATCCCGTTGGGTGGTTGTGGAAATGTAGTTGCTGTAGGACTGCGCAAGGGAATTGATTTCCGAAACAAGAGCAGGGAGCCTGTCGCAACGAACAGTCAGCACTTGCGGAATGTCGAGAAGGGTGCATTTGCCCCGTTCAAGTGCGCATTGCGACAGTTGCAAAAAGCCCTTTTCCGTTTGCGCAACGTCGTTTCGCCAACAACGGGTGCGCTGTTTGCATTGCTGACACACGTTTTCGCAACATTGACGGCTCAATGCAATTTGCGCTTGCTCCTTGGAAATGGAGCCAACAGACATTGCCACAAAACAGTTCTTCATGGAAAGGAAAATTTCCGAAAGTCGGTACAGTTTTTTGGAAAGATTGAAGCCCATTTGCTGAACGATGCCGTTTTGCAAATGATGGTTGCCACACATCAACAACACGTCCTTGCAGTAGTTGATTGCTTTGGTTGGCACCACCACAAACAAAAAGCACCCAACAACCGTCGGCACGAAAACAAGGGTGGAAAACTGGCCGTGAACGTTGAAGAAGTAGCACATCAAAACGTCGACGATAACAAGGGAAATTGCCGACACGTATCTGTTTATTTTGCAAAAAGCAACACAGCACACGGCAAAGAAAACAAACAGCATGGCAAGTTCCAATTGCCCCGTGCAAAGAATGTTGCCCACGCCAAAAAGCACTGAAAGTAGCAAGCAATGCTTGTCGCCAAGGGTGCAAACAACAAACAACAGCAAAAAGGGAACTACAAACAACAAAGGTTCAAACACGCCACATTGCAGGTGGGAAAGGCAGTAGGTTTGCGCCACCACGAACAGGCACAAACACACCGTTTCGTCGAGTTGCGGTTGGTAGGCAATGCCACGCACGAACAGCACACGGAAAACGTACACGCACACCAACGCAAACGCCGTGCCCAAAGCAACAAACAGCAGTTTGTCGAACAACACGAAGTAGGTGGAAAAGTTGTGTGCGCAGTAGAAGACGTTGGCAAGCAAGCAGTACACCACCAAAAGTAGCTTGCCAATGGGCTTTTTGCACAGTTTGTGCACAAACACGGCAACAAGCAACACAATTGCCCTCACAACGCCTTGCAAAACAAAGTCGAAACCACTCAAAAAGCAACTTGCAACGTACAAAATTGCCACTACAATGGGGTTGCCTGCATACAGCCCACCCACAAACACGCCAAAGGAAATGGCGCCATCCAACAAATTGTTGCCAACACAGCAAAACACCGTGTAGCAAAGGTAAAACAGCAACTTGGTTGCCCAATTTTTCTTTTTCACAACATGCCTCCAATTTGCCTACATTGAATAGGACGGCACGCCAAAAGAATTGCCAAAGAATGTGCTTTTTTGCACGAAAATGTCGCTACAACACCTTGCAAAGCCAACAAGCAAGCACACCACCCACAAGGTTGCAAAACAAAGCAATGGGAATTGCCCACCCCGTGTGCTTGATTTTGGTGCCTGCAAAGTACACAGCCGACACGTAGAAAACCGTTTCGCTACTGCCCATGATGACACTTGCGCAACGACCAACGTAGGTGTCCACCCCGTGTTGAAGGTACACGTCCTTCAAAATTGCCAAACTTCCACTGCCGGAAAAGGGGCGAAGAAGCATCAGTTCCACAAGTTGTTTGGGAATGCCCAAAAAGGACAGTGGAAACGCCAAAAAGTCCACCACGTACCCACCAATTCCACTTGCACGAAGCAAGTTGACCATCAAAAACATTGCCGACAAATACGGAAGCACGCCAACTGCCGTGCCAACGGCGTTTTTTGCCCCACCAACGAAACTGCCGTACACGTCCACCTTTTTGAACAGCGCAAAAGCAAGTAGCAACGCCACCAAACAAGGCACAATCATGCTCATTTTGCCACCCCGTACCCCAAAAACACAAACGCCACACCAAGCACCGTTGTTGCAAGCGTGCAAAGCAAAGTGGGCAAAACGATGTCGGCAGGGTTTGCCGAGCCACAACTTGCCCTAAGCCCCACCACCGTTGTTGGCACAAGTTGGATGCTTGTTGCGTTGATCACAAACAGCATTGCGCCTGCACGGGAAAGTTTGCTTCCGTGTTCCATTTCCTTGATGGCGCTTTGTGCCGAGGGCGTGGATGCATTGCCCACTCCAAGCAAATTGGAAGCAACGTTCAATGCAATGTAGCCCTTGGCTTTTGGCGAAATGCTACCAAACAGCCACTTCAACACTCCACCACAAACGCTTGCCAGTTTTTCCACAAGCAAGCATTTTTCCGCCACGGCAAACACGCCCATCCACAGGCAGTACACGGCGCAAAGTTCCACAGCCACGGAAATGCCTTGCGACATGGACTGCACGCAAACAGTCAGCGCACCACTTGGATTGGAAAACGCCATTGCCACCAAACACACAACTACAACACTTGTCCACACAATATTCATGCTTCATTGTATTTTTTCCACCCCCTGCATATTCCAAGCAACTTGGTTTTGCTAGCCATTGCACCGCACAAATCAACCCCATTCGCCCCAATTTTTGCACACGGGGTGGCATTTTTGCACTTTGTTGTCTTTTGGACTTTGAGAAAAAACGCTTGCAGTTTTCCGTTGTTGCTTGTTTAGCAAGTAGTTTGTTGGTTACCACTGCGAAATTTTCTTGCGCACAACAAAGCATGTTTTACGCCTTGTTGCCCAAGGCATTGAAAACAAATGCTTGCAGTTGAAACGCCTTGTTGCATTTTGCAATTTGTTTGACCGTTGCAACATGCAAATGCCTTTTCCCACAAGCAAAAACACAGCCAAAGAATTTTGCACACGGGGTGGACGTTTTGCAAATTTCCTCGTTTTGTTTTGGCTGTTTGCAACTGCCAACAAAATTTTTGCTGTTGCAAACGTTGACTTGCGCACCATTGCAACAATCAAGCAAGAAGGCAAAAATTTGCAAGTTTTTTGCAAAAAATTCCCGCAACAGCCCATCATCTTGCAACAACTTGCCCTTTTGTTCTTTACAAAATATATCTTTGTTGGTATAATATATAATACCAAAATATGGGCGCCTTGCTTGTGTTTTGGAATTTCAACGTCCTGCGGGTTTCATTTGCCCTGCGGAAAAGAGGTAAAATTATGTGCAAAAAACCTTACTACATCACAACACCCATCTACTACTCCAGCGGATCTTTCCACTTGGGACACTGCTACACAACTGTTATTTGCGACGCCATTGCTCGCTTCAAGCGCATGGATGGCTACGACGTTTTCTACCTTACCGGAACAGACGAACACGGTCAAAAGGTGCAACAACGTGCAAAGGATGCCGGCGTGACACCCAAGCAATTTGTAGACAAACTGTACGACCAAATTGTGGACCTTTGGAAGGTGTTGGATATTTCCTACGACAAGTTCATTCGCACAACCGACGACTACCACGAAGCGACCGTGCAAAAAATCTACGAAAAACTGCTTGAAAACGGCGACATCTACAAATCGGAATACCAAGGCTGGTACTGCACGCCTTGCGAATCCTTCTGGACTGAAAGCCAACTTGTGGACGGCAAATGCCCCGACTGTGGCAGAGAAGTCAAGTTGGAAAAGGAAGAAAGTTACTTCTTCCGCCTTTCCAAGTACCAAGACAGGCTCATCAAGTTCTACGAAGAAAACCCCGAATTTATTTCGCCAAAATCTCGCATGAACGAAATGATCAACAACTTCATCAAGCCCGGATTGAAGGATTTGTGCGTTTCCCGCACCACTTTCGACTGGGGCGTGAAGGTCCCGTTCGACCCAAAACACGTTGCCTACGTGTGGGTTGACGCTCTTTCCAACTACATCACTGCGCTTGGCTACTTGCAAGAAGACGACAGTTTGTTTGGCAAGTACTGGCCAGCCGACTTGCACATGGTGGGCAAGGAAATTGTGCGCTTCCACACCATCATTTGGCCTGCGCTTTTGATGGCTTTGGATTTGCCATTGCCCAAAAAGGTGTACGGACACGGTTGGTTGCTTTTCGGCAACGACAAAATGAGCAAATCCAAGGGCAACATTGTTGACCCATTCTTCCTTGTTGAAAGGTACGGCATTGATGCAATTCGCTACTTCTTGCTTCGTGAAATTCCATTTGGAAGCGACGGTGTGTACACAAACGAAGCGTTGCTTGCACGCACCAACAGCGATTTGGTAAACGACCTTGGCAACCTTGTGAGCAGAACAACGGCAATGGTGACGCAGTACTTTGGTGGGACAATCCCTGCGCCAAACGCCTACACCGAACTGGACCGTGAACTAATCGACTTGTGCCTTGCAACACTTGGCAAGGTGCGTGTCGACATCGACAACCTTTCCGCACCGGATGCGCTTTGCAACATCTTCAAAATTGTGCAACGTGCCAACAAGTACATCGACGAAACAATGCCTTGGGCATTGAACAAAAATGGCGACAAAGAACGCCTTGCAACGGTTATGTACGTTTTGTGCGAATGCATTCGCTTCTCGGCTACGTTGCTTGCGCCTTTTGTTACCAACACGTCAAGTCGCATTTTCCAAAAACTTGGCTTGCCAATGCCAACAAACTTCGACGGTTTGCAAAACTTTGGTGGCACACCCAGTGGAACTGTTGTGACCAAGGGCGAAAACTTGTTCAACCGCATCGACATCCAAAAGGAACTGAAGGAATTGGAAAAAATTGCCCAAGAACTTGCATCCAAAAACCAACCCAAGGCAGAACCAAAGCAAGACGAAGAACTTGTTGACATTGCCGACTTTGCAAAAATCAAACTTTGCACAGCCAAGGTGCTTTCTTGCGAAAAGGTTGCAAAAAGCGACAAGTTGCTTGTGTTCAAACTGCAAGTAGGCGACGAAGTGCGCCAAGTTGTCAGCGGTATTGCGCAACACTACAGCCCCGACTACATGATTGGCAAAACAGTTGTGCTTGTGAAGAACTTGAAACCTGCCAAAATCCGTGGTGTGGAAAGCAACGGCATGATTTTGTGCGCATCCGACGACAAATCCGTTGTGTTTGTCACCCCCGAAAAGGACATGGACAGTGGCAAGGAGGTCAGATAGATGATTGACTCTCACCTTCACTTGGACGACGAACAATTGAAGGGCAACGTGGAGCAAATTGTGGCGGAACTAGACAAGCAAAACTTTGCCTTTGTGATAAACAACAGTTGCAACTACCAAAGCATGGTAGACGGTTTTGCGCTTGCCCAAAAGTACGCCAAAGTGTTTTGCACGGTGGGAATGCACCCGCACGACAGCAAATTTTTCGACGAAAAGTTCGTGCAAAAAATGCAAGAACTTGCGCCACACAACAAAGTTGTGGCTGTTGGCGAAATTGGCTTGGACTACTACTACGATTTGTCGGAAAGAGGCGTGCAAAGGGACGTTTTTGCCCAACAAATAGAAATTGCCGACAAACTGCACTTGCCCATCACGTTGCACGTGAGAGATGCATTTGGCGATGCGTGGGACATTTTGCAAGCGCAAAAGCAACACTTGAACAACGGCATTTTGTGGCATTGCTACAGCGGAAGCGCCGAGTTTGCAAGGCAAATGGCAAGGGAAGGGCACTACTTTGCATTTGGTGGCGCAGTAACCTTCAAAAACGCCAAAAAAGAAGACGTGTTGAAGCAAATTCCACTAGACAGAATTTTGTGCGAAACGGACAGCCCCTACATGGCGCCCGTGCCACTTCGTGGAACTGTCAACACGCCGTTGAACATCCCCCTTGTTGTGGCAAAACTTGCCGAAATGTACGGCGTTTCCACACAACAAATGCAACAACAAATCAGACAAAATGCGCTGAAACTTTTTCCCAAAATTCAGTTGTTTTTCAACAAATAACGCACCACGTGGTGCAAAAAACCAACACTTGGAGATACCATGGATAACTACGTGTACACCATAGGCAACAAAATCTACATCAATCTTACCAACCGTTGTAGCAACAATTGCGACTTTTGCATCCGCCAAGGAAGGCAAGGCATGCAAAACACAACGTTGTGGATCAAGAACGAACCGGATGCCGACGAAGTCATTGCGCAACTTCCGCAAAACTTGGACGATTTCGACGACGAAATTGTGTTTTGTGGGTTTGGCGAGCCAACCTACAACTTGGAAACGCTAGACGAAGTTGCAAGCTACTTGCACTGCATCGACAAAACAACACGCATCAACACCAATGGACAAGCAAATTTGATACACGGGCAGGACGTTTCCGACGTTATTGTGGAAAGTTGCGACGTCATCAACATTTCCTTGAACGAATGCACGGCGGAAAAATACCAACAACATTGCAAAAGCATTTTTGGCAAGGACGCATTCGATGCGCTGTTGGAATTTGCCCAACTTTGCAAACGTCGTGGTGGAAAAGTTGTGTTTTCCGTTGTGGACAGCATTGGCAAGGACGACGTGGAAAAATGCCAACAACTTGCCAAAAAACTTGGCGTTCCATTGCGTGTGAGAACCAAAGAATAGCACACGTCCCCCACAAAAACGGTGGTTGCAACTACAAAGCATCCGTTGGTAGTCAAAACAGCCAACACGTGTGCCAATATTTGGTGGTTGCAACTACAAAGTTCCCATTGGTTGCAAATTGGTGGCTGTAACTACAAAATTCCCATCGGTCGCATTTTGGTGGTTGTAACTACAAAGCGCCCGTTGGTAGTCAAAACAGCCAACACGTGTGCCAATATTTGGTGGTGGCAACTGCAAAGTTCCCATTGGTTGCAAATTGGTGGCTGTAACTACAAAGTTCCCATTGGTTGCATTTTGGTGGTGGCAACTACAAAGCACCCAACTTCAACAAAACGGGGCAATTGTTCAACGCAATTGCCCTGTTTGCTTGCAACTTGCGCCAACCATTGCCAAAAGGTTGTGCAAATGCCAAAATTGGTATATAATGTAGCCATGAAAAACAACTACGACAGCATTTTTACCCAACAAAAGTCCACGGCGGAAGAAAACTCTACTTTGCTACTGCACGTGTGTTGTGCGCCGTGCGCAACCTACTGCCTGACGCAACTGTTGGACAAATTCAACATCACGTTGTACTACGCAAACGACAACACCACCGACCCCACGGAGTGGCAAAAACGCCTACACGAGGTGCAAAAATTGGTGGAAATTGTCAACAGCGGACAGTTTGTTGTGCAACCGAAATTTCCGCTACGACTTGTTGTTCAACAACAGCAAAACAGCAGATTTTTCAGCAGGACTGTTGGCATGGAAAACCAAAAGGAAGGAGGCGAGCGTTGCAACGTTTGCTACAACTTGCGAATTTCCGACACGTTTACCTACGCTTCTCAGCACAACTTCCACTACTTTGCAACAACGCTGACTGTTTCCCCCTACAAAAATGCGCAAACAATCAACCAAATTGGTTTGGAACTTCAAACGCATTTGACCAAGTGGCTTTGCAGTGACTTCAAAAAACGCAACGGCTACAACCAAAGCATTCAACTTGCGCAACAATTTGGCTTGTACCGTCAGCACTACTGTGGATGCAGTTTTTCCTTGCGAGATGCGCTTGCAATGCAAAACCCCACCCCTGCCACCCAAAACAACTAGTTGGCAAACAAACGTTGCCAACAAAACGCAACCAAATTTGCAGTTGCAAAATGGGCTAGCCCAAACACAAGCAGAGCAAACGGCAACGTTTTGCCCGGCAAAACATTCTACAATCAAAAAAGAGAACAAATCGGTTGGTAGCCGAAATGTTCTCTTCTTTTTTTTGTAATTCTTTTTTGCTACAAAGCAAAGTTGACGTGCAACGAAGTTTGTGCTACATTCCCAAGAATGGAAGTTGTTCAACAAGCATTGCCACAATCCACTCGCCATAGGGGTTTTCTTGGAAAATCAAGTTGATAATTACGCTGTTTTCCAAAATTGGTTGCAACATTGCCTTGATGCCTGCCAAGAAAGTGGGCGAAGTGTTGTACACAAGCGCAACTACCGTTGCAAGCACAATGTACACACATCCAACGCCAAGCACACCACCCAAAATTTTGTCGGCAAAGCCAAACAGCGAAATGTCGGTGATGGCTTTTTTGATGATGACGGTGACAATTTTGTACAAAATGACAATGATGATGAAAGTTGCAATGAGCGCAACCAAAGCACGAGTGCTTTCGTCGGCAAACATTTCAACTGCCCAATCTTGTGTGCCAAGCCACTCTTGCACGGTAGGGGAAAACTTTGCCGTACCAATTGTGTACACAAACGTGCCTACCATGGAAAAAATTTGTTTCAAAAGCCCTTTTACCAGACCAAACACCAGCGCAAGGACGGCAACACCCAAAATGACGTAGTCGGCAACCTGCAAGGATGCAACAAACTCTTGGATGTCGAAAAATGCAAAAATGCTACCCATGTTCTCCTCCTTATATTATGCACCACACGGTGCCGTTTTTGTAGCCAACGGCTACTTTGTTTTTGGTTTTGCCCCGTGAGACGGCTTGTTGGAACCAACGGAAAAGTCAAAACATTCCAACACTTCCAGCCCGTCTGCCGATTCGCAAACAAGGGACACAACCACGACTGCAACAATAAGTATACTGAACGAAGACACAACTGCCTTTAGCAAAAATTCCTTGATGCCATCCGTGGCGGAAAACATGCAAAAGAAAAATGCAATTTCCACAATGGAAAACAGCCCCAGCGTGGAAACAAAGGTCGTTTTGGTGAACACTACCAACAAAACGTACACCACAACGGAAAGCACAACAAACACAAGCGTGAACAACCCGGCGTTGCGCTTGAAAGGTGGAATTTGCAACAACGCAAGGTACACCCAAAGGTAGGCAACGCACGCCAAACTTACGCAAAGCATAAGCCACAATGCGTTGTCGAACTGCCGAAAAATGTACCAAGCACGAAGCACAAACCCCAACGAAACGCTGTTGAACAACAGTTGCAACACGTTGGCAACGACTTTACGTTTGACAACAAGCGCAAATATTCCGTTTGCAACGGCAAGCGCAATGCCAACAATCAAGCATACTGCTAGCGTCAGTTGTGGAAAAAATCGCAAACTGTACGCCACCACCGATGCCAGCGACAAAAACACCGCCGAAAGAACCGTTGTGTACAATGTCTTCTTCATACTTTCATTATACAACAAAAATTTTCAATTGTCTATGTTTTATGCTATATGTAATTTTGCCTGTTTGAGAAATTTGTATACATTGCCTTTTGAAAACAAACTGCAACTTTTGCCATTTTCCACAAAAGCACTTCAACAGCCCCGTTGTTTCTGTTGCATTATTTCCTTCAATGCTAATGCAAACGTCTTTTTGACCGTGCCCTTGCGCCCTTTAGCAACTAAACTTTGCAAACAAATGCATTTTGTGTGCAAACGGCTTGACTTGTTGTGCCCAATGTTTTGCTTGCACAAAAACATAGTGCGCTTGCTGAACGGAAAGAAGGGAGAGGTAAAAAATCCGAGCAAACGCACTATGCACGCACTATAGGCCTTTGGACAAACGCAGTTGTCCTTTGTTCAACAATATTTTATCATTGAAAACACCCAATGTCAATACCCATTTTCAAAAAATTTGTTGTTTTTTCAAGATTTTTTGCCACAAATTGTCATTTACTATTCAAAAAAGCAACAAAAAAGCCAACCTTGCAAAAGATTTGAACACAGTTCCGTGATCTCAACTGCAAATTCAATTGCAACTTTCCGATGCCATCACACTTGCAACAAACGTTTTGCCTACGCCTTGGGTGGCTTGGGGCCGTTGAAGGTGTAGAAACTGCACTTGATGTCGGCATTGAAAACAAAGCGCTTTTTGTCGGCACGCCTGCCGAAGTGGCGCTCGAAATCTTGCAAGGGGGAAAGGAAGTAGAAGTTCCACTTGTCCAACGAACGGTACAGCTCGCCCATGTCCTTGGCAGTTTGCTTGACTTCTTCCAAGTCGCCAAGCCTTTCGCCATAGGGTGGGTTGCTGATGTTGACACCGTACTTTTGCTTGGTGACAAACTCCCTTGCATCACGCAGGTTGAACTTGACGTACTTGTCCACCCCTGCTCGCTTTGCGTGGAAGTTGGCAATGTCGATGGCCTTGGGGTTGATGTCGCCACCAACAATGTTGAGTTGACGTTCCACACGCACGTCCATTGCCTCTTGCTTGGCAATTTGCATTGGTTTTTCGCCCACGCATTGCCAGTTTTGGAAATCGAAAGTTCGGTTGAGCCCCGGGGCAATTTTCAAAGCCTTCATTGCTGCTTCGATGGGCAAGGTGCCACTTCCGCAAAAGATGTCGGCAAACATTTTGTCGGGGTTCCACACCGAAAGGTCAATCAGCGCCGATGCAGTCGTTTCCTTCAAAGGTGCGGAGTAGTTCAACGAACGGTAGCCACGCTTGTGAAGTCCCACACCCGTGGTGTCCAAATTGACGGAAACAACGTTTTGCGTGATGTCCAATTCCACCTTGTAGGTTGCGCCGTCCTCCGGCAAAATTCCGTACTTTTTTTGAAGCACGGTGACAATGGCTTTTTTGCCGATGGATTGAATTGCGTGGTGGGCGGTCAGGGTGCTTTGCACCGACTTTGTCACCACCACAACACGGCCGTTGGCATCGACAATCTCCGCCCAGTCAACACTTGCCACTCCATCGAAAAGTTGGTCGAAAGTTTCGGCAGGGAACTCGGCAAGTTGCACTAAAACACGTTCGCCACTACGCAAAAACATGTTGAGGCGAGCAACGTCCGTCCAAGTGCAGTCTTCCACAGCAACACGCCCGTTGATGGCACGTGTGTTTGGGTAGCCAAGCAAAAGTAGTTGTCGTTTTACCACGGCTTCCAAGCCGTAGGCAGATGGTACAAGAAGTTTCATGTTGTTCCTTTGCGTGCAAAAAAACACGCCTTTTTCAACAAACAGGTGGCAAAAATCGCCACCCGTGTGCTTGTTTTGTTACTTTGTGTACTTGTTGATTAGGTAGTCTACGTAGTAGGTTGGGTCGAAATCTTCGCCAATTGCGTACTGCAAAATCTCGTCGGGGTACTTGGAAGAACCGAACTTGTGAACGTGCTCCTTCAACCACTCGTTGATTGCCTTGGTGTTGCCACTTTGCAAACTTTGTTCAACGTCGAAGTCCTTTTGCATGTGATGGTACAGTTGCGCCGAAATTGCCGAGCCCAAAGCGTACGTTGGGAAGTAGCCAAAACTGCCGTTTGCCCAGTGCACGTCCTGCAACACGCCAAGTTGGTCGTTCGGGGGAGTCATTCCAAAAAAATCGAAGAACTTTTCGTTCCAGCGCTTGGGAAGGTCGCAAACCTTCAAATCCCCTTCAATAAGTTCCTTTTCCAATTCGTAGCGCAACATGATGTGCAACGAGTAGGTCAATTCGTCGGCTTCGGTGCGCACAAAACTGCGTTCGGCAAGGTTGATGTAGTCAACAAATTCATCCAAACTCACACTTTGTAGCGTTGGGAAAGTTTGTTGCAACTTGCCGTAGTGAACAGCCCAAAAAGCCTTGCTTCTGCCAATCATGTTTTCGTAGAAGCGAGATTGACTTTCGTGCATGCCCAAACTTGCGCCACCACCGCTCAATGTGCTGTTCAACGCCTTGTCGCACTGTTGTTCGTACAACGCATGGCCTGTTTCGTGAATGACGGAGAAGATGGAGGACACCAAATTGTTTTCGTAGTAGTGGTTTGTGATGCGCACGTCTTCCGTTCCAAAACTTGTTGTGAAGGGGTGTTCGCTTTCCTTCATGATGCCACGGGATTTGTCAAAACACAACACGTCCCTGAGATATTCGCAAAATTCCTTTTGCTTTGCAACGTCGTAGCTAGCAGTTGCCCAAGCGGGAACAATTGGTTTTTGCTGTGTCACTTGCTTTACAAACGGCACAAGGCGTTGCTTCAACACGTCAAAAAACTTGTCGTACTGCGTTTGCGTGTAGTGTGGTTCGTACTTGTCAAGCAAAATGTCGTAGCCGTGAAGTTCGCCATCCAACCACACAACTTGCTTTTTGGCAAATTCCACAATCTTTTCCAAATAGGGGCGGAAAAGTTCAAAGTTACCTTCGGTTTTTGCACGCACGTAGATTGGGTAGGCTTGGCTGGAAAGCACGCTGTACGCCGACATTTCCTCCATGGGGATTTTCTTTGTTTCTTGAATGTCCTTTTGAAGCACTTCCACCTCGTGGCAAAGCACTTCGTCCAACTTGTCCTTGTTTTGCCAAAGCACGTTTACTGCTTGTTCAAAGTTGGGGTCGGTTGTCAACGTGTAGGAAAGTTCCGAAAGCACAGCCATTTGTTCCGATTCTGCCAAAATGCTGTTTTCCTTGGCTTCCGTTTCCATGTCCCACGAGGACACGAAACCCACGTAGTTTTGTGCAATGATTTTTCTTCTTTGTTGCTTGTAGAAATCTAGCGCTTTGTTGAAATCCATAGTTATTTACCTGCCAATATGTAGATTTTTGCCACCACGGGGTGGCTTTTTTTGTAAAATTTGACGTTTTGCCAACAAAACTGTGTGTTGGCAACGTTTTGGTGCAAAACACGCACCACGTGTGTGGAAAACGCCACTACTTGCCCTTTTGCGCCAACTTTTTCAACAACAAGTTGCCACACACAACAACTGCTCCCAAACAAATGGAAGTAGCCACCACAAACACAATTGCCTGTGGGGGGATTGCCACAAACAGTTGCAAGTCCACGCCCAAAATGTTTTGGAAAATCCAAGGGAAAGTCAAGAACACCGCTGCCGTGCCCACCGATGCCACGCCTGCAACAAGCAAGTTGAACTTGTCGTAGGGGTACAGCAAAATCAGCAAAGCCACAAGACCCGTGAACGTCATCACAAACATTGCAATTGTGGAAATTTGTTCGGCGGAAAGTTGAATGCCACAAACTGCCACAAACACGTAGGTCAACGCCACCGAAAGGTACATTGCCACGCCACTTGGCAACGTGCTGGACAAAACGTTCTTCAAGAAATTGCCCTTGATAAGGTTTTTGTTTGGTTTCAAAACTGCAAGCATTGCCGACGCAATACCAATGACAAAAAACTCAATTGCGTACAAATGCTTTGCTTGGAACGGGTAGGTGTAGGGCAAGAACAACAGCGTGATTGTTGTGAGAATTGTCATTGACGTCTTCATCAAGAACAACGACGAACTGTTTTGAATGTTGTTGACAACTTGCCTGCCGTGCGCAACAACGTTGGGCATGGAACTGAACTTGCTGTCGGTAAGCACCAAATGCGCCACAGTCTTTGCTGCGTCGCTTCCGCAACCAACGGAAATTGCGCAGTCGCTTTCCCTCATTGCCAAAATGTCGTTTACGCCGTCGCCCGTCATTGCAACGGTTGCGCCTGCATCCTTCATGCTACGCACCAAAATTGCCTTTTGGTCGGGCGTTACACGGCCAAACACCGTGTACTGTGTGGCAACTTGCGCCACTTGTTCGTCCGTCATGCCTTCCAAGCTGATGTACCTGTCGGCATTTTCCACGCCAACTTGCATTGCAATTGCCGAAACGGACACGGGGTTGTCGCCGGAAATAACCTTGACGGTAACGTTGTTTTGTTTGAACCAAGCAATGATTTCCGTTGCGTCCGAACGAATTGTGTCTTGAAGCACAACAATTGCAATTGGTTGGAAAGGTTGGTCAACGGCATCATCCACAATGCTTGCTTGGCTAAGTCCGACGGCAAGCACACGAAGCCCTTGTTGCAACAAACTGTTGCATTGGTCGTTGAATTGTTGGCTTTGGTGCTTGAACATAAATTCCGATGCACCCATTGCAACCGTGCCAAAGTTTTGCACCGTTGCCATTGAGTACTTGCGTGCCGAAGAAAATGCAACGTGCGCCGTCGTTTCCAACGGAGCAACGCCTTCAAGGTGTTGCTTCAACGCTTGCGCCGTAGAGTTGTCGTCCTTGGTGGCGAAAAGCAAGCTTGCAAGCATTTGTTCAACGTCCTGTTGGGAAAACCTGTCGTCCACAACAACAACGTCTTGCACAGTCATTGTGCCGTCGGTGATGGTACCGGTTTTGTCCAAACACAAAGTATCCACACGGGCAAGCATTTCGATGCACGCCATTTCTCGAACAAGAACATTTTTGCCTGCCAAACGGAAAGCCGAAACTGCCAACGCCGTGCTTGTGAGAAGCACCATGCCACTTGGCACCATGCCAATCATGCAACCTGCAGCCGATTTGACGGAGTTGACAATTGCCGACGTCACAACCGGGTTGCTTGTGGTAATTCCTTGCCAAATGTAGTCCCATCCCGATGGGTACAACGCAAGCATTTCCGCACTGGTAAAGAAAGTTGCAATGCCAAGTGGGAAAATGATGATGGATATAAATTTGATGATTGTGCCAATGCCCTTCATCAACTGGCTGTTGGGCGCTTTGGTGCGCTTTACCCTTGCGGAAAGTTTTTCCACGTAGCATTCCTTGCCAACCTTGTCGGCAAGCGCCGTGCAATTGCCGGACACAACGTAGCTACCGGAGTACAACACGTCGCCCTTGACTTTTTTGACGGCGACGCTTTCTCCCGTCAACATGGATTCGTTTACTTCCACTTGACCATCCAACACAATGCCATCGGCGCAAATTTGTTTGCCTGCCGAGTACACCACAACGTCGTCCAAAACAACGTCCTTGGTGGCAACGGTTTGTTGCTTGCCGTTGCGCACAACGTCGATGGTTGGTTGATGCACGATGGCAAGCCTTTCCACAGCAATTTTACTGCGAATTTCTTGGATGATGCCCAAAAGTGTGTTTGCCGAAATAATGGCAACAAACGCCATGTTGTCGAAACTGCCACACAATGCGTAAATTACAAAAATGATGAAACCCAACAAGTTGAAAAAGGTAAGCACGTTGGAAGTGACAATGGCAACGTAGCTTTTGCCAACAACTTTTTTGACCTTGTTGGTTTGTTTTTGCGCAACACGTTGTTGCACTTGTTCTTCCGTCAAACCAATGGATGGATTGGGGGAATATCGCAAAATTGGTTGTTTTTCCATGGTGTCTCCTGTGTGTTACCTGCGTGGTTTTTCGCCACGAAGTTTGAGGGTTGGCTGTGCGTTCAAACTGAGGTCGGCAAATTGACCTTCTTGGAACATGAAGTAGCCACGGGATGCAATCATTGCGGCGTTGTCGCCACACAAGGAAAGTTGTGGCATGCACACACGAATGCCCTTTTGTTCAAATTCCTGCACACGACTGCGCAAGTAGGAATTGGCGCTGACTCCACCTGCAATGGCAACTGTTTTGAGGTTTGTTTTGTTGAGTTCCTGCCACAGCCTGTCCACCAAGCCGTCAATTGCGCTCTTGGTGAAACTGCACGCCACGTCTGCTTTGGAAATTTCCACGCCCTTTTGCGTTGCGTTGTGCACGGTGTTGATAACTGCCGTTTTCAAACCGCTGTAGCTGAAGTTGCCGTTGGAAACCACCACCGAGTGGAATGGGAAGGTGGGCTTTCCCTCTTTTGCAAGTTTGTCTATTTGTGGGCCACCGGGGTAGGGCAAACCAAGCACACGTGCAACCTTGTCGAAGGCTTCGCCACAGGCATCGTCCACAGTGGAACAAAGCACGTCGTACTTGTCGTAGTCTACCACCTTGACAATTGCCGTGTGCCCACCGCTCACAAGCAAACACAAGTAGGGTGGTTGCAAGTCGGGGTAGGTGAGGTAGTTTGCGCAAATGTGTCCTTCGATGTGGTTGACGGCAATAAGTGGCAAATTGCTTGCTTGGCATAGCCCCTTGGCAAAACTTACGCCAACAAGCAATGCGCCCACAAGCCCTGCGCCGTAGGTAACGGCAACGGCATCGATGTTTTGAAGTGTAAAGTTGCAGTCGGAAAGCGCCTTTTGCACAACCTTGTCGATGCACTCGATGTGGTTGTGACTGGCAATTTCCGGAACAACGCCACCGTACAAACGGTGAATGTCTATTTGCGAAAGCACAACGTTAGACAAAATTTCCCTGCCGTTTTTCACAACGGAAGCGGCTGTTTCGTCGCACGAACTTTCTATTGCTAAAATGTGGATGTCTTTTTTCATAGCATATATAAATATATACCTAGATGGCAGTTTTGTCAATCTTGTGAAATGTACCAACGGCAAATTTGCAAAAACAAGTGCAACAAATTTGCAAAAACGTCAGTTTTGTAACACCACCAACGGCAAAAGCATACACTAGGTGTAGAACAACAACGGAGGTTTGAAGTGGCAAACTACTACATTGGCGCAAATGACGAACACGGGCAAAACCCACCAACTGCCGGCAAACGCACGCCCGTGATGCCCTACTTGAACGTGCCTTTCTACGAAAATCAATTCAACCGACCAGCCAAAAACAAGTTCATTGAAGGCTGTTTGCGCAACGGATTGCGTGTGTTCGACGTCAAACCGGAAATAACCGACACGTCCATTTCCGAACGGGTGCGCCGAATAAACAGGCAGGGGTTGACTTTGCTTGTGACTTTTGCCTACAACGCATTTGGCGCAGGGCAAACTTTCAACAACGTGGCAGGCGTTTCTACCTTCTACGACCCCACCAACGGCAACGCAACGCAAAGCAGAATACTTTCGGAAGAAGTGTACACGCAACTGCTGGAAGGCACAACGCAACGTGGCGTGGGCGTGGGAACGTTGCAAAACGTTGGCGTGCTGAGAAGCGTGAATTGCCCATCAACTTTGGTGGAAGCAGGTTTCATGACCAACTTTGAAGAAGCAAAACTGATGCTAGACCCCGACTTCCAAACGGAGGTTGCCGAAGAAACTTTGCTTGGTGTTTGCAACTACCTTGGCATTGGCTACGTTCCACGCAACAACCTTGCAAACTACCAATTGCTACGCCTTGGCACACGTGGCAACTTTGTGATGCTGTTGCAATTTTTGCTGTGGCAAAACGGCTACGACATTGACATAGACGGCATTTTTGGCAACCAAACTAGCCGATACGTGGTTGATTTTCAACAGCGAAACGGCCTTGTAGCCGACGGAATTGTGGGCAACAACACTTGGCGCACTTTGCTTGCGCTACCACCACGCCCAACACTCAGGCAAGGCTCACGGGGTGTGTACGTTGCCTACTTGCAACAAAAACTGACTTCCAAACTGTACCCCGTTGGCGAAATAGACGGAATTTTTGGCTCGGCAACAAAAAATGCCGTGATGGAATTTCAACGGGAAACGGGCATTGGCGTGGACGGAATTGTTGGCGCAGTCACTTGGCAAAACGTGGAAAAAATTGGTGGTGGAAGGCCACTTCCACGCTAAAATTCGCACCACGTGTGTGGAAAAACGCAAGTTCAACTCGGAAAATTGCCCCCATTTGGGCAGGCAAACAAAACAACAACGTGCCCAAATTTTGGCGCAAAAATCTACATAGAAAAGCCCCGACTTGAACAGTCGGGGCAAATTTGTTGTTGAAATCTACTTGGAAATTATTTTTAGTTGCAATGCGCACACGCCAAACTGACGCTCTTTTTCAGGCGAGTAGTAGCCGTGCATGCAGTCTACAAATTGTTGCAAATCCATGTCGCCTGCTCCCGTTGCATCCTTCAAAGGGCTGTTGTACAAATCCTTGAAACTGTCGAACAAGTGGACGGCAACAATTTCCGTGCGAATGTGCCGTGTTTCGTCCGCCGTGCAAACAAACTGCACAGTGTCGCCTGCTTGCAAACGTTGGCGCTTGCTGTCGTTCAAGCGAATTTCCACGGTTTTTTCGCCGTTGTACATTTGGTTGAAAGGACTTTCGTTCAAACGCATTGTCACCACAAGTGGATGTTCGGTGCTGTCCTCGGGAGAGTCCATGATGAGCATGTTCATTTCGATGGCAAATTGGGAAACACGCTTCAACATGTCGAGGTAGTTTTGCTCCGTTGTGGTTTGTGGTTGGTAGGTTTCGTCACCGTCAAAAACCGTGCCACGTGGTGCAATTTGGCTTTCGTCCACACCGTAGGGTGGGTACACAAGTGGCTCATCGATGACGTCGTCCAAAAACCACATTGCGTAGGAATAGCCGTCGGAATTGTCCGTGCCCTTGGCTTCGGCAATAATTCTGCCCCAGGTGCGTTGACCGCAACGGAACATTTGCCCATTGTTCAACACGGGTGCGCCACAGGGGTGGTACTGGTGGGAATCGCCACCAAACACGTAGCCTTTTGTTCTGATTTCTTCCACCACGGCAACACGTGCGCCCATTTCTTGCGCTTCCGTTTCCGCTTGGAAAGATGGGTAGTCCTCGTCGTAGCCTGCCCAGCCAATAACTTTGTACTTCATGGTTCTCCTTTTCGGCACAAAAGTGCCAACACGTGTGCTTGTTTTACACAATTTTTAGTATTTGATGGAACAACGCAGTTTTGCTTGGGCTCAACTGTTCGTCCAAATGGTAGTGCCCAAAGTACCAATGCTTGTAGGCAACGCAGTTTTCGAAAACCGACAAAATGACGTTGTCTTGAAACACCTTGCAAGATTTTGGGCTTTGTTTCATTGCAGGGTGGGAAAGCGCATGCTCGTCGACAGAATGCGTGATGACAAAATCCACCTTGTAGTCGTGCTTGCGCAAATTGACAATGGCTTCCGAAAGTTCCTCGTAGGATGGAATTTCCTGCTCCCACCAAGAAACGCCGGGCGTGCGCCGTGCCTTGTCCACACTTGTTCCACCTCCAAAAGTAAAAAACTTTTTGCCACAAATGCAAAACACTTGCCCACGCATCAAACGAATTACCGTTGGTTGAACAAACTGCACCTTGCCACCGTTCCACATTTCAACGGGGTATTTTTCCAACATGTCGAAGTTTTCGTGGTTGCCATCCACCCACAAAACGGAAAAAGGCAGGTTTTGGTAGTTGTTCAAGTAGGTTGCCAGCGTGCTCTCGCTCCACACACCACCAAAATCCCCACAAATAATAACGTAGTCGTCCTTGGTGAGGTTGGTGTGCCTTTTGGCAAATTTTTGCAGTTTGTCAAATTGCAACATGCCGTGCGTGTCGCCCGTGACGTAGATCATTGTGCGCTCCATTTGCTTGATGACAACATTATACCACAACACACAGCCCTTTTCAACAGTTTTTGGCAAAGTGTGCCCCACTTTTGTTGACACAGCCAATTTGGCAATGTATAATGTATCTAGCACACTATGGGAGAAACAAATGAACAAATTTTTGCAAAAACACACAAGTAATTTGCACGGCAAAACAATTGCCATCAGTGGCGCAACAGGCGGACTTGGGCAAGAACTTTGCAAACTTCTTGCGCAAAACGGCGCACACGTGGTGCTGATTGACCGCAACGCCAAAAAACAAGCCACCCTTGTGGAGCAGTTGAAAACGGCGTTCCCCACGGCGGAAATTTCCACCCACATTGCCGACATGGAAGACATTGTTTCGGTGCACAAAGTTGCACAAGAACTGCAAAAAAGCCCCTTGCACGGACTGATTCTCAATGCAGGCGCCTACAGCATCCCAAGGCACAAAACGGCAATGGGTTGGGACAACGTGTTTCAAATCAACTGCGTTTCGCCCTTGTACCTTGCCAAAAAGTTGTTGCCACACTTGGAAAGTTGTGGCGGAAGGGTTGTTGCTGTGGGAAGCATTGCCCACAACTACAGCAAAATTGACAAATCCGACGTGGACTTTTCCACACGCAAAAAGGCAAGCCTTGTGTACGGCAACGCCAAGCGCTACCTCACCTACGCATTGTTGGAAATGGTGCAAAACGGCCACCCCGTGGTAGTTGCTCACCCGGGAATTTCCTTCACAGGAATCACAAGCCACTACCCAAAACTTATTTTTGCCATCATCAAGCACCCAATGAAAGTCATCTTTCCACACCCCAAAAAGGCGTGCCTTTCCATCTACTACGGGCTGTTTTGCAACGTGACGCCAAACACTTGGATTGGCCCCAAAATCTTTGACGTGTGGGGTTTGCCCAAAATCAAAAAGTTGAACACGGCAAAACCTGCCGAACGCCAAGTCATTTGCCAAACTGCCCAACAAATTTGGCAAGGCTGTTGCGATTTTTTGCAAGACGCCTAGTTGAAGCAGTTGAATAGTGCTTTGAAAATACCCCTCAAACAGTTTGTTCGATACACACTACGTTGCGTTTACACACTCTACAAACGCAAAAATCATTCCATCAACGTGCATTTTCCTTCAACACCGTTGCAAAAACGACAACACGGGTGCAAGAAATCAACTGTAAACAGCAATGGATGTTAACGAAAGAAAACATCGTTCACACAAAACAATATTGTTCGACCGAGAAACGCTTCAACAAAATAACGTCGTTCATCCAAAGCAACACCGTTCAAACAAACCCACAAATAATAGCAATATCGCTCAAATAAAAATACAAAACAAAAAGGAACAAACACGCAAAAGTTTGTTCCTTTTTTTTGTTAAAGATTTAATAAAAACCGCACCACGTGGTGGCGTTTTGCAACCGCAAACTGCTTTGTTTGCACCAATCAAACTGTTGCAACTTACGCTACCGTTTGCTACTCGGCAGTTGTTTCGGCACTTTTCTTTTTGAAAATTTGCTTGCGGAACAGCAAAACGTTGATGGCAACAAGGTACACGGCAATGATGCCCAACGTCAACAACGGATTTTCCGGTGCAATGGATGCAATGATCATCATTGGGAAGCCAAATGCAATTGCAGGGAAGTTTTGGTACACCAAGTTTTCCGATGCAGGGGTTTGGAAATCTCCGTCAATTTCCCTAAGCAAAATCACGCCTGTGCTTGCCGTACCCGTCAACATGCCGTACATCACCAAAAATTGCTCTTCGGAGTAGGTTGGGAACAACTTCTTTGCCACAAAGTAGTTGTACAAGTAGGTACAAATCAATCCCACTGCGGAAAGTATCAAAATGATGCCCCAGTACTGTGCAATGTAGTCGATGCGAATTACTGCAATTCCACACACAATCATTGTGTCGAAACAAAAGTTGCTGATACGTGTCAGCAAAAAGTTGTTTGTGTACTGCTTTTTCAGCACGTTCTTTTTGTTGAGCAGTTTCAAAATTTCCTTGGCCACCACGGCAAACAGCACGCCAAACAGAAAGTTAAGTCCAAAAATTGTTGAACGAAGGTTTTCGCCAACAAAACTGCCAATCAACGCCATCACGCCGTAGGCAGCAAGGTAAACAACGAGCACCAATGCAATTTGCAAAGTCAGTTTGTCCCAACTGCCGTTCATTGGCCGTTCGTTGGGGCTTTGGATGTCGCTTGCGTTGAAAACTTCCGCTTGCTCGGTTTTTGGGGCAATTTTGCCACGCTTCTTCAAAACGTTCAAATGCACAGTGCCACCCAAACTTGCCGACAAAAATCCCATTGCCGCAATTGTCAAGCCAAAATGCGCACCACCGCCAAACCCATAGGTTTCCTCGTAGATGGTGCCGTAGTTTAGCGCTTGCCCCGTGCCTTGTCCAAAGCCAAATGGCAAAATAACGCCTGCAGCGGGGAACAGCGTTGGCACAATCAACGACGCCACAATTGTGATGCCCAAACCAAGCAGACCTTGCAACAGGTAGGTGGAAACAGTTGTCAGCCCCGTGTTCAACACTTCGCCGGCACGTTGCTTTGTCACCTTGCGTTCAGTGGTCACAAGAGTGGAAGCAACAAAGCCAAGCGCCAACATGTGGTAGGTCAGCACTTCCAAAACTTGCGAGCCGTTTCCACCAAAGAATGCTGTGTCGAACAACACTTGGTTGCCGGATGCAAAGTAGTAGATTGTTGCAACAACCAGCAACAGCACGCCACCCAACACGGAAGTTGGCATTAGCGACTTTCTCAAAAACGGAATGGCTTTTTTTAGCAGGCTTGCAACGATAAGCGAAGCAAAAACAACTGCCAACAGGGCAACAAAGCCCCCGTTGCTAGATTCCCAAAAATGTACCATCTTGTTCCTCCTTTGCGTTTTTGTGTTTGTAAACAAAGTTGACGTACTTCAACGCATTGAAGCGCTTGTCCCCCTTGAATTGGAAAACTTGCTTGCCCACGTAGAAATTCAGTTTGTTTTTGCCAAGCACCGTTGCCACGGCAACGTCGTCGAAATGCAACGTGCAAGGGTTTTTGCACTCAACTTCCACACGGTCGGCAAACAGTTTGAGTGTTGCACGCTTTTCCAAAACCTTGCGAGATTTGTAGGGCACAACCTCGAACATGGTTGCTTGCTCTTGGTAGATGGGCGCAGTCAAGTAGGGCGAAACGTCCAACTTTTGCACAAATTGTTGTTGGTAGTCGTACCAATGTGTTGTGAAGGGCAAATTCACGCTTTCGTCCGACCACACAATGCGCTTGGTGTCGGTGTAGGTGCCTTGCAATCCGCACTTGGTGCAACAAAATTGTTGACCTTTGCTGTGGAAAGTTGTAAGCCCGCATTTTGGGCACACGTAGTAGGCACGTTCCAAGTACTCGGCGCTACGTTTGCTGTGGAAAGTTCCACGCTCCACGCCTTCGTTAACGTCCAAGTTTTGCGTGATGAGTTCAAGCAGTTGCTCGTTGGAAAGGTCTTGGTAGTCTTGCTTTTCCACCACTTTGGAAACGTACACCTTGATTTTGCCCTTGCGAATGACGTCCGACCAACGTGGTTGCACACCGTAGCCACCTTCTATTCGGCAAAACGCCAACGGAAGCCCAATGGTTTTTACAAGTTTTGTAACTGCGGGATTGATGTGAACCAACTTGCCGTCGTAGGTACGGTTGCCTTCCGGCGCAAGAGCAACGCTTCCGCCCTCCTTGACAACTCGCAAACAATTCATCACGGCTCTGACGTCCGTCATTTGCTTCTTGATTGGGATGGGTGCCGTTGCGTAGCTGATAATTTTGGAAACAAGTCCCTTGTTGAGCACATCTTCGCTGGCAATGTAGTACACAGGTCCACGGCAAAACACCGAACCAACAAAAAATTGGTCAAACGCCGTTTGGTGGTTGAACAACACCAAAAATTGCCGTCCTTGCATGTTGAACTTGTGCAACTCGGCGTGATACTTGTGCTTCATCACGGGGGTAAGCACCACGTCCAACAACGTGCGCCACGCCTTGTGTCTGGGCTGTATCCACTTTTTGTTCTTTGCCATCGTAACTTCCCCCATTATTTTTGCAACTACTATACCAACGCACTCTCAACCCAAACTAAACGGCAAACGCAACATTTAACTTTTGTTAAGTGTACAACACTATTTTACAATAAAAGCGAAATTTTTGCAATACATTTTTTGCAAATTGTTGCTGAAACACAAGCCAACGCCACACGACGGCAATTTTTGCAAGTTGATTTGCAATGTAAACGACTTATTGCCCACTTGCATGCACCAAGCACGCCATTCAAGAAGCAACAAGTCAAACACAACGGCAGGCGTGTTTCCACAACGCAAGTCCGTTCAATTTACACTTGAAAATTCCACTTGCATGTGCCAAGCACGCCATTCAAGAAGCAACAAGTCAAACGCAACGGCAAGTTTTAGCCACAACTTGCACACTCTCAGTTTACACTTGAAAATTCCACTTGCATGCGCTGGGCACGCCACCGCAAAGCACACGGTTTTGCGCAGTTGGCAACTGCAAATTTTGCTTTGCAACATTGTACACAAAAAAATTTGCATTTTTTTTGCAAAAACTATTTGAATTTGCAAAATAATGTTGTATAATGAAACAAACCAAAAAATGCTTGCGCAAACTGCATTGCAAGCAAAACCAAAACATGCAAAAACAGGAGGATATAACTATGGCTGGTTGGTTCAAATCGCAAATGTGGAAAGTGTTGGAGTGGAAAGATGACAGCACCGACACCGTTGTGTACCGTTTCCCCATGAATGGAAAGGAAATTATGAGTGGCTCTCAACTGACGGTTAGAGAATCGCAAGTGGGTGTGTTTGTGCACCAAGGCAAAATTGCCGACGTGTTTGGCCCCGGTCAGTACAAACTGACAACCAAGAACTTGCCCATTTTGTCCGGTCTTGGCGCATTGCTCTTCCAAGACAAGGAATCTCCGTTCAAGGCAGACTTGTACTTTGTAAACACAAAACAATTTTTGGATTGCAAATGGGGCACGTCCAGCCCTGTGACAATTCGAGACGCCGACTTTGGCATGATTCGCATTCGTGCGTTTGGTAACTACGCATTCCGTGTTGCCGATGCACAATTGTTCTTGAAGGAAGTTTTTGGCACGAACGGTTTGTACACCGTTAGCGACATTGAAGGCTACTTGAAGGACATTTTGGTTGGTCAAATGACCGACACCATTGCCGAAAGCAAAATTGCTGCGTTGGACATGGCAATGAACTTGCAAGAGTTCAACGAAATGGTCAAGGGCCACGCACGTGCAAAACTTGCCGAAATGGGTTTGGACATCACCAACTTCAACATTGTCAACATCAACTTCCCCGAACAAGTGGAAAAGGCAATTGACGAACGCTCCACACTTGGCATTTTGGAAGGCAAAATGGGCTCCTACACACAAAAGAAGGCTGCCGATGCGCTTGGCGACGCTGCAAAAAATCCCGGCACAATGGGCGCAATTTTGGGCGTAGGCTTGGGTGGCGCTGCCGGTGGCGCACTTGGCGCAACTTTTGGCGCAGTTGCAACTGCAAGAGACAGCGAACCCACAGCCGGCAAAAAGTTCTGCCCCGAATGCGGTGGAAGAGTGGAAGCAGGAGCAAAATTCTGCCCCGAATGCGGAACAAGACTTGCATCCGTTTGCCCCGAATGTGGCGCAGGCGTGGATTCCTCGGCAAAATTCTGCCCTGAATGTGGCAAAAAACTCAGATAACCATGACCGAACAAACCAAAGTGCAACAAGATGCACTTCAACCTCAATGCCCAAATTGTGGCGCAAACTTGACCTACGACCCCACAACAGGCAAATTGCTGTGCGACCATTGCAACAGCACCGTTGGTGTGGAGCAAGATTTCTTTGTGGAAGAACGCAGTTTTGAAGAATTGCGACATTTGCCCACTTGGAAAAGCAACTCCATTTGTACCTACCGTTGCCAAAACTGTGGCGCAGTGACCACCGTGGACAAGGCAACTTTGGCAACGACTTGCCCGTTTTGCAACTCCCCCGTGGTGATGGAAGAAAATTTGCCATCCATTTTGCAACCCAACGTTGTGGTTCCATTTGAACTTTCCCAAAAGGACGCCTCGGCTGTGCTTGCCAAGTGGCGCAAGGGCAAACTGTACGCCCCAAGGAATTTTCGCAAATCCACCAAGGAGCAAAACGTCAAGGGCGTGTTTGTGCCGTGCTGGACTTTCGACGCCGTGACAAGTAGCCCCTACAGCGGAAAGGTTGGTCAACGCCGAACACGCACGGTGCGCAGAAACGGAAAAACCTACACGCAAACCTACATACATTGGTACCACGTCAGTGGCGTGATGGACATGAGTTTCGACGACATGATGATTCAGGGCAACAATCACATTCCGCAAAACTACTTCAACCAAATGGGGCCATTCCCACAAAGCAAGTACGTTGTGTACGACCAAAAGTTTTTGGCAGGGTTTGTTGCCGAACACTACAGTTTGCAACCATTGGATGCCTACGGCAAGGCTGTGACAACAATGAAAACCACCATCAAAAACGCCATTATGCGACGCCACAACGCCGACGTGGAAGGTAGTTTGCAAGTCAACTTCAAGGTGCTGGACAAATCCTTCAAGTACTTGATGTTACCCGTGTACGTAGCAAACACCAAGTACCGCAACAAACTGTACAGCCAGTACGTTTCCGGCATTTTCACAAACAAAGAAAAATTGCAAGCAAAAGTGTGCGGAAAATCGCCCGTTTCCCCTTGGAAAGTACTGCTTACCGTTGTTGGCATTGCCGTGGCTGTTTTTGCAGGATTGTGGCTGTTCAACGACGGTGTTTTCGACGGGCAACT
The DNA here is from genome assembly GCA_017500855.1 of Clostridia bacterium. Classification (GTDB taxonomy): domain Bacteria; phylum Bacillota; class Clostridia; order Christensenellales; family CAG-314; genus Fimimonas. The sequence goes on along the minus strand of JAFVYC010000018.1, from coordinate 32,296 downwards.
GAACCTGTTGGAACAAATTGCAAAAGGTTTTTTGCATTGAAAAATACATTGTGGCGTTTGATTGCTTGTCAAAAAGCCAACAATGTTGTACAATAAAGAAAACTAATCAAGGAGAACTACAATGATAACAAAGGACATGAGAATTGTGGACGTTTTGCAAGCAAAACCGGAAAGCGCAAGAGTTTTTTCCGGCTACGGAATGGGATGCATCCATTGCTTGTTGGCTCACCAAGAAACAGTTGAACAAGCAGCAATGGTACACGGCATCGACCTTGACACTTTGCTTGCACAACTCAACGAAGCGTAGAACGCAAAACAAAACGGTTGGAACAGTCCAACCGTTTTTTTTGTTGCAAAACCGTGTTCTTTGCCACTTGCACACCAAAACTTTTTGATATTGTTGAGTTTTGCGCAATGCTTTTGTTGAATGTTTGTGCTTGTTGACCGCACTGCCAAAACGTTGTTTGTTTGTGCATTGTGCACAATTGCATAGGTTCAAGCGTGAGTTGTTGGCTTGGCAACAAGGCGTTGGCGTGTTTTGCGCAAACATTTGCCAAATTTCGCTAATAGTAGTGGTGTGTGCTTGGGTTGACTTGTCAACCGTAACGCTTGTTGGTGCGTTTTGATTGCCATCCATTTGCCTGTTGGCAAACTGTCGCCACACAAGCCCTACAACACGTTTTGCCACCACGCCCGTGAGGTTTTGCACTGCAACAACTGCAAAAAGCACAAAAAAAAGACTGAACAAAAGTTCAGCCATTTTTTGTGTGAAAACTATTAAGCAGCTTCTACTCTGAGACCAACGCATCCCCAGAATTCTGTGTCAGCAGTACTACCGTTTACGTAGGACAATGTGTACTTCAAACCACCAACTGTCAATTCCTTTGTGAAACTTTCGCATGTTGGTTTGAAGTCGCCGGAGCTATCGGGAGCGCCGTAGTGACCAGTGTATGCAAATTCTGTAAGTTGAGAAAGGTCGTACTTAGCAACGTAGGTGTTGTTTGCTGCGTCAATTTCAACGCCAACGCATGTCAAAACGTGAGCAGTCCAGTCGCCGTTCCAAGAACCTGAAGCAACGAAGGGGTTAGCTTGGAAGTCGAAGTAGATTTCGCTCAAAGCAGTAACAAGGGTTTCTTCTGTTGCATCTGCGCCTGGAACGTAGGAACCGGAGATAACAAGTGTTGCCTTGCCGTCAATGTTTTCCAAGGAAGTATCTGTTGCTGTGAATTCGGAAACACCGTCGTCGAGAGGTTTGATAACGGAGATGTCGATGTCGCTTGTTTCTACCTTCATGCTGTCGATGTTAGCTGTGAACTTGCCGTTGAAGCTGGATTGACTGCAGTCGTTGTAGTCGTGAGGAATGAATTCGATCATTACTGTGTTTTCGCCTTCAACAAGTTGAGCTGCGCCGAAAACAACTTCACGCCAGTTGAACCACAAGTTGGAATCTGGTTCGCCATCTGGACCGCCACCGCCTGGAAGGATGATGTCGTCGGAGATGCTTTGTTCAACGCCGTTAACGTATACTTTCATGATTTTGTTGAGTTGGCAGTCGCCCATCCAAATTGGAACCCAGCTGCTGTCTGCTTTCAAGTATTGAGAAGCAAGACGGAATGTGATGTCTGCTTCGCCAGCTTTGCTTGCATTGAACACGAATGTGAGTGTGTTGCCGGACTTCATGTCGCCAACGTACAAACCACCTGTTGCATCTGGGCTGTCGCTGTTGATGTCTGCGTCGTTAGAAACGATAACACCATCTTCTGCTTCGATGAATACGCCACGGATGATTGTCAAAGTTTCTGTAACTTTTTGTGCGCCAACTGTGATTTCGATTGTTGTGTCTTCTACTGTCAAAGGTTCAGTTTTGTATGTGAAACCGTCGGTAACGTCTTCTTTTCGCCGTTTTCACGTGTTACTGTAACAACAAGACCTGTAGCATCGAAACGTTCGCCAACAAGGTATTCAAGCTTTGTTGCGTGTGTTTTGATTTCTGCGCTAACGATTTCGTTGTGGCACTTAACGTTGAACTTTTCGGAGATTTCAGGTTGGTCTACAAGAGCAACTGTGATAGTTGTTTTCTTTTCAACTTTTGTGCCTGCTTCTACGGAAAGTGTGTACTGTTCAGCTGTCAACTCTACTTCTTCGCCCTTGTCGGTTGTTGCGTAAACCTTCAAGCCTTCGTAGGAAAGTGCTTCGCCTTTTACGTAGTCAGTTTTCATTGCTTCGCTGTCAATTCTAATGGAAACGTATGTAACTGTGCAACCAACGAGAGTCACAAGGGACATAGCCACCATGAAAACAACAAGCATAATGGAAAATAGTTTGTTTTTCATTGTGTATTCCTCCTAAAATTTTGCTGCAAGCAACACGCTTGCTATTGCATATATAAATAATACTACTTGCAAACTTCAATTTCAATACACTGTTTTGCAAAAAGTTACAAATGTAGACCTTTGTTCAAACAAGTTCATTCTAGTTGGTTGGCAAAACGGTGTTGGCGTGGAAAATGCAAGCAAAGCACAAAAAGCACTTGTTTTTTGAATTACACAGGAAAACAAGCAAACGTGCATAAGCCTTGCAAAAAGTGTCAACACTAGTGCCAACAAAACCCCCAAACTTTTGCCACAGATTTTTGTGGCAACTGTGCAAAGGAGGCACAACGTGAAAAAGAAACCGACTGTGTACGTTGTTGTGCTGTGCTTGTGGGCTGTGTGTGTTGCTGTTTTGGTGGCAAGCTTGGCGTGGACGGTAGCAAAAATTCCGCACCCCCTTGGCGCAAAAGGCGTTGCCGTGGTTTGTTTGCTTGCAACAAACACATTTGCACTTGCGATGTTGTGGCTTGGAAGCATCAAGGACTTTGTGTTTTCCTGCGCCTACAAACTGGCAAGCAAAAGCATGCAAAAAGCCTACCAACAAGTGGAAGAACAAGCGCAATTGCCCACCACGTCCCCACGTTTCGTGCTGTTGTACTGCACTTGCAACGATTTCAACCCCACAGCGCTGTTGCAAAGTAGCCACCAGCACTACAACAACTACAAAACGGTGATTTTGGACGACAGCACCGACCAACGCTACGTCAAACAAATTGACGATTTTGTTGACACGCATGCCCAGTTTGAACTTGTTCGGCGAGTTGGACGGCAAGGCTACAAGGCGGGCAACTTGAACAACTACCTTGAGGGGCGCACCGACTACGACTACTTTGTGGTGTTGGATGCCGACGAAATTGTTCCACCAAACTACATCCAAAAAGTGCAAAAGTACTTTGCATTCGACAAACTTTGTGGCGCCGTGCAAGCAAGGCACACGGCAACGGAAGGGGAAAACTTGTTTCAACAACTGTTGGGGCTTTCGGTGGGAAGCAACGGCAAAACCGTGCAAGTTGTAAAGAATTTCTACGGCGCAAATGCGCTTCTTGGCCACGGGATGACCGTCAGCCGTGCTTGCTACCAAAAAACAGGTGGGTTTCCCCACGTTGTTGCCGAGGACATTTCCTTTGCTGTGGAAGTGAAAAACGCAGGGATGAACGTGCTGTACGCACCGGACGTTTTGTGCCAAGAACAATTCCCCAACAACTACGTTGCGTTGAAAAAACGGCAATGCAAGTGGACGCAAGGCAACTTGGAGTACATGGCAAGGTACAACAAAGACATTTCCAAATGTCCCATGACGTGGTTTGAAAAACTAGACGTTCGCATCAGTCACTACAGCCTGCCCATCGTGCCAATGCTTGGGCTTTTGCTAACGGCTTGCACCATTGCGCTGGGATTTTTGGGCTACCCAACAATTGCCTACTCGCTGGGCGTGTACTTGTTGATGTTGCTGTTTTTGGCATCCCCGCTGATACCGGATTTGTTTGTGTACCGAAAGAGCAAAAAGTTTGCTTTGTTGTTGCCCTACTTCGTTGTGACGGTTTGCACCTACGCATCGCTTGCGCCAATGATGATACGCACTGTGCTTTTGGGATTACTTGGCAAAAAAGCCGTGTTTTTGGTAACGCCCAAGCAAAGCAAAAAATTTACCTTTTGCGAAGCGTTGAAGTACACAGCCGACTCGTTGCTGTTTGCGCTTGCAACAAGCATTTTGTCTTTGCTTGCGTGCGGAAGCATTTTGCCCGTGATATTGGTTGTTGTGGGTTGCGCTGTTGCACCATTTCTTGTTTTGCTTGCCAACGTTCCCGCAACTACCTTGCAAAAGAAGAAAAAAAGCAAACGTCAAAACACCTAGAAAGCGCAAAATGCAACCACGTGTTGCAACAAAACATATTTTTTCTCCTTCACAAAGCACAAAAGAATTTGCCAAAAAGCCGTTTTTGCACCACGGGTGTGGACTTTTGCAACACAAAGCCTTTGCTTGCAACTTTGCACGGGCTTTGCAAACAAATTCAAATTTAACGGTTTTTGCAACGACTTTCCACAAATTTTGCACCACGGGGTGCGTGTTTTGCGCTTTGACCAATAAAAAAGAGAGAACCATTTGGTTTGCACCAATTTGTTCTCTCTTTGCTTTTTGTATGTTGGTGGCAAATTTCGCCACACGGGGTGGCTAGTTCAGCCCGTTGCGCTTTTTGACTTTTTGCGCCTTTTTTTCGTTGATTTGGCAAACTTGCTTGCCGTTTTCGTAGTACAGCACAACGTTGTTGCCGTCCACGTAGTAGCCACGTTTTGCCAGCATAAACATTGGGATGTCGGTGACTGAGTCGGAGTAGTAGGTTTCCAACGGAGTGTCGCCAAACTGCTGTTTGTAGCGCACCACTTTTTGCATTTCGTAGCAGTACACGCCATTGTGAGGGTGGCTGGGGTTGTCCGTTTCCGTGGCAATGAGCGTTGCAATGCCAAGTCGGTTGCAAATTTCCTGCACTTCGTAGCGTGGGGATGCCGAAACAACAATATCATCCGAGCGTTGTTGCGCCAAGTACCAAGGTTTTATGCGTGCAATTTCTTTGTCCCAAAACTTGCCAACAAACCACTTTCTTTTTGGCACAAGGTACACAAACCAGTTCATTGCCGAAAGAAATTGTTGGTGATTGATGGCGTGGCAAGCACGAAGCAAAGCGCACACAATTTGCACGGGAAGCAAAACTATCAAGTAGGGCAAGCGCACAAGGCAAAAAAGAAAAAAGCGCCTGAAACTGTTGCCCTTGTAGATGGTGTCGTCGAAATCGTAGCCGTTCATGTGAATTTTTCCTGTGTTTTGTAGATATTTTCTACATTATACCACACAAAAGGCAACTTGTCTTGCTTGCCACAGCACAAAATTACAATTTTTGTTGAAAACCTTTGAAAGATTTGTTGACTTTTTGGTGCAACTGCTGTATAATACATAGGCACTAGAGATGCATCGTTAGCTCAGCTGGATAGAGCGTTGGTCTACGGAACCAAAGGTCAGGGGTTCGAATCCCTTACGTTGCGCCAAAAAATACTGCAGAAATGGTCACATTTTTGCAGTATTTTTTTATCCAAGTCGCAGACTTGGTATATCATTGAATGTATAACTCGCCTGTGGCGAGATATACATTCGTATATCATCAGCCCTTTGGGCTGTATATCATCACGCATCAGCGTGTATCTTTCTGCGACTTGATGATATACAAAACTTCGTTTTGATGATATACAAATTCTACGAATTTGATGATATACAAGGCTGTCGCCTTGATTTTGTTGCTTGTATGTGGTATAATGCTCTAAAGAGGTGATACTGTGCCAAAAAACTATTTACTCACTTACTCCGAGCAACTTGCAACTGGTGTTGAATTGTTGTGTCAAAGCATAAAAGCTCCGTCTAACACAATGTTTCAAATTCGCAAAAGTTCAAGCAGTGTATATGCTAACATCCGAGAAGCAAACTACGGTCAAAGCAAAGCCGACATGTTGTCCAAATTTGAAATTGCTCTCAAAGAATGTAGTGAAACGGAAGGCTGGTTGCAATTGCTGTTCAACACAAATGCCATTTCAGAAGTAACATACAAGAGTATTAGAAATCTTTGTGGCAGAATAAGGCGCATGCTTATTTCCAGTTGCAAAACATTGAAAGAGAGCAAGCAATGAAAAACCTGCTTGCAATTGTGCTGTGCATTGTTTTGTGCACGCTTGTTTTTGCATCGTGCGAAGAAAAATGCAGTCACACTTGGGATTTGGGCGTAGAAATTGAAGGGGGCGTTGGTGGTTACGTTGTGGAATACACTTGTTTGCGATGTGGCGCCAAACACAGGGAAACAATCACAATTGCTCCACCCGAACACCACCAAATTCAACATAGGTAACTAAACATCGAACGGCAGCCCATGACAACAAACCCACAAAGGAGAACGCAACGTGAAAATATCTATTGATGAACTTCAGGAATATTTGGCAAACCACTACCGTGGAAGGACCACCGAACAAAGCATGTTCATGAAGTTGGTGGAAGAAATTGGCGAAGTTGCCGAAGTGCTGAACAAGCGGGCAGGTCGCAAAGCCTCCAACGAAAACGACCTTCAACAACAACTGGGCATTGAACTTGCCGACATGATACACTACATTGTTGCCATTGCTGCAATAAACGATATTGACCTTTCCACGCTGATAATTGAAAAAGACAAAGTGGCATCCATCAAGTACAACCACACAATCAACCTTGAAACGTTCTTGTTGAAAAAAGACTAGAATGCGCCCTTGCTTTTTGTTTGCACTTTGGTTGCTCCGCCTGGCACTGCTTTTCAAAACGTGCCATGGCATTGAAGCACGCCAACCAAAGCAAGCCTACTGCCAAAAAATCCAAAGCAAATTGAAGCGTTTGCAGTCAATTGCACCACAAAAACCACACACGTCCCCCTTGTTTTTGCAAGGGGTTTTGTTTTTCCGCCTTGTTGAAAAAAGACTAGAATGCGCCCTTGCTTTTTGTTTGCACTTTGGTTGCTCCGCCTGGCACTGCTTTTCAAACTGCGCCACAGCATTGAAGCACATCAACCGAAGCAAGCCTACTGCCAAAAAATCCAAAGCAAATTGAAGCGTTTGCAGTCAATTGCACCACAAAACACACACACGCCCCCTTGTTTTTGCAAGGGGCTTTGTTTTTCCGCCTCATTTGGTTGAAATGTTTGTTGGGGTGTGGTATAATGTGTGGCAACAAAACAAAAGGTGGCAAAAATGGGAAGTTTGCTTTTGGCACTGATATATGTGTGCTTTGTAAGTTTGGGCCTGCCCGACTCGCTGTTGGGTTCGGCTTGGCCGGTTGTTCAGCAACAAATGGGTGTGCCCGTTTGGTTTGCAGGGCTTCTTTCGTCAATAATTTGCGTGGGAACGGTGTTTTCCAGCTTGATTAGCGACAGGTTGCTAGCCAAGTTTGGCGCAGGAAAAGTTACTGCTGTGAGCGTTGCGCTGACGGCGTTGGCGTTGTTTGGATTTTCCGCAAGCAACAAATTTTGGATGCTTGTGGTGTGGTCGATACCCTACGGCTTGGGCGCAGGTGGCGTGGATGCCATTTTGAACAACTACGTTGCCTTGCACTACAAACCGCAACACATGAGTTGGCTACATTGCATGTGGGGCGTGGGCGCATCGGCAAGTCCGTTTGTGATGAGTTTTGCGCTTGTGAAACTGCAAAGTTGGAACTGGGGCTACCTGATTGTGGCAATTGCCCAAACGGTGCTGTGCATTGGCGTGTTTTGCTCCGTTCCGCTGTGGAAAAAACAGCACGCAGACGGTGGCGTGGATGCTCCGCAACACAAGGCGCTTTCCTTCAAGCAAATTGTTGAAACAAGGGGCGCAGTTGCTTGCTTTTTGCTGTTCTTTTTCTACTGTGCGTTGGAAGTTACTGCTTCGCTGTGGGCAAGCACCTACTTGGTGCAACAATGGAGTTTTTCCGCCGAGGACGCCGCAAGCTACGCAAGCATGTTCTACATTGGGCTGACTGCGGGCAGGTTTGTAAACGGATTTTTGGCAATGAAACTTAGCGACAAAGTACTGATTCGCACGGGCTTGGTGGTAATTGCCGTTGGAACGGCGCTGATGTTTGTGCCAACACACGTTGCCTTTGCGCTTGTTGGAATGGTTGTTGTGGGCGTTGGTTGCGCACCCGTGTACCCGTGCATCATCCACATGACGCCGTCGGTGTTCGGCAAGGAAAAATCCCAAGCAATGATTGGCGTGCAAATGGCGTTTGCCTACGTTGGATTTTTGGTGATGCCACCGTTGTTTGGCGTTATGGCAGAACACCTTTCCGTTGCATTGCTACCCGTTTTCTTGGCGGTTATTCTTGCACTTGTAGTTGCCCTGCACGAAGTTGTTGTACGTTCGGCAAAACACCAAAACTAGCAAAATTCCACACCCGTGGTACGAAAAAAAGCGTTGAACGTTTGTTTGTTCAACGCTTTTGTTGTTTTTTTTTGTAAAAAATGTTGTTTTTGCCACCACGTGTGCCACAAAACGCACGAATGGCAACAAAAGTATTTGCTTGTTCAAACAGTTGCACGTTCACGCAAAACGGCAACCCGTGTGCTTGTTTTACGTCACAATCCACTCAACGGTTTGCGCTTCGTCAATTTCCGGAACTTCCAGTTTGGCAAGCATTTTTTCCACCACGTTTTGTGGAACAACGTCCTGCCTGTTGCTGTTGCGTTGAAGCCCCGTTTGCCAATCCGTTTCCAAAAACAAAAGTCGCACACGTGCACCGTAGTTTTCGGCAAGGGAAACAATTTTGCCACGTGTGTCCTTGGTGATGTTGGTTGCGTTCCACACGAAGGGGCGTTTTGCACGCAATAATTCCTTGGCTTGCTCCTTGGCAATGGCAACAACTTCCCCTTGCGGTTTGGTTGGCGAAATTTTGTTCGCCTTGCGAATTGCATCCAGACTGACGGTTGGCAAGTGGGCAAAATGGCTTTGCAAGTAGGTGTCCTTGCCACTTGCGGGAAGGCCACACATCACCACAATTTCGCCCCACGTGTCGTCGAAAAGCACGTCCTCCTTCCAACTTGTTTTGTCTTGGAAAAATGCGTGTTGAGAAAACGGCGTAGAGAACTTGTGCGGACCGTTGTAGCACCCTTCGTCCTCGGCAAGCATTTTGAAGCACTCGATGCGCTCCATGTAGTCGTTTGGCTCTTGGCACTTTCTGCCCAAAGCATCGGCTTTTTCCAAAACGTACAAAAGTCGCAAGCAAAAACTTGGGGCAAGGTTTCCGTTGCCAGCAATTTTCAACAACTTTTTGTTGGATTTTTCAAACACGGCAAAGGGTGGAAAAGAGTGGTACTTCACAAGCAAACAAATGGTTTCTCTGGCGTTTTGTCGCACCACGTCCCCACACATTTCCGCTTGCTTCCACAAAAATTCCCTTGCCATTTCCGTGCCAACACGTGCGTGCCTTGGCGAAACCAACTGCCCGTCTTGAAGGGTGGTTGTGGCAATTTTGCCAATGTCGTGAAGAAGCGCCGAAACAAACAAAAGTTCCTGCTCGTGCTTGGTGCAACAAGCAAATTCCTCAAGTTCCACAAGGCTTTGCGCCACAAGTTGAGTGTGCGCAAAAACATCCCCCTCGGCGTGGTGCGTGGGGTTTTGTGGAGTGTTTGCCATTTGTTGAAAAACGCCTTGCAAACAGGTGCTTTGCAACAACTGCCAATCTATTGCGCCACCCGGTTGTGGCATTGCTTGCAAAATTTGCGCAAATTGCCTACTGTAGTTCATCTTTTACCTTGTTGGGAACAATTGGGCGAGATTGCCAATGCGACTGCGATTGCGCCACGCATTGCAAAAAGGATGCTCGAACAAACTTTACACGGCTTTCCACAATTCCGTCCTGCTCCACCTTGATGTACAACCCTTCCATTGTGGTGGACGGGTCGGTTTGAGCCAATTGCAAGTCTACGTCCAAATTTAGCCTTTTGGCAGTTTGCGCAAGCACTTGCAAGTGGTTGTTTGAGATATACTTGGATTGCCCCAAAAGGGACAAAATTTGCTTTTTGTTGGAAAACACACCTCTTGCCAACACCGGCACGGAATGCACTATTGGCAACTTTTGCGTGATGGTTTTTCGGCTGTCCGTGTCCAAAAACACACCACGTTGCCTGTCGTAGATGTCGAATTCCACAAAGTAGTGTGGAAGTTCGTCGTAGAAAATTGTGTGCTTGGCGTACATCCACTCGCCAAACATCACGTAGCGACAGCCCAATGCGGAAAACAATTCTTCCCGATGCACGTTTGCCCATTGTTTGAGCAAGTTGTAGTGCCTTTCCCTGTAGCCACCAACAAGGTAGTGGCCACGGCTTTGAATGAGCAACTGCTTGCCATCCGTAAAGGAAATTGCGCTGTTGGCGCCGTCAATTTTTTCTTCCACCACAATGTTTTTGCCCAAAATTTCCGAAAAGGGAATTTGACTCAAATCCTCGTCGCCCGGTTGCAACCTACTGCCTTCCAAGTGTGGCGTTCGGGGAAACTTTTTTATGTTGAAATCCATCTACTTTTGCTCCTTCTTTGCAATCATCACAAGGTGGCCGTTGACGCCATCGAACTGCAAATTTGTTACCCCTGCCTGCCCAAAGTACTGCGTTAGCAACGGCTTTGTCAGCAAGTGAATGTGTTCGGGATTGTTGTCTTCCTTGCTGGGCACGGACACAACAACGTACTTCTTGGCAATGCTACACGCCGACAAAATTGCATCGGCAACGTTGGGAATGTGCTCCAACACTTCCAATAAAGTTACCACGTCGGCGCTGTTTGGTGGCAACGGATTTTGGCAAATGTCCTTGCTTACCACGGAAAGGTTGCCCACGCCACCACGGCTCAAATCTTGCAACAATTGCACACGGCTTGGGGAAATTTCCACCGAGGTCACTTGCACCCAAGGGAACTGTTGCAAAAACGGCAACAAAAATGCGCCACGCCCCGTGCCAACGTCCACAAGTGTTTCCAGCCCAACACCCTTCAAAAAGCCCATAACCTTGGAAATGCGTGGCAAAGTGCTACTTGTTTTCTTGAAAAGGTGCAAATCAACACCGTTTTGCTTGCCAATTTGCAAAATTTGTTGGCATTGCTGGGCAGACAACGCAAAAACGTCGCCAACGTCCAACCCGTTGCCAAGCAAATGCAGTTTGTTTTGTCTAGCCATTTGGCCACGCACACACGCTGCGCCAAAATGCAAGTAGTACCTGTCTTCCACAACTTTCTCCTTGTTGATGTTTTTGTACATTATACCACAACTACCCACAATTTTTCAATACAATTTGCGCCATTTTGCCAAACTATTGTGCCAAACCTAGTTTTGCGCAACGTTGAACACAACTTTTCCACGCTTGATGGCATAGGCGTGCGCAATTGCCGTCCCACTTTTTGCAGAGTTTTCCTTGCCTTGCGCCACAACGTAGCCCTTGCAAAAGTAGAAAACGCAAAAGTCGCTTGCATCCACCATTGCCATGTTGCGTTGTACGTAGCACGCCTTGCCTGCAACGTGTTTGGACGGATGCTCCACTTCCTGCTCAACAACAAACGGAAAAGCAACGCTTGTGTCGAAACGCTTGTAGATGGCTTGGCTTTGCTCCAAGTTGCTTTGCAAGGTGCAACTTTCGCTTTTGCAAGTGTACGCCACTCTTTGAATGTGTGGATGCGCCTTCTTTGCTTCCGTCACCACTTGGTAGCAAAGGTCGTTGAAGGTGCTTTTGCTACCAAACAAAAACGTTTGCACGTTGCAACTTGCAACAAGGTATTGCACAAGTTCTTGCAATTTACTTTTCAATTGTGGCGTGTGTGGCACCGACCTGTGCCCAACAAAACAACAACTTTTATGTTTTTCCACAACAAAAAACCTCCAATTTTCCAATTTTGAATACTCTCACTATTCATTATACCACACCTTTATGTTTGTGAGTATTCATTTTGGCTGTTTTGGGCAAATTTTATGTGCGTGCGTTTTCCGTTGGTTTTTGCCTATGCTATATAATAGTGGTATCAAATGTTTTTGGAGTTGTTTATGGAAATAAAAGAAATTTTGGCTAGAATTGGCTACGTAAGAAACCAAGCAAATTTGTCGGCTAGGGAAGTTAGTTTGCGAATGGGCATGAGCCCACAGTACGTTGCGCAAGTGGAAAGTGGTCGCATTGTGCTGACGGTGGAAAAGTTGTTGCAAATTTTGGAAATTTGCCAATTTCCCATTGAAAGATTTTTCAGTTCCAATATTGTGGACTACCAAATTGACAATCAACTGAAAAACTTGATAGAAGCCCTGCCTACAGACAAAAAGCAACACATGGTTGCCTTGCTCAAAAAGTAGGCTGACGGCATTTGCCACGGCAACGCACCACACCCCGTTAAAACGGCAAATTTGGCGCAAAATGCGAACAAAAAATTTGCAAAACGTATTGAAACAAATTTTGTTTTGTGCTATACTGTTGGCACAAACAATGTGCAACGGAACTGTTGTGGGCAAAAACACAAACGGCAGTTGGATGTTGCGCAAAAGGAAGTGAACAAAATGAAAAAAGCATACCGTACCCTTGTGGCAATTGCCGTTGTTGCAATTTTTGCATTTGCTTTGTGCGTGTGCCTTGCAGGTTGCAACTCCTCGTGGGATGTTTCGGCAAGTTCAAACGGCAAAATTTCTGCTAGCCTTGTGCAAACGGGCAACACCTACGCATTGCACGTTGTTGGCAACGGCGCAATGAAAGACTTTGCATCCCCTGCTGATGCGCCTTGGTGCAAAAATGCAAGTAGCATCACATCCGTTGTGCTTGGCGAAGGCATTGTGTACGTTGGAAACAATGCGTTTGTTGGCACAAGCATCACACACCTTGTGTTGCCACAATCCGTTGGCGCAGTTGGCGAAAATGCCATCCCTGTGGAAGCGCCGTACTTTGCCCAAACCGATGGCATTGAATTTGCCGAGGAAGATTTGGCAAAAGTGTACACCTACCGAGAAGAGCCCGTGCAAACTGTAAGTCGCCATTGGCAGTCGGACAAAAACACCAACAGCAACGTTTTCGACTTTGACAACCCCGACGAATTGTTTGCCACCGACGGCAACTACTGGCACTACAACGACAATGGGGAAGCCGAGCGTTGGCAAAAAACACGTGTGCTGTTTGTTGGCAACAGTTTTACCTACACCAACGTTGTGCCGGAAATTTTCCACCAACTTGTAAACCAAATGGGCTACCTTGTGGACACCTACTCCATCACGGGCCCGGGTTGGTACTTGGAAAACCACGCCAAACCCACCGACCAATGTGGAAAGCAAGTCAATGCACTGCTAAACGCACGAAGTGACTTCGACTTTGTTGTGCTTCAAGAGCAAAGCACATGCGCATTTGCCAACTACGACAGGTTTTTGCGTGGCGTGCAAAACATGCAAGCGCTGATAGAATCCACACAAGACCACGCCCAAATATACCTGTACTCCACTTGGGGCTACATGAAGTCGGCGCCATCCTACGGTTGGGACATTCCTCAAATGGAAATGGCTGTGCGCCAAGGCTACGAAAAGGCTGCGCAAGCAACAGGGGTTAAGATTTCCTACGTGGGAAGGGCGTTTACCGAACTTGTGCTTGCAAACAGTTCCATCAATTTGTACGCAACGGACAAGCACCACCAATCCTACGCAGGCTCCTACTTGGGCGCATGCGTGCATGCAGCAACGCTGTTGGGCGCAGACGTGACCAAGGCAACCTACGGTGGAAGCCTGACAGACCAATCGGTGTTGCAACAACTGCGAGAAGTTGCTTGCGCCGTGGCGTTTGACGAGGAATACGTGCCTTCGGAAGGCGACGATGATGACCAAAACAGCGACCAAAACAACGACCAAAACAACAATCAAAACCAACAAAAAGACCAAACAAAAGTGCTTGTTGTGGCAAGTTGGGGCAGATTCATTTCCGAAGCAAAAACACAAAAACTTGTGGACGGGTTCAAGCAATATTGCCAAAGCCAAGGCATTGAGTACGAAGAAATTTCCTACATCTACTACACGGGCAAGGCGCAATCCGACCCCTACTACTTCATTGCCAACTTCACAGCCAAGGTTGTGCAAGACGGCAACGTGGACATTGTTTTGCCTTGCGCCGACAACATCAAAACCAACCCAGACAGTCAAATCATCAACATGGTTGTTGGCGACCTTGTGGCAATAGACGTGTACGGCCAAACCAATCGCCGTGTGGCAAAACTCAACAACGACCAACTGACACAGGCGTTTATGCAATACGTGCAAACAACCGAAGCGCAAAGCATTTTGGCAGAAGCCAACTAGTGTTCACACAAAACCAACGCAATTGCACCCCAAAAGCACAAAACTTTTGGGGTGTTTTTTTGCGCTGTTGCTTGTTTTTCCACACACGTGTGGGGTGTTTTGATCAAAATTGCAACGTGTATTTTGCATTGCACAAAAGGTTTGCGCTGTGGCAAAATCCGATGCTAAATCAACAAACGTGCACCATGTGTTTTCCGTTTCCACCAAAGCAATTGGCATGCATTTGCACAAAAGTGCAAAAACATTGGCAAAAACATTGCACGTCTGCGTGTTTTTGTGGTATAATACAGCCACAAACATGGGTTTTGCGCAAAAAAGCCTTGCGCAACGCCAAGGGAGAAAGTATGACAAAACTACACAACAAGTTTGCGCTGTGTGCGCTTGTGCTGTGCCTTGTGATGGCGCTTGCAAGTTGCCAAAACATCCACATCCACACCTTCGACACAGGCTGGACAAGTGACCAAACGCACCATTGGCAAGTTTGCTCATCCTGCCAAGGCATTGCCGGCAAAGCCGAACACGATTGGGACGAAGGGCGCAAAACAAGCGATTTTGAAATGACATTTACCTGCAAAACTTGCCAACACACCAAAACGGAAGTTGTTGGCACGCCCTACAGCCTTGGATTGCAGTACGAACAGTTGGAAAACGGCCTTTGCGTTGTGGGCATTGGCGAGTGCCAAGACGTGGAACTTGTGCTTCCTTCGGCTGTGGACGGAGTGCCCGTTGTTGCCGTTGGAATGGATGCGCTAAGCGCAACAAACATCACAAGCGTTGCCATCACAGCCAGCATAGAGCGCCTTGAAGCAAGGGCATTTGCCGACTGCGCAAGTCTTGTTGCCGTTACCATGCAAGAAGGCGTGAAGTACGTTGGCATGTACGCATTTTCCAACTGCACAAGCCTTGAAACAATAGCCATCCCCAACAGCGTGACGGAAACCGACCAAGGCGTGTTTCAAGGGTGCACAAGTTTGAAAAACGTGCAAATTGGAAGTGGGCTTGCAACGCTTAGCAGTTGGTTCTTCTTCCAATGCACAAGCCTTGTGAACGTGACTGTTCCGTCCAACGTTACCGTTTTGGACAAGCGTGTCTTTGAACATTGCTCCAATCTTGAAAGCGTGGTTATTGGCAAGGACGTAACGCTCATCAACACTTTTGCATTTTTGCATTGCGAAAAATTGCAAAACATCTTCTACCTTGGCACACCGCAAGATTGGCAAAACGTCAACGTGAAATCTTCGGCATTCAACGCCGACAGCACACACGTTGTTGTGTTCTACAGCCAAAGCCAACCAACCGACACGGCAAACAAGTACTGGCACTACGTGGATGGCGAAATTGTTGTGTGGTAGGCAATTGCCAGTGTTTTGATGCCAACAAAATGCCGAAAACACGTTGTTTTTCCACCACGTGTGGGCTGTTTTGAGAAAAGCGCCTTGGCGAACAAGTTGTTCAACAAACGGCTTGCTGTGCCAACACTTGTTGTGGCGCACACAACGCCCAAAGCACAACGGCTTGTGCAAAAATTGCTGTTTTCCCACCACGGGTTGGCATTTACGAAAAACAAATGGCGTTTGCACAAACAAAAACACAAAAAAAACAAACCCCGACTGCACGTCGGGGTTTTTGCTTGACCTTCCACCACAGGTGGACTGTTTTGAGCAACTAGTCCTTTTCCACAACTTTCTTTTGCCAAGACCATTTGCCACATTTTGGGCATTTCATGTACCTTGTTCTGCCATAGTGCATTGCCAACAAAACCGCATTGTAAGTTGGCACGTGGGTGTTGCCACATTTTGCGCACTTGTAGTAGCCGGCAGTTTGCTCAATGAGAAGGGCGCACATAAACCCAACCAATCCAAAAACAAATCCACCAACAATCAACAGGATGCGAAGCCAATTTTCCATTTGCAAGTACGCAGCAAGAAAGCACGGAACAAGCATCACAAGCACCGACAAAATGCCAATTACCCATTCCAAAGCAAGCAACTGCTTGTCGTGCTGTTGCTTTTGCTCAACCATTGCAAGCAAATTCTTTTCCATTTCCTTTTTGTAGTCTTCCACCGAAGTCACCTCCCCATTCAACAAATCGTTGACTGTAATGTTGAGAATTGCACACAATTCCAGCATGATGGAAGAATCCGGCAAGGCACGGCCAGTTTCCCACTTGGACACGGCACGATCGGTGATATTGAGTTTTTCCGCCAACTGCGCTTGTGTTAGTTTCGCCAATTTTCTTTGTTCGGCAATGAACTTGCCAATTTTTGCTAGATTCACAATTTGCCTCCTCGAATGCTTTTCTCGCATTCATTGTAGCGGATTTTTGCAACAAATGCAACATACCGTTGGTAGAGTTTGCCCATTTTCCACCACGGGTAGAGTTTTTTGCCCAAAACTTTTGCGCAAAAACTTGCATTTTTTGCACCACGGGGTGGGGTTTTTCAATAATTCGACATTTTGTTGCAACGTTTTGAACAATTGCTAAATTTTGGCGTGCTGTGCCATCCAATTGCAAACGTACTGTTGGTAGTTGGCGTTGTTTTTGCCAACTTTCACAAAATGGCTGTACACAAGCGCCATGTAGTAGGTGACGTACTGCTCGTTGACGGGGCAAACACTTTTGTAGCCACGCAAAAACTCGTCAACTTCCTGCTGTGTGTTCAAAAATTCCTGCCCGGGGCGATGGATAATTGCCCAAGCAACGTCGAATTCCCTGTTGCCAATGCCACACAACTCCCAATCCAACACAGCGGAAATTTTGCCATCGTGCCACAACACGTTTGCGTAGTGAAAATCTCCATGGCAAAAGCACAAATTTGTTGTGCGTGGCTTGCAATTTTGCAGGTACGTGTGCGCAAAATCCAACCCAAATTGCTTCAAATGTTCAAAACTGGGCACGTCGAAAAACTTGCGATGTTCAACCTTTTCGAAGTCAACTTTGGCGCTGTGGATTGTTGCCAACGTTTTGCCGTACTCAAACATGTAGTTGATGGATTTTTGTCCCTTGTCCTCTTTCAAAACATAGGAAAGCCTTTCGCCAACAACTTCCCTTGTGACAACGAAAGTGCCTTGCTTGTCGCAATCCAACACTTGTGGAAGAAAGTCGAATGGCAACGTGGAAAGTGCCTTGACTTCCCGCAAAACGTTGCTGTCCATGGTACTTGCGTACTTGACGAAGCAAAGCGTTTCCTGCCCTTGCCACAACCCCTTGCAGTAGAAAACGTCGTTTCTTGCGTGGGGGTAGCCAAGCACTTGTTGCAATGTGAAGTTGGAAAAGTCAATAGAAAACGGATCGACCGTTTCTTTCCATTTTGCTGGTTGTTTCATGTTTCTCCTTGCTTGTGTGGCTTGAATTTTTGCCACAATTTCGCCAAAAAACGCACCACGGGTGTGGGTTTCTAGTCTTGGTCGGGTTGTTGACCGTCGTGCGCAAGCCACTTGCACTCGGTAATTTCCATGTTGGAAAAAGTTGCAACAAAGGACGAATCTTCCGGACTGCATGCGTAAATTCCAAAGGAAATTGTTTGCCCTGCATTGAACATGTGGCAAATGCGCATTTGGTGGAAGTTTGTGCCGTCCGTTGAACTTTCCAAACAAAAGTCGCTACCACGGCGACTGAGCCTGAACCAAATGGACTTGATGGACGCATCCACGTCCGTTGTTGCCCAATCGGAGTAGCCGTTGTTGGTGACAACACTTCCAAGGCGTTGGATTGTGTCGTTTTCGTACTCGATGGAAGCCTTGAGCCAGTTTTCGCTGTCTAGGTACACCACAACGCCACTTTGGTCGAAGCGCACCTTGGATTGAAAGTGCGTTTGCACCACGAAGGAAAAGTACTGCTCATCCGTTTGCAGTTGCAAAACTGGCGCATTGTCGTTGCGAAAATGGTAGTAGGTGCGTTGCCACAAGTCGGTGTGTGGCTTGGTGACAATTTCCACCTTGTCGCAATCCACAACGTAGTGCTTGGGCGCACGAGTCCACTTCATTTGCTTTGTGTCAACTTTCATGTTCCACCTCGAAATTTTTCTATATTATACCACAACAAACCAAACATTTCAACACAATTTGCAAATTTACCACCACGTGTGTGGAAATTTGCCAAAGCCAAGGGGCGTGTGCCAAAAACAACACACAAGCCACTTGCTACGACCGCATTTTTGCAAGGCAACTTGTTTTGCACACCACAACGCAAAATGCGCAACAAAAAGCACCGAGAAGACTCTCGGTGCTTGATTGTTGTCGGAATGCGAATTGAAAAATTCACAAGGGACGCTTGCCAAAAGCTACTTGGATTGTGCTGCAAGCCATTGCCAGATTGTAACTTCCTCGCTACCAATTGTTACTGGAGCGCCGTTGAAGTCCAGCCTGCACTCGTTGTTGAGCGTGTAGATCCAAGACCAGTGGCCGTTGTAGGTGTAGTTGCTACCGTCGGCAAGCTTGCCGGAAACGTCGCTGAAGCGAGAGTAGTGAACGTTGCTTGCGCCCATGTCAATCAGCCTTGCGTAGGTTGCGTCGGTGTAGTCGGCAATTGCAACCGTTGGGTCAGCAACAGCGTGTGTGAACCAGATTGGCATATCCTTGATGCCTGCAAGTTTGGCGTCTGTGATCCACTCGTCCCTGTACGCTTCGCAAACGGGGTAGGCTGCTGCAAAGTAGTCGGGATAAGTCATGATCATGTTCATTGTCATGTAGCCACCGTTGGAGCAACCGCCAATGATGATTCTGCTTGTGTCGATGTCGGAGTGCTCTGCAACGTACGCCTTGATCAAAGCCATCAGGCTTTCGGTGTACATGGAGTGTCCGCTTTCGGTGTACTCGCCGTCACCGGAGTTCATCCACATTGTTGGGGATTGCGGAGCAAGCACGTACGCACCCTTGCCGTTGAAGTGCTTTTGCACTTCTTCCTTTGCAAGCTCGGTAACCTCGTTGCCCAAAATTGTGATGTACGGGTCTGTTCCGCCCTCGCCTGCGCCGTGAAGCCAGATGATAAGAGCGTTCTTTTCGCCGTCCCTTTCAAGATCCTTTGGCTCGTAGGCAGCGTAGGAAAGAGTGATACCCTCGAATTCCTTTGTGTACATGTTGAAAACGTCGGCGTCAGGGGAAACCCTTTGTGCCATTTCGGTAATCTTCAACGACGTGTAGATTTTGCCGTCCACAACAAGCTCGGAACCGCTTGCAAGCGTTACCGTGTAGCTGTAGGGGCTACCCCATGTGTTCACGCCTGACATAAAGTCGTAGTAGAACGGATTTGTTGCCTGTTGGTCGGGATGTACGTCCATTTCCAAAGCAACGTACTCGGATTTGCTTGCGCTAACCTTGTTGCCGTCCTTGTCGCAAAGGTACATGGCCTTGACGTCACGCTTGCCGTTGGATGCGCCCATCCAACCCTGGTAGCTCACTGCAACGTCGAAGGTTGCCTTTTCCAGGCTACTTGCCTTTACCTTGCCATCCAACTTGAGAATAAGCTTGTCAACGCCGGGGCCCCATTCGTAGCCGTTGATTACCATTGTGTACTCGCCACCTGCCTGGCCTTCCGCATAGACAGGCTGTGTGTTGAAGTTGATGTAGTTTACACCAATCAAACCGCCAATGATGCTGAGAATAAGCACAACAACAAGAATGTATCTTACAGGAGAAATTCTCATATCCGCAAGAATGCGTGTTCTTGCAATTCTCATTCTTTCCTTTCTTGCTGCGCTTCTTTCAAGCGAACGCTTTACTCGAAGAATTTCCTTTTCGTGAGCGTCAGCTTCTGCGCTGTAGGCGCTCTTGAATTCAGCGTCCTTTTGCTTTGCTTCGTCAACAAGCTTGGATGCCTCGCCCTTCATTTCGTCGTCGCTCAGGCGGTGGATAAGTGTGTAGCCTGCAAGGCAAAGTGCAACGCCAACTACTACTGCCACTGAAACGCCAATTGCAACGTCACGAAGTTTTTCCAACGGAGATTTTTTGCTTGGTTGAGGTTGAACGCTTGTTCCGCCTTGGTTGCCACCTTGGTCGCCACCTTGGCTACCACCTTGGTTACCGCCTTGGTTGCCACCTTGGTTACCACCACCTTGGCTACCACCTTGGTTACCGCCACCTTGGCTACCGTTGCCCAAAAGGCTTGCAACGTGACCCTCGTAAACAACGATACAGTCTACGTTTGGTGTGCCCGTGGAGTCAATAATTTCCAAAACAATTGTGTTGTCGCCGGCCTGAAGCGTTGTTTCAATTGGAACGTTTTGCCAATTTTCGTAGTTGCCTGCAGGAAGAAATACTTCTGGAACTGCTAACGATTGTCCGTTAACCGTGATGGAAACGTAGCTTCCGCTAAGCGTCATGTCGCCGTTCTGGAAGGTTGTGAAATCCATTGCGGCACTTGCAAGGATGAAGTTGAGTGTGTAGTCGCCGGCTTGATCAACGCTGATTGTCCAGGTGATCTTGTTGCCGTTTGTGCTGAGATAACCAACGTTCTTGCCACCGCTTGCAGATTCCTTGTCTTCAATGAACACGTCACCGTAGCTTGGTGTGCCGGAAATTACGGCGTCCTCTGCTTCCCATCTGCTAACCTCATTCAGCTCTTGACTTCCGCCACCCTGGCCACCGCCAAGCTTGCTTGCAACGTGACCCTCGTAGATGTCAAGGCAGTCTACGTTTGGTGTGCCCGTGGAGTCAATAATTTCCAAAACGATTGTGTTGTCGCCTGCTTGAAGAGTTGTTTCGATTGGAACGTTTTGCCAGTTTTCGTAGTTACCTGCAGGAAGCAATACTTCCGGAACTGTTACCGATTGTCCGTTAACCTTGATGGAAACGTGGCTTCCGCTAAGCGTCATGTCGCTGTTCTGGAAGGTTGTGAAGTCCATTGCAGCACTTGCAAGGATGAAGTTGAGTGTGTAGTCGCCGGCTTGGTCAACGTTAACTGTCCAGTTGATTTTGTTTCCGTTTGTGCCTAAGTAACCAACGTTCTTGCCACCGCTTGCAGATGCCTTGTCCTCGATGAAGGTGCTACCGTAGTTTGGTGTACCAACAATTTCAGCGTCCTCTGCTTCCCATTTGCCAACAAGGTTGAGCTCTTGACCTTCGCCACCTTGGTTACCACCTTGGTTACCGCCTTGGTTACCACCTTGGTTACCGCCTTGGTTTCCACCTTGGTTACCGCCTTGGTTTCCACCGCTGTGTTCGCCAAGAATGATGCAGTCAACGTTTGCAGTTTCGCCGTTGTTTGCGCCAAGACCTGTTACCGACAAAACAATAACGTTGTCGCCTGCAACAAGGTCAATTTCGCCAAGGTCAACGGTTACGTAGTGATCGTAGCATCCCCATTGAGAGCCGTGTGTTGCCAGAACGTCGCCTGCACCAGCAACCACCTTGCCGGTAAGGTCAACGGGTGTGCCGTTTACCGTCAACGACCAGTGACTTGCCATGTCGAAGTCCATGTTGACAAGCGACGTGAGTTGGTATGTGGTTTGATCCATCTCCATAGCATTGATACAGCTTGCCGCTGTGATGCTGAGACTTGTTGCGCCTGCATCCTCGGAAGGGATTGTCCAGGTGATGGAACTTCCGATTGCGTTGAAGTAGCCGATGTTTTTGCCACCGCTTGCATTAGCGTTGTTTTCGATGGGGTCAACAGGGTTGCCCATCCAGTCTGTACCTGTGAAGTTTACCGTTGCTTCCTCTGCCTCGAAAACGCCCTTTGCAAGGGAGAGCGCCGGAGCAGTGCTTGTAACCTTGAGGCAGTCTACGTTTGCACATTCCACAGATTGTGGGTTTGTTCCGATGTTTGTTACAGTCAAAACAATTGTGTTGTCGCCTGCAACAAGGTCTACGTTGCCAAGGTCAACTGTCAAGTAATGGTCGTAGCATCCGTATTGAGCGCCATGTGTTGCCAGAACGTCGCCTGCACCCGCAACCACCTTGCCTGTAAGATCAACGGGCGTGCCGTTTACCGTCAACGACCAGTGGCTTGCCATGTCGAAGTCCATGTTGACAAGCGACGTGAGTTGGTATGTGGTTTGATCCATCTCCATAGCATTGATACAGCTTGCCGCAACAATGCTGAGATTGATTGTTTGTGCGGAATCGGAAGGGATTGTCCAAGTGATGGAGTTTCCGATTGCATTGAAGTAGCCGATGTTTTTGCCACCGCTTGCATTAGCGTTGCTTTCTACCGGGTCAGATTCTTCATTTTGCCATGTTTCCCAGTTGAAAATTTGCGCCTTGTAGTTTGTTGTTGCATCTTCTGCCTCGTAGATTGTGGTTTGACCTTCGTCGGCACTTGCCACAACCACACAGCAAGACAAGCAAACAAGCAACACCAGGAGCAGGGCCAATATCTTTTTGTATTTATTTGTCATTTCCTATCTCCTTTATAATAAGGTACGAAATAGCTGTTATTTCGTGACTAGCAGCTCTCTTTTTCCATCATCTTGCGCTCGTTGATTATTGCAATGATTTCCTTTCTGTGCTTGATGTAGCGAATTGTGGAAAGGGTTGCAAGTGCAACCATTGCACCGATAAGAACGCAGTTGAGCAAAACGAGAAGAATTTGCCAATTGAATACGTCGTCCTCGTTTGTCTTGTCGAAGCTTGCGCCGTATGCATTGGAGTTTGCTACCGTGTAGAGAATGTTGTGAGTTGCACGGCGTACGTTATTGCTGATTGTTGTGTCCCTGTTCTGTAGCGTTGTTCCAAGCATTGGAATACCTGTCAGCCACAGGTCGTTACCTGCAACAAGTCCTGCATATGGATCCATGAACGTTTGGAAATTCATGTAGTAGTCTGTGATAACCATACCTGTGAAGCCCCATTCCTCGCGAAGAACTGTGGTCAACAACTGGTAGTTTGCGCCTGCCCAAACAGAGCCGATACGGTTGAAGGAGCTCATTACCGCAGTTGTTCCGCCTTCCTTAACGGCAATTTCGAATGGCTTGAGGTAGATTTCACGCAATGCCTGTTCGTTCAAGTACACGTACAAGCCGTTGGATGCACGCTGTGTTTCAACGTCGTTTGCAGCAAAGTGCTTGATGTAGCAGTACAAGCCGTACTTGGATGCACCGTAGATTGTTCTTGCTGCCATCTTGCCGGAAAGCAACGGGTCTTCGGAGAAGTACTCGAAGTTACGTCCGCCGTAGGCACTACGGTGAATGTTAACACCGGGTGCGTACCAACCGGAAACGCCGTAGTTGGAGGCTTCGTTACCAAGAGATTCGCCCCAAAGCTCTGCAAGTTCCTGGTTCCATGTTGCAGCGATAACAGTTTCGCAGGGATATGCAATACCACCGCTACCGCCGTAGCTTGTGTTGGATTCGTTGAAGCCGTTTGGTCCGTCAAGGTCGATTGTTGCAACCTTGCCGATGGACGTGATCTCTGCCGTGCAGTAGCCACCGTACATAACAAGCTCTGCCATTTCTTCAAAGGTGAGCTGGTTGAGGAACGTTTGCCACAATGGGTCGTCGTAGTCAAGGCCAACCATGTCTTCCATTGTCAGGCCGGAATCAACGCCGGTAACAATTTCTTGAAGGGAAGAATCCTTCTGGTAGGTTGGAGTGATGCTGTCCAGCACCGTCTGGCTTGCGCTACGTGCGGGCTTGTCCTGTGGAAGGATGAAGCCTGTTGCTCTGGACATGTACTCTACGGGAACTGTTTCGTCGTGACCATCTGCATAGCCAAATTGGTTTACAGCAATTTTAAGGTCGCCCTCTCGTGCTGTGTTTTTGTACACAACCTTTTCGCTTACAGTGTGGGTTTTAGATTCAATCACGTCGTGAGAGTTGTTCATCAACTTGATTTCGTAGTCGCCTGCTGAAAGAACGTAGCAGCCTTCGCCAAGGTAGTCGTAGGCAGCCATGTCGTCAACGTTGAATTCAATTGTTACCGTTTGGCTTTGACCTGGATCAAGCATTTCTGTTTTGCCAAGTCCTGCAAGTTCTACGTGAGATTTTTCAATGCCCTCGCTCTTGTCGTAGGGGGGCGTGAAGTAGATTTGAACAACGTCCTTGCCAGCAACATCTCCCGTGTTCTTAACGGAAACGTCTACTGTGATTTTGTTGCCGGAAACGCTGAAGCGTTGAATTTTTTGCTCGAAGCTTGTGTAGGACAAGCCGTAGCCGAATGGGTAAACAACTGCTTCGTCGTGGTCGATAACACCGTCCACTGCTGCCGTTTCGTAGTAGCGGTAGCCAATGTAGATGCCCTCGGAGTAGTCTACGTAGTAGCGTCCGCTTTGACCTGTGTACGCCTTTACGCCCCATGTGCTTGAGCCGTAGAAGGACGGATCCTTGCTGAGGTCGGAAACGTAGATGTCCGCAAGACGTCCGGATGGATTTACCTTTCCGGAAATTGTTTGAGCAACTGCCGTCATACCAACAAGTCCCGGGAAGCCGATAAGCATTGCAGCGTCAATGTTTTCGTAGGTCTTGAGGAAGCCAAGCTCCATTGCGTTTGCCGTGTTGAGAAGCACGATAACCTTTTCGAAGTTTTCTGTAACGTAGTCCAACAATGCAATTTCGTTATCGCTCAGCTTGAGGTAGCTTGCCGGAAGGTCGTCGCCCTCGCCACCGATACGTCCGAACATAACAATTGCCGTGTTGGAAAATGCCTTTGCATCGGCAAGCACGTCGTCGCCGTAGGAAGAAAGTGGAGCTTCGTAGATTGTGAAGTCGGCACTACCTACCGCACCGCCCGATTGACGGGAAGCATGGTACCTGGAGTACACCGATTCTAAACCTGCATAAACCTCAAATCCCTCCGCTTCAAGCGCTTTGTTAAGGGTTATAGCCTCCGCTGTGCTTGCGCTACCCGATCCAAGACCGCCATAGATTGTGCCGTAGGAATCCCAGCCGAACACAACAACCTTCTTTGTTTGCTCGGTGCTGAGCGGAAGCGCTCCGTTGTTTTCCAACAAAACGTTGCCCTCCGCCTGAAGCTGAACTGCTACCTCTTTGGCAGCCTCTCTTGCAGCTTCAGCACTCTCCGACTCGAAGCTTGCGCCTGAGCCGTTGAACCACATATCAATGGTGTCGTAAAACATATCTACTGCAATGTTTGCCGCCAACGTTATGACGAGAAGCAGTGATATGATGGGTAACATAATCGCCAAAAACTTTTTGTTACTCATTGGTCTTTTTACTTTTGCCTTCATGTTAACCTCCTATACAAATTCCTGACAACGCAGGTTAAGGTCTGAAATATCTCAGGGAAAATGCCAACTTTATTTTATTTTTGGTATTGACAAACCCCTCTACGTACATTATAATATAGTCAAGACAAACTTACAAGCCACCATTTTTGAAAATTTGGTTGGTTACTCAACACTTTTTGCCCAAAGTGTTGGTTTTTGTTGGAGTTTTGCAAAACAAGCAACGGATGTGTGACGTATGAACCAACGAACAAGATTTACAAAGCAACTACTCAAAACTTCCCTTTTGGATATGCTACGTGAAAAAAGCATTCACAAGATATCAGTGCGTGAACTGTGCCAAAATGCAGGGGTAAACCGCTCTACCTTCTATAAATACTACGAAACCCCCTACGATTTGATGAGCGAATTGTGCTCGGAAGTTTATGAAGACGTAGTTGAATTCTTCCCGCCAACCAACAGCATTGCAAAGGGACTGGAAAAGCTTTTGTGCTACTACAACAAAAACCTGGCAATTTCCCGACTGTTGCTCAACAACAGTTTCGACTCTACCCTGCAACAAAGGCTGTTTGACACAATCTACCAAAACGCTCGCACTGCCTACCAGAAAGACATGACCGACACAAGATTCGACTACGTGTTCAGGTACTGCCATGCAGGCGCACGAGCCATCATCCTCCACTGGCTGAACAAGGAAGAACGGGAAAGCCCTGCAGAAATGGCGTTGCTGTTGGAAAAACTGTTTTCCCATTGCTTTGACGTCAAGCAGCCGTTTCTACTGCAAAATGTAATTGCACAATCGACGAGCACCCCCCCCCATTGCGAATTTTTGCGTCAAGCAACGCCTGTCGGCGCAACGTGCGAAGAAAAAACCGCAAAGCCCTAAAGCACATACCAACAACAAAAAAGCCCCATCCGCTCGGATGGGGTTTTCTTCATTTTTATGCAAAAATGCGTGCACGTGTATTGAAATTGACTAGTCTTGGTCGGGTTGTTGACCGTCGTGCGCAATCCACAACGTAGTGCTTGGGCGCACGTGTCCACTTCATTTGCTTTGTGTCAACTTTCATGTTCCACCTCGAAATTTTCTATATTATACCACAACAAACCAAACATTTCAACACAATTTGCAAATTTACCACCACGTGTGTGGAAAATTGCAAAACCAATGGGGCGTGTGCCAAAAAACAACACAGAAGCACCTTGCCCAAAAGCATTTTTGCAAGGCACCTTGCTTTGTTCACCACAACGCAAAATGTGCAACAAAAAAGCACCAAGAAGTTCTTGGTGCTTGTTTTTTTTGTTGATTTGTCAGCCAAGTGTTTTAGAATAGCTTTAACTCTCGTAAGTTCCCGTAACAGGGTCAGACCAAACTCTGTCTCTTTCACTCCATGTTCCATTTCCTGCGGTTTCTTCGCTATAGGTTCCGTCCGCAAGGAAGTAAATTCTGCTACCTTGACCCACGTAGCGATCCCAATTATCATCCTTTGCGATTGCTTGCCATTGCTCGTACGTGCCTTCGTAAAGGAATGTCATTTGCTCGTACTTCAATGCACCCAAGAAACCACTATTCTCTTGGTTCGCAAAGGCATCTGCGCCAATACTTGTGATTGTTGTAGGGATTTTTACCGTTGTGATGTTGTCGAATTCTGCAAAAGCACCACCGGTAACTTCAATAACAGGAAGACCGTTGATGTAGTCGGGAATTTCAACGTTGATATTTTCGTCAGTTTCATTCACACCCGTAACAACGTAGTGGTCAAAATGTCCATCCCCATCGGTATCCACACCCTGCAGTGTCATACTTGCGGTTCCGTCAGCACTAACGTTGTAGTAGGGGTAAATTGTGATGTCGCTGTCGCTAAACTTGTACGCCGACAACGGTGTGGAAGTTTTATCAGCATTTCTTACTGCCCAATAGCCAAAAGTCAAAAAGTCACTTTTTGAAGCGGGGCCTTCAACCGTAGCACCTTTTACGTTTGTGTCGAAAGTGTTTTCGTTAAAAGCCTGTGTTACAAGCACGTTTCCATCTTCATCAAGCCAACGTGCATAGTAGGTGTTTGCCTGTGTTGCGTATACAACGATGTTTTTGGTGTTTTCTGCAGAAATTTCTGTTATTTCATCACCGCCAAGGTTATGCCAGCCACCAAAAGTATCGCCCATTGCAAGTAGCACAATGGCAGTATCGTCGATACCATCAACCGCAATTGTTCCATCGGCTGTTATGTACTGAACGTCAAGAACGTTGCCATCCGCTGTCAAAAAGGTTACCGTGTACCTTGCTTGTGCTACGTTTGCCAAGTCAACTTGGTGGTCAGCACCCCAACCATAGCCAGAGAACAGTTGATTGAATGGAATGTGAACTACTTGTTTGTCTTCCACAAGAACTTCCACGCCGTCGATTGTTTCGTAGCCCTCGTCTGCGTGATTATGTTGATAGAGTGTTCCTTCGGCATTCTTCCTGATGTGGTAGCAGGTTGCTTCGCCGTTTTCCACCAAAACAAAGTTGCCTGTTTTTAGCCATTCGCCACCACTTTTGATTTCTCCAATGGAATTGATCATTTCCAAACGGCTGAATTGGTAGTCGTGAGTGTAGGATGCAATGCTGTTTTCCACAAGTTCGCAGTAGTAGTTGTAGCTTGTAGCCCAATCGCCGTAGTAGATGCTTACGTTTTCGAAGGTTGCATTTGCCAGTTGATCGTCAAGATCCCCATCGGAGCCAAGCGTTCCAACAAGCATTCCGCTGTAGCGATACTGATAGTACTGGTAGTTGCCACAAACGTCGTTGTAGACGTCAATTTCCGCAGCAACGGTGCAATCTGTCATAGTCACAGACGTTGCATCTCCCATTCTTCCCAAAACACCACCGCAGGAAACGTCCCACGAACCCCAAAGAGCAGATATTTTGGTGGAATAGTCCACAATGATGTTGGAGAACGTGATGCTGTTTGTCACGTTTTCTTCATCGTAGGCATAGCCAACCACACCACCGTTGGGCACGTTGTACGCCCTTGGGTTGCTGTTGTAAATGCGAATGTTTTGGAAGTTGGTTGTGCCCGAAGCATAAGCGGAAACACAACCTGTTGTGCAAAATTCACCATCCGATTGGAAGTTGTTTACAGCAAGGTTTTGGATTGTGCCGTTGTGCACCCAACCGAAGATGCCCATGCCGTCGTTGTAGTACTGTTCGGAAGGAAGGCTGTAGTACTTGTCGTCCCCCTTGATTTCCCACGTGCTTTGGTAGACGTTGGCAATTGTGTAGCCTTGGCCATCGAAAGTTCCCTCGAAGGGGTACAGGTCGGCGTAGATATCCGCAGCGTTTTCGTTTGGAATGCCATTGTTATTGTTGTCGTTTGTGAAGTAGTAGCCAACGGGCGTAAAGATTTTGCCTTCGGCACTGCCCATGTTCAAGCTTGCGCCAAGTTTTACCGTTTTGCCGGCAAAGGAATCACGTTCGATGCCACTTGCCATGCCACCAACGATTTGTGCAAAACCTGCAAATTGTTCGGCATTGGTAAGAACAAATTCCGTTGCATCCTTGTTGTACCAAGATGTGTCAACGGTGGAGCCATCCCATGGGTTGCCCACAGCAACAACTGCCGTTACTTCGCTGAAACTTGCCATTGCAAGGGTGACGTCGCCTGTTTGCGCATCGTAGAAGAACTCGTTGTGTTGGTCAACTTCTGCCAAGCTTGCAACGGACGTCATTTCAATTGTTTGGCTGTTTTCAACGTGGTACAACTTGACGTTGTTGCTTGCAAGACCAGTTGGGAGTTTGCCGTTGAGTGTTACCAACACGGGAACGACGTTGTTGGAAGCAACACCTTCCACGTGAACGTCCAACGAGTAGGAAACTTCGCCACTGTTCATTTGAACGTTGGCTTGCCTTTCCGTCACTGCAACTGCAAGGGAAAGTGTTTGTGTGCCATCGTTGACTTGAACGCCTGTTGGAACAACTGCCTTGGCGAAATCTCCACTGCTACCAAAGGTCACTTGTTGATCGACCTTGTTTTGGCTGTCGACGGAAATTGCCAACAGTTCGAAGTACACCTCGCCTTCCGGAATGTAGCGAATAACGTCCAAGTTGGAAATTTCATCGTTGGAAAGCGCACGCTTGCATTGCTCGGGGTACACAATTTGGTTGCCTTCCACAAGCACAATGCGCTTGGTTTGTGCATCCCAAAACATTGTGTGACCTTTGTGGGCAAGCGTAAACTGCGAAACTCCGTTTTGAGCCAATTGCGCTTGAATATCTTGTGCGGTGGGGTTGGGGTTTTCCACAAGGTAGCCCACAACCACAACGTTGAGTTGGGCAACAAGTTGTTGATCGGCAGAGCGATTTGCCCTTTCGATAAAACTTGTGTAGCCAACCACAGAAACAGTTGCCAAAATTGCCAAAATGGCAATGACAACAAGCAATTCAACCAATGTGAATCCTTTTTTTGTGTTTTTCATTTGTAGTGCCTCCATGGTAGAAGAATAGTACGGAACAACAAGGTTTGGGTGCTGAAACATTGCAACTTTTGTCAAAATGCATTTCGTCAATTACTGCTTCAAGACCAACGCCTTGCAAACAAATCCGTACGTTTGACGTATATACACTATTTTTAGTGTTTGAATAATTATAGCGTATACATTATATATTGTCAATACATTTTCAAAATTTTTAGTTATTTTTCCACTTTCTAAACCAAATTTTCAAACACAATTTGCAAATTTACCACCACGTGTGCGGAAAATTGCCAAAACCAAGAGGCGTGTGCCAAAAACAACACAGAAGCACCTTGCCCAAAAGCATTTGCACACCACAACGCAAAATGCGCAACAAAAAAGCACCAAGAAGTTAGCGTGATGTCCTTAACGGACAAATCACGCTAAACGATGTTTGCCCTTACGGGCAAGTGATGTTGCCTTCGGCAGTGATGCTCACTGCGTGAATGATGTTGTGCCTTCGGCACAGTGGGCAAACATCACATCACTGCGAGCTTTAGCGAGCAACATCATTATGAGCGTAGCGAATAACATCACTTTTGCGGAAAGGGGCATCTCTCCTGCGCGGTGGTGTCTTGCGGAATAAAAAATCCCGTAGCCAGGTTTTAGAGCCGGGCTACGGGATTGTTAGTGGCATCGGAAAATAAATCGGTGCGGAGCGCCGTTTACTGCTTCATAACCTTCTGCTTTCCGATTACGAAGTGAGTGTAAATTATCGCTATCACGACTATTACGAGGGAAATGAGGGCAAGCACCTGCTGACCGTACACTTTGATGCCGAAGATCGTGTTGTTGTTTTCCTGAATGTAAGAAAGCAGCTTGCTCGCCAAGAGCGATGCGCCGAAGCCGCACAGTCCGCCGATGCTGTTCTTTATGGCAGATGCCTGCACGAAGTATTTTGAGTCAACGTAGCTGTAAGTGATGCTGAGCATGTTCTGGTTAGAGCCCGCCATTGCGATGTTGAAAAAGATAGAATATCCGATTACGAGCCATCTTGTCGCGGGAGTTGTAATTACGTTGAACGCAAAGGCTATGGCGCAGAGTATCATAGCCAGCTCCATGCCCTTTGCAAACGAGCGCTTATCCGAATACACTCCGAACGGTCTTGAAAAAATGATACGTCCGAGATTTCCCGCTATGTTGATGATCTGCACCGTTCCGAGAGTAAATGCAAGCTCCTGTATGCGGTAGGTTCCGAGAAATCCGATGGTGGTATATCTTGCCACGTCCCAAAGGACGGTGAGAATGATAACGCTTCTGAAGCTTTTGTTTCCGAGCGTGTTTTTCATAACCTCGCCAAGCGGTATCTTTTCCGCCGCGGGGTCTTGCGTCTCGGGTGTCGTATGGCTATTCTTTTTGATCGACAAGAGAGAGATGACGTCGCAAGCGTTGAAGATAAGAATCGCGATCGCGGCAAAAATAAAACCGCCGCTGAGGTTATCAGATGCCTCAAACGCATCCATTATCTGACCGAGCACTAGCGTCATAACTATACCTGACGCCAGAGAGATAACCTCTTTTCCTGCGGAGAAGGTCGCGCGATGATCGGGATCAACGAACGAGTTTGCCCATTTATAAAGCATGGAATTTACGAGGTATTTTCCGAAGTATGCGGCAAGTATGCAGACGAATACCAGAACCTCCTTGTACGGCAGAGCCCACGGCATGAACGGTATAAAGTAAAGCGCCATAAATATCAGGTGGCTTATTGCGTGGAAGAAAACCACGAATCTCTTTACGTTAACAACTCGCTGTACCACGAAAATAGCTACGAGCTGGAACAAAAACGCAAGGCTTATAAGCGAGGATACGACACCGATAAGAGCATCGCTGAGCCCGATCGAGGACAAAAGCTTTGCCAAAAACGAGTCCGCGACGAGCAATGTGATAAAATATTCAAACGCACTTTCCATTACGTACGCTTTGCGTGAGCGACGGTAATCGGTGGAACTAAATGCTTCTTTATTGTTGGAGTTCATTTCTCTCTCCCTAATTTCAATTCTCAGTCAATTATAAGCCTCATTTTCCGGAAAGTCAACAAGTTTTAAAATTTTGAAGAAAATTTTTGGATAGCTTTTGGCGCCCGTTGACATAAAAAGCATAAAATGGTACAATAATATAAAAGATCGATAGTACGTTGAGAGGGAAGCTCTCTCTGGTATAGGAGTAAATATGGAGTGGTGGATCATTTTGATCATCGCGCTCAGCGTTCTTCTTGTGCTTCTCGTTATTGGCGCAAGATATGCACTGGCGCGCGCTTTTTTGTCGGACAAGAAAAAGGGAGTAGACTATTACCGCAGTCTTGACAGCGGCAGATGCTACGATCCCGCAAGGTGCAGGGCACTTATTGATAAGATACTTGCTCTTGATGTTGAGAGAGTGTATATAAAATCGTTTGATGGCTTGGTTCTTGCCGGATATTATCACGAGGTGAACAAGGGCGCGCCGATAGAGATCTTCTTTCACGGCTTCCGTGGCTCG
>JAFVYC010000017.1 GCA_017500855.1 Clostridia bacterium | reverse complement strand
CAATTTTGGCAATCTTGACAACAGTTTCCGTTGTTGGCTACACAAGCTTCATCGAAAAGGCAAACCGTTCCGTAGACGAACAAGCAGTTGCACAAATGAACACTGCACTCATTGCTGGTAACATTCCAGACGGTCAATTCAGAAGTATTCACGACGTTATTGAATTCCTTGATGGTTGTGATCTTTCTATCGAAGACTACAAACCACTTTCCAAGGGTAAGTATTTCTTCTGGGACAGTGTTTCCAACAGAATTATCTACACCGACAGCAACTACACAGTTCTTGCTCCAGAAGGAATTGAAACACATCCAGAAAACTGGTATTCTTTGACAGGACAAATCGAAGGTCTCAGCAAAGCAGATGCTGATGCATATTTTGCAACAGCAGTTTCAACAGAAACAACTTGGACAATTGAAGTTTCCACAAAGGAACAAATGTACGCATTGTCTCAAAACTTCAATGCGCTTGTAAACAACGCAAACAGCAATGGCAAAACAATCACAATTGAAATTGCAAACGACATCAACTTTATGGGCGCAAGCATTGCGTTCTGGTTTGATAATGTTGATAAAGGTACTTTGATAATCCGTGCAGATAGCGAAGTTGTTCTTTCCAACATTGCTCAAACAAACGTTTCCATCCTTAGTGACAGCAACACTGATGGCGAACTCAGAAGTTACTATGGTGGAATTGTTCCATATGCAAGTCAAGCAACTGCAGGAGTTGGCAAGAGTCCAGTTGTAAAATTTGAAAATATCACATTGAAAAACTGTTCATTCGGCGCACCAACTATTGGTTCCGTTGCTGCATTTGTAGGTGCTGCAGGAAGTGGTGCAGCTAGTGTAAGCTTTACAAATTGTAAAGTAGAAGATTGTCATTTGATTGGTAAAAACAAGGTTGCTCCATTTGTAGGTAATGCTGGTGGCAACGAAGCTATCACATTCTCCGGTTGTTCAGCTACAGGCAACAGGATTTATGCAGAAGAAGGCGCAGTATGTCAAATCATCGGTTTGTGGTACGAAGGTGCAGATGCTTCCGGCGTTACAGTTTCCAACAACACAACGTCTTGGGCAGCAGGTTCTCTTCCAGCAGGCTCTAAATACGAAGCTAGCCGTGTGAACGGTGCATTGTGGACATATAATAGCGACTATTACACACCAGTTTTGACAAAATAGTTCACATTGTTTGCAAGATGAAAACTTTTTGATTATATGATCAAAAGCAAATAGCAAGTTTAGTATGATTAATTACCTCATCCCCCGTGCACCTGCCATGGGGGATGTTTTTTTTTGCACAATTTGCAACGGCGTGTAACAAAAAAAAATGCCAATGTACTCATTGGCATTTGTGTTTTGTAAATTTTATGTTTTTTTTGCAAAGATGGCAGGGCGTGTGCCTGTTTTTTTGCCCACGTGGTGGGGGTTTTGCTATTTTACAATGCGTTTGTCGTCGCCAACAAGAAGGGCAACAAGCGTTTTTTGTTGGTCAACAAGTCTGCTGAACAACCGTTCGTCGTAGCGATTGCGAATGGATTGCAACGTGAGGTTTGTGGAAACAACCGTTTGTTTGCCACGGAACATTCTTTCGTTGACAAGGGAGAACAGGTACTCGGCAGTGACGTTTTTGTAGACGTTTTCCGTGCCAAGGTCGTCAATTGCCAACACGTCCACTTCCATCAAACTTTCCATCACGGCTTGCCTTGTTTCGGCGTTGCCAATGTGGCATTCCAAAAACAGGCTGTTCAGGCTGTAGGCAGTTGTGAAAAGCGCAGTTTTTCCTTGCGCCACAGCGTGGTTGACGCATGCGCACACAAGGTAGGTTTTTCCCGTACCCGTGTTGCCCAAAAGTAGCAGGTTTTTGCCGTCGTCCATTGCCTTTTGCGCCTTTTCGTACACAATGGCGTTTTTGGGGTTTTGCTCGGTGGATGCTTGGAATGTGTAGCCCTTGTTTGCAACGTTGCTACTTTCGCCAAGCAGTTGCAAAAATTCCGCTTGCAAGCATTTGCACATTTTGCCGTCCACAAAGCCCCTGTCTTGGCAGGCTTTGCAATGGAATTGTGGTTGCAGTTTGCTTGGATGAACGCCAAGTTTTTGCAAAATTCCCGCTTGTTGCGCCTTGAGTTTGGCAATTTTTTGGCAAGCAACTTGGTCTTGCCCGTGGCTTTGCGCAAAGGCAATTTGCGCCTGTTTCAGTTGTGTTGTGCAACTGTTCCAAGCGGGGTTTTGTTGCAGTTTGGCAAGCAGTGCGTCGCACCTGTCCAATGCGTGGATTCGGCGAGCGCCTACAATGTTTTTTGCTTTTTGAAGCAACGGTTGTTTGTTCATGGTTTCTCCTAGTCGTCGAATGCGTTGATGAGTGAAGCAAGTTGCTCGTCGGTGTACTCACGGCGCTCCAAGTCGTCGCCAATGATGGCACGTTTTTGCGGTTGTGCCGTTGTTGCTGTGGATTGTTGAATTGCTTGCGCTTGTTCAACAGTTTTGATGCCACGTTGTTTGTAGTCGGCAAGCACCCTGTTGACGTAGGCTGTTGGGGCAGTTGTTCCGGCGGATTTTTTTGCCACAAATTCTACCACGTCCATGGGCATTTCCCAAATTTCCGTCCAGGTGCGGAACAGCGTTCTGTCGCTTTGTGTCACGTTGCGTTCCAATCCTGCCCAAGCAAGAACTTGCTTGATTTGCTCGTCCTTTTGCGCCAAACGGTGCAAGTACTGTTGCAACGAAGCAACTGTTGTGATGCCGTGTTTGTGCAGTTTTTCCACAACGCTTGCCAAACCGTTCAAGGTGCGAATGCCACTTTTGAAGCAGTACTTGGCAATGGCAACAAGCGTTTCGCCGTCGTAGCCCAAGCGC
Organism: Clostridia bacterium; assembly: GCA_017500855.1. GTDB lineage: Bacteria > Bacillota > Clostridia > Christensenellales > CAG-314 > Fimimonas. Next base: position 32,555 of record JAFVYC010000017.1, on the reverse strand, counting down.
ACCCAATTGGAAAGGTACTCGTCCACAATGGCATCCACACTTTGGTAGTACACGCCAATGGTTTTGTTGATGGTTTTTGCAAGGTCGAACAAACTTTGTTTTTGTTGTTCGTAGTGCTCAATTTCCTTGGCGTCGAACACGCCCTTTTTGTAGTATTCCACAAGGCAACTGTCCAACTTTGCCATTCCGCCACGCTTGCACTTTTTGGCAATGGTGCAAATTGTGTCTTGCGTAAAGCCAAAGTCCACAGTCCACTTTTCGTACATTTCACGGTCGGTGTAGTCAATTTTGCGGTTGACAGCAAGCGCTTTGAACACCAACTTCAAGTCGTCGTCGTACTTTTGTTGGGTGGAAAGGTTTTGTTGCACCGTTTCCAACGTGGTTGCGCCCTTGTGCAGTTGGTTGCGAGCCACCGTCAAAATGTAGTGGTAGTTGATGTCGTTGCCCTTCAATTCCGTGCAGTACTTGGCAATGGCAACAAGCGCTTCCGGTTGGAATGTGGTGTCTTCCAAAAACAAGTGGTACTCGTTGAATTCTTGCGAAGTGATCATTCTGCCACGAATGGCATCTTGCATTTCGATGTTGAACTTTTTGTACTTGGATGGCTTGATTTTTTTGAGCGCAGTTGTGCCTTGCCTCATGGAAAGGTACAGCACCCTTGGCGGATTGTCGCTTGCAATGTGCACAAGGCCCATTTCTTCCCAGTACTGGTAGCAAGCCATCACGTCCTCGGTGGAAATGTTCAGTTTGTTGGCAATGGTGGCAATGTCGTTGTCGGCGCCTTTGCTTTCGGAAAGCACCAAGCCAAGCAAGTACACGGCGCTTCTAACGTCGGGAGCGTCGGGCAAGTAGTTGATGATGAATTTGTTGTCCAAGCAAGTGATACCGCCGTCCACCAGTTGTTTTTCTTTGTCACAAAAAGCCATAAAAGTACCTCTTTTGTTTTTTGAACCCCTTGATTATTTCTTGTTTATGAGTTATAATATAACAAACAAGCAAACTTGCAAGGCTCGCAATGTGTCTACACTCTATTTTAGCACAAAAATGCGTGGATATCAACGAGAATTGTCAAGTTCCGAAAAAATTTTGGAGAATTAGTGATGAGAATTGTCAAAGTTGTGGCAACCGATGCCCAAACAAAGCAAAAACAACAGTTCCATTTTGCAAAATCTTGCCAAGGCGCAAAACTTTCCGCCAAGAACGGTGGCAAGTTGCAGGCGCTTTTGCACTTCTGTTTTGTTGGTAATGCAGAAAACCCCAACGACGTTGAAGTGGAATTTTTTGTTGGCAACGACTTGTTTGTTGTTGGCAAGTACCACGGCGAAGAGGGGCGTGTTCGCACCGTGCTGAAAAAGCAAGTTGACGGGCGTTGGCAAGTTGTGGCTCGCAACAACAACGCCATTGCTCAAGTGCAAAACCTTGTTGGCAAGCCGTTGGAGCAACTACTTGCGCAAAACTACATTTGCAACAAGCGTGCAAACAACTTCCACGGCAGTTTGCAACAGTTTGAAGACGTAAAGGCGCTTGCCGAAATTGGCGTTGGAATGCAAAGTCAAGCCGAGCAAACGGAACAGCGCAAGCAACTTGCTTTGCAAACGGCACAACAGTGCCAAGCGCAACCGGCCGTTTCCCAAGCCGACCTGGACAAAACCAACACACGCCTTGCGGAAATTGCACAGCAAATTCAGGGCATTGTGGCAATGTTGGGCGTGGTGGAAGCGCACAAAACTTCCAACGCAATGCGATTGGGCATTGAACAGAAGTTGGAAGAAACGCAACAAAAGTACAACTTGCTGATGGAGCGCCAAGCAAGCATTTCCGCCATCAAGCAAAAACTTGCATTGCAAGACAACGTGTTGGCACTTTTGCCCAAAATGCGCACCTTGCAAACGCTAAAAGCTCAACGTGACGACTACGAAAAACAGCGCTACGAACTGACAAGCGAACTGGAATGGCAACAAAAGGAATTGCAAAGCATTGTTGAACAACTGGAACAAAAACAGGCGCAGTTTGCATCTCTACAGGACAAGCGCAACAAAATTGAAAGCATCAACAGCCAACTTGCACGCATTGCTTCGCTGTACGAAAAGAACAGGCAACTCAACGAATATCTTGTGGAACTTTCGCAAAAGCAACAGTTTCTTGCAAGCGAACAGGTGATGTATCGCAACAAGTTGGATGCCGTGGAAAAATCCATTGCCGAAGTAAAGGACCATTTGGAAATGTTCCAAGTGCCGGGCAAATCCGTTGGCGAACTGTTGGAAGCCGTGCGCATAGACGTCAAAATTGATGAAGTAACTTCCCAAATTGAAAAATTGCAAGGGGAAATTGCCATCAAGGAAAGCCAAATTGCCGAAAGGGAAAGCAAGTTGGTGGTGCAACTAAAGCACTTCCGTTCCGTTTCGGAGTTGGACGTTGCCGTGTCCCCACTAAAAGCCAAGGACACAATTTTGCAAGTGTTGGAAACAAAACACGGCAAGTTGGAAACAATCAACACGTCGCTAGCGCAAAAACAACGCAACTTGCAACGTGCCTTGGAAGACTACAAGTACAGAATTTTGCAACTTGACCTTTCCAAAAGCAAGTTGGAAGGCGCATTGCAACAAACTTTGCAACGCAAGGAAGAAGAGTTCAAGCGGGAAGTGTACTTGACCAATCAGCGCATGAACACCGAGGCCGAAGGCGTGTTTGCCGTGACTGCCAACTTCCACGACGAGGAAGTGGAAAGTTTGAAGCAGGAAATTGCCTCTCGCAACGTGGACAGGGACGTGCTTGTGCAACGTGCAAGCCAACTTGAAGGTGCATTGAAGGAAATTGCACGCCACATTGCCATGAACAACGCCGAAATGCAAGGCTTGCAAAGGGAAAAAGCCAACATTGTCAAGCGCTACAACGAAATTGTTGCCAACAACAGCAGTGAAGTTGTGTTCAACTACTTAAAGGCGCTTGCAACGGACGGTGGCACAAAGTACCTTTTGGACACCCAACAAGACGCCGTTCGCACCGAAGCGGAAGTTGCCGAGCAAAAACGCAACGTGGAAGTTCTAAAAAACAAGTTGAGTGCGTTGCGCTCTCGCTTGCGCTACTTGGAAGAAACGCAACAGCAATTGGACAGCGAAAAAACAAGTGTGGACAACCTTGTTTCCACCAACGACAGGTTGAAGGATCAACTTACGGACATTGGTGGCAGAATGTCTGCCGGCTACGAGCAGTACAAGGCTGTTTCTCGCCAGTTGGAAGGCATTGCATCCAAGTTGGACGACGTAAAGGCAACTATTGTAGAAATAACCAAAACTGTAAAGGTAAACGAAAGGCAAATTGCCGAAGCAACGCAACAAGCGCAATTGCTTGCCGGTAGCGATGACATTGAAGGCGTGTTGGAAAGTTTTTCCTACGACCTTGGCGACGTGGAAAGCGAGCGCAAAATGCTGTTGGAAAGCAAGCAAAATGCCGAAAGGGAAGTTTTCAACAAGCGCTTGCAGTTGGAAAAAGTGCAATGGCTGTACCAAACAATTTGCACCGAGCACAGCCAACTTCAACAGGAAGTGGACTTGGAACTTGGCTTGAAAGGCATTTCGCCTGCCGACTTGGAAGGACAAGACCTAGACCAAGATTTGTCGGAATTGCGTGGTGCCGTTGCCGAGTTCGAGCAAGCCAAAAGCGACGTTTCCAACAAGTTGGAAAACTACCTTGCTTTGCTAAAAACCGCATCCCCCGTTGGCGAAAGTGTGGACGAAGATGCGCTTGAACAACAGTTGCAACAACTAACTGCTGAACAAGCAAATTTGGTGGAGCAACGCAAGCAACAACTGCAACAATTTGTTGTGGCAACGGATGCAAAACTGCGTGCCACAGTTGCGCAAAGTCAACTGGAAACGCTTTGCGAAATGCAACAACCGTCGGTGCACACGAAAGTGTTGCAAACGCTTGTGCAGGAAAAAGTTGACGGCATTGTTGAACAAGCCAACGCAATGCTTGCCGAGTTTGCCGTGGGCTACACCTTGAAGCAACAAAACATGCAATTGCAAATTGACTTTGACAACCAAGTTTTGGACTACGACAGTTTGGCGGAAGACGTCAAAACGGCTGTGTTTGTGTGCTTGGCGCTAGCTGTTGCAAACAGCCAAAAGCAAGGCGCATCAATTGTGTTTGAGGAAAGGCTTGCAGTAGACAAAAAGGTGCTTGCCAAAGTGCTTCAAAACCTGCAAAACATCCACCACGTGGTAAAAAATAGCAAATCTAACTAGAAAAAGGAGGCAACCAAAATGCTACTTCAACAACTTAAAGATGCAAACGTTCAAGCATTGAAAAACCGAGATGCAACAAAGCGTTCGTGCTTGTCGGTGTTGCTCAACAAAATCAAACTTGCGGAAATTGACAAACGCTCGCAAGGCAAGGAACTTGCCGATGCCGACATCGTTGCAATTTTGCAAAAAAGTGTAAAGGAACTAACGGAAGAACAACAAGCATTCCAAAAGGCAGGCCGTAGCGAAACGGTTGCTACCTTGGCTGAACAAATTGCTTTTGTGGAAAGTTTTTTGCCCAAAATGATGAGCGAAGAGGAAATCAAGGCGGAAATTTTGTCCCTTGACGACAAGTCCATTCCATCCGTGATGAAGCACTTCAAAGCCAACTTTGCCGGCAAGTGCGACATGCGCACGGTTCAAGCAGTACTCAAAACTTTGTAGGCAAAATCCCCACCCCGTGTGCGTGTTTTGCGCACAATTTGCAAAGTGGGGCAACACACAAGCCGGTTTTGCGATAGTTGAAAACTGTAACTACTTTTTGCAAGCGCAACAACGAAATTTTGCAACACGGGTTGGCAGTTTTCAACAAGCATGACAATTTCAGTATCAAACAAAACAAGGACAGAGAAAAACTCTGTCCTTGTTTTTTGTAGTAAAATTCACAAAAACGCCACCACGTGGTGGCTTTTTGCTAGTTTTGCGCTTCCGTTGGCAAGGTCACCGTGTACAAAGGTTGGTAGATTGCGCCTTGCTTTGTCAGCGTACTGCAAAACAACGTCACTTTTGGCGCAACAAAAGGCTTGTTGAACACAGTCACGCTCTTTGTCACTTCGGAAAATGGCAAGGAAAAATTGTACTTTCTCACAACCGTGACGTGTGGACGGTAGGCACGGCGTTCCACGCTGAATCGGTTTTGTTCAAGCGCCTTGCCAAGCGCATCGTGCAAAGTTTGCAGTTCCGTGCTTTTTCGGAATTTTGCGCAAATGATGTCGTTTGTGCGCAAAACTGCAAATTGGCTGATTGCAAGCGTTGGAGCAGGCAAATTTTTGATGCTGTCCATTGCCGACTGAACGTAGATCAGGTCGCTTTCGGCAACTTCCCCCAAAAAGTGTAACGTCACATGCAAGTTTTCCCTTGCAACAAAATTTCCGCCGTTTGCAAAGTGCGACATTTCCATTTGCGAGCGTGCAATGTTGTCTTTGGTTTGTTCGGGCAATTCAAGCGCAACAAAAACTCTCATTTTGGCAACTCCTTTGTTTGTTGTCTCTATTATACACTTTTTTTGCACTTTTTTCAAGTGATAGTGGCACTTTTTTGCCACTTGTTTGGCGTTTACGTGCGCTAGTCGGTAATTTTGCCAATAACTTCTTCGCCACTTGCAAATTGAGCAAAAATTGGCGCAAGTTGACAGCCTGCCATTTGTTCGAAACACGTCGTCATTGTGTTGGGCGTTGCAACGGTGAACATTGCCGTTTTGTAGTAGTGCTGTAGCGCCTTCCAAAACTTTGCTTGCCCCATCGTTTCGTACAGCGTGTGGAACAAAATGCTTCCCTTGACGTAGGTCATCAACACGTACTGCGTGTCGTTTGGGTATTGGTGCAAGGGGCGGAAGGAAGTGTCAACGTCGTCGTAGTAGTTGTTCAAAACATCCACGTACATCGTGTAGGTTTTGATGTTGGAAAGCATGCTTTTTTGCAGAGGTAGCACTTCGGCATGGTCAAGGTAGAGTAGTGTCAAAAATTCCACTAACCCTTCGTCCATCCAAGCGTTATCTATTTGGTTGCTTCCCACCACGCCGTAGAACCATTGGTGCGCAGTTTCGTGAACAATGGCTTCGTTGTAGCTTTCCGACTTGCTTGTGACCATGCTCAAACCGCTGTACTCCATGCCACCGTAGCAAAAATCCGTTTCCACAACGCTGTAGGTTTTGTAGGGGTAGGCGCCAACGTTTTGGTTGAAAAACTCAAAACTGTCGCAGGCAATGGCAAGCGATTGTTCGGCATTTTCGTCGGCAAAGTAGTAGTAATTCACAACTACGTCCCCCACGTTTTGCGAAATTTTGTTGAATTTTGGCGATGCAACCAACGCAAAATCTCGGCATGCCGGCATTTGGTAGCGGTAGGTGCAGTGATTTTCCGTTGCAGTTGCTTCCGTCAAATTTCCGCTGGATGCAACAACGTAGCCTTGTGGAAAAGTTGCCGTCAAATCTACGTTGACAACTTCCGAAACAAACGGGTCGCCCACGTTGTAGTAGGGTGTGCAACAAAAATTATCGTTTTCCAAGTAGCACAAAATGGGGTAGAAGTTGCCAAGGTTAACGGTGTTTTCCGTGTAGCCAAGCCTGTGCTTGATGTTGGCAAGTTGCACTTCGTAGGTCATTTGTACAGTCACTTTGTCGTTGGGGAACAGTTGCTTTTCCACCGGTACCGACAGAATGTCCAGGTCCTCCCCTTCAAGGGCAAACGGCACGGAAACGTCGTCTACCATCACGCTGTCAAAGCTGATGTTGCCCCAACTTTCGCCATTGGGGAAAGCTTGCAATTTGTACATTTGCGGAACAACCAACTGCTTGGCATCCTCTCGGTAGGCGTTGGCAAACACGTGGAATTTCAAGCTGTCGAAAGTGTTGTTGGTTCGGTTGGTAATTTTCACCGTTTGTGTTGCCGAAAGCACGTTGCATTGCTCGTCGAAAGCGCAAACAATGGTGTAGTCGTCCAAATTTTTGCTTATTTTTTCAATATCGTTGACGTTGCAACCAACAAAGCAACACAACGACACAAGCAAAGCAACAATCACACAAATGCACAAACATTTTTTCATGGCACACCTCAAAAATAATTCTGTGGTAGTGTATGTGCCACACAGCCAAACTATGCCACGGCTTGGTTTTTTGCAAAACACAGTTGCAATGGCAAAACTTTGTTGCCAAACAAAAGTTGATGTGCCAAAACAATGTTTCAAAGCGCTTTGGGACACAAAGATTATTGTCATTAGTTATCAAACATAGCAGTAGTATAGCAAAAATAAGTCAAAAGTGCGTTTCTTCAAAAAAAATTTCAATTTTTGTGAAACAATTTTGCAAAAAGTGTTGACTTTTCTAAAAAATGTGGTATAATATTAGCAGTCGAAGGGCAAGAGTGCTAACACACAAAACAAACGACTGCTAACCTTTGAAAGCACGCAAGCCCTAGCAACTAACTATAAAACAAGGAGAATCAATCATGAAAACTTATCTTACAACAAGATCTAACGACATTTTTGAGGATGCATTCAACGGCTTGTTTCGTCCTTTCTATACAGAACGCAAGCTTGCAGTGATGCAATCCGACATTGTGGAAACAGAAAAGGCTTTTGCCTTGAGCGTGGATTTGCCCGGCTTCGACAAAGCCGACATTTCTTTGAAATTCGATGGCGACTACCTTGTGATTTCCGCAAAACGCCAAGAAAAGTCCGAAGGCACAAAGTACTTGCACCGTGAACGTGTAACAAGTTGCGTCCGTTCCTACTACCTTGGCGACGTAGACAAAAAATCCATCAAAGCTAAGTACGAAAACGGCGTGCTTTTGGTGGAAATTCCCAAGGCTAACCCTGAAGAAACAGCCATGAACATCACAATCGAGTAGTTGTTCAGTCCTCCTATTGGTGGCACATCGCAAGATGTGCCATTTTTTTTTGCGCTTTTTGGTTGGCAGGGGTTGAATTTTGGGTGGCGTTGTGCTACAATATCTACAAACAAACGGCAACTTTTTGTTGCAACAAGGGGAAAAATGAGCGCATTCGGCTACAAGGGCAAAAAAATTACTGCCAGCGAAGTCAAGCAAATTGGTGGATGGGAAACTTTTTTGGAAGAGGACGCTATCACCTACGTTTCGCCACAAATGGATGACTACCACCACAAGTACAAGTACTTTGGATTGTTCCGTGGGGAAGAAATGGTTGGCTACACCGTTGGTTATTCCTACTACGTGCCGGCAAAAAACGGCATGCCATTCCACAAGCGTTTTGTGCTGTTGGAGTACGCCATCGAAGACTACGGCGAAAATTTTGCCGTACCACAAATTTTGCTGATAAATTTGACCATGCACGCCCAAAAGGAAGGCTGTTGCATGTTGGTGTTGGACGTAAAGTACGGCATTTCCCAAGCATTCCAAGAAGTGTTAGAGCAAGCGGGAGCGCTGTCTAACGGTAGCACGTGTTGCGTGTTTTTGAAGGACGGCAAACTTACCGAAGAACAAAAAATGTTGGAGCAAAAGCCCAACCACGTTTTACCGTGGGAGGACGTTTGGTTTTTGCAAAGCCTCGGGTTTGAAATTCAAGCCGATGCTTGCACTTGGAAGAACAAGGAGTTTTTCATTTCCGTGTGCAGGCTCACGGGCAACGTGTACTTTTCCACCAACGTCATTGTTTGTGGCGAAACTCCCAAACTAAACAACAACGCCGTGCGCTCGCTAATTCACCTTGTTGTCAAGCACATCAGCGTGCTTTTCCCCAAGGAAACGGTGTGGTTGGACAAACCCTTCCAAACGGAAAACGGCACGCAAACGGTAGACATGGTGTACTCGCAAGTTGCCGTGTTGTTGGACGAAAAGCAGTTGTTCAAACGTCAATCCATCACCCCTGCCATCAAAAGTGGCTACGACCAAGGGCTTCTCAAAATGGTAGTGCCCTACTCGGTGGAATTTGAGCCACGTTTCGAAAAAATCAACGCCAGCCTTGTGATAACACCCATCAAGATTTTGTTGTAGCGCAACTGATGAATTGAATTGAAAAAAACAAAAATCCGCTACCCGTGGTGCGAAAACACAGTAGTCGCCTAGCGTAAAGTTCAAAACCGTTACAGGAAGCAAAACGGACGGTAGTCAGTAGTTGTGCCTAGCAAACAAAAGTTATTTCAATAGTTTTTTTCGAGTTGTATGCCAAGTGGTGTAATTGGGAAAAAGCGTGTTTGACAGCAATGTTGTAAAATTGAGCATGCGTGGTGCGAAAATCGTAAAGTTTTGGGCAACAATGCTAGTCAAAACGAGTGTTTTAGTGTAGTTGCAAACTCTAAGGGCAGTAGAAAGTATAGTCTTGCTAACTGTCATCCAACAAAACACACCGCAACTTATCACTTATCACCTCTCACTTCTCACTTAATTCCGCTACCCGTGGTGCGAAAAATGCACAAATGCACAATTGCACAAGTGTTCACACAACAAAAGGTAGAAATTTCAAAATGGCAACCACGTGTGCGTTTTTTTGCAAAAAAATGCTTGATTGCAACGGAAACGTCGCAAAATTGCACGGCACGGATTGCGCATCGAAAAAAATGCAAAAAAATTGCAACTTTTCTCAAAATTGGTATTGACTTTGCCGTCAAGTGATGGTAAAATATTGCAAAAGGTTTTCTACACTATGGAGGTATACCATGCAAAACGTTTATCAAAGAGCCCTTGAGGTTATGGAAGAAAATTTCGGTCACATTGTAGAAATGTGTCTTGGCTCGGTATTCAACGACATCGTTTCCGTTCGTGAACTCAACGTTTACTATAAGGATGGCAAAATGTACGTTCTCAGCCGTTGTACAAACACGTTGATGCGTGACATTGCCGTTTGCCCCAACGTTGGTCTTTCCCACGGCCCACACAACTTCCGTGGCGTTGCCCGTTCTCTTGGTCACCCAACGGAAGAAGGCAACCAAGAATTGCGCAAAATTCTCAAAAAGGAATTTTCCATGAACTACGACGAGTACGTCAAGGAAAGCGACCCCGACATGCGCATTGTAGAAATTTCGTTGACGGATGCGGAAACTTTCACAAGATACCACCGCTACGAAATTGACTTTGTTGGCAAAACTGCCCACAGGGACTACGGTCAACCATTGTTCATCTACAGATAGTTTGCAAACCACAAAGGCTAGTTTTTTGCTAGCCTTTTTTTTGTTGCCACTTGCTGTTGAATTTGCAATGACCAAAACCAAGCAAACCAAATTTTTCCGCAAAGTAGTTCAGTAACCCCTGCACGGCAAAAACACTCAACAATCACCCCTTGCCTAGACACGGAAACTGTTTGCAACAATGCGCAAAACACCGGTTTGCAAAACAAGTGGGGTTTTCAATCACCTGTTGACAGTAAAACAAAAAGCCCGTTCTTGTGTAGCCGTGCAAAGGCACAACAATTTGCAAAAACAAAAAAAGGCGCAAAAACAATGTTTTGCGTCTTTTGTATAGGAGGAAACAAATGCTGTTCCGTGTTTGCATGGATGCCGTACTGTTGGGGGAGAAAAAACAATCGGGTTGGGCAACAACTTTCGTTGTCGGAGATAGGGGAATTTGTGCATTGTCCCTTGCCCAAGTAGTAGGTTGTTTCAAAATGCAGGGATTTTTGCAACGACTGGCAAGGAGGAGACTTGCCACAGTTGCAAGCGTTGTTGCAGTTGCTTTTTGGGTTGTTCAGAGGGGATGAATCAGACAACTAACATTTGTGGAGAAGTGCAACTGCAACTTTCAACTGTTTCGTACGGCATGCGCTAACTTTACCAAACAATTCTAAACTGCACCGAAACAAAAACTAAACTCACACAAAACAAAGGGGAAAAACGTCAATTATTTGCGTTAATTTGCGTGATTTTTGTGCAAATAGTTTACCTTTTTTGCATTTTGCTGTACAATGTAGATGTGAAAGTTTATCAAAAATTGCGGAGGACAACAAATGTTCAACATTCTTGTTGTGGAAGACGACAAAAACACTCGCAAATTGCTGTCTACCATACTCAAAAATAACGGCTACAACGTGCTTGTTGCCGAAAACGGCGTGCAAGCCTTGGACGTTTTGGACCACAACCACGTGGATTTGATGGTTATTGACGTGATGATGCCACTTATGGATGGCTACGAACTGACGGAAACGTTGCGCAACAACGGCAGTCAAATTCCCATGCTTATGCTTTCGGCAAAGCAACACACTTCCGACATCAAGCAAGGCTTTTTGGTTGGTATCGACGACTATATGACAAAACCGTTTGACTTCGACGAACTAATTTTGCGCATAAAGGCGTTGCTTCGTCGTAGCAGGATTGTTTCCGAACACAAACTGACAGTTGGTTCGGTAACGCTGGACTACCAAAAATTTACCGTCATCACACCAAAATTTACCGAAATGTTGCCACAAAAGGAGTTTATGCTTCTGTTCAAACTGCTTTCCTACCCGGACGTTATTTTCACAAGAATGCAACTGATGGACGAAATTTGGGGCATGGATGCCGAAAGTGACGAACACACGGTAAACGTGCACATCAACCGTTTGCGCACCCGTTTTCAGGAAATTGACGATTTTGAAATTGTGACGGTGCGTGGGCTTGGCTACAAGGCGGTGCGACACGATGAAAAATAGAAAACTCTTCAAAAAAATCGACATCAAAATTCCACGCAGAATCACCGGTGGAATTGTGCTTTGCGTGTTTTTGTTGCTACTTGTTGCCGTGGGCATTGCAGTTGCAGTGGTGTTCATTTTGCAAAACAATTTGCCTGTGGACGAGGAAGACCTCACCACGTTGTACATACTTGTGCTTGCAGGCGTAAGTTTGGTGTTGGGCGTTGCGCTTTCCTACTTTTTGTCACTTATTGTGGTAAACAAAACCAAGCCGTACGTGGAAGCGTTGAGGCGTGTTGCCGATTGCGACTTTTCCACACGTGTGGAAGAAGGGGAAATTCTTGGCGACAAATCCGTTTCCGAAGGTTTCAACAAGATGGTAGAGCAACTTGCCAGCGTGGAAACTTTGAGGGAAGACTTTGTGTCGGAATTCTCGCACGAGTTCAAAACGCCAATTGTGTCCATTGCAGGTTTTGCCAAATTGCTAAAAGACCCCACGCTTTCGCAAGAAGAAAGGGACGAGTACTTGGACGTTATCATCGACGAATCCAACAGGCTTGTGGGCCTGTCGGAAAGCGTGCTTATGCTCAGCCGGCTAGACAGCCAAACAATCGTCAAGGAAATGTACAGTTGGGATGAGCAAATCAGGCAAAGCGTGTTGCTGTTGCAAAAACAATGCCAACAAAACAACGTAAGTGTGGAAGTGGAGTTGCCCAAAATTGACGCATACGGGTGCAAAAAACTCAACAGCCAGGTGTGGGTAAACTTGCTTTCCAACGCCATCAAGTTTTCTACCAACGGTGGTGTTGTAAAGGTTGTTGCAACGGAACAAAACGGATGTGTTCAAGTTTCCGTTTCCGACAACGGCGTTGGCATGGACGAAGAAACGCAAAAAAACATTTTCAACAAATTCTTTCAGGGCGACAAGTCGCACTCCGTTTCCGGCAACGGCTTGGGTTTGCCCATTGTCAAAAAAATTTGCGACCTTCTTGGTGGCGAAATTGACGTTCACAGTACACTTGGGCAAGGTAGCACCTTCACGGTGACGTTGCCCACAAAGTAACAAAACACGCACCCCGTGGTGCAAAAATTCAACTATGCTAAAACAAAACGACAAAGTAATTTTCACAGCGCAAGGCTATGCCAACAGCGAAACGGTTGGCGTGGTAGACAACACAACGGTGTTTGTGCCATTTTTGATGGTGGGCGAACAAGCCGTTGTGCGCATCAACTATGCAAAAAAGGGCGTTGCCTATGGCGACGTGGTGCAGTTGTTGAAAACTTCGCCAAAGCGTGTTTCCACCCCCTGCCCACATTTTGGCAAGTGTGGTGGATGCAGTTTGATGCACATGCCCTACCAAGAACAACTGCTGTTCAAGCATGCCAAAGTGCAAAACAATCTCAAAAAAATTGGTGGCTTGCAGGTGGACTTGCTTTCAACGGTGCCGTCGCCCTTGCAGTTTGGCTATCGCAACAAACTGAGCCTTCCCGTAAGTGGCAAAAGGGGCAATGTCAAAATTGGGATGTACCAAAAAGGTAGCCACGTGGTGACAAATTGCCAAGAATGCTTGCTTGCCGACCAGTGGGCAACAACGCTTGTTGCGTTGTTCAGGCAGTATCTAAACACCAACAACATTGCGCCCTACAACGAAAGGGATTTTTCCGGCGAGGTGCGCCACCTTGTTGCAAGGTACGTGGACGGTCAGTTGCTTGTGACGGTTGTTTCCAACGGGAAGTTCCGCCACGACTTGCAACCTTTTGCCAACATGCTTGCAAAGCACTTCCCCAAGTTCGGTTTGTACGTCAACCAAAACGACGGCAAAAACAACGTCATTTTGGGCAAAACTTCCCACCACGTGTGTGGAATTTCGCACATTCAAGGCACTCACATGGGCGTGCAGTTCAGGTTGCACCCACACAGTTTTTTCCAAATCAACGATGGAGTAAAGGACTTGTTGTACAGCAAGGCAAAGCAACTGTTGAACACTTCCAACACGCAAGTGCTTGTTGATTTGTTCAGCGGAATTGGCGTGCTGACAACGGCGCTTTGTTCACCAAACTACGACACAATTGCCGTGGAAATTGAACCCTCTGCCGTTGCCGATGCCGAACAAATGAAAACGCTCAACAACAGCCCACGCCTCACCAATTTGTGTGGCGATGCCAACGTTCTGTTGCCACAAATTGCCGAGCAAAACAAGGGCAAAACACTTTCGTTGGTGGTCGATCCCCCACGCAAGGGGCTTGGCGCAACCATTTGCCAAACAATTTTGTCTGCCGGCTTCGACAACATCGTGTACATTTCTTGCGACAGCGCAACGCTTGCAAGGGATTTGGCAATGCTTTGCCCAACCTACAAAGTTGAGTACATCCAGCCGTACGATATGTTCCCCAACACCGACCAAGTAGAGACACTTGTTTGGCTTTCGAAGTAGCCAAACACAAACCCGAAGACCACGGAATGCCGTGCTTGCATGGCAAGGCCGATGGGCAGAGAGGTTTGCATGCGGAAGCGGAGCGACGCAAGTGGCTCTACGGATGAAGTGACGCCCTCGGCGGGAGAGCGAACATACATCGAAGATATATGTTCCGAGAAGAGGGCTAGGGCAATGGCTGTGCTTGCACAAGCAAGTTGGCAGTCGAGAGGTTTGCATGCGGAAGCGGAGCGACGCAAGTGGCTCTACGAATCAAGTGACGCCCTCGGCGTAAGAGCAAACATACATCGAAGATATATGTTCCCCAACACCGACCACGTAGAAAGCGTGGTTTGTCTTACACGACGACTCAGCGACTATGGATTCAAAGAAAACTTTAAGAGTTATGAGGTGATGTAAATGTTAGAAGAAAATGTAACAATGGTCGGATATAACTCGAGAAAACAAGCCTATATTTATTTGGTTGTTTCGGCAACAATTTTTATTACGGCTGTTTTATTTTTCTTTTTTGCTGAAGGAAATAAAAAGTATGCCTCCATAGTGCTTGCTTTAATTGCAATTGGGTTTTTAGTAGGGTTTTGCAACTTATTAAAACAACCTAAAATTGCCTTGAAAATATTTAATGACAGATACCTATGTTTTTATTCTTCAAACGGAGAAAAACAAATAGATATTCACAATGTAATACGAATTCATTACTGGCCGGCGCAGATGGGCTTGAAAATAACTTTTGTTACCGAACAAGGAAGAGAACATTTTACATATTTATTGGAAAATGCTAAACAAGTGAAGGAACATCTGTTACGCCTTTTTGAAAGAAACAATATTGTCGTAGAAAAGAAATATTCAATGTGACAGACGGACAGATTGTTTGCTTGATGCAAGATATACCTTTTGGAGTTTCCACCCCCGTTTTTCGACCATTTCGAGACCTTTTGGAGTCTTGACCACGTCGAATCTGTCGTTTGTCTAATGCGAAAATAAGTGATTTTGACCCCAGAACGAGCACTTTTCAGCCTTTTTTGAGATAGAAATTAAAAAAATCGGTGTTCAAAATTAAAAAATGCCTCAATTTTGCCTAGGGACAAATGTGAGTTTTGAGCAATACTCGAAACTTCAATTTACAGCTGTTTGGTATAACATATCGAAAGTTTTTTCATAAAGGGGGAACGAAAATTGACAAATAAAGAATTGATTTTAGATTGTTTAATGGAGGACGACGAAGCATTTACTCAAATAGTGGAATATTTTGAGTTGGTTGCCGAAATCAAAATATCTCATCAAGAAGTTGAAAAATTATTAGAAGAAATGTTAGATGAAGGCTATATTTCTATAAATTATAGCTGGAAAAATGAACATGATGAATACCCATACTCGTTGACTGAAAAAGGCAAAAAGGCTTGGGAAGAAATAAAGGAGTAAATTTTTAAACACAGATTACACATAGATATCTGTTTATAAAAGTGAGACCTTTTGGAGTTCCCCCCCCCATTTTTCGACTGTTTTGAGACTTTTTGGAGTCTTGACACACGCCAAAAGTGTCGTTTGGCTCACAATAAAGGAGTAAATATGAAAATAGAATTCGAAGCGTACTATTCAAAAGCATATGCATGGATCTTTGCAGTTTTAATACTATTGGTTCTGTTTGCAATCGTCATGTTTTCAGTTTTTTGGATTCCCAATGTCTCTTTAATAGCTATCCTTACTCTAACAATTATTTCAGCAGTTTTTGCTTATGTTTTTGTCATAACGATTCGAAAAGATGGCGTGGCAGTTCAAATTGCGGATAACAAGCTTATTTTATACAAGAAACATATTATTCAGATTCCTATCAGAAACATATTGACAGTCTCGATTCACGATGGAGACGGTTCTTTTGATATTTCAGTCAAAACACCAACGCAAAAAATCAGTATGCATTGTTTCATAAAGGAGCAAAGAAAAAAGAAAGACGAGATTGTTTTCTTGCTTAAAAGCAAGGGTATCAGGGTTAAGACGTATTCTTACATGAGGCATATACATTAGAAGGAGAGACTTATGAATCCATTTGAACACATAAAGTTTCATGGTACGTTTCGAGATTATCAAGCAAGGGTGCTTGAAAATGCCGATAAATACTTGAAAGATGGAAAAATAAATATTGTTGCCGCTCCAGGTAGTGGAAAGACTGTTCTTGGGCTTGAGTTGATACGCAAATTGGGTTCACCTTGCATTATTCTTTCCCCAACAACTGCAATCCGTCAACAGTGGGGAGAAAGGTTTAGAAACCTGTTTCTTGACAATGCAGATGATTTCTCGCTGTTCTTCTCGAATGATCTACATCACATCAAACTTGTAAATTCGATAACATATCAAGCGTTATACACAGCAATAGATAAAGTTTCTACAACAGAAGATGAGGATATCGACTGTTCCGACGTTGACATCTTTGTTGCTATGAGAGAATTTGGAATAAAAACGGTGTGTCTAGACGAGGCTCATCACCTCAAAAACGAGTGGCAGAAGGCGCTTGAAAAATTCATTTCTGCACTTGATAATGACGTGAAAATCATTTCTCTCACGGCAACCCCACCATACGATTCGGAAGGCTCGGAATGGAGCAGATATTTGAGCATTTGTGGTGAAATCGATGAAGAAATTTTTGTGCCAGAACTTGTTGGCCAAAACACTTTGTGTCCACACCAAGATTACGTGTACTTCAACTATCCCACAGAAGCGGAAATAGAAAGTTTTCGCACCCACAAGCAACGTGCGTTGTTTGCCGTAGAGGAACTTGGAAAGCTTGATCTATTTGCCCATTTATGTCAATCCTTAAATGCAAAAAGAGACTACGTGGCGCTGTTTTCAGATGCAAAGCAATACATAGCCCTTGTGACGTTGCTTAAACACTATGGTTTGGAAGTTGACAAGAAACTTGTTCGTGAACTAACTTCCAAAAGCACGTTGCCATTGTTTAGGATGAAATATGCCGAAACAGCAATACAATTTCTACTTGACGGAGATTTGATTACTGAAGCGCAGAAAGAAGCGATAGTTTCTGTTTTGAAGAAACACTCTGTTTATGAAAAGAAAAAGGTCACGCTTGAACTAAACGAACGTTTGAAAAGAGCATTGATCTCGTCGGTGGGAAAATTGGAAAGCATAGGGCGCATTGCTTCAAACGAGGTTTCGTCAATGGGCGAAAGGCTTCGCATGCTTGTTTTGACTGATTACATCAAGAAAGAAAACCTTGGCAAAATTGCATCCACCGAACAATTTAATTCAGTAAATATTGTTAGTATTTTTGAAACCCTTCGACGTGAAAACTTGAGCGTGAATATCGGTGTCCTTTCGGGCTCTCTTGTTATTCTTCCAAAATCTATCGACTTGTCGGATATCAAACACAAAAAAGAAGATATTGCCAACACGGACTACTGCACGGTTGAGTTTGCCGGAGCGCTTCATCGAGGTGTTGACTACGTTGGGAAGTTGTTCCAGCAAGGCAAAATTCAAATACTCATTGGAACAAAGTCACTTCTTGGTGAAGGGTGGGATTCGCCCTGCATCAATTCGCTGATTTTGGCAAGTTTTGTTGGCAGTTTCGTTTTGTCTAACCAAATGCGTGGACGTGCCATTCGCATTGACAAAAACGACCCCGAAAAAACTGCAAATATATGGCATCTTGTAACTGTAGAGCCGGAGTACTTGTTCAAAGATAGAGCCGTAGAAAAAATATATGCCTACGTCAAGGAAGACTACACGGAACTCAAATCGTGCGATTTTGATGTGCTAAAACGCCGTTTTGATTCCTTTATGGGCCCAAACTATGCCACAGGAAAAATTGAAAGTGGAATTGAGAGAATAAGTACTATCAGACCTCCCTACGACAAGGATGGCATAGAACAAATGAACAGGGAAATGTTGGAGTTATCGGCCCAACGTGGTGAAGTAAAAAACAAGTGGCTTGGCGAGGTCACGGACGGGCGCTTTGCAGTCTCTATAGAAACCGAAATTCCAAAAGAAGCAAAAGTTCCGGTGTTTACGTTTTGGAATTTCGCGCTTAGTACCATTATTTTTGCAACAGAAATGGCGTTGATTCAGCCTTTTACAAGAATGATTTCAAGCAACGACGTTTTCCCAGCTTTGGCAACTATTGCTGTGATGATCGTGCTGTTTGTTGCTTTGTTGCATGTCGCAAAAAAGATAGTGTTGCACCTAAATCCAGCCAATTCCATAAAGATGCTTGGTGTTGCAGTGTACAAAGCGATGTGTATTTGTGGGTTGATATCATCTTCTGCAAAAGTTGTGACTACTTCCAACAAGCACTTGAACTTTGTTACTGTGCGTTTGCGCAATGCAACTATTCACGATCAAAACGTTTTCAACACGGCCATGGCAGAAATGCTTTCCCCTATTGAAAACCCACGCTACATCTTGATTTCAACAACAATATTCAAAAGTTACAACTACCGACTTTCTTTTGCCTGCCCATCGATTATTGGCAAAAAGAAAGAATATGTAGAGGTGTTGGCAGCACAACTAAAGTCTGGTATCGGCAACTTCGAGCCTGTCTACACACACCGTGATGGAGGCAGAAGCCTTATTTTGAAATGCAGAAAGCGTTCCTATATCACATTTAACGAGAAGGCTATGGGCAAGAAGTACAAAGTTTCTCGCTTTGAGTGATAAAGAACAAGCAAATATTCAAAAAATGTATTGCCAAACGTCGAAGAAACAAAAACACCTGTTTTACTAACAAAAAAACCTGCCTGTAGAAGGAGAAAAACAATGAAGTATAAAGTTATTGGCTGGACGTACTACGAAGACTACGACATTCCGTTTTCGGACGACACAATTGGTTTTGCCGAAAGGCACGCCATTGTTGACGAAATAAAAAAGCACGGCTATCTGTTTTCCGGATGGGATCACCAGGAAAGTTGGCTGAACTGCGTGCCGGTGCTAAACGACGGCAAAAAACGTGGATTTTCTCAACGTGGTTGGGGTGGCGTGATGGCGGAAGCCAACGACGAATTTGGCGACTACGACTACTCAATCTACACGTTCCACCAAAGCATCAAAAAGTCAGCGTGTCGCTACCCAAAAACAGCATTTTCCCCGGATGATTTTGTTTCCGAACCGTTGGAAAACGAGCATTTTGACGTAGACGTGTCCCCCGAATTGTTCCAAATTGCGCAAAAACGCAACCCCTTCTACTTGGAGGATGAGCCTTCGTTGCGCTTCTTGGACACAAACGACACACTCACCTTGCATTGCAACGGTCAAACGCTAACTTTTTTGG
Organism: Clostridia bacterium; assembly: GCA_017500855.1. Lineage (GTDB taxonomy): Bacteria > Bacillota > Clostridia > Christensenellales > CAG-314 > Fimimonas. Next base: position 13,245 of record JAFVYC010000017.1, on the reverse strand, counting down.
TGGGCGACGTCGACCGTAGCAAAAAGCAAGTGGATTTCCGCAAGCATCATCTAATTCAAGGCAAGTACAAAATTGTGGTAACGCACAAGCCCATGGCAAAAGTGTACCAACGCACGCCGTTGATGATTTTGCAAGACGAGGCGGAAAAGGTTTTCAATCAATGTTGCAAAACCTACAATTTCAACACCCTGCTTGAACTTTTTCTTTCCTACGGGTTGGAATACGTGCCCAAAACCAAAAGCAAAAAGGTGTTGAACACGTTGAAGCAATTTGTTTGCGACTACACCGACTACGCATTCAATGCAACGTTGGTAACCAAGGTGCTGTACCGAATTGACGACTTCGACTTTTTCCAACAAATTGCCTACAAAACGCTGGGTTGCGAAACAAACTTGTTTGTAAACTTCGTCACCTACTACTTCAAAAAGGGCGTCAACGTGGACGTTCACATCGACAAATTGTTGAAGGTGCACAAGGGCAAGGATATCTACATAGAAAACTTGCTTTTGCGTGCAATAGACTTGCACCCCGAAAGCAAAACGTTGCGAAGGCGCTACTACAGATGCTCCAAATTCTACAACTTCAACGGGATGTTTTTGCTGTTGGGCATTGGCGAAACAAAGGGCTTGAGTAGCGAACATCGCCGTGTTTTGCAGTTGGACGATTTTGAAAAACTAGACACGTCTACAATTTTGAACGTTGCCAAGGCAATGTCCTACCCAACCTACGACGTTCGAGAAGATGGCAATTTTTGCTACAAAGCGCCCAGCTTTTTCGATTCTCCACATCAATGTGTCAAGGACGGTGTGCTAAAATACCAACAGTACGTCAACGAAAAATACAACTTGAGTAGCCGAATGGAAGAGTTGTTGATGGTGGGCGTTGGCAAGGCTTGCTCCAATCCATCGCAATTTTTGCACGAGGAAGAGGCTTGCGCCAAGTACGTGTACGCTCTGGATGCGCTAACTGGCTTCCGCTTCAATTTGAAGCAACAAGCCGAACAACTATTCCCCAATTTGAAAGAATATATTGAGGAACAATACAAAAAGTAGCACCCCGTGGTGCAAAAATATGCAAATTTGCTTTGTGCAACTGCGCACGAAAGCGCAACAAAATGTAAGCAATTTTTGCAACCTGTCACGCAAAACAATGCAAGTTGCAAACGGCAACATTTCTTCAAAAAACCGCACACGTGGTGGCAAAAAGCGTACGTTTATTGTGATAACAACATGGGAATTACAAATGGCGCTTTTGTAGCTAGGGAAGTATTTGTTCAAAACCAGAACGTCAACTTGTCAACAACAAATGTTCTCTGATGGTGGCGCTATATATCTACAAGCAGATTAAGCAATAAGGAGGCACACATGTTTGAACTGCAAAGCAGATGGAAGTTGGAAGGAAATTTTCTCAAATACTACGGTTTGAGAAATCTGCCAAATATGTTCAAAAACACAGTTAGGCTTTCCACGAAGCAACGTGTGTTGATTGAAAAATTGCCTTGCCATCTCACAGACACAGAAAGGAGCATTTTGAAAAACCTCTTGGGTGTGCAAGTTGTGGAAAGCAAGCATAAACGTTCTGTTCCACAGCGCTTGGAAGACGCAACATTTTGCACAAGTTGTGTTGCAAACGACTTTATCATTCCCGGGTTGGAGTTTGACCAAGACGGCAAATGCCCAATTTGTCAATCGGCAAGCACAATAAAAAATCTCAAAAGTATTGTTCCCGTCAAGAACAGTTTCCCCCACAGCAAAAAATCCCGATTTGACGTTGCGGTGTTCTACACGGGTGGCAAGGATTCTACCTACTTGTTGTACTACTTGGCAAAAGTGCTGGGTTTGCGTGTGCTTGCGCTTACTTGGGAAATTCCCTACATGTCTAGCAGTGCAAAACAAAGTATAGAAAATGCTAAAAACAAGTTGCAGTCCGTTGAGTTTATCAGCAGAAGGGTTGCCAATAACGACTTGCAAAAAATCTACGCCAAACTGTACGAGTTGAGCCAAAACACTTGTGCGTGCCCGTCTTTGGCGTACGTGCTGTTCTACCCAGAACTGGTTGCAAACAAAGTCCCTTACTTCGTTGCAGGCAACGAGCCAGCGCAAATGATTGGGCTGTACTTCAACCACATGGCGCCTCAAATTGCCTACACGTTCCCCGAAAACAAGATGCTTAACCTGCTTATCAACGCAGGGCGTGTGCTAACGCTTCACCCACCTTTGCGCAAGGGGCAATTCCAAACTCTTGCCACAATGAAACAACTTGCCTATGGCGATAACAAACTTAAAAACATGGCGGGCTACCAAAATCAACTGGTCTCCAATGTTTGCCGTGCAATTAGGGAAGTACCGCAAATTTTGCAACCGTTGAAACGTGCTATTCGCAGATCATCCTGGACGGGCAATATTCCCGCTTTCGTGCAAGTGGATTTTGATGAAATTTGTGGGGGAGTGTACGACTGGAACAAAATCAAAGACACAATTGTTAGCCAGTGTGGATGGGTTTCTCCGGAGCAATGCAACAAAGCGTTGCACACAAGTTGCAAAATAGAAAAATGCAAAGAACATTCACAATTCATCCGTTTCTACAATATGGAAAGCACAATGATTCCGTTCAGTGCTTTGGAAATTGCCATTGCAAGTCGCAGTAATAATTTGAGCAGAAGTGATGCATTGGCAGAACTTAACACGTCCTTGGGATTTTCCTTGGATGAGCCCGAAGAATGCGAAATAATGCGGGAGTATTTCAAAAAATGAACGCTGTTGTCTACTATTCCAACACGGGGCAAAGCAAAGCAATTGCCGAGTATTTTGCGCACCAATTGAGTTTTCCGCTTGCAGATGTGGAGCAACTTTCCAATGTATGCTACAAAAATCTTGTACTGGTGTTTCCCGTTCATTGCCAAAACGTGCCACACGTGGTAGAAAAATTCCTAAAAAAACTGCAAGTGCAAAATCTTGCTCTTGTTGCTACCTACGGCAAAATGTACCACGGCAACGTGCTGTGGGAAATACAGCGCAAGTCAATTTTCAACATAGTGGCTGGAGCGTACGTTCCCACAAAACACGCCTATTTGCAACAAGACGAGACTTTTGACAGTTTTGACAAATTGCATTGCGTAGTAGAAAAAATCAAAAATCCTTCAACAATTTGTTTCCCAAAACTGCGCAAAAACTCATTTGCAAATTTCTTTCCAAAACTGCGCAGTCAACTTGGGGTAAAACTGCGCAAAAACGCACGTTGTAACGGTTGCGGACATTGCACCGAACAATGCAAATTGCACGCAATTGATTGTGGTGTTACCAACAACAAGTGTATACGATGCTTGAAATGTGCACACACGTGTCCGCAAAATGCGCTTGACTACACACTTTCACTACCGCTAAAATTATACTTGCGCAAGCAAAAAACAACGCAACTAGTAATCTACGTGTAGCCACTTTTGCGCAAAAACCGAAAATTAAGTATTTTATCAATGTTGATACTTAGTTTATCAAATTGGTGCACAGTATATTGGCACAACTAAAGGAGAAAACAATGTCTCAATTTTCCAGAACTTCATCTTTGATAGGGCAAGATAGTGTCAACAAACTTGCAAATTGCCACGTTGCCGTGTTTGGCTTGGGTGGCGTTGGTAGCTACGTTGTGGAAGCGCTTGCTCGTGCGGGCGTTGGTCAGTTGACAATTGTCGACGACGACGTGGTGCAACCAAGCAACATCAACAGGCAACTTTTTGCGTTGCATTCCACCGTGGGCATGGCAAAAACTGCCGTGGCAAAGGCACGCATTGCCGACATCAACCCCCTTGCAATTGTGCACGAAAAAAACATGCGTTTTGATGCAACAACGGCACCCGTGTTTGATTTTTCAACGTTCCACTACGTTGTGGATGCCATCGACACGGTAACAAGCAAACTGCTTTTAGCAGAACTTTGCCACAAAGCAGGCACGCCCATCATCAGCTGTATGGGCACAGGCAACAAAATGCACAACACGTCCTTCAAAATTGCCGATATTTCCCAAACTTCCGTTTGCCCATTGGCAAAAGTGATGAGGCGTGAGTTGAAAAAGCGTGGAATTGACAGTTTGAAGGTGGTGTTCAGCACGGAAACGCCAATTTTGCCACAAGCCGAAGACAAACGCACGCCGGCAAGTATTTCCTTTGTGCCACCCGTTGCAGGACTTGTGCTTGCGGGAGAAGTGGTGCGCAATCTTGTGGAATGGGAGGAACAAAAATGACAGCATTGCCCAAAGACGTGTTTTTGAAGCAGGAAATAGTCTTGCACGAAAGCCATTTTGACTGCAACGGACAAATCAAGTTCCATTGCCTGATGGAATTCATGCAAAACTTGGCAACGGAACACGCCGAAATCATCAATCTTGGTTGGAACGCCATGGACGAGCAAGGCATCGTTTGGGTGCTTGCCAAAGTCAAGTTTGTTTTGCACAAACCAATGGACAGAAGCGTGGGCAATTTCACATTGTACACCTGGCCCGTTCAGCCCAACAGATTTTTTGCCGAACGCCGTTTTGTTGCCGTCAAGGACGGGCAAGAACTGATGTCGGCATCGACAATTTGGATGATAATTGACAAACAGCAACGCAAGGCGTTGCCAAGCAACGTGCTTCAACAACTGTTTGCCAACAATTTCGACACTGCGCCCATTTCCATCGACAGCACTTTTGCTCGCATTCGCCCGGACGACACTTTCGTTCCCGTCTACCAACAGCAAATCAAGCGTAGCCAACTGGATCGCAACGGTCACGTCAACAACACCAACTACGTAACCTACGCCGTGGACGTGTTGGACAAAAACGTGCAACTTCGTGGCGCAGAAATCGTGTACCACAAGGAATGTTTGTTTGGCGACGACTTGCAAATTGTTGCAAAAACGGAGGGCGACCAAACGCAAGTTTGTGGGCTTTTGCCAAGTGGCGAATGTTGTTTCACAGCGCTGTTGCTACACAACTAGGCCAAGGTACACAAAACCACACGCAAAAACACAAAAACCCCACCACGTGGTGGGGTTTTTCTTTGCAAAACTACACAAAAATACAAAAAGAACAACAAAGTGGCAAAAAACGCCAAATTTTTGCAAAACCACAAAATTGTTTTGTGCAAAAATTGCGCAAACGTTTTTCAACAAGTTTTTGACGTCTAAAAAACATAAGCAAAAAACCCGACCTCGTCCGACCAACTACGGCAATTCGGGTGCAAAAGTTGCACTTTTGCATTTGCGCCAATTTTCGAGACTATTTTGCAAGTTGCCATTTGCTCAAAAAAAAGTTCAACACGTGTGTGTTGAACTTTGTCCATTTTTGTGTTTGTGCGTTTGTGTGGTTTTGCCACGTCAATGCTACTGTTTGTAGTCGATAAACTCTGCAATGGTGTTGAAACTGTCGAACAGTTTTGCCAAATTTTCGGGGTTTGTGCCTACAACAACCGTCAGTTTGCGTTGCATTTCACGGTAGAGCGATTGAAGCATTTTTGTGCCCTTTTCCGTTATTTTGGCAAAGGTAATTCGTCGGTTGTTTTTGTCGACAATTCTTTCGCACAGCTCAAATTCAACCAAATTGTCCACAACTTTTGTCAACTGTTGGTTGCTCATGTTGAGTTTTTCCGCAAGGTCACTCATTGTGCATTGGTTGTTTTTCAAAATGTTCAAGCAAGTCAACTGCGTCATGGAAATGGGCAGGTTTTTGATGGAAACCAAGTTGCGGAAAAAATTGCGTAGCGCAGGGTAGCAACTAAAAATCAAATCGGTAAGTTCAGCAATGTTTTTGGCCATTTTCATCCCTCTTTTGTTTGGTTACAAAAATTATACTATTTTTTCAACTTTATGTCAATACAAGGCAACAATTTTTTGCGTGCAATTGCCAGCAAAAAAATTTGCCAAAAAGTTTGCTCAAAAGCACTTGCTTTGTTTTGGGTTTTGTTGTAAACTAGTGTGTAGAAAATACTTTCAAACTTTGGCCGTTGTCACGGCTATTTTTGTGAGCAAAGGGGTAGTGTATGAACAAGGCAGTTGCTGTTGTTGGAATGTGTGGCTCGGGCAAGAGCGTTTTTTGCGGATATTTCACTCAACTTGGTTGGGAAAGCGTGTACTTTGGTGGTGTCACAGTCAACCAACTCAAGGCGCAAGGCATCCCCGTCAACGAAGCCAACGAAAGAAAGGTACGAGACGACTTGCGTGCAAGGCTTGGCAAAGGCGCATTTGCCGAAGTTTTGAAGGAAGAAATTTTGCAAAAACTGCAAAAATCCAACGTGGTGTTGGATGGTTTGTACAGTTGGTCGGAGTACGTAATTTTGAAGCAACTTTTGGGGGATAACCTTGTGGTTGTTGCCGTTGTTACCGACAGCCGAATTCGCAAGCAACGCTTGGCAACACGTACCGTTCGCCCACTCACAGCCGAACAAGTGGATGGCAGGGACATTGCGGAAATTGAAAATTCCGAAAAGGGTGGCCCAATTGCCAAAGCCGACTACTACGTGCTAAACAACGGAACGGAAGAACAACTCAAACAACAGTTTGACCAATTTTTGCAGTACTTCCAAACGTTATAAAATTTTGCCCCACGTTTTGTGGGGCTTTTTTTTGTTGGAAACACGCTTTAACCAGTGTGACGTTTCCAGCAAGGAATTTTGCCGTTCAGCACGGTGCAATCATTGAATTTTGCAAACCAAGCACACTTTGGGCTGTGCCCAGACAACACTAAAAAAGAGCAAGAGTACAAGGAAATAACCTTGGCATTCTTGCTCTGTTTGTTTTGTGTTGCAGTAGTTTTTTTGCTAGTGCAGTTAGTGTTGCGTGTTTTGCACGGCATTGTTTTGCGTGCTTGGCGTGGTTTTGAAAAAGTAAACAATGAACGGAATGTTGACAAGTCCCGTCAAAACGTCGGCAAGCGGTTGGGCAATTTGAACACCCAAAAGTTGCCAAAAATGCGTTGCAACAAGCAAAATGGGGATGAACATCAAGCCGTTGCGAAGCAATGCCAAAAAGGATGCAACAACTGGTTTGCGAATGCTTTGGAACAGCATGTTCACAGGTGTGAACAACGGCAAAAACAGCATGCCCACCATGGCATATCTCAGGGCAGGGGTAGCAATTTGTGTGGCTTCAACGTTCTTTTGGAACACCGTTGCAATTTGTTCCGCCCAAACAAAGGTAGGCACTGCCAAGCAACAAATTGTGGCAAAACCAATGGTGCAAGTCACAACAAGCGCCTTTTTCACCCTGTCGTACTGCTTTGCTTGGTAGTTGAATGATGCGACAGGTTGGAATCCCTGGCCAATGCCAAGCCCCACGCACATCACAAGGGAGGAGAATCGGTTTACAATGCTCATTGCAGCAATTGCAGCGTCGCCAAATGGCTTTGTCAGGTTGTTTAGCAGTCCGCCGGAAATGGAGTTCAAACCTTGGCGAATGAGGGAAGGCAACCCAACGGAAAAAATTTGAAAGTAGTCGCCAATTTGTTTGGAAACCAGTTTCAAGGAAATTTTGCTTTGCGCATTGAAAACGTACAGCACAAGTAGCACAACAAAACTAACCACTTGGGAAATTGCCGTTGCCATTCCTGCGCCAAGCACGCCAAAGGCGTACACTTGCACAAAAAGGTAGTCCAACAAAATGTTCAAAAGTCCGCCACTGCCCAAACCAATCATGGCAAACAACGCCTTGCCCTCGTAGCGCAAGTTGTTGTTCAGCACCAGCGACGCCATAAAAAACGGGCAGGAAAGTAGCACGCACATGCCGTACTGCTTTGCGTAGGGCAAAATTGTGTCGGTGCTACCAAGCAGTTTCATCAACGGTTGCAAAAATGTCAGCCCCAGCAGGGAAAACACAATGCCAACTGCAACGGCAACAAAAAACGCTGTGGAAACGTAGGTGCTGGCTTTCTTTGTGTCTTTGTTGGCAAGTTCTTTGGCAACAAATGCGCCTGAGCCGTGCCCAAGCATAAATGCAAATGCTTGAATGATGCTTTGCAAAGTGAACAGCACGCCAATTGCGCCCTGTTGGCTTGTGCCAAGCGTGCCAACAAAGTAGGTGTCTACCATGTTGTACACCGACGTTATCAGCATGGAAATTGTTGTGGGAATGCCCAGCGTCACAACAAGTTTTGTAACCGGCGTTTCCGTCATCTTTTTGTAGTGTAGTTCTTGTTTGTCCATTTTTTCACCTAGGCAAATTGTACCACTATTCTATGTTTTTGTAAAACAAAAAGAAAGGCAATTTGCGTTTTGTGTGCAAAAGTAGTGGCAACAGTCAACAAAAAAGTGTGGAAAGTTTTGGCAAAAACATTGTTTTTGAATGAGTTGTGTGGTATAATCAAAAAAAAGAAAAAAGGAAAAACTATGAAAGCAGTTATTCAACGTGTTAGTAGCGCAAATTTGGTAGTGGACGGCGCAATTATTTCGCAAATTGGCAAAGGGCTTGTGGTGTTCTTTTGCGTGGAAAAGGGCGACGACGAAAAGTGGTGCAACGCATTTGCGCAAAAACTTGCCAAACTGCGCATTTTCGAGGACGACAAGGGCAAAATGAATTTGTCCGTTCGGGACGTTGGAGGCGAGGTGCTGTTTGTTTCGCAGTTTACACTGGCTGCGGATTTGTCGCAAGGCAACAGGCCAAGTTTTGTAAATGCCGAAGGCCCACAGCGTGCAAACCAACTGTACTTGCACACGGCAGAATTGCTAAAACAGCAGGACGTCCCCACAAAATTGGGCGTTTTTGGCGCCGACATGAAAATTACGCAAACCAACGATGGGCCCGTTACCATCATTTGGCAAAGCAACTAGGAGAAGCAGTATGAAAAGTTTGAAGCAACTGTACAAAAGGGGCATTGGTCCATCCAGTTCCCACACAATGGGCCCGGCAAAAGCTGTGGAACACTTTCTTTCCAAGCACGACAATTGCCAAAACTACGTTGTGACGCTGTACGGATCTCTTGCGCTAACAGGCGAAGGCCACGGCACGGACAGGGCAATTTTGCACAAGTTTGGCAAAAGGCAAGTGCAAATAATTTTTGATAAAACTTCCCCTTGCCCCCACCCAAACACAATGGACTTTGTTGGCTACGTGGATGGAAAAGAGCAGGCACGTATGCAAGTTTACAGCATTGGCGGTGGCGCAATTTTGGTTGCAGGCGAAAGAATTGTGGAAGAAGAAACGGTGTACCCGCACGACAGTTTTCAGCAAATAAAAGCGTTTTGCCAAGCCAAGGGCATTGAATTGTGGCAGTATCCGTTGCAGTTTGAAGGCGCAGACATTTTGGACTACGCATTGGAAATGTGGCAAACAATGAAAAACGCCGTTCATCAAGGGTTGAACACCGAAGGCGTGCTTCCCGGTGGATTGCAAGTTGTGCGCAAGGCACGCAAACTTTTCACAGCCAAAGACAGGCTTGAACAACAAGCGCAGGACGACAGGCTTGTGGCTGCCTATGCATTTGCCGTCAGCGAGCAAAATGCCGACGGTGGCGAAATTGTCACGGCGCCAACGTGTGGTGCAAGCGGTGTGTTGCCGGCTGTGTTCATGTTCTACCAAACGCAATTTGGCTACACCGATTTGGAAGTTGCCAAGGCGCTTTTGGCAGGGGGCGTGGTTGGAAATTTGGTCAAAACCAACGCTTCCATTTCCGGTGCGGAGTGTGGTTGCCAAGCGGAAATTGGCACGGCGTGCGCAATGGCTTCTGCAGGGCTTGCCAGCTTGAAGGGCATGACTATCGACGAAATAGAGTACAGCGCCGAAGTTGCATTGGAACACCATCTTGGGCTGACTTGCGACCCCGTGTGTGGACTTGTGCAAATTCCTTGCATCGAACGCAATGCCGTTGCGGCAATGCGTGCTATCAACGCCGTGAGCCTTGCAACATTCTTGACGGACAGTCGCAAAATTTCCCTAGACACAGTAATTTCCACCATGTACGAAACAGGCCGAGACATGGCCGAAGGCTACAGGGAAACGTCCATTGGCGGACTTGCCAAGCACTACAAGCACACCTGCTAGTTGTGCGCAAAACGTGGTTTTTGCACCACGTGGTGGCATTTTTACAATTATCAACAAACAAAAGCACCCAATTTTTGGCAAAACAACCAAGCGTTGGGGGCTTTTTCTACGTCGTTTTGAACAAACTTGGCAGTTTGTGTGTTTTTGCCCAAAACACAAGCGTTGCGCTGATGTAGGACAAGCCAATCATGCACAAACTGTACGCAATTGTTGCAACAACACCGTTTGTGTGCAAATCGAAGAAGAAGTATGGGCCCACAACAACGTGGGCGCAGTTTAGCACAATCATCACCGTTCCGTACGCCACGGTGGCGCAAATTGCCACCACGCCCCACCGAAATTGCAATTCTTTGTTGCAAAACAGCAAAAAATTTGCCACGGCAAGCACAGGGCAAACAATGTGGTGGAACATCGACGAGGGTTGCAAAAACAACAAATCTACTTCCCCCGCAACGAACAATCCCACGGTGACGGCAACAAACGTGAACGTCAGCATGGTGCAAACAACCAAGTACAAATTGCAACACAATTTTGGGTTTTTCCACACGGCAAAGGCGCAAAACACGCACACGCCCAGGGCAAATGCGTTGCTAATCAACGTGTAGTAGCACAAACTGTTCCATCCGTACTGTGGCAGGGCAAACACAAACCCAACAACTTCGGCAACAGCAACAACAATATTCAACGTGGTAAAGGCAACTTTTTTCATAGCCTATCTATTGCCAACAAAAGCATTTTCTAAACCGACAAAACCTACGTTGTTTTATGCTTGTTTTGTAGCGTGCAAAAAAAGTTTTGTTTGCAAAATTTTTGCATAAAAATTCAACAATTTTCTTGTTTAGTTGTGTACAAGTTTTGATTTGTGTGGTACAATAGTTGCAAAGTTGTTGCAAAGGAGAAATTTGTATGCAAAACAAACGAAAAACTGTTGCGTTGCTTGTTGCCAACGCCATTTTGTTGGCAATGGAAATTGTTGCGCTTGTGTTGAGTATTTTTGAACACGGGGTGGAACTTTTCAAGTTCTACACACAACTCAGCAACATTTTTGCGTTGTGTGCATCGGCTATCACCGTTGTTGTTTGCGCACTTTCGCTTGCAAAGAACGCAAGTTTGCCCAAGTGGTTGAACATGCTCAACTACATGGCGTCCTGTTGCCTTGCCGTGACGTTTACGGTTGTGGTGACGGTGCTTGCCCCGGGCGCTGCCGGCGAGTACGGACTTTGGGAAATGTACGTCTACTTGTTGTTTAGTGGCTCTATGCTTTTCACGCATACGCTGTGCCCACTTGTGTGCATATTCAGTTTTGTTTTTCTTCAACCAAAGGCAAACGTTGGCATCAAAAACACACTTTGCGCTTTCATCCCAACAGTTTCCTACGCAGTTGTTGCTCTTTTGTTGAATTTGCTAAAAGTGATGGAAGGCCCCTACGACTTTTTGCTTGTGTACAAAAACCCTTGGTACGTAAGCGTGGTTGCAGGCGTGGTGCTGTTGAGCTTGGCTTTTGGATTGGCGTGGTTGCTTGGTTTTGGCAACAAAAAAGCGCACAGGGGGTAGAAAATGGTTCAAGTTGTGGCTGCCCTCATTTGGAAAGATGGCAAATTTCTTGCTTGCCAACGCCCTGCAAACAAAGCCCGTGCGTTGCTGTGGGAGTTTGTTGGTGGCAAAGTGGAAGTTGGCGAAACGCACCAACAGGCATTGCAAAGGGAATGTATGGAAGAACTTGCCGTACAAATTGAAGTTGGCAGTTTGTTCATGCAAGTGGTGCACACCTATCCGGACATCACCGTGCAACTTTCGTTGTACAACGCAACAATCGTCAATGGTACGCCTTGCAAGTTGGAGCACAACGACATTCGTTGGCTTGCCCCGCACGAAGTGGACGAATTTGAGTTTTGCCCTGCCGACAAGGACATTTTGGAAAAAATCAAGCAACTTGCCTAGTTTTTGGCACACGTGTGCCGTGTTTTGCAATTCTTTGTAGATTGTTTTGGCAACGTTTTTGATGGCTGGCACGCCTGTTGCAAACAAGATGTTGCGCACGCAGTTTTGTTGAATTTCAACACACGCATTGGCAATTTGCATTGTTTTGGCAAGTGTTTGTTGTTTTTTTTTGCAAGTTTTCAAGGCTATTTGTTGAGTTTGGCAAAAGTTGAACCGCATTTTCGGCTTTGTGCGCGCCAAAGTGCAATTTTGCACGAAGTTTCTACGTGGCAATTGCAAGTCGCATGCCCAAAGTTGTGTGCTTACAACGGGCAAAAGTGCAAATTTTTGCAATTTCCGAGCCGTTTGCAAAAAAAATCTCAAACTATTGCGCAAAACTACTTTACTTGTTTGCATTTTTGTGCTACAATACCAAAGCGAACAAAATAGCAACGGCAAATCGGCATGGAGAAATACCCAAGAGGCCGAAGGGGCTCCCCTGCTAAGGGAGTAGTACGAGTGAATCGTAGCGAGGGTTCAAATCCCTCTTTCTCCGCCACGGCCGAGCACGCTTTTTGGTCGCAAAAGAAAGCAGTTCACGCAAGGTGAACTGCTTTTTCTTTTTCTCCTTTTTGCGTGTCGACCGTTTGTGTCGCAACAGTGATTGGCAACAACCCGTGACGCTCCACTTCGTTGCGCTATTCCGTCGCTTCGCTCCTTGCAAATCCCTCTTTCTCCGCCAAAAAATTCGACAAGTTTTGGCTTGTCGAATTTTTTTATCCATTGCGAAAGCAATGGCATATCATTGAATGTATAACTCGCCTGTGGCGAGATATACATTCGTATATCATCACCGAAGGTGCATATCATCAGCCGTAGGCTGTATTTTCTTTCGCAATGATGATATACTCGTTTGAAAACGAGATATGCTCGTTTTCAAACGGATGATATGCAATTTCTTACGAAATTGATGATATACAAGGCTACGCCTTGATTTATTTACAAAAGTATGATACAATTGTTATTAACAAAAAAATTGCCGAAGGTGAGGCGAATGAAACGAACAATATCTCTTTTATTAATCTTGATTTTTTTATTTGGATTATCGAGTTGCAGTTTTAATAGAGAAAATCCTTATCCGTATCGTGGTGAAGATAAAGAATTGTATACTGCAGCAATTTACAGCATTCCTGACGCTGTGGGCTATATGCATCATGGCGAAGGAGCGTATAATTCGGATATTTATATTTGGGAACAAGATAACTATGGTAGAAAGTTATTCTCTTACAGTGAAGACTACGGTAATCAAATTTTTGCATTGGTT
>JAFVYC010000016.1 GCA_017500855.1 Clostridia bacterium | reverse complement strand
TGCCTTTTTCTCTTTAGGTGTGCGACGGTTCGCTCTTGGAAAGCATTTGTCGGAGGTGGTGTTTCACGTCGAATTTTTGCGCAAATTTTCCACAAAATTCTTTGCAAATTCTCATGCAAAATTTTGCAAAATTCATTTGAGAACACAAGTGCTACAACGGCAAATTTTGCCGTACAATAATGTGTGATAACAGCAAAATTTGGTGGCACTGCCGTCACCCCGGAAAACTTGCATTTTGTCAAAAACATCCTTTCGCCCAACCACAAAGTGGTGGTGGTTTCCGCCATTGGAAAACGCCATTTTGGCGACACAAAAACCACCGATTTGTTGCACCAATATTTTGCCTTTGGCAACGAAAAATGTTGGCAAAAAGTGTGCCAAAACTACCAAGATTTGGTGGAGCAAAACGGCATAGATTTGGACGTAGACAAGCAACTTTTTCTTGCAAAAGAACAAGCCAAAATTTCCCTTGCCCATTGCCTTAGCCTTGGCGAAGAACTTTCGGCAAGGTGCGTTGCAAAGTACCTTGGTGGGCAGTTTTTGGATGCGCAAAACCTTGTGATTTTCAAGGGCAACAGGCTTGATTTGCCAAGCACAATTTCGGCAATCAAGGCGCAAATTGGTGGCAACAACTTGGTTGTGGTTGGTGGCTTCTATGGTGGAAACAAGCAAGGCAGGCAAGTCTTTCCCCGTGGTGGTGGCGACATTTCCGGCGCAATTTTTGCACGTGCCACAGGCAGTTCCGAGTACCAAAACTGGACGGACGTCGACGGCGTTTGCACGGTTGATCCAACGCTTGCAAGCGGTGGTTTTGTGTACCCAAATCTTGCCTACAACCAAATGCACGCCATGGCAAACTGTGGCGCAAACGTGCTACACAAAACGGCAGTCAAACTGTGCCAAAGCGTGGCATTGCCCATTTGCGTTGGCAACTTTTTCAGCGGAAAAATTGGCACGATTGTTGGCAACGTTGTAAGCAAACGGCTACTTTCCGTAACGGAAAAGAAGTGCAAAAACCAAGTCGTTTCCACCGTCATCCACAAGTTCCCCATCGAGCAAATTGCAAAAGTGGTGGCAATTTTTTGCAAACAATTTGCCAAATTGCAACGTGGTTTTTCGCCCGATTTGGCAAGGCAAAACGCCATCCACAACGTGGAAATTGGCAAACATTCCGTTGTTTTTCGAAGCACTTGTTCGCTACTTCCCTTGTTGTGGCATTGCTTCCAACCACTTGCCGAACAAGCATTTTTGGCCTGATAACGGCAAATTACACCCAAAATGCCACTTTTATTGCCTACTATCACACACATAGTAGTGCAAAAATCGTCATTTTTGTTGTAACAGTTGACTTGTTTTGCACTTTGGCTTACAATAGAAGTACAAAATTTTGAGGTGAACAAATGAAAGTTTTGGTAGTTGGCGGTGGAATGGCAGGTCTTACCTACGCCATCATTTCGGCAAGAAACGGAAATCAAGTTGTGCTTTGCGAGCGCAACGCCCGTGTTGGCAAAAAAATTTCCGCAACAGGCAACGGCAAGTGCAACATTGGCAATTTGCACGTAAACCAAAGTTGCTACAACGCTTCGCCCATCGTGCAAAGCGTTTTGCAAAACGTCAGCGTGGACGAGTACTTGCAGTTTTTGTCCAGTTGCCAAATTTTGACCTACGCCGACGAAACCGGCAGGCTGTACCCACTTTCCGACAGCGCTTCCAACGTGGTGGATTGCTTGCGCCATACGGCAAACGTTGCAGGCGTAACCACTCTTTGCGACACGGAAGTTTTGGCTGTGGAAAAGCAAGGTCAAAACTTTGTTGTCAACCTCAACGGCACCAAGCAAACCTTCCAAAAAGTCGTGCTTGCAATGGGCAGTGGAAGTGGCGCAGTTGCCCCCAAAATTTCCAACTTTGTTCCCCAAAACTACCTCACAAAAATTCAACCTTCGCTGTGCCCTGTCAAGGTTGTCAACATGGACAAAACCTTGAACGGCATCCGTGCAAAAGCAAACGTTTCCCTTCTTCAAAACGGGCAAGTTGTTGCAACGGAAAGTGGCGAAGTTCAGTTCAAAGACTACGGCCTTTCCGGCATTTGCATTTTCAATTTGTCGGCTGTTATTGCACGCACTTTGGTCAAGCAAAACAACGCCCAATTCTCTTTCAAAATCGACCTTGTTCCGTCAATGACGCAAGGTCAACTTGCAAAGGTTTTGGCAAGCCGAACGGGCAACCAAACGTCGCAAATTTTCTACGGAATTTTGCACAACAAACTTGCCGAAAGCGTTGTCAAATCAGCCAAAGATTGCACGGCGGAAAGCCTTGCTTTTTCGGCAAAAAATTTCACTTTCACTTTGCAAAAATTGTTGGATTGGTCAATGAGCCAAGTCACTTGCGGTGGCATTTCTGCAAGCGTAGTAGAACCGCAAAATCTAACGCTTCCCAACGGACTTGTTGCCCTTGGCGAAATGTTGGACGTCGACGGAAAATGCGGTGGTTTCAACCTGTTCTTTGCAGGCGCTTCGGCAATTCACACCTTCAAAAAAAAACAGCGCCAAATTGCGTTTGGGGGCTAGCATGAACACCTTTCTTACAAAACCTCTAAAATTCAAATTGGGGCAAAACGTCAACGACGTTCAAGCCGTTTGCAAGTTTGTGGGCGTTTCGCCGTCCAAGGCAAAAGTGTGGCTCTACAAGCAAAGTGTGGACGCTCGCAAAAAGGACGACGTGCATTTCGTGTGTTCCTACGTGGTGCAAACGGACAAATCGCAACTCAAAAACGCAACTCCGTTTTCGTTACCGCAAGACTACCTAGAAAACCCCACCAAAACACAACGTAGCCAAAAAGTTATTGTTGTTGGCGCAGGCCCTGCAGGGCTGTTTTCGGCAAGATATCTTTCCGCCGTGGGCTTCGACGTCACCGTTGTGGAAAAGGGCGCCGACGTTGAACAACGCCGTTTGGATGTGGAAGAATTTTTCCGTGGTGGCAAGTTCAACCCCAAAAGCAACGTTCAGTTTGGCTTGGGTGGCGCAGGCACTTTTTCCGATGGCAAACTAACAACGGGCATTTCTTCCCCCTTGACGGCAACGGTTTTCAACGAATTTGTGCGTTCTGGCGCTCCAAAGGAAATTCTCACGTCAAACCTTCCCCACATTGGCACGGACAAGCTTGTTTCCGTTGTTGCCAACCTTCGCAACAGCATTGTGCAAAGTGGTGGAAAGTTTCTTTTCAACACAACCGTCACAAATTTTGTCGTGCAAAACGGTGTTTGCCAAGGCGTTCAACTGGACGACGGTAGCACCTTGCTTGCCGACCACGTTTTGCTGTGCTGTGGACACTCGGCAAGGGACGTTTTTCAACTGCTTTGCAACATGGGCGTGGAAATGCAATTCAAACCCTTTGCCGTTGGCGTGCGCATAGAGCACACAAGGGATTTTGTCAACAAATCGCAGTACGGAATGTTTGCCACACACAAAGACCTTGGTTCGGCATCCTACAAACTTGCCCACCAAGTGGACAAAACGCACGCTTGCTACTCTTTTTGCATGTGTCCGGGTGGTGTGGTTGTGCCGGCAAACAGCACGGAAAACGCCGTTGTTGTCAACGGAATGTCCTACCACGCACGCAACCAAGTCAACAGCAACAGCGCACTTGTCGTTTCCGTCACCAAAGAGGACGTGGAATCCTACGGTTTTGGCACCGATTGCCTTGCCGGAATGCGCTTTCAACAGCATTTGGAGAACCTTGCTTTCCAAGTTGGTGGTGGCAACTACGTTGCGCCAAGCCAAAGCGTGGCAAGTTTTTGCAATGTGCAGCAAGTTGGCGAAACTGTCACACCGTCCTACCCACGTGGCGTTCAACAATGCAATTTGCACGATATTTTGCCACAGCAAATTTGCCATTGCCTAGAACAAGGCTTGCAGGCATTCAACAAAAAAATTCACGGTTTTGGCACAAGTGGCGTGCTTACGGGTGTGGAAACTCGCACGTCCTCCCCTGTCAAAATTTTGCGCAACGGTGCATTTCACAGTAGCATTGCCAATTTGTACCCCGTTGGGGAAGGCGCAGGCTACGCAGGTGGCATTGTTTCGTCGGCTGTGGACGGATTGCGTGTTGCAATGTCCATTGCCAACAACTAAAAAAAATCGGTGTAGCAGGTTTTGCTACACCTTTTTTTGTTGATACTCGTTGAAAACAGTTGAAAATTTGCGTTTGTGTGGTATAATGTTGCCAACAAACAAGTTTTGTGGAGGAACAATGACACAACAAACCTACAATCAACAAGCAACGCAACAACTGTTGGACGACTACAAAAAGGCGCTAGACCTGTTGGACGATTTCGACCATCAATGTTTGGCAAAGGTAGAGGGGCGGGACTGCGACTACGTTCTAACCTACGAGGAATGCACAAAAGTCATTCAACAAATGCGCTTTTCTTCCGATTCGCAACTTTTTGGCGTGGAAAAGGACGACAGTTTCAAGTCTACCGTTGCAACCATCTACCAAACGGCAGGCGGACAGCAACTTTACCCAACTTGGCAACAAAAGGCTTCGCATCTGCTGTACTTTTGCACAAAAAACCATTCCTTTGTCGATGGCAACAAGCGCATTGCCGCAACAATTTTTGTGTACTTCTTGGCAAAAAACAATTTGTTGTACAAGGATGGGCGCAAACGCATTTCCGACCAAACTTTGGTGGCGCTGACGGTGCTTATTGCGCAATCCAACCCACAGGAAAAGCAACTTGTCACCGACCTTGTGCAAAACCTAATCAACTAGCAAAGCGCAATTTTCTCATATTTTTTGCAACAAAAAAGCGTGCTATCCTTTTTGGATAACACGCATTTTTTTTGGTGTTTTAGTTTGCAAACACATCAAATGCATCTCCTGTCACAGGGGAAGGTACGTTTGCTTGTTGCAAAGCAGAAAGAAATTCCGTTCCGTCAACCTTTTCCACAAGTGTGGTGTAGGCTTCAAATCCGGCAAGAGTATAGCTGTTTTCGGCTATTTCGTAGATGTTCATTGCTGCAACTGCGGAAACTGCGTAGCTGATGTAGTAGCAAGGCGAGCCCATGCAAACTTTGCGCACGTACAAACCAATGTCAACGATGTTTTCGTTTACAAAGTCAATTCCGCCGTACTTTACGCAAACGTTTTCCAAAACGTTGTCGAAGTAGGCGTCGTTGAGTGCCGAAGCAGGCGAATTGTACACGTTGTACTCGAAGTCGTCAACAATTGTAGCCATCAAAATGATGCGAGCAAAAGTGTACAGTTGTTGTTTTTCCAACAAGTTCACAAATTTTCGGTTATTTACCGTGGCATTTTGTTTCAAGTAGTGCAAAAACAGCAATTCGTTGCCTTGCGATTGTGTTTCCATCAAGTCCATTGCGCCCATGTCTTGGTAGGTTGTGCCGTAGTAGTGGCCAAGTTCGTGTGCAATGGTCATGTCGTCGTTGTAGCCTTGGGAGAAGTAGCAGTAGCTGTGGTCGTACATCGGCAGTTGCGTTGTGAATGCGCCTTCCAATCCATTTTCGTCGGCAAAGTACATGTGGTTTTTGTTGATGGCGTTCAGCAACGTCTTTTTCATGTTGCTTGGAGCGCTGTTTGCGTAGTCAACAAAGTAGTTGCTGTTGGGGTTGTTGACGTAGGACATCAGGAAGTTGTTGAACTCTGCCTTTTCTTGTTCGTTCAGGTTGGCAAGCGCCGTTTCGTAGTCGGCTTTTGCCTTCATGAAGTAGCTTGGCATGTAGGTTGCAACTAAAACACGAAAATCAATCAAGTCGTTGTTGCTGTAGTCACGAGTGTACACAAGGTCGTGCGCATACTTGTAGTAATTGGCGTAGCCATTGAGCGATGCAATTTGTTGGTTGTTGTTTACAAGTTGGCTAAGCAAACGGCCACCGTGTTGCCTCAAACCGTCGTTGTCCAACGCTTGTTGTTCAACAACAAGTTGTTCGTTGGCAAGTTCCAGTTGAGTTGCTTCCTCGCTGTGACCTGTGATGAGTTTCAGTTCATCTTCGGAAAATTCCGAAAAAAGTTCTTCGCCCATT
Source organism: Clostridia bacterium (assembly GCA_017500855.1). Classification (GTDB taxonomy): domain Bacteria; phylum Bacillota; class Clostridia; order Christensenellales; family CAG-314; genus Fimimonas. The sequence continues at coordinate 8,893 of JAFVYC010000016.1, read as the reverse complement.
GGCGATTCGTAGTAGATTTTGCGCAGTCCACCAATGTACAAATCCCTGATTGCCATCAACGCTTCCGTTGCGTACAAGTAGTTGTCTACGTACTTTTGGTTTGTACCGTCGGAGTAGTAGTAGATGGTGGCAATGCGATGTTGCGTTGCAATGTAGTCGATTGCTTGGTTCATCTTTTGCATGTAGAAAATTGCTTTGATGGTTTCAATGCCGTCAAAAAGCAAGTTGATGGACGCTTCGGCATCCTTGAAGGCTTGTTCAAGTTTTTCGTTTGTCAAGTCAAAACGCAAGCCGTCAATGGTGGAAACGTAGGTGAAATCGTACTGGAAGTCGTAGTCGGACGTCTTTGGTGGAACAACAAAGTAGGTAAAAATCAAGCCTACCACCAACACGATAACTAGCGCCGTGGCTATGTCCTTTTTGGTTTTGGATTTGTTTTCATCCATGGGGGTTGTGTCTCCTTTGTGGTGTAGAATTTGCGCCAAAGGCCGTTGTTCAACAGCCTTTGGCTAGTTTTTGTGTTTTCTAGATTGCGCCAAGCAAGCCGTTGACAAAGTTGTCCAAAGTGCATGCTTTCCATTTTCCACGATGTTGCTCAATTTCTTGCGCAGTCAAACCGCTGTGGCATTCTTCAAAGAATTGTTTTGCCGTGCCGGATGCGTTGACGTTTTTCCATTGCAAGAAACCTGCAAGGTCGCAAGCAACGGTGGTTGTTCCAAGAAGTGGAACTGTGACGGTTGTGGTGTGGGTGTTGTCGTTGCAGAAGATGATGTCGAGTTTGTACTGATTTTCTTCTTCCAAAGTCATCATTCCGCTGTCAACAAGGTCGCCGATTGTAAGGCTGGTCATCACGCCGTTCAAGCCACTGCCCATTTCGTTTACTTTGAGGCTGGCAATTTTTGCATTTACGCCTTCAACTGTGGTGCAACCTGCGCCGTGTGTGTGGTCGGTATCGCAATCGTACCAAACGCCGCCTTCAAGTGTGTAGCCCATTGCAACGCCCATTTGAAGGTTGTTGATTGCATTGCCAACTTCAAGCAAAGGAACGTTGCCAACTGCTTCCAACATTGCATTGCCGGAGCCAATGCCAAGTTCAGCAAGTGTCAACGTGTTGACAGCGTTTTTCAACGTGTCTGCGTTGCCAAGTTCGCCAATTTGGATGTCTACCAATGCGCCGTTGATTCCGTCAACAAGTGTGCAACCTGCGCCGTGTGTGTGGTTTGTTTCGCAATCGTACCAAGTTGTGCCTTGAAGTGTGTAGCCCATCACTTCGCCAAGTTTCAAGCCGTCCATTGCTGTGCCAATGTCGGAAATTGGCGTGTCTTTGATGGAAGCAAGCATTGTTGGAACGTTGTCGCCAAGCACGTCTGCCAAAGTGAAACTTTGAATTGTGCTTTGCAAATTGCCAAGGTCGGCAACGGTTTTTCCTGCAAGTTTTGCCATCATGCCCGTTGCCTCGGTGCAACCTGCTCCGTGGGTGTGGTCTGTGTCGCAGTCGTACCAAATGCCACCTTCAAGTGTGTAGCCCATCATTTCGCCAAGTTTCAAGCCGTCTATTGCTGTGGAAAGTTGGGAAATAGGTGTGTTTTTCAAGGATGCAAGAATTGTTGGAACGTTGTCGCCAAGCACGTCCTCTAGTGTCAAGTCGGAAATGATGTCGTCCAAGTTGGAAAGGTCGGAAACAGTCTTTCCTGCAAGTTTTGCCATCAAACCGCTAACCTTTGTGCAAGTGGAGTTGTGGGTGTGGTTTGTGTCGCAGTCGTACCAAACGCCACCTTCAAGAGTGTAGCCAAGCATTTCGCCAAGTTTCAACGTTTCTATTGCTGTGGAAAGTTGGCTAACTGGTGTGTCCTTGATGGATTTGAGCATTTCGGGGATGTTGTCGCCAAGAACGTCCGCCAGTGTCAAGTCGGAAATGATGTCGTCCAAGTTGGAAAGGTCGGCAATTGTTTTGTCGGCAAATTTTGCCATCAATCCGTCAACTTTGGTGCAACCTGCGCCGTGTGCGTGGTTTGTGTCGCAATCGTACCAAACGCCACCTTCAAGGGTGTAGCCAAGCATTTCGCCAAGTTTCAACGTTTCAATCTTTGTTGCCAATTGGTCAATTGGCGTGTCTTTCAAGGAAGAAAGAATGGAAGGAACGTTGTCGCCAAGCACGTCGGCAAGTGTAAGTTCGGAAATGATGCCGTCGATATCTGTAAGTTCAGTAACTTTTTTGTCGGCAAATTTTGCCATCAAGCCGTCAACTGCGGTGCAACCTGCTCCGTGAACGTGGTCAGTTTCGCAGTTGTACCAAGTTTCGCCTTGTTTTGTGTAGCCAAGAATTGCGCCAAGTTTCAAAGTGTCGATTTCCGTTGCAAGTTGGGAGATTGGTGTGTCGGCAAGTGTTTTGAGCATACTTGGGATGTTTTCGCCAAGCACGTCACGAATTGTCAAGTCGCCAACAATTTCTTGCATGTTGGAAAGTTCGGCAATGGTGTAGTCGGCAATTTTTGCAACAATGCCTTCGGCAACGGCGCAACCTGTTCCGTGAACGTGGTCAGTTGTGCAGTTGTACCAAATTTCGCCTTGTTTTGTGTAGCCAAGAATTTGACCGAATTTCAACGTGTCAATTTCCGTTGCAAGTTGGGAAATTGGCGTGTCGGCAAGCGCTTCCAGCATGCTTGGGATGTTGTCGCCAAGCACGTCACGAATGGTAACTTCGCCAACAAGTCCGTTGATGTCGGAGAAATCTGCAATTGTTTTGTCGGCAAGAAGCCCTGCAATGCCGGTTGCCGGCGTGTACAGTTTGCCGTCGATTGTTTCGTGGTCGTGCGCTTCCGTGCAACCGTCGGCACAAGCAGAGTACCAAACAGCGCCAAAGCAATCTGCCGAGTGGTCGTGTTCTTCCGTGCAGTCGAGGTTTGCAAAGTACCAAACGCCATCCACAAGTTTGATGTAGCCTGCGCCGTCCGTTTTGATGTGTTGGCAAACTTCAGTTGCAAATGCGCTTTCGTCCATTACTTTTCTGGAGTAGCCAAGAATTGCGCCAACGTACAAGGTGTCGAATGCAGAGCCATCAACAAGTTGAGCAATTGTCATGTCGCCAAGTGCGGCAAGTGGGCCTTCAAGTTGTTGACCGAGCAAATCTTGCAATTTCACGTTCATCACTTCATCCAAAATTGCGTTTGTGTCGGAAGTGATGTCGCCAATGGTGTAGCTTGCAAGTTGAGCAAAAATTCCACTTGCAGGTGCGTAGTAGTTTTCGCCAACAAGCGCTTCGCCTGCGTGGTCGTGGGTTTCTTGGCAAGGTTGTTGGTTGTACCAAACAACGTCGAAACATTTTGCCGTGTGGTCGTGTTCTTCCGTGCAGTTCAGGCGTGCTTCGTACAACGTCACGGCATCGTCACTTACTGCGTAGGTATCGTTTGTTTTGTGTTTGTACACACGTGTGGGTTCTTCAATGAACAAGAAATCGTAGTTTTCTATGCTAACAACGTTCTTGTTGAATTGCAACAAATCGCCAAGTGCAAAGTCGTTGTAGCCACCTGCCATCAAGTCGTTGACGGACATGGAAAGCACAAGGTTCATCAAGCCTTCTTCCGTTTCTTGACCAAGCAATTCGCCAAGAGGAATGTTCATGAAGGTGTTGAGCAACGCATCGGAGTCGCCACCAACAAGCATTGTCAAGTCAAGGTTTGCCACAATGTTGTACAAGGAGGAAGCCTTTTGGTAGTACACGCCGTCAACGCAAATGTCGCCATCGTACAAGTGGTCGGCATCGGTGATGTGTGTTGGGTCGGCGCAAGCCACAGTTTCGTACCAAACGTAGTCGAAACATTCGTAGCCACAGTAGTGACCGTCTTCTTCGGGGCAAGTGCCTTTCTTTGCTTCAAAGCATGTTTGACCGCCGTCTTGGCTCATCAAGAAACTGTCGTCTTTGTACAAAACAACTTTCAATCCGTCGGAATCGTCGGGGTTCAACACCGTGTAGTCAACGTTTTCAATGCGATTTTTTTGCAAACCAAGCACAACGCCAAGTTCCAGTGTTTCCAACAAAGTGTCGGGAACAAGTTCGCCGTTTTCGTTGATGAGGTCGGCAATGGTGGTGTGAGTGAGCAAACCGCTGAGCAATGGGCTGTCGTCGCCAACAATGTCTACAATTTGCAAACTACCAAGGGATGCCAATGCGCCACCTTCGTTGAGTTGCAAGAACAAATTATTGTCGCCACTCAATGCTTCGATGGCTTTGCCAATTTCCGTTTGACCAACTGCCCACATCAATTTGTTTTCCGATTCTTCCGCAGGGAATGCATCGGGAACAATCTGGGCAAGTTTTACGTTTTGCAAAACGTAGTTGACGCCCTTTTCCTCGTCCATGATCATTTCGTACAAAGTGTAGTTGGAAAGTTCGGCAATTGTTTCTTCGTCGAAAAGCACCTTGCCTTCTTCTTCGGAAACGTTGCCTTGAATAAAGTTAGCAAGAGACAAAATTGCGCTTACTTTCACATCCTTCATTGCACGCACCAAACCTGTGTCGCCTTCGGCATCAGTTTCGGCAAAGTACTGCAACAAAGGCATGTCTTTGACGTCTTGTGGCAAATCGGTGGCAATGGTAACGTTGTAGTCGGCAACAAAGTCACCAACTGTGTAGTAGCCACCGTCCGGAGCAATGCCACTTGCTTCGGCTTTGTATTTTTCCGCAAGGTCTTGCACCAACTTCAAAATTGTCGTGTCGGAAAGACCGCCCAAAATTGGTTCGGATTCAGGGAATACGTCGTTTGGCTTGACGATTGCAACTCCAACGTAGGCAACAATGCCAATGGAGGAAAGCAAAAATACAATACCAAAAACCATGCCCAACAAAAAAGATATAGTTCTTCTCATAATTCTTCTCCCAAAAAATTATTTTTGTGTTGTGCGCCCAATTGCTTGGGTAGTGTTACGTGTATATTCTTTGCGCAAAGCAAAAAACAGCAAAAGTACGTTTGGCAATTTGATTGTTCAACAAGTTTCAAATTGCGTTGTGGTGTGGAAAGGTATTTTTCAACTGCGGTAGGTGTGGCAAATCATTTGCGTGCAAAAATGGCTTGATGGGGTATTGTAGTCAACAACAATCCAATGTAGCGCAACAAAACGCACAAAGGTTTTGCCGGTAGTCAACAACAGGTGTGTCCGTTACGGATGACCGTCGGTTTGCAACTGCAAGAGTTGGGCAAACCACGCAAAGGTCAACAAAGATTCTACGGGTAGGTAGCAACTTGCACTTAGCAACAACAAAGGTTTGCTATTGCCAACGTTGACCAATCAAGTATTTTGCCATGGTGTAGCAAAAAGCCAACTGCCATATCTAAGGTGTTGTTTGCCCCTTGCAACTGCGGTCAACGTCGTTTGACGTCAGCGCAAAAACGGCAGTTTTTCATAAGGAAAAGAAGAAAATATATTTTCCCATATATATAATATTATATTTCTAAAAATTTTTCAAGGATTTTGACAACTTTTTGCAACAAAACATTGCAAACATTCTAGACAAAACGCATTTTTTCGTATATAATCTAAAAACAAACTCAAAATTTAGAATGGTGAACTATGTCTAAACAAAACACACGAAATTTCTGCATCATTGCTCACATCGACCACGGCAAAAGCACTTTGGCAGACAGGTTGATGGAGTACACGGGCCAAGTTGCCAAGCGTGATTTGGAAGCGCAAATGTTGGACAGCATGGACATCGAGCGTGAAAGGGGAATAACCATCAAACTGACTCCCGTCCGCATGACCTACACAAAGGACGGTCAAGAGTACGTTTTGAATCTCATCGACACGCCCGGCCACGTCGACTTCAACTACGAAGTTTCTCGCTCCCTTGCCGCTTGCGAAGGCGCATTGTTGGTTGTGGACGCATCGCAAGGTGTGGAAGCGCAAACACTTGCAAACTGCTACTTGGCAATAGAAAACGATTTGGAAATTATACCTGTCATCAACAAAATTGACTTGCCTAGCGCCGACATCGAAGGCGCCAAGCAGGAAATTGAAGAAACCGTTGGCTTGGATGCTTCCAATGCGCCACTTGTTTCCGCCAAGGAAGGCTTGAACATCAAGGACGTTTTGGATGCAGTGGTGGATCTTGTTCCCCCACCCCAAGGCGATGCATCCAAACCCTTGAAAGCGTTGATTTTCGACTGTCAGTACGACAACTACAAGGGAGTTATCATCTTCACACGCATTGTGGACGGACAAGTCAAAATTGGTAGCAAAATCAAAATGTTCGAAACACACGGCAAAACCTTCGACGTGACGGAAGTTGGTATTTTTGCGCCCGGAATGCGCCCTGTGGACGTGTTGCAAGCAGGCGACGTTGGCTACGTTTGCGCAAGCATCAAAACCGTTTCCGACACAAAAGTTGGCGACACCATGACGGACGTGGAAAACCCCTGCATCGAGCCACTTCAAGGCTACAAGGAAGTAAAGCCAATGGTGTACTGCGGAATTTTCCCTGCCGACGGTAGCAAGTACAACGACTTGAAGGACGCTTTGGAAAAACTCAAACTCAACGACGCTGCGCTTGTGTACGAACCGGACGTTTCCGTTGCGTTGGGCTTTGGCTTCCGTTGCGGATTTTTGGGGCTTTTGCACATGGAAATCATCCAAGAACGTTTGGAAAGGGAATTCAATTTGGATTTGGTAACAACTGCGCCAAGCGTAAGCTACAAAGTTTTCACAAACGACGGCGAAGTGCTGATGATAGACAACCCAACCAAACTTCCCCCTGTAACAAGCATCCAGCACATGGAAGAACCCATTGTCTCGGCGCAAATTTACTGCCCGCCCGAGTACGTTGGCGACGTGATGGGGCTGTGCCAAGACAAGCGTGGAACTTTCATCAACATGGCGTACTTGGACACAAAACGTGTGTGCTTGAGCTACGACATTCCGTTGAACGAAATCATCTACAACTTCTTCGACACGTTGAAATCTCGCACTCGTGGCTACGCAAGTTTGGACTACGAAATGAAGGGCTATCGCACAGGAAAACTTGTAAAACTGGATTTGCTGTTGAACGGCGAAATGTGCGATGCATTGTCTATTATCGTCAACGAAGAAAGGGCGTATGCCCGTGGCAGACAAATTGCCGAAAAGTTGAAGGAAGCAATTCCAAGGCAAATGTTCGAAATTCCCGTGCAAGCAGCGGTGGGCAACAAAGTCATTGCAAGAGAAACTGTCAAGGCTCTCAGAAAGGACGTTTTGGCAAAGTGCTACGGTGGCGACATCACCCGCAAAAAGAAGTTGTTGGAAAAGCAAAAGGAAGGCAAAAAGCGCATGCGCCAAGTCGGCTCGGTAAGCGTTCCAAGCGAAGCGTTCATGTCCATTTTGAAAATCGACGACTAGTTGCTTGAACCGGCAAAATGGTGCATTTTGGAGTTGATTGTGCCGAAAATCGCCGTTTTGTAGATATCTATCACAGACATAGCAACTAAAAAGCATATATTTATGTTATAAAATCAATAGTTTTTGACATTTGCAATCGCAAGGCAAACTTGTGGTTGCAAGTGTTGTTTTTGTACAGTTTGCAACCAAGGAGGTGGTGTTGTGCAACAGTACGCAATTTATGTTCACATTCCGTTTTGCAAAAGTCGCTGTGGCTACTGCGTGTTTTCGTCCTGCACAAACTACCAACTTTGTGGACAGTACTTCAACAAACTTTTTCAAGAAATAGAGCAACAGCCCGTTGTTCCCAACAGCGAGATTTCCACAGTTTTCGTTGGTGGTGGAACGCCAACTTCCGTGCCGGGCGAAATGTTGGAAAAGTTGTTTTTGCTACTTCACAACAAGTTTGATTTGTCTACTGCCACGGAAATCACCGTGGAGTGCAACCCCGAAAGCGCTACCGTGGAAATGCTTGCCACTTTGAAAAAATGCGGTGTCAACCGAATCAGTTTTGGCTTGCAAAGTGTCAACGACTCAACGCTTGCCCGTGTTGGCAGAGCGCACAATTTTCGGCAGTTTCTCACTGCGTTACGTAATGCGCAAGCCGTGGGGTTCGACAACGTCAACGCCGACCTAATCGTTGGCTTGCCGGAAAGTCAAGAGGACTTTTTCCACACGGTGGAAACGGTGTGTCAACTTCCACTTTCCCACGTCAGCTTGTACAGTTTGGAACTGCACGAACAAGCGCCCATCTACAAACTTTGCACAACGGACTTTGCTTTTTCCGACGATCAACTTGCCGACATGTACGACTATGCAATGGACAAATTGCAACAGGCAGGTTTTGTTCGCTACGAAGTTTCCAACTTTGCCAAAAATGGCAAGCAATGCAAACACAACGTCAACTACTGGATGGAAGGCAGGTACTACGGCTTTGGCGCATCGGCGCATTGTTTTGTGCAAAACGTGCGCAAGTCCAACGTGTTTTCCATCGTCGACTACATTTCCAAACCCAACGTGGTTGAGGCGCAAGAAGTCATTTCTTTGCAAGAAGAAGCAAGCGAGTTTGTCATGCTTTCGCTACGCCTTGCCCAAGGGTTTTCTTTGGAAGAATTTCAACGTCGATTTGGTTTGAACTTTTTTCAACAGTTTCCACAAAGCGCAAAATTGCTTGAAGGTGGCTTTTTGCAACACCAAGACGGACGGATTTTTGTTCCGTCAAGCAAATTCTACGTACTCAACAGCATACTTGCTGAACTTTTGTAGAACCGAGCAACAGTTCGGTTCTTTTTTTTTGTCTGCTTTTCCCGCTTCGTTCGTATTGAAGGTGTTTTTCTTTTGCCATATTTTTTTGTTTTAGTGAGCATTTTGCTAATTGTAGTGTAGGGTTCATTTCGTGGCAAAACGTACTCAACAGCATACTTGCTGAACTTTTGTAGAACCGAGCAACAGTTCGGTTCTTTTTTTGTCTGCTTTTCCCGCTTCG
>JAFVYC010000001.1 GCA_017500855.1 Clostridia bacterium | reverse complement strand
GTCCCTGGCACGTTGTTTGAGAGTTGCTCTGTCCATTAGATATTCCTCCTTTTGTGTTAGACACGTTGTGTTATAAACACAGTATACCCCCCCCACCAGTAGTTTGTCAAGGGTTTTGGGGGATGTTTTTCAACAATTTGCACAAAAACACCACACGCCCACAAAATGCCGTAGGCGTGGTTGGAATTTTGCGTTTGTTGGGCAAAAATGTGTGTGCGCTGTTGCAATCGGTAGGCTTTGCACGTTGTGGCAAACCTTGCCTTTGCGCTTGCGCATTTTGCACCACGGGGTGGCTAGTTTGCAACTACTTGCACAATTCTTCCAATTGAGCAAGTGTGTCCTCGAAGGACTTGGCAACAATTTGGAATGGTTCTTCCGTTGTGAGGTCAACACCTGCAACCTTCAATTCGGAAACAGGGTCCATGCTTCCACCCAAGGAAAGGAACTTTTTGTAGTTTTCCACAGCGGGTGCGCCTTCCTTCAAGATTTTTTCGGCAATGCAAACTGCAGAGATGATGCCTGTTGCGTACTTGTACACGTAGAATGCACGGTAGAAGTGTGGAATACGGCACCATTCGTACTTGATTTCGTCGTTGTGGCAAACAGCGTCGCCGTAGTACATTTTGTTGAGTTCCAAGTACTTTTGGCACATTACGTCGGCTGTCAAAGGTTGTCCCTTTTCCACAAGGTCGTGTGTGATTGCTTCGAATTCGGCAAACATTGCTTGGCGGTACATTGTTGTGCGAAGCATGTCGAGGTAGTATTGAAGAAGGTACTTCTTGACTTTTTCGTCCTTTTCAGTTGCAAGCAAGTACTTCAACAACAACACTTCGTTGCAAGTGGAAGCAACTTCCGCAACAAAAATTTTGTAGCCTGCTTTTGCTTGTGGTTGCGCTTGTTCGGAGTAGTAGGAGTGGATGGAGTGGCCCATTTCGTGCGCAATTGTGAAGATGTCGTGTGTGGTTTTTTGGTAGTTGAGAAGCATGTAGGGGTGAACGCCCGTAACGCCCATGGAATACGCACCACTGCGCTTTGTGGGTGTTTCGTGAACGTCGATCCAACGGTTGTTGAAGGCCGTTTCCATGATTTGACGGTAGTCTTCGCCCAAGGGAGCAAGGCCCTTGATAACAAGTTGGCAAGCATCCTCGTACTCGCAGGAAATGTCGGCATCTTCGAAAATGGATGTGTACAAGTCGTACATGTTGAGAGTTTCCACGCCCATCAACTTTTTGCGAAGAGCAATGTAGCGGTGAAGTGGCTTGAAGGTGTTGTGCATGCACTTGATGAGATTGTCGTACACAGCCTTGTCTACTTGTTCGTAGAACAACGCACGTTCCATTGTGCTACCAAACTTGCGAGCCTTTGCGTTGAACACGTCTGCCTTGACACTGCCTTCGTACAAGCCGGCAAGTGTGTTGATTTTTTCGATGTACGCCTTGTAGTAGGTTTCGAAAGCCAATTTGCGAACGGCTTGGTCTTTGTGTTGCAAGCAAGTGGAATAGGTGCCGTGGCCAAGTTGAACGGGTTGTCCGTCCACTTGGATGGTTTCGAATTTCAAATCGCCACTGTCCAAACGGTTGAAAACTTCTTGGAATTGACCGGAAAAACTGCCCACGTTGGCAAGCAAAAGTTCTTCCGCTTCGGACAAAATGTGCGATTTGCCACGAAGCACGTTTGCAAGTTGCACGTCGTAGTCGGAAAAAGCAGGGTCGGCAATGAGTGCTTGAAGTTGCTCGTTGGAAAGGGAGGAAAGTTCCGGCGACACAAAGGACGTCAATGCGCTACATTGTGTGAGGAAGCCGTACATTTTGGAAAAGCGTGCTTGCCTTTCGGGGTCTTGGCTGTCTTCGTTGTAGCTCATGAATGCGTAGCAGTACAACTTTTCCAAGTCTACGTCCAACTCGTCGGAAAGTTTCAAAAATTCCAACAAACTGTCTCGGTTGGAAAGTTTGCCCTTGTACTCGGCAAGGCGTGGGTAACTTTGTTGCAATTGTTGGAAAGTTTGTTCCCATGCTTCGGGTGTTGCAAAGATATCCCCAAGGTTCCATTTGTACTTTTCGGGAATTTCACTTCTTTTTGTGTAAGCCATAGTTTGTATCTCCTTGAATTATTTTTTGTGGGATGCAACAAGTTGTTGCAAAAATTGCAAGTACTGCTCGCCAAAGCGTGGGTCTTGCAATGCAAATTCCGTAAAGCCCTTGACGTAGCCAAACTTGTCGCCAAAGTCGTGGCGCTTGCCTTGGAATTCGTAGGCGTAGATGCCACCGTTTTTGGCTTGGATTTGGAAACTGTCCGTAAGGTACACTTCGCCACCACGTGTTGCCGGTGTGATTGCAATAACGTCGAAAATGTCCGGCGAAACAACGTACCTGCCCAAAGGCGCAAGCAAGCTGAAAATTTGGCTGTCGTCTTGCGGTTTTTCCACAATGTTGCAAATTTTGTGCAGCCTGCCGTTGCTTTCCACCACTTGGCAGGATGCATACTTGCCAATGACGGATTTTTCCACAAGTTGCACGCCAATGACGGATTTTTGGCATTGCTCGTAGGCTTCCACAAGTTGCGCCGTGACGGTTTTGCCGGGGTTGTAGATGACGTCGTCGCCGTTCAACACGGCAAATGGTTGGCCGTTTGCCCATTCCTTGGCAAGTTCCACAGCCTTGCCCGTGCCTGTGACCGTTGGTTGGTACACGAAGGAAACGTTGGCAAGGTTTGCCAGTTCTCGAAGGGAGTCGGCTTCCACCGTTTTGCCACTTTGGCGAAGTTGTTGCTCGTAGGCTGGGTCGGGTGTGAAATGGCGCACCACGTCCTTCTTTTCGGGGGAAATTACCACCATCACGTCGGTGATGCCGGCGCCGGCAACTTCTTCAACGATAAGTTGCAAGGCAGGTTTGTCTACCACGGCAAGCATTTCCTTGGGGTAAGCCTTGGTGTAGGGCAAAAACCTTGTGCCCTTGCCTGCTGCAAGAATCAACGCTTTTTTAACTTTCATTTTGCTACCTCTTTGAGAGTTATTGTAGTTACTAGATATTATATAACTTTTGTTGGTGTCCGTCAAGTGGCAATTTGCACTACAATTGTAAACAAAGCAACTTTTTTTATACTATTGGCACGGCACGGAAAATATGCAACGATGGTTTTGATGGGAATTTGCGTTGCCCGTTGGCTGTGAATGGGGGGGGGAAATGCGATGCGCAAGGCTGTTGCCGTGTGACGACAAATGCCATTGTTGACAAAAACGCCCGTGTTAGCCGTTGAAAGATTGCAAAAAAGTGGGCAATGGAAAATGCCTACAAAAGTGGCGTTTTGCGCATGTTAGTCGGTTGAAAAACGCAAGTTTGTCCGACAAAGTAGCCACTTTTGTAAAGAAAGAGTGAAAACAAAGTATTGAACAAGGGAAGAAAACAAAGAAAAAGAAATAGGAAAATCATTGAAATCAAACGGGCAAGACGGAAAAACTAAAAAATGGAAAGGAAAAAGCCACCTTGCAAAACAAAGTGGCTTGGTTGTTTGCTACATCACGGTGTAGCCCTCGGTGTTTTCTATCACCTTGAAAATTTGTACTTCCTGACCGCTGTGGCTGTCGACGTACACAAAGTATTGATTTTGCCCGTCGGTGCATTGGAATTGGTAGGCAAAGTACTGCTTTTGCCCAACTTGCACAAAGCACTTGGAGGTGTTTTCCACTTTGAGGTCGGCAGAGATTGCCTGTTGCGCCTGTTCTTGGCCCACGTTGCCCCAATTTACCACACGTGTTGCGTGATTTGTGAGGTAGGCAACGGCTTCCACGCCTACCACCTTGCCAACGGAGCAATCGACGGCAATTTTGACCATGTCGGGGTAGAAAGCCACGCCGTCCACAACGTGCACAAGGTTGACGTAGGTCAAGAAATCCTGCGACTTGCTAACCCAAATTGCCGACACGTCGTAGCCAAGTTTTTTGGCAAAATCTTGCGCCAAAGAAATGCATTCTTCCTTGTTCAATTTGCCATTTCCGTGGGGGACGTATCCATCAAATTGCGCAATTCGACCGTCCTTTGTGACAAGCACGTCGCCACCGTTTTGCAAAGAATAGTTGTAGTAGGTGTTGACGGTTTTTGTTTCCCCTTGGAAGGTTGCATTGCCAAAGATTTTTTGCACAATTTCCAACCCCTGCTCCGGCGTTACCAACTTGCCAAGGGGGATTTTTTGCTGTTCCACGCTGTCGGAAAACGGGCCGTCGTAGATGAGCTGTTCGTAGGCAAAGGATTGCTCGGAAATGCTGTCCATCATGTCGGAAAGCGTGCCCACGCCCATGCCGTTGCCGTTTGTCAAGAACATTGCATTGCCACTTTCGGCGTAGTCAACGAACATTGTGTACAAATGCTTGGCAACAGTTTGCAATTGGCGCAAACTTGTGCGCTGTTTTTGCGACACGGGTTGCCCGTTTGCCAATTGACCAACCAAAAAAGTTGCGAAGTCTTGCGTTTGGTTGACGTAGCGCTCCGTTTGCCCCAAAGCATCCGTTTGGTAGATTGGCAAATGAGCCAAATTGTTGTTTACAAAGTTTGCGTGAAGCACCACGTTTGCAAGCAATTTTGCTTGGTGTTGCTTGTTTGTGGACATTGCCACCTTGCCAAGGTCGGCTTCGAGATTTTTCAAACTGTCGCAAGTGCCGTACAGCGCTTGCTTGTAGTTGTTTTCTTGCGAAATTTTGTAGACGTTGCTGTCGCTGACAACCGATTGCTTGATTGCATCCAAGTCGTTGGCAAATTGCCACTTGAACACCACCGAAGTTGCCGTTGCCACAACGAAAAGCAACGCAAAAAACCATGCCCAAACTGCGTGGGCTCTTGTTGTTGATGTCATTTCGTTCTCCTTTTTCTAGTCAAATTCGGCACCACGTCCCCCTACAAACAGAAAATGTGTTTGCCAATGGTGACAATTTGTGGGCGTGACCAAATCCATTTGCTAGTTGCCGTTTGCGGGTTGAAGTAGTACAGCGCACCGCCTGTTGGATCCCATCCGTTCAAAGCGTCTTGCGCAGCACGTGTGCATTCGTCGTTGGTGCCAAGGTTGATTTGCCCGTCGGCAACACAAGTGAATGCGCCCGGCTGGTAGATTACACCGCTGACGCTGTTTGGAAAAGACGAACTGCGAATTCTGTTGAGCACCACGGCTGCAACTGCCACCTTACCCTTGTAGGATTCGCCACGGGCTTCGCCGTACACACAGCAACTGAGCAAGTACAAGTCGCTGTTGGAAAGTTCGTTCTGCGAAGAAGTACCGGTAGACGACGAAAGCGTGACACCCATTGCCTTTGCCGTTTGCTTGCCAACTATACCGTCGGCAACAAGCCCATTTTTGCGCTGAAAGTACTGTACGGCTTTTTTTGTTTGATTGCCAAAAATGCCATCCACTCCACCCGTGTAGTAGCCCCATCGCTTGAGTTTGGTTTGTATTGTGCGAACTACCGAACCACGACTACCCACTTTGACACTTTGCGCCATTGCCACCGTGGGCGAAACAAATGCGCAACAGGCAATCAACGTTACTGCAACAAGAAGCAACGCCACCGTGCGCAAAGCAAAATTTTTGCTCACAATTTTTTCCCTCCTTTTTGTGGCTAGTATGGCAAATGGCTAGAAAACTATGCAAAACTCCCACCCCGTGGCGCAAAAAAAGCACCCACGATGTGGATGCTATCTGTTGCTGAGCCACTGTTGAACAATTTCCCACAGTTTGGATTTGTACTGAACCTGATTGCTTCCGTTTGGCTCGCCACCAACAAAACACAACGGTGGGTACACAACGCACCACCAATTGTTGCCACTTCCGCTACCAAGGTTGACAATCAACGCATCGTACACACCACTTGGCAAATTGATGCCGTTGTACGACCGGTCGGGGAAAGTTTCGGCACAAAGACTTACCGTGCTTGTGTAGGCAAAACCGTTGGAAAGTAGCACTTTGTCGCACACGTGTTGGATGTTTTGCAGTTGACTTTCCAAAATTTCCATTGCCTTTTGTTTGGTTGTGGCACTCACAAGCAACGGGGAAAGGTACTGCACGATGGCATCCCTCACAACAAATTTGATTGCTTGGTCAACGTCGTTGTTGCTGTCGGCACGAATGTGGATGCGCAAAAAATCTTGGTTGGTGGGTTGTGGCAAGGCTACAAGCGCAACGCAAATCACAACAAGTAGCAAAATGACAAATTTTTTCATAACGTTTTCTCCTTGGTGCAAGGTTTGACAAAATTGCGCCTTGTTTTGCAAAAGCACGTGTCGGATTTTGGAAAATTTTGCCACAAAAACAAAAAAAATTGCCACCCCGTGTGCAGGAATGGCAATTTTGAGTTTCAAATGTGATTTCTAGATTTCTTGAACGCCTTGCGTTTGGGAACTGCAAGGGAAAGTTGCAAAGCCTTGTTGGCACAACTTTGCCGAAATTTGCTTTGCTTGGGCAAGTGACGTTGTTGCAACAAAAAATGCGCTTCCACTACCCGTCATTGTGGGGTGTAGCCCAAGTTCTTGGCACACTTGCAAGTAGTTGGCAATTTGTGGATTTTGCCTTTCCACAACGGGTTGCAAACTGTTGCAAAACATGCCAAAAGCACGCCACGGGGTGTCACTTTGCAAAATTTCCAGCACTTTGTCGTTGTTGGCAAATGCAGGTTGTTGCGCCAAACTGTCGAACTCGGAAAAAATTTCCGCCGTGCTTGTGTTGCAACCGAAAGTTGTCACGGCAAAATGCAACTGCTGTGGCAACACGTGTTGCTCAACGATTTCCCCCCTGCCCGTCATTCGGCACAAACCACCAACAAGCATCACGTTTACGTCGCTCCCCACGCTTGCGCACAAATCTTGCACCTCTTTGCAATTTGCGTCAACGTTGTACAGCTTGCACAGCGCAAACACCGTTGCCGATGCATCTGCCGACGAGCCACCCATTCCACTTGCAAACGGAATGCCCTTTTGGATGCAAACGTTGCACCCCGTGGTGCCAAATTGCTCCACAAACTTGGTGGCAATGTCAAACGCCGTGTTGCGTTGCAATTGCACGTTGGGGCAGTCAACAACAACTTGCCTGTCGGTGCGTTTTGTCACTTGCACAACGTCGAACACGTCCACCGAAAGCACAAGGCTGTCCAACGGATGGTATTGCCCTTGCTTGGCAAACACGTTCAAAGTAAGATTTAGTTTTGCGCAAACTTTTGTCTTCATGCAAGTATTGTACCACAAAATGCCATTGTTGCAAACAATTTGTGGCAATTTTGCAAAAAAAAGGCTGGGAAATTCCAGCCTTCTAGTTTCAAATTCCGTTGAAAACAACAATGCGTGTGTCTTTTTCCAAAGGGTTTGTCAGTTCGGGATTGGTTGCAAGCAAATCTTTTTGATCCATGTGCAAACTTTTGGCAAGCGACCAAATTGTTTCGCCCTTTTTGCCAACGCACACTTCAATGGCAGGCAAACTGCTTTTATCAAACGGCAATTCCGTTGCGCCAACAACCACGTGATGGCTAAAATCCCTTGTTGCTTGCAAAGTCAGCACCAGTTTTGCCGAAACTTCCAAGTTTTCGTTGGCAACGCCTTCCACAGCGCCCACCTTGATTTTTGCACTTGTACTACACATTGGCAACAAAAAGTCCATTTCCACGTTTTGCAAGAAGGGGATTTCCACCAACTTGCTTTCCGTGCCAACGTCCGTTTGGTAGAGGCAAGTGGCTGTAACGTAACCTTCCACTTTGGCAAGTTTTTCCTGGCTGGTGCAGTTTGTCACAGTTGCGTAGGCGTTGACAAAGGTCAGCAATTTGTGGTTTTTGTCCCACGGCAAAGTGGCGCCAACGGTTTTGTTTGCCACAACGCTACCGCACGGCAAAGTTGTGGTTGCAACGGTCCTTTCCAACTGAAAATCGCAAGACGTGCCGTAGGCATCCGTTGCCACTTCAACAACGTTTTGCTGGCTACTTTTTGTTGCCACATTTGCCAAAATTTCCAACGTGAAGGTGTTGTTGATGCTGTCGTCTTCAATGGACAAGCGCACCTTGGTTTGCTTGACGTCCAAGGTGGCAAACACGTTGTTTTTCAACCACGTGCCATCCACTTCTTGCGCAAACACAAAGTCGATGGCTTCCGTTGTGACGCTTCCTTGGGAAACGTAGGTCAACTTGCACACGCCTGTGCCTTCAATTTGCAACACGTCCCCTGCCAAAGTGCTTTTTGTTGCCGAAACAGAACTTTCCGCCACCAAAACCGTGTCGATTGTTTTGGACGTTGTCAGTTGCTGTTCAAGCACAATTGGAAGTGTTTGCACGCACACGTCCCCCGTGGTTTGCAAACTTTCCTTGTTCAAAAACACATCGCCACCACACAAAACGGCAAGGCTTTGCTTGGCATAGGCAAACACACTAACTTCCAACACGATGGAAATTGTTGCCGTGTTGCTGTTGATTTCCGTTTGCACGCTTTCCGTTTGCACGTCGAACACCAGTTTGCTGTCGTCGGCAAGGTCGGTGGAAAACGCCGACGAAAAATCCGTGTTGTAGGACGAGCCTGCTATCGTTGTTCCGTCTGTGTACAAAAACCTGATGAAACTTTTGCCAAAAAACGTTGCTTCGCCACCTTTGATTTCGTAGGAATTGACAACGCTGTCCACCCCAACGGAAAGCACACGCACAATGTCGTTTTTTACCGAAACACGCACGTTTTCCGTTGTGACAAATTTTCCCACAAATTTTTTGCTTGCAAACTGCAAATTTTCGAACTGCAAATTAGACATACATACCCCCACCAACAAAATGTGTTTGGTGTAGTGTACGCCAAGGTTTACAAAATTAGAACTGAAAAACTAGCGTACGCTTGGCGGAAGTTGCTTCAATGAAATTTCCTTGCACAACATTTGCACATATGTGCAACTGACCACGTCGGCAACGGCGTTTTCCACGTCCACAACAAAAACGTTTGGGTGCGCTTGGCTTACCACGCCAACGTAGTTTTCCACCTTGTTGCGCCCCTTGTTTACCCTGAGGGCAACACGTTTTCCCACAAGTTTTTGCACCGTTTGTTGCGCCTTTTTCAGCGCTATGTCATTTTTTACCACGTTCACCTTCCTTGTTGCAAGTGTTGACAACTTTGCACAAGTCAATACCAAAAAAGGGCAAACAAAAAACCTTGGGGAAAGCCCCAAGGTTGTGGTTGTTCAACTAGTCTTCGTCGTCTAGGTCATCTTCGTCGTCGTCATCATCGTCGAAGTCGTCCAAGTCCAAATCCGTGGCAATGTCGTCCGGATAGTCGTCCAAATCCAAATCGTAGTTTTCTTCGTCGTCGAAATCGTCGCCGTCGTCGTAGTCGTCGTCCAAATCTTCCAATGGAATTGTGTCGTCGCCGGTTGTGTCGCCGGTGTCGTCATCGTCCAAATAGGTGCGCCATTCATCGTCGTCGTCCAAGCTGGAGTCTCGGTTGCGCTTTTCGCTTGCCAAGCAAGTTTCGCACATTTCCTCGTCCATGCCGATGTAGGCAGTTTTGCAAATTGGGCACAACTTTAGTGGTTCGTCATCGTCGATGATGTCGTCCAACAGCACAATTTTTGTGTCGTAGCCAAGTTCGGCTTTGCAAACGTCGCACACTTCTTCCGTGTCGGGGATGTAGTTGAGGTCACAACGAGGACATTTGATGTATCTGATTTTACCCATAGTTTTTCCACCATTTAGCAATATTTTGTGCATTTTCTATATGCTGAAATAATTTAGCATTAAACGCAAAAAAAGTAAACTGTTTTTGCACAAGTTTTTGGAAATTTTGCTACAAATTGAGCAAAAGCGCTGCAACAACGCCAACGGCAATGCCAACGGCAGTTTTTGCCGACAACTTTTCCTTGAAGAACAACGCAGCAATTGCGCCAAAAATCATGTTTGCTCCGTTTTGCACAGGGAAGAAAATTGGCGCTTCCACAACGGAGGAACACAGCACGAAGGCAATGTTGCCAAGAGCCGTTGCCACGCTGACGATAACTGCACATATTATAAACCATTTGTCTTGCAAATATGCAGAAAAAGCGTCGGTCTTTGGCGCAACAACAGCCATCACAATCATTACCACCAAACCAACAACAAAAGCGCCCTCCAAGTACTGCAATTGTTGAATGTTGGGGTGAACGTTGGCAAACAGTTTTGTTAGCGCACCCACAATTCCGTTACACAGCGCCGCAAGCCCTGCGTACACGTAGGCAATGGGCGATGTTTTTTGCCCACCGTCGGTTTTTTGCCCAAAGCACACCAAGTAGGCGGCAACGGCAAAAACAGCCAACCCAGCCCACTGAATGGGCTTGATTTGCTCTTGCAAAAATATTGCCGAAAACGCCAACGGAATGACCATGGAAAGCGCCACCACAAAGTTGTTGAAAGCCACCTTGCCAACGCTCATTGCCTTGTTGTAGAAAAACAACGTTGCGCTGAGAAACACACCGTGCACACAACCGTAGGCAACGGAAAGCCAATCCCACTTGGTTTGCAAAGCCACGGGCAAAGCAAACAAAATGCAAACGGCAAAGGTGAAAACGTTCAACAACCCTTCGTTGGGTTTGAGTTTGCCTTTTTGCGCATACAGTTTGTAGCCTGCGCCCTGAAAAGTCAACAGCAATGCAGGCAAAATTGAAAGAATAACAGGCATTTTTGAACCCCTGCCCCCTAGAAAGCAATTTCGAAGTAGTAACTTTCGCCAACGCTGTGCAAATTGTACTTTTTGCCAAGCGCAAGCGATGCAACGTTGCTTTGCACGATGTAGGCAAAGGGAACGTCACCGTTTTGTAAAACTTTGTTGCACAAATCCACCATAACGTGCAATGCGTAGCCCTTTTTTCGATGTTCAGGAAGAGTGTACAGCATGCCAAGGCTCTTTTCCAAGTGTAGCAAACACCAACACACGGGCTTACCATCAACAAACAACGCCGACGACGGCCTGTTGGCAATGCACTCTTCCACTTCTTCCACAGGTGGAAGGTAGGGAGTGCCGTTGGCAACTTGCTGTGCGTGCTCGATGCTCAAACTGCCCATTTGGTGGGAATTTGGCAACACGGGCATGGGTTTTCCATCCCAAACGCAAAGGTAGCAATCCGTTTGCCACAAAAATTTGTAGCGACTGCGGAAAAACTGCAACTGCGCTGGCGTCAAGCCACAAAACTTGACGTTACCGTGGAAGTAGGGAAGGCATTTTTGCAAAAAATCTTGGTCGTCGCCAACAATGCAACAGTCGGTGCGAAAGCCAAAGTTGGCAAGCAACAAAAAGTTGTTGCCATCCTTGTACACAACCACGTCCCGTGCGTTTTGGCAGTAGCCTTCGAAAATTAGCATGTCGTTTCTTGAACGAAAGTAGGAAAAATACTGTGTGAAATCTATTTGTTTCATAGTGGCTAGATTATAGCAAAAGCCCACGACTTTTGCAAGGAATTTTGCAAATGTTTTTGACGTTTTTTGCAAAGTGACAATGTGGTTTTGTTGTCTACAAGGTTTTTCTTTGTATTTTCCGCCCAAAAACGCTAGTCAAAAAGTGCAAATTGCCACACCCGTGTTGCAAAAAACAAAGCCGAACGTTCAGTTCGGCTTGCCAGTTGATTGTTGAATTTGTTGCAAAAACTTTTGCACTTGTTTGTTGTTTTTCAAAACAACCAAGTTGACGTTTGGGTGCCTTTTGGCAAGTTGCAAAACGCTTGGCAACACCTTTCGTCTAAAACTGACAACGTAGCCAAGGAACTCGCCGTCGAAGTTGTCGAAACAGCCTTCGGCAAGGTCGTGGCGCTGTTTTTTGCGATACTTGAAACTGCGAGCAACCACTCGCCACAGGCAACGCAAAGTGCCAAAATCCAAAAGCACCACAGTTGTTGCACGCACAAAACGTTGTTCCAAGTTGCTACGCCACATTCCGTCGATAAGCCACTGGTCCTGCAACACAATGTCTTCCACAATTTGCCTGCGCTCCTCACTTGGCAAAAGTTGCCAGTTGGCTTTGAGCAAAATCTTGTCCAAATGCACCACGGGCCTGCCCAAAATTGTTGCCATTTGGGTGGCAAGCGTTGTTTTTCCACTACCCGGGCAACCGATAACTGCTGTTCGGGCGAGGTTCAAATTGATGCTACCTTCTTTCACTGTACTCCTTGATGGCACGTTGCTGATCCCTGTCACGGTCCTTTTGCAAAATGCTGTCCCTCTTGTCGTAGTTTTGTTTGCCCCTGACAAGCGCAATTTCCACCTTGACAAGGCTGTCCTTGAAGTAGAATTTCAACGGCACGATGGAGTAGCCCTTTTCCCGCACTTTGCCAAGAATGCGCATGATTTCCCGCTTGTGCGCAAGCAACCTGCGATCCCTGCGACTTTCCACGTTGGAGTAGCTACCCTTGTCGTAGTTTTTGATGTGGCAACCAATCAGCACAAGGTTTCCACCCTCCACACGGCAGTAGGAATCGGTGAGGTTGACTTGCCCCTTCCTGAGCGACTTTACCTCACATCCCACCAAATTTATGCCACATTCCAACGTTTCCACCACAAAGTAGTCGTGAAATGCCTTTTTGTTTGTTGCAATAATTTTCATGTTGTGTTTTCCTTGTGCACAATTTGCAGTGCTACTATTATATGTTTATTGTTGAATATTGTCAATATCTTTTGCCAAATCAAAGTCAATTTTTGTTGTTTCCACGTTGGCAGAAAGCACGGTGATGGCAATTTTGTCACCCAAACTGTAGCGTGCGTGGTCGCTTGCCAGGCAAAACTTTTCCCTGTTGAACACAAAGTAGCCACCAAGTCGTTCCACCGAAACAAACCCTTCCACCGTGTTTGGCAGTTGCGCAAAAAGCCCGTGTTCGGTAACGCCCGACACAATTGCCCAAAAACTTTGCCCAACTATCCTTTGCGCATACTTGCACTTTTTGACGTCGTCGGCCTTGCGCTCGGCTTCGATGGCAACACGTTCCCGTGCGGAACTTTGCTGTGCGCTGTCGGATGCAATTTGCTCGTAGGCGCAAAGCGCTTTGTCCGTCATTTTGCCGGTCACGGCAGTTTTGATAATTCTGTGAACAGTCAAATCGGCGTACCTTCGAATTGGGGAAGTGAAGTGGCAGTAGCAATTGCTTGCCAACCCAAAGTGACGGCTGTTGAAAGTGGAATACTTTGCCTTTTGCATGGTGCGAAGCATCACGTCGTTGATCAAGTTGAAGTAGGGCGTGCCTTCCGCCTTGGCAAGGGCATCTTGCAACACGGAACTGTGCACTTCCTGGCTGTGCTTGACGGAAATGCCCACCCCTGCCATCAAAGAATACAAAACGGCAAGTTTTTGCTCGTCCGGCTTTTCGTGAATGCGGTACACGAACGGGTAGTCGCAAACTTGGGCAAATTCCGCAACAGTTTCGTTTGCCAAAATCATGAATTCCTCTATCAACTGATTGGCAAAACTGTGCGGATATGGCAACACGTCTACCACGTTTCCGTCGTTGTCGTGCACAAAGTACACTTCCTTGGAAACAAAGTCGATGTTGCCACGTTTGGAGCGCTTGTTTTGCAAAATTTCGGCAAGTTGCTTCATTTGCATAAGTGGGGCAACAACGTCGGAAAACTCTGCCAAAGCGCCTTTGTCGCCGTCAAAAATGCGCTGCACGTTGGCGTAGGTCATGCGACGGCAACTGTTGATTACCGAAGGAAAAATTTCGTAGTCCACCACTTTGCCACGTGCGTTGACAGTCATTTGACAGGACAAAGTCAGCCTGTCCACACCTTGAAACAGCGAACAAATGCCGTTGGAAAGCGCAGTTGGAAGCATGGGAAAAACCGTTTCCGGGAAGTAGACGCTTGTGCCACGGTTGAAGGCTTCCTTGTCGACGTCGTCCCCCGGTTTTACGTAGTGGGAAACGTCGGCAATGTGCACTCCCAACACAAAATTGCCCACCCCGTCGGTGGAAATTGACACGGCGTCGTCCAAATCCTTGGCGTCGTCGCCATCAATTGTGAAGATGCATTGGTTGCGCAAATCCCGCCTGCCAACAAGGCTTTTTTCGTCGACAGTTTGTGGGATTTTCGACACACGTGCCTCGACGTTTTGCGGAAATTCACGGCTGAGCCCAAAACTGTGC
This sequence comes from Clostridia bacterium, assembly GCA_017500855.1. Taxonomy (GTDB): domain Bacteria; phylum Bacillota; class Clostridia; order Christensenellales; family CAG-314; genus Fimimonas. Next base: position 19,632 of record JAFVYC010000001.1, on the reverse strand, counting down.
GCAACGGAAAGCATATCCACGTTCTTTTCGTCCGGGAAGCCCAAAACTTGCACAATTTCCCCTTCCGGGCTGTTGCGATTGTCACTTGGAAAGTGTGTGATTTTTACAACTACTTTTTGCCCGTGCTTTGCGCCAAGGTGCTTTTTGGGGGAAACGTACACGTCGGAAACAAACTTTTTGTCGTCCGGCAACACAAATCTGGTGTTGTTGGTTGTGTCGTAGGTGCCAACAAGTTCCGTTGTGCCACGGCTGATGATAGACACCACTTCCGCCTCGTCCTTGGTGTTGGGAACACGTCGAAACAGCACCACGTCCCTGTGAAATGCGCCGTGCGTTTTGGATGCAGGCACAAACAAATCGTTGCCGTCCTCCATCAGCAAAAAGCCAAATCCACGTGCGTTGCCTTGAAAAACAGCCTCGCCAAACTCCCCTTCCTTTGGCAATCGGTAGCGCCTGTTGGTCAAGTCGAACACAATTTTGCGCTGTTGTTCCAACTGATCCAACGCTTCGGCAAGCGCTTGCCTTTCCAAAGTAGACGATGTGCCAAAAACTCCACGCAACTGTTTTGCCGTGAAGTACTCCGTTGAAAGCGATTGAATTGTTTTGTACACTTTTTCTACAAAATTCATTGTTTGTCAATCTCCAATGCAGTTTTGCAACGTTGTTTTGCCAAAAGCGCCACTTTGCAAACGTGCCGTGCCAACTGCAAAAAAAATAAAGGACGATTTGAACAATCGCCCTTTTCCCTTAGGTTTATCCTAGAAAATACCTTGCAACAAGATGAACACAATGCAACAAACAGCAAGTACGCCAGCAGCAATGTAGGTAAGCTTCTTGAGTCTTGCTTCCTTGCGAGAGCCTGCGTTTTTGCCGTAGTATGTTTCGGAATCGTCGGAGCGTTTTGCACCGGACATTGCTTCCATACCGTCGCTGTTGCCGGATTGCTTCATAACAACGTAGATGATGAATGCTGTTGCAACAAGAATAAGGGTAGCAAGAGCAATTCTCACACCAAGGAGAACGGCTGCTCCGCTATTGTTTGTTTCTGCCAAAAATGCCAAAATATTGTTCACGGTTGAACCTCCAATACAACAAGTGGGCATGATTAGCCCCTGTTCTTTTTTATCGCTTGCATATTATACCACACAATTGCACCATTGACAACTGTTTTTCAACAAAAAACACGGCATAGTAGCAAAAATCCCACGAAATATCGTGGGATTTTGTTGTTTAAGTTGTTATTTCTTTACAACAAGGTTTTTGCCTGTCATTTCCGCAGGAATGTCCAAACCCATTGTTGCAAGCATTGTGGGTGCAATGTCGCACAATGCGCCTTCTTGCAAGGTTACGCTGTCTCGAAGCGCTTCGTCCACCAAAACAAATGGAACTTTGTTGGTTGTGTGCGCCGTGAATGGGGAACCGTCTTCGGCAATCATTGTTTCGGCATTGCCGTGGTCGGCTGTCAAAAGCACTCTGCCACCGTTGCGAAGGATGCATTCCACAACTTGGCGAACGCATTCGTCCACAGTTTGAACGGCAACTTCCGCAGCCTTCATCACGCCTGTGTGACCAACCATGTCGCAGTTGGCAAAGTTCAAAATCATCACGTCGTACTTTTCTCGTTCAATTTCCACAATGGCACGTTGACAAACTTCGTTTGCGCTCATTTCCGGTTGCAAGTCGTAGGTTGCAACCTTTGGGGAAGCAATAAGCACCCTTGTTTCGTTTTCGTTGGGGGCTTCCACGCCACCGTTGAAGAAGAAGGTTACGTGCGCATACTTTTCCGTTTCGGCAATACGTAGTTGAGTTTTGCCTTGGCTTGCAAGGTATTGGCCCAAAGTGTTTGTGTAACTTTCGGGGCGATACGCAATGTCAATTCCCGTGAAGTTTTCGTCGTACTGAGTCATGCAAACCCAATGCACCTTGCGAGATTTGCCCTTCAAGTCAAATCCGTCAAAGCCTGCTTGTGTGAATGCACGAGTCATTTCCCTTGCACGGTCGGGGCGGAAGTTGAAGAAGATTACCGAGTCGCCACTTTCCACAGTTGCAACGGGTGTTCCATCTTCCACAACAACTGTTGGCAAAACAAATTCGTCCGTTACGCCGTTTGCGTAGGAAGCGTTCAATGCTTCCACAGGGTTTGTTGTTGTGTTGCCCTTGCCAAGAGTGAGCATGTCGTACGCCTTTTCCACACGGTCCCAACGGTTGTCACGGTCCATTGCGTAGTAGCGTCCGCAAACTGTTGCCACCTTGCCGAAAGCAATTTGTTGCATTTTGTTTTGCAGTTGTTCAACAAAGCCTGCGCCACTTGTTGGGGAAACGTCACGTCCGTCCATGAAGCAGTGAACAAATGCATTTGGCAAACCTTGTTGTTTTGCAAGTTCCAACAATGCAAACACGTGGTTGATGTGGCTGTGAACACCACCGTTAGACATCAAGCCCATAACGTGCAATTTGCCGTTGTTCTTCTTGGCGTGTTCCACTGCTTGCAAAAATGCTTGGTTTTGGAAAAAGTCGCCGTCGGCAATGCTTTTTGTGATGCGTGTTAGTTCTTGGTAGATAACACGGCCTGCGCCGATGTTGAGGTGGCCAACTTCGCTGTTGCCCATTTGACCTTCCGGCAAACCAACTGCAAGTCCGCTTGCTTCCAACTGAGTTGTTGGGTAGTGTGTCATGAGATAGCGCACGTAAGGGGAGCATTGCGGTCCAATTGCATTGCCCTTGATTGTGTTGGACAAACCGTAGCCGTCCATGATGATAAGCGCTGTGATTTTCTTGTCCATGATTGTGAAATCCTCTGTTTTTGTAAATTTGTTATTTGTGAGCCTTTACAACTTGCGCAAACTTTTCGGCAACCAAACTTGCGCCACCGATAAGCCCACCGTCGATGTGGGACATAGACAACAAGCCTTGTGCGTTCTTGTCGTTCATGCTTCCACCGTATTGAATGTACAGTTGGTCTGCTGCTTGCTTGCCGTACATTTCTTGGAACACACTGCGAACAAATGCAATTGCATCGTTTGCTTGTTCATCCGTTGCTGTAACGCCGGTGCCAATTGCCCAAACAGGTTCGTAGGCAACGATTACGTTTGCAAGTTCTTCCACAGTCACATCCTTGAAGCCTTCCTTCACTTGACGGCTGAGCACTTGTTCCATTTGACCGTTGTTGCGTTCTTCCAAAGTTTCGCCAATGCACACGATGGGCTTCAAACCTGCAGAAAGCGCAGCCTTTGTGCGAAGAAGCACGGTGTTGTCCGTTTCGCCAAAGTAGGTGCGACGTTCGCTGTGGCCAAGCACAACGTACTCTACGCCAAGTTCCACCAACATGGATGGAGCAATTTCGCCAGTGTAGGCGCCACTTTCCTTCCAGTGGCAGTTTTGTGCGCCAACGTGGATGTTGGTGCCTTTTGTAAGTTCTACCGCAGTTGCCAAGTTGGTGTAGGGCACGCAAATGATAACTGTGTTGTTTGTGTCGGCAACAAGTGGAATAAGTTGGCCAATCAATTGCTTTGTTTCGGCAATTGTTTTGTTCATCTTCCAGTTGCCTGCAATAATTTTGTTTTTCATAGTGTAGTCTCCATATCGCCAAGATGCGGCATACAAACAAAGTATACCGCACTTGTTCCAAAATTAAATGTTCTTTACCCAAAATTGCACCACGTAGTTGTAGGAAACAACAATGGTGTTTCTTGGTGTTTGCAACACAAGGCTGTCGTCCGTCAAGTCAACAAGTGTTCCACAAATTACGTCTTGCAACACGTCGACAACTTTGACTTGCTTGTTGATGTAGCCTTGCAACGTTTGTTTTGTCATGGTTTGCTCCTTGCAAAGTGTGCTGGCAACAATTGTGTTGCGCCTACGGCTTCGTTCGGCCATTACTGCCGTTGCCGTGAACACAAGCACGTACCCAGATGCGTTCATACTACTTGTTGTTCAAGCAATCAATGCCGGGAAGAACTTTGCCTTCGAACAATTCAAGGCTTGCTCCACCACCTGTGGAAACGTGGCTCATCTTGTCGGCATAGCCAAGTTGTGCAACTGCTGCAGCGCTGTCGCCACCGCCGATGATTGTTGTTGCGGAACTTTCTGCCATTGCCTTTGCAACTGCGTTTGTGCCTGTTGCCAAAATTGGGTTTTCGAAAATACCCATTGGGCCGTTCCAAATAACTGTTTTTGCGCTCTTGATAGCGTCAGCATAGATTTGGCAAGTTTTGGGGCCGATGTCTGCGCCTTCACGGTCAGCAGGGATGCTGTCGGCATCAACAACTGTTGTTTCTACAGGAGCATCGATTGGGCTTGGGAAATCTGCAATTGTCACACAGTCTACAGGCAACAAAAGTTGTTTGCCTTGTTCTTGCGCCTTTGCCATCATTTCACGGCAGTAGTCAATTTTTGTTTCGTCAAGCAAGGATTTGCCAACTTCGTAGCCCTTTGCCTTCAAGAACGTGTACGCCATACCGCCACCAATGATGAGTGTGTCGCATTTTTCCAAAAGGTTGTTGATTACGTTGAGTTTGTCGGCAACTTTTGCGCCACCCAAAATTGCAACGAAAGGATGAACGGGGTGTTCAAGAGCGTCTGCCATTACGGAAAGTTCCTTTTCAATCAAGAAACCGCAAACTGCTTCCTTAACAAAGCCGTACTCAACAATTGCTGCTGTGCTTGCGTGGGAACGGTGTGCTGTGCCGAATGCGTCGTTAACGTAGATGTCGGCATAGGCAGCAAGTTTTTTGCAGAATTCTTCGTCACGGCCTTCTTCGCCGGCGTCGAAACGTGTGTTTTCCAACAAAACAACTTCGCCTTCCTTGAGTACAGCAACTTTTGCTTGCGCATCTTCACCAACAATGTCGGTAGCAAAAGTAACTTTGCCATCCAAAAGTTGGTTGAGTCTTTCTGCAACGGGACGAAGGGAGAATTTCTTTGCATCGCCTTTCAATGCTTTTGCAATCATTTCTGCCTTTGCGCTTTCTCTTTCTGCTTCGGGAAGTGCTTCCAAAGCCTTCTTTTCTTTTTTGTTAAGTTTGAAGTTTGGGCTGAAGATGTTGTGTGGTTTGCCAAGGTGGGAACACAAAATAACTTTTGCGCCGTGTTCCATCAAGTATTTGATGGTTGGCAATGCGCCGTTGATGCGGTTTTCGTCGGTGATAACACCGTCTTTCATGGGTACGTTGAAGTCAACACGTACCAAACATCTTTTACCTTGTACGTTTACATCTTTGATGCTCTTTTTGTTCATCGTTAATGCTCCTTTATGTAATTTATTTGTTTTTGTTGAAGTTTATGTAAAGCCAAAAAGGCTTGAACATCTAGTTGTTTGCAGTTGCCGTTGCCGTGTAGGTGTCGGGGTGCTTTGTGATGCTTTCGGCAATGAACGTGAGGTGGTCTGCCATACGTTCGAGGTTGCCAATGAGGTTGATGAACACGCCGTTGCTTGCAGGGTTGCATTCGCCCTTGTTCAAGCGTTCGATGTGCCTGTTGACAAGGTCACGGCGAATTCCGTCGATTTCTTCTTCCATGCTTTCCACAACTTTGAGCAATTCGAAGTCTTTGTCCAAGAAACAATCCATTGCAACGGAGTACAGTTCACGCACCTTGGAGTACAACTTTTGCACTTCCACGTACACCGTTTCCGAGAAGGTAACTTCGCCGTTTGCCACTTTTTGCGTGTACTTGGTGATGTTGTGGGAAAGGTCGCCAACACGCAAAACGTCGCCCATCACGTAGTACAAATTGGAAATTGTACCTTCGCTGTGTGTGGAGGTTTTGACGTTGGCAGAAACGCTTACCAAGTATTGCACCAAACGTTGGTTCAACACGCCAACTTCTTGCAAGCGTTGCGCAACGATGGCTTCCTTGCTTGTGTCGGTTTTGACAAAGCCCAAAACTGCTTCGTCGCAAGTTTGCATGATGATGTCGCCCATTTCACGCACTTCTTTTTTTGCTTGGTGAACAGCAATGGAAGGCGTTGCAACAAAGCGATCGTCTACGTACTTCAAAGTTGGTGCGCCTGTTGCGCTTTCCTTTGCCTTTTTGTCCGGCAAAATGAGTGTTGCCAACTTGACGAACAAGTGTGTGAAAGGAAGGAACACAAGCGTGCAAGTCACGTTGAAGAAGGTGTGGAACATTGCAATTTGTGTGCCTGCTTCGACAAACCACTTGTTCAAGGTGTCTTGCATGAAGGTTGGCCACAACATAAGGAACACAAAGAAAATGACGGAACCAAGCAAGTTGAACAGCAAGTGAATGATTGCCGAGCGCTTTGCGTTGGTGTTGGCGTTGGTCATTGCAAGAATTGCAGTGATACAAGTACCGATGTTGGAACCAAGAATAACAAACAGTGCGCCGTTGGAAACACCACCGTCTACCGTTCCGCCAATGATGAGACCACCACTTGCCATGACGATGACAATTGTGGTAACTGCCGAAGAAGATTGCAACAAGCAAGTGAGTAGCACACCTGCCAAAAGCAACAAGAACGGATTGTTGATGCTTGCAAGCAAATCTTTGATTTGTTGACTTTCCTTGAAGGGTTCAACTGCCATGGACATGACTTCCAAAGCAAGGAAGATAAGGCCCAAACCGGCAATCAAGTTCCAAAACGTTTTCCACTTTTCGGATTTTGCGATGGACATTGCAAAGAAACCAACGAAAGTGAGGATGATGACGTACTGCATAAAGTCGAAGGACTGCAATGCAGCAATTTGCGCCGTGATTGTAGTACCAATGTTTGCGCCCATGATGATGGTTGTTGCCTGTTGCAACGTCATGACGCCTGCGTTAACAAAGCCGACCACCATTACCGTTGTTACCGAAGAGCTTTGGATGATTGCCGTTGATGCTGCGCCTATGCCCACGCCAACGAACTTGTTGTTGCCAATGCGTTGGAACATCTTTTTCATGCCAACGTTTGCAAGGTTGGTCATGCTGTCGGACATGATTTGCACACCAATAAGGAATGCGCCAAGGCCTGCAAGCAGTTGTACCACTTGGAAAATGATGTCGCCAATTTGAAGCGAACTTGCCGATATAACGTTTATCATATAAGCCTTCCTTTGGAAAAATTGAAAAAATCCAACTTTGTCCTATACTATTATAATTTTTTAGGCCGTCAATGTCAAGAGTTTTTCTATTCTCAATTTTTATAGTATCACAAAAAAATTCTATAATAAATAATATAAAAGGCAATTTCCATAGAAAAAGGCAAGCGCAAAAAGCACTTGCCTGTTGTTTGTTTTGCAGTTTTTTGCACCACGGGGTGGCTATTTTACCAAACGACAAAGAGTGTCGACAATTTCGTCCAAGTCGACGTCGGCGTTTTCAATTTCGCCGTTGTCGCAAAGCGTTGCAAGTTGTGGATTGATGGGCATTTTGCAAACTGCCGAAATGCCGTTGGCTTGGGCAAAATCTTCCACGTGGCTTTCGCCAAACACGCTGTGGCGTTGTTGACAGTTTGGGCAAAGGAAGTAGGACATGTTTTCCACCAAGACAAGCACGGGAACGTGCATGATTTCCGCCATTTTGACTGCTTTGCCAACAATCATTTCCACAAGTTGTGGGGGCGTTGTGACAACGACAATGCCATCCAACGGCAAGGATTGAAAAACAGTCAATGGTACGTCGCCTGTTCCCGGGGGCATGTCTACAAACATGAAATCTACGTCTTGCCACACCACGTCCGTCCAAAATTGCTTGACTGCACCGGCAATGACGGGACCACGCCACACAACGGGGTCAGTTTCCTCTTCCAAAAGCAAGTTGATGGACATGACCTTTGTTCCGCCTTGACTTTGCAAAGGCAAAATGCCAAGTTCGGTAGAAAACGCCTTGTCGTGAATGCCAAAGGCTTGTGGAATGGACGGGCCGGTGATGTCGGCATCCAAAATTGCCGTTTTGAAGCCAAGGCGTTGCATGGAAACTGCCAAAAGGCTTGTGACCATGGACTTGCCAACGCCACCTTTTCCACTTACTACGCCAATAACTTTTTTGATGCGAGAGTGTTTGTTGCCATCTTGCTTGAAAGATTTGCGTTGACTGCAATTTTCCGCACAAGTGGAACAATCGTGAGTACATTCGGACATTTTTGCTCCTTTTTCGGCATACGGGTGCCGAATTTTGTGTTTTGCCGTTGCAAAAAAGTGGCAACGGAATTGTTGAAACGTGTTGCTTTTTGCCATGCAAACTTTGCAAAAACCAAAATGATATGCACACTTCAACACATGCGCACGTGTGAAGTTTTGCAAGGAAAGTTTCAACACACAGTATTGTACAACTTTTTGAAGACGTTGGCAAGTGCTTTGTGGCACATTTTGCCCGTTTGTTTGCTTGTGCTTTTTGCCACTATATTGTATAATATACGCATGAGCATTCAGGATTTCAACAAACGAATAGCCGAATTGGCAAGTCGTAGCCAAAAACTTGGCGTTTGCACCTTTACGGACTTTTTGACGCAACAGGAAATTGCAACGGTACAAAAAATCTCCCCCTGCCCTGTGTTTTTTGAAGATGGCGGAAGTTTTTGCCAACGCAAAATTGCAAGGTTTGGAGAAGAAACAATGCCAAATAGTCAATTTCCGCTGACGGTGCTTGAATGCGTGCTTCTTGGTGGCAAATTTTCCACAGAATTGTCGCACAGGGACGTGCTTGGCGCATTGATGGCGCTTGGCATTGAACGCAACAAGGTTGGCGACATTTTTGTTCAGGACGGTGTGTTTGTTGTGGTACACAACAGCGTGTTGCCACTTGTTCAACAACAACTAACCTCAATTGGCAAAAACAACGTCGAGGTCAAGATTTTGCAACAATTGCCACCAAATTGCGCACCACGTACCAAGCAAATTGCCGTGCCCGTAAGTTCCAACAGGCTAGACAACGTGATTGCCAAGGTGTTTTCCATTTCTCGGGAAAGCGCACAGCAGTTGATTGAGCGTGACAAGGTGCAAATTGACGGAAGCGTTGCAAACAAGCCCACCCGTGTGTTGAAAGTTGGCGAAGCAACTTCCGTTCGGGGCTACGGCAAATTTGTTTTTGACGGAACAAACGGGCAAAGCAAAAAAGGCAAAACCTACATGCAGTTTTCCGTTTTTTGCTAGACGGGGTGCGGATTTTGCGCCAAATTCTTTTGCCGTTTCGTAGTAAAACTACACCACTACAACAATATTTAAGGAAAGAAATGAAAAAAATTTTTGCTTACTTTACCAAATTTGAATGGGCTTTGTTGGTTGGCTCAATTGCAATGCTGACTTTTGCATTCGTTATCAACCCCAACAAAGACGTGCTGACTTTTGTTGGCTCGCTGATTGGCGCAGTTGCGCTTGTGTTTTTGGCAAAAGCCAACATCACGGGGCAATTGCTTACCATTGTTTTCAGCACGTTGTACGGCATTGTTTCCTTCAAGAACCACTACTACGGCGAAGTTATCACCTACGTGTGCATGACAATGCCAAGCAACATCGTTTCCATCATCACTTGGTTGAAGCACCCATTCCAAGGTCAACAAACGCAGGTGGAAATTGCCGAAGTTGGGGCAAAGAAAACCGTTGCCATTTTGGCAGTTTCGGCAGTTGTGACGGTTGCGTTCTACTTTGTGTTGAAAGCGCTTGGCACAGCAAGCCTGATTGTTAGCACAATTTCCATTTTCACAAGTTCCGTTGCAGTTCTTTTTGGAATTTTCCGAAGCAAGTACTACGCAATTGGCTACGCCACCAACGACATTGTGCTGATTGTGCTGTGGGTGATTGCCACCATCAAGGATTCCAGCAATTTGTGCATGGTGCTGTGCTTTGTTGTGTTTTTGGTAAGCGACTTGTACGCCTTTGTCAACTGGACAAAACTGCAAAAACAACAAAAAGAACTTTCAAAACAAACCAACTAGTTGCAAAAAACCCACCACGTGGTAACAAAAATAAGTTTCTTTCAACTAGAAATGCTCATTTTTTGCAACGTGCAAGAAGTTGCAAAACCACATCCCCGTGTAGCAAAACTATACAATTCCATACAAAAAAACAATGTTCACAAACTCAAATGTTTCTAAACACGCTACCATTCCCAACAAAAAAAACTCCCATGCAGGATGGGAGTTTTTTTGGATACAGTTTGTTGTTTGTAAACTAAATTACTTAAGTTCAGCTTCTGCGAAAGCCTTCTGTGAGCTTCTTGACCATATCTCGGCTCGCATCCTTTGGAAGTGCTTCTTTGATTGTTGCAGGTGCGCTTTCAACAAGCTTCTTTGCTTCTACAAGACCAAGTGCTGTAAGTTCACGAACAGCCTTGTCTTCCAAGGCTGGTTGACCAACTTCCTGCGCACCGTGTTGCGCTAAACTCACAAAACCACACACCCGTGTAGCAAAAAAATACAATTCTCAACAAAAAAACTCCCATGCAAGATGGGAGTTTTTTGGATACAGTTTGTTGTTTGTAAACTAAATTACTTAAGTTCAGCTTCTGCGCCAGCTTCTGTGAGCTTCTTAACCATATCTCGGCTCGCATCCTTTGGAAGTGCTTCCTTGATTGTTGCAGGTTCGCTTTCAACAAGCTTCTTTGCTTCAACAAGACCAAGTGCTGTAAGTTCACGAACAGCCTTGTCTTCCAAGGCTGGTTGACCAACTTCCTGCGCACCGTGTTGCGCTAAACTCATCAAACCACACCCCCGTGTAGCACAATATTGCTTTTGCTACAAAAAAAACAATGCTCACAAACTCAAATATTTCTAAATACGCTACCGTTTCTAACAAAAAAAACTCCCATGCAAGATGGGAGTTTTTTGGATACAGTTTGTTGTTTGTAAACTAAATTACTTAAGTTCAGCTTCTGCGCCAGCTTCTGTAAGCTTCTTAACCATATCTTCTGCAGCATCCTTTGGAAGTGCTTCTTTGATTGTTGCAGGTGCGCTTTCAACAAGCTTCTTTGCTTCAACAAGACCAAGAGCTGTGAGTTCACGAACAGCCTTGATAACAGTAATTTTGTTTGCGCCAGCAGCCTTCAAAACTACGTCGAATTCTGTCTTTTCTTCTTCTACTGGAGCAGCTGCAGCAGCGCCACCAGCAACTGCGATAGGAGCAGCTGCGCTTACGCCAAATTCTTCTTCGATAGCGTGAACGAGTTCGTTGAGTTCCAAAACTGTAAGAGCTTTAATCTCTTCAATAAACTTTTTGATATCCATTGTTATAATCTCCTGTTAAAATTTTTTTGTTGGGCTTTTTGCCCCGATATTTTTGTTTTGTGTTTTGTTCCGTGAGGTGGAACGTTCCGTGAAGTGTGGTGAACTATTCACCTTTTTCTGCAATTGCATTCAAAGCAACTGCCAATCCGCGCATTGGTGCGGACAAAACAGATACCAACATTGCAAGCAATGTTTCTCTTCCGGGCACTTTGCTCATAGCATCGCAAGTTGCAGCATCTGCAAACTTTTTGTCGAACATACCGCACTTGATTTTCATTGTGTTGTACTTCTTGATGCCGTCGGCAGCAACCTTTGCAGGTGCTATAGCGTCGGAAGTACCAAATGCAAATGCGCTTGGTCCGTTCAATGCTTCGTCAAATTCAGTGTAGCCAAGTTCGTTCAAAGCCTTGCGGAACAATGTGTTCTTCAAAACTCTGTACTCAACGTCGTTCTTTCTGAATTCAGCACGGAATTCGGTATCTTGAGCAACTGTCAATCCCTTGTAGTCAATGATAACGAAAGATTGGCATTCTTGAATTTTTTGCTTCAATTGTTCAACAATCTCTCTTTTTTCAATTTGAGCAGGACTGAGTTTTACTTCATTTACCATTCTGACTTTTACCTCCTGTTTTATTTTTATAAAAAAACCCTTGTACCGTAGACTAAGCACAAGGGAAGGAAGTCTTTCGACCAACCAACTGCACCTCGGCAAGATTTACTGTTACTTGCTGTCTTTGGAACGGTTATAAGGGTTTATTTAGTTGTTTGTTACAGAACTAGTTTGCTCTGTAGTTTACCTTGATGCCGGGGCCCATTGTTGTTGCAATTGCAACGCTCTTGAGGTAGGTACCCTTTGCAGCAGCAGGTTTTGCCTTGATGATGGCATCCATAACTGTTGTTACGTTTTCCAAAAGCTTTTCTTTGCCGAAGCTCTTTTTGCCGAAGATAACGTGACAAATGGATTGTTTGTCAACACGGTATTCTACTTTACCGGCTTTTACGTCGGAAATTGCTTTTGCAACGTCCATTGTTACTGTTCCGCTCTTGGGGTTGGGCATCAAACCCTTTGGACCAAGAAGTTTACCCATACGACCAACAAGACCCATCATGTCGGGAGTTGTGATAAGTACGTCAAAACCGAACCAGTTTTCTTTTTGAATCTTTTCGATGTATTCTTCTGCACCAACAAAATCTGCGCCAGCAGCAGTTGCTTCGTCTGCCTTTGCGCCCTTTGCGATTACCAAAACACGAACAGTTTTGCCTGTGCCGTTGGGAAGAACTACAACACCACGAACTTGTTGGTCTGCGTGACGGCTGTCTACGCCAAGTTTTACGTGAAGTTCAAGAGTTTCGTCGAATTTTGCAGTTGCAATTTCAAGAGCCTTTTCAATTGCTTCTGCCATATCGTATTGCTTTGTTTTGTCAATTTTCTTCAAAGCGTCAACATATTTCTTACCCATTTGTAGCCTCCTTAACCTTCTACCACAATGCCCATACTACGAGCAGTGCCTGCAATCATAGAGCATGCTGTTTCCAAGGAGCTAGCGTTCAAGTCTACCATCTTGAGTTTTGCAATTTCTTCGATTTGAGCGTGTGTGATTTTTGCAACCTTTGTTTTGTTAGGTGTGGAACTTGCTTTGTCAATGCCACAAGCCTTTTTGATGAGAACAGGTGCTGGGGGAGTCTTCAAGATGAACGTGAAACTGTGATCTTGATAGATTGTTACAATTACAGGGATGATGAGACCTGCTTTGTCTGCTGTTTTTGCGTTGAAGTCCTTGGTGAAACCGGGAATGTTGATACCGTGAGGACCAAGAGCAGAACCAACCGGTGGAGCCGGTGTAGCCTTACCAGCAGGGAGTTGAAGTTTTACAACTGCCGTTACTTTCTTTGCCATGTTAGATTTCCTCCTAGATTTTTCGTGGTTTATCGAACACAACCCTTGTTGCGTTCTCCCATCCCGAGATTTAGTGTCGCTCGGGCGACATACAAAACGTTTTGCGCCAAAAACTATTCTTCGGTCACAATAACGGGATTGTCAATTTTTTCCAGTTGAACAAAGTCCATGTCTACAGAAGTTTCTCTGCCGAACATGTTCAACAGTACTTTTGCCTTTTGATGGTCACGGTCGATTGCGCTGATAACGCCAACCAAACCTTCAAACGGTCCGCTTACAACTGTTACATTGTCGCCCACAACCATGTCGAAGTTGACAACGTACTCTTCCAAACGCAAACGTTTCACTTCGTCGTCGTCCAAGGGCCATGCTTTGCCGTTTGGGCCAACAAAACCTGTTACGCCACGAACGTTTGTCAGCATGAACCAAAGTTGAGAAGAGTACACCAACTTGATGAACACATAGCAAGGCATAATTTTTGCTTCGTACGCCTTCTTTTTGCCGTTCTTGTCGTCGATGCGAGTTTCCGTCAAAATTTTGATGTCCAAAATTTTGTCTTGCAAGCCACCGTTTTCCACCATTTGTTCAATGTTGGTTTTGACAAGACTTTCGTACTCGGAATAAGTGTGAAGGATGTACCACTTTGCGCTGTTGTTTTCTGCCATAGTTCTTACAAATTAGAAATAAGTTTGATAAGGTACATGAAACCTGTGTCTACACCAAGAAGCAGAAGTGCAAAGAACAAAACTACAAGCAAAACGATACCTGTGTTTTTTGCAACTGTCTTAGCAGTAGGCCAAGATACCTTTTTCAATTCGCTCCAACTTTTAACAAAAAAGTTACCAAGCCTTTTGAAAATGTTTTGTTTCTTAGTAGCCATTGTGATTCTCCCTTACTTTGATTCCTTGTGAGCAGTGTGTTTTTTGCAGAATCTGCAGTACTTGTGGAATTCAAGTCTTTCTGTTGTTGTTTTGCCGTTTTTGTAAGTGTCGTAGTTGCGTTGTTTGCATTCTGTGCAAGCAAGAACAACCTTAACTCTGTTACCTTTCTTCGCTGCCATAATAAATCTCCTGTAATTGTGAAAAATTCCTACGGAGGGACTTTTTTGCACGCAAAAAATTACACCCCCGTATAGAAGTGCTAGAATATAATACCACATCTTGGCAATGATGTCAACGGATTTCACGCATTTTGCCACATATTTTTGCACTTTTTTGCAAGGAATTTTGCCCAAAAAGCCTACCACCGTTGCAAGTGGGTTTCTATGCTCAAATTATACCACAAAACGGGCAATTTTGCAACCAAATGGCAACTTTTCCCCTGTTTTTGCGCAAAATTGTTGCAAGTGGCAATTGCAAAAAATTCGCCAAAACCTTGCAAATGCAATGCAAAAACTCAAGGCTTGTTGATGGGAAAAACACAGCCTGCGTTTTGCAAATTTCGCACCAACAAAAGGGCAAAAAACTGCAAAACGAATTTTTGACAAAATTTTTTGCAATTTGCCATCAAAAGAAAAAATCCAATGAACTTTGCAAACAAAAATTGCAATGGCTATTGACAAAACCTGCAAGTTGGTATACAATGTAGTTCCCAAAAACGCAATCCCCCGGAGGTGTTCCATGACAGACTACAAACTTTTGGTAAAAGAAGCCTACGAAGCGCAAAAAATGGCGTACATTCCCTACTCCCATTGGGCAGTTGGCGCAGCATTGCTCACCAAGGAAGGCAAAATCTACCGTGGTTGCAACATAGAAAGTTCCACCTTTTCCCCCACAAACTGCGCCGAAAGAACGGCATTTTTCAAGGCTGTGAGCGAAGGCGAACGCAACTTCGTTGCCATTGCAATTGTTGGCAACGACAAGGACACACCCATTGGCGAAGGAGATTTTTGCCCACCGTGCGGAGTGTGCCGTCAAGTGATGACGGAGTTTTGCCAAAGCGACTTTGAAATTATTCTTGCAAGAAGCTACGACGACTACAAGGTGTACACCCTTGCGGAAATCATGCCACTTGTCAGCCTGCCATTGAAGGGCGAGTAGCGCACCACTTTTCAACTCAATATCTACACAACAAGAGCAAGCACCGTGACGGCACGGTGTTTGCTTTTTTTTTGCACACGGGGTTTTGTTTTTCGCCACAAGCAACAAACTGAACACACGTCGTTCAAAAGCAAACGGAACTTGCCAAAGGTTGCCAAAACAGGCTCTTTGCTTGAAAAACGCAACCACGTGTGCGTGTTTTTGCCATCCATTGCCACAAAAAGTTGCTTATCTTTGCGCCCACACTAGGCGCTTGCCAATAACGCACACGCCGAAACACCGTTTTGACAACGAAAACGCAACCACGTGTGCGTGTTTTGTGCGGTTTTGCCACATTCCTTGCCATACGCCCGAAAGCGCAAAAAACGCAACACGGGTGCGAAAAACAGCAAATTGCAACTGTTGCGTAGCACAAGCACACTCCTTGCCAAAAAGCCAAAATTGCACAAAAAAAGAAGCCCATTGCTAATGGACTTCTTGTTGTTTTGTTGTTACCAAATAACCACACGCTTGGATGGAGCAAGGTACATTTTGTCTGTTTTCTTGACGTTGAATGTGCTGTACCATTCGGGGAAGTTGCGTGGTTGCATGTTTGCACGAAGCATTGCAGGTCCGTGAACGTCAACACGAAGCAACAATTGAAGGTACTCGGGCTTTGCCTTCATGCACCAAACACGTGCCCAGTTGTGGAAGTATTCTTCGAAGTTTGCGCCTTCCATGTTGGACATGATGTGAAGCGTAACTGCCATACCGCCGTTGTCGGCAATGTTTTCGCTAACGGTGAATTCGCCGTTGCACTTGCCCCAAGGAAGTTCAATGCCGTCGAATTCCTTGATCATTGCCTTGATTTTTGCTTGGAACTTGCGGGAATCGGCCTTTGTCCACCAGTTTGCCAAGTTGCCGTTTTCGTCGCAACTTGCGCCGTTGCTGTCGAATGCGTGGGAGATTTCGTGGCCAATTACTGCGCCAATGCCACCCAAGTTTTGGCTACGTGTTTGCTTGATGGAGTAGAACGGTGGTTGCAAAATTGCAGCAGGGAAAGTTACGTCGTTGGCAAATGGATCGTAGCAAGCGTTTACCATGTGGCCGGGCATTGCCCAGTTTTCGTGGTTTACAGGCTTGTTGAGTTTGGAGAGGTTATCCAAAGTGCGAATTTTTCTCAAGCTGTGCACCATTTCGAACAAACTGTGTCTTTCGTTGAAAACAAGTTTTTGGTACAAATCTCTAACCTTGTCGGGGTAGCCCATTTTGATGCCAATTTTGGAAAGTTTCAACACAGCCTTTTGCTTGGTTGCTTCTTCCAAGAAATCGTTGTTCAAAATGCGTTCTTTGTAGGTTTCTACAATTTGCTTTGTGATTTCAACAATGTCTTTCTTTGCTTCTTCGCCAAAGTACTTTTGTCCGTAGTACAAACCAACAGGTTCGGAGTACATTCCGGATGCAAGTTGGTATG
The DNA here is from genome assembly GCA_017500855.1 of Clostridia bacterium. Classification (GTDB taxonomy): domain Bacteria; phylum Bacillota; class Clostridia; order Christensenellales; family CAG-314; genus Fimimonas. Next base: position 3,085 of record JAFVYC010000001.1, on the reverse strand, counting down.
CAAACTTTTCTACAGGCGCTGCAGAAGCAATGCCGGAAAGCGCACGACGGTACATTCCACCGATATCACGCAATTCTTCGCTGAGCAAGGAACAGCAACCAAGAAGGCCTGTTACGTACGCCCAGTGAACGTAGAGTTGGAATGTTTGTTCGTTGAACACTTCGGAGAAAGCCTTGAAGAACCTTGGTTCGGTAACGATGATGGTTTGTGGAACTTCGCCAAACAAGTGCTTGAGCAACATGCGGAAGGAAACAGGCTTCATCAATGCGCAAACCTTGGTTGTTTTGGTTGGGTTGTACATTTTTACGTACTCCGACCATTCTTGTTGGCTCTTTACGTACTTGGAGATGATTTCGTCGAAAGCAAGCGTGTCTTGAATGTATTGCGCTTGTTGCTCTGCCGTCAAATCGGTTTTTGCAAGCACAAGTTGAGCCATGTTAGCCCACATTGCAAGAATTGCTTGTTTTTGTTGTTCCATACCTTCCTTGTAGTAGGTAACGTCCGGCAAAATAACTCTTGGGCCTTGAATCATCACGCAGTGGCGGGAAGTGTCCTTCATGTCGGTGTCCACGCCAATGTCGAAAGGAAGTGGCAAACCTTCAATAACAAGCTTGTCGAGTTTGCTGTTGAAAGTTTTGATGCTGTCCAGTTGTGTGATGGGTTTGAGATACTTCAAAGCAGGTGCAATGCCGTGCTTTGCCTTTCTTTTTACGTTCTTTGCAGCCTTGTACAAAGTGCAAGCCCTTTGAAGATATTCGTTGGGGTAGTTTCCGCTGGAAGTCATTTGATTGAATTCGCCAATCATAAGTTTTTCCACGTCGATAGACAAGGATGTGAAGCCACCCACCGTTGGCATATCGTCGGGGATGACAAGTTGTTCAATTGCTTCTTGGTTGACAAACGTATACAGGTCGTCTTGAATACGAATTTTTTCCATTTTGTTTCTCCTTTTCTTTTTGTAAGCAAAAGTTCCGTGCGACGGTTGCCCATCGGGAACCATTTGCAAATATTATAGCGTAAATGGCGCAAATTTTCAAGAATTTTTACATAAAAAATTGCACAAATATCGCAAAAAATTGCACTTTTTGCCCAAAATAGGTGCCGTTTTGTTCAAAAATGTACACTCGGAAAGATTGTTCGCAATTGACGCCTTTTCTCCAACCAAAAGATTGCGCAAATTGCATTTTTTGCCCTTTTCAAAAGAGTGACAACGGCAATCGGCAACGCTACAAACACAAGCCAACAACCATGGACGCAAAAAAAATGCCCACAAGGGGCATTTTCCTTTGTTTTGCGCCATCAAATGGCGTGCTGTGCATTCTACTCAACAATGAGTTGTGGCAGGTCGTGGGAAGTGACAACGTTGTTTTCCAACACCAACGTGAAGTTCAGTTTGTCCACGTATTCAGCAAGACGGTCACCTCTGATTTCGCCAAAAGCAATGTCTCCCACCTCGTAGACGTAGATCCCCTTCAATTCACAACTTGCGGACCCGTCCGAATTTTCCGTGGCAACAAAGTAGTAGGATACAATTCCGGTTGTTGCCTGGAGATGTAGCGTACAGTCACCACCAAGTTGGAACATTTGGAAACACTTGAATCGAGCATCCAAATCGTAGTTGTCTGAATTGTCAACTGCTTCCAATCCCGTGCCAATTTCGTGTATTGCCTGATAGACGGTGACAACTTGCGGTTGGCAACCAACAAAAACCAAAATCAAAGCAACACACATTGCAACTATAAACAAATTTCTTTTCATATTTTTTTCCTCCTTGCATATTTAACGTTTGAACGGCAATTTTTGTTGCATGGGTTCAAAAAAACACACCACTTTTGCCGTTTTTTTTGTATTATAACACATCCACGCACAAATTTCAATACCCATCGCAAAAAAAAACGAATGCGCATCTAAAACACACACGGTATGCTAGCAAAAACTCAACAAAGAACTTTTGAGACGTTGCAAACCGTAGCCAACGCCCAGCGGTTGGAACTGTTGCCGAGCGTAGCGAACGCCCAGCGAGAAAAAAAAAGACAACCCAATTTTAGGGTTATCTTTTTTGTGAGCAATAGGTGAATAGGAACACGGCTGAGTTAGGTCAAAAAACGGATGGGATTTTTGTGCCGGTTTTAGATTTAACTATTCGTCTAGTCGTCCAAGTTAGTACGGTATAGAGCATGTCTATTAAAATCATTATTGCTTTTTCATTTGTCTGAGGAAACATAACACGGCTATCACCGTTATTGCTACACTATACAGAACAATAGGCAAAATATGTGTTGTTGCAATCCCGAAGTCTCCGCTAAACAACGCTTTTTCCATTTCTACTGCGTGAACGAATGGGAGAGTATTGGCTATTTTCACAAAGGCTCCACCCACAAGATTCAAATCGAACCACACGCCCGAAAGCCACGCAGAGACATTTGTAAGCAATGCTCCGCAGATGCCACTAACCTGCTTGACACCCAAAACACTACCGCACAAAAGTCCAAGCGCAATATTGAATACAGCCATAGGTATTATACCGATAACCGAATAAATAATGTTCACGCTGAGCGTAAGTCCCAAAGGAATGGCAACAACGTAGCAGATAACCGTCTGCCCGAGAGCAATGGGCAAAAACGGAAGCATATATCCCAATATAAAATCAAATCCCGTAAGAGGAGTTGTGTATAGTCTTTGTAAGAGTGCGCTTTCACGGTCTTTAGCAACTAGCGTTGCCGAGAACAACGTCATAAACGACAATCCAAACACGGTAATACCGGGAGTTAATGTGTCAATTTCAAACAGGCTTGCCGGTATGTTTGCTTGTATAGCACTGAGAAGCAACAGTAGTACCAACGGAAATCCCAAACCGAATACGAGGTTGATTGGATCACGCAAGATTTCCTTCGTACATCTTTTGGCAAAAGTAATCATTCTCATACCACACCCTCCTTTACGATAGAAACGAACGCCGTTTCAAAGTCGTTTGTTTCTGCCCTCTCGTTTAATTCTTCTACCGTTCCTACTGCAAGGAGTTTTACGTTTTTCATAATGCCTATGCGATCGGAAAGCGCTTCGGCTTCTTCCATATAGTGTGTAG
>JAFVYC010000015.1 GCA_017500855.1 Clostridia bacterium | reverse complement strand
TGCCCACATTCGCGTCAGCGAATATTTCACATTTGCGAAGCAAATATTTCACAGCGTAGCTATTTCACTTGCCCGCAAGGGCAAATTTCGTTGAAAAAAGCACACATTGTCTTGGTAGACAAATGTGTGCTTTTTTCTGGCTCCCCCAGTTGGACTCGAACCAACGACCCTGCGGTTAACAGCCGCATGCTCTACCGACTGAGCTATAGAGGAATATTGCTTGCAATCAAATTGCCCTACTATACTACCACTTGAAGGGATTTTTGTCAATGCTTTTTGAGCAATTTTTGAAATTTTTTTTGAAATTTCTTGCAAGCGCCATTGGCGCTAGAAGAATAGTGGCTCTACTGCACCACTTGCAAAACAACTTGCCTCACGTTTTGGTGGGTGCATTGTTGCAAAAACTGTTGCACGTCCATCCATTGCACGGAAAGCATGCGTTTTTCTTTGGGTAGTGGATGCCCAAAACTGCCAATTTCAAAAAGAAACGGCACAACGGTTTTTTCCACAAAAATGCCTTGCGGAGTGGAAAAACAGTAGGTATAGGGCGGAAGTTGACGCACCACTTCCAACGGGGAAATGGCAACGTTTGTTTCCTCGAAGCACTCCCTTGTGGCAGTTTGAAGCAACGTTTCGCCCGGTTCTTGGTGCCCCTTGGGCAAAGAAAGCGTTTGCTTGCCGTAGATATCTTCCACCGTGGCAAGAATTTTGCCTTGGCACATCACAACAGCCATTGCGCACGTTTCTGCCTGTGGTTGTGGGCTGTTTGGGTTTGAGATTTTTGCATTCATAGTGGGGTGAAATTACAACTGTTGAGTTTCGTCCATTATTGCTTGAATTTGCTTTTTTGTGTGGAAATGCACAAGCAGAATTGCGCCAACATCCAACAAAGTGCTCACAGCAATTGTGATGATTGCGCCAACAACGAATTGTTGCCAAATTGCCAACATCAAGGAAACAAGCAACAAAATCATGAGGCAAGCAAACAGCGCCACCATTGTTTTGGTGCTACGACTTTTTAGTTGTTCAATGCGTTTTTGTTTTTCCATTTTTTTCTCCTTTTACTTTGTTTTGATTAGCAGAAGCACGCCTTTTGCAACAAGCATTGCTCCGAACACAAAAAACATGGCATCCACAAGCGCCCATTTGCTCACAACAAACGTCACGCCACAAAGCAACGTTACGCAAGCGGAAACAACGTTGGTAGTGTCCTTGTGCTTGACGGAAACAACAAGGTCTTGCACGCCCTTGGCAACAAGCAAAATGCCAATTGCAAGCAACACAATGTCCAACACAAGCCAACTGCACACAACAATGAATGTTCCGCAAACGATGGCAGGGATGCCAATTTTGTAGTTTTTGTTGTAGGTGCGAACAATGCCGAACAACAGCACGTAGACACCAAACAACGTTAGTAGAATGTTCAAAATTTTGTTGCCCAAAAAAGCAACAAGCAAGCCCAATGCAATGGCAGTTACGCCTGCAACAAGGTTTTCACGGTCAAGTTTACGTTTGCTCATTTGTCACTCCTAAAAACATTTGCCAACATTGTAGCACAAATACGTGTGGAAGTCCACATTTTTTGCGCCAAAAGCCAACGGAACTTTGTTGACAAACTGCCCTTTGTGCAGTACAATAGAAGCACAAAAATTTGCGGGGTACACCATGGGCAAAAACAGTTGCAAAACCTACTTCATCATCACAGGTCAATTCGACCCACACAAACTGACAAAAGCGTTGGAAATTGAGCCATTCAAGCAACACACTTCCACCAATTTGCGCCGAGATGGCAAACCCTTTGGCTTTTGCTCTTGGTGCGCTTGCCTGTGCCAAACCTACGACCCAATTGTTGCCAACCAAATGGAAAAAACCATTGAGCCGTTGCTTGGCAAGGAAGAATTGCTACAAATGATTTGCCAACAAGGCAACTGCCAGTTGGGGCTTTCCGTTGTGCCACACGTCTACGTGGATGAACCATCGCCCTGCCTTGCGCCAAGCCACAAAGTGATGAACTTTTGTTTGCAAACGGGCACGGAGTTGGACATTGACTTGTACACCTACAACAGCGACGACGAGTAGCCACGGTTTTGCGCAAAAAACCTGCCATGGGGTGGGGTTTTTGCAAATTTTGTCAAGCGACTTGCGCTTGAAACACACTTTGAAACACTTTGCACACCCACCAACACACGGTGGGTGTTTTTTGTGCAATTTTTGCTAGAAATTGTTGCAAAAACGCACCACGCCCCCTGCATTTTGCAAGGTTTGACGTGACAACAGCGCCTTGGAAACCAAGGCGCTGTTTGAAACGTCGATAATTCTAATAGTTATAAGTGTGATGTGAAACAACGAGGAAGTCACCATTGTAGTACGCTTCAGCACTTTCAAATAGTACAAGTTCTACCGTAATTTCGAAACCAGGATCTGACCCATCGATACCGAATCCACATTGGAAATCTTTAACAGATGTACAAATATCTTCATAAGTCATTTCCATTCCCATCGCCATACCCAAAAGCAGATAAGACATTGGATATCCACCTTCAAGCTCTTCAACATTCGTGATGTCAAGAACAACCCATTTTTCGCTGAAAGAGGTGTATTGTCCGCCAATATAGTAGGTGCAGCCTGGAGTACTAAGTGGCTTATTTACAGTAATTCGGAAATCACAAAGCCAATCTGCATACTGTGAATCAGCTGATTGAAGTTGAGTTTCGGTTGCGGAAAACTTTAGATAGTTGTCAAATGTCACGTTATTATTGATTTGTGGCAATCCACCAAAACCAGATAGCATTTGATCTGGAGTGACAACTAAATCATGTTTTTCTTCAACAATGGCATATGGAATTCCGGACAAATCAATATAGTTTTCATCGCCTTGGCTGACTACTGTTCCTTCATACTTTTGAGGGAATGTGATTTTTCCGTCACCATCTGTCAAAACAACAATGTTATCTGTTTTGTACCAATAGAAAGTATATCCCGCAGTGATTGGAACAAGTTCTTGGTTATAGCCGTGTGTTGTGAAAATTGCTTTGACGTCATAAGCGTTTTCCGGAACATTACCCAAAATTTCTTCGCCTTCCAACACAATATTGAACTGAGTTACAGCATGTTCGTCTACAGAAATGTTTGCCTTGTTGATGAAACTTAGGTAGCCAACGATGGAAACAGTTGCAAGCACTGCCAAAATTGCAATTACAACAAGCAATTCAACAAGCGTGAAGCCTTTTTTTGTTTGTTTCATTGTTTTTTCTCCTTTTTGTGATTTTTTGTTGGCAATTCCGTGCCAACACGGATTAGAGTAGAAATTAGGTTGCATCCAACACCAAATTTTGGCAATGTTGCCCACACACAACTGCTTTTTTGATAAAAACTGATAACATAATATGTATTATGTGGTAAAAAAACTGTACACCCAAAGTTTACTACAGCAAAAAAAGCTAGTTTTTCCAAAATTGAAGAGTAAAAATGCACAAAGTTTGAAAAAAAAGGAAAAAACTATTGACATATATAGTATAAAGTAGTAATATAGAGAATAGATAACATCAAACTACGGCAAAAATTCCACCACATAATACATATTATGTTGCTACACAATGCGTGTTGGTTGGCTTGTTTCAAGACAATTTTGCACGATGGCAAGGGCAAACTGTGGCGTGGAAGAATTGGTGTTTGCACAACAAAAAAAGCACCCAGCATATTGTTCAAACAATATTTCGACACTACACTTGGTGTGTGTTAAACAAGAACACGAAATTTCGTGCAGGATGAAAGAATGAAATCGTTTGGAAAAAATTTGAAAACATTGCGAGAACTGAACAAAATGAGCCAAGTGCAGTTTGCAAACAAAATGAACACCACTCAACAACGTGTGAGCGAGTGGGAATGCGACAAAGTGGAACCGTCGTTGCACAACATTTTGAAAATGATCAAGGTGCTGAACACCACTTTTGACGAATTGACTGATGGGCTAGAGTAGCTTTTGCTTTTGCCAACCGTAAGTTGGCAGTGCCAACACGCAAAGCGCAAGAATGCACGAATGCAATTTTCTTGCCAAGCCCTGCAAAAGCGCTTTGTTCCGTTGCAACACGCACGCTGTGCAAACCGAATTGCTACAATTTTTTGGCGCAAAAAAGTCCCGAATTGCTTCGGGACTTTGTTTTTTTTGTGTGCGTTGACGTTGCCTACTCCACTTCCGTGCGAAGTGTGAATTGCGTTGGCAAGTTGAAAATTTCCGTCTTCAAAAACAGTGGGAAAAAGTACTGGTCCTTGAGGCTTTGGAAGTCAAGCCATTGAAACAGATGCGTTCTGCCACCCTCGGCATTGGTGAACTTGTTGCCACGGCAAAGCAAATCCGTTTGGGAAACGTCCATCAAAAAGTACAATCACAGTTCGTGGTAGTGCAAACCATCCACAACTTCGTGGAAAAAGCCTTGGTTGAGCCACAGCGGGCGTTGGATTGTGGCGGTTATGCCAAGTTCCTCCTGCAGTTCCCGCACTACGGCTTGTTCGGCAGTTTCGCCCATGGAAACCCTGCCACCGGGCAAGTAGAAGTAGGGCGAACGGTCGTCCTTCATTGCCAAGATTTTGCCGTTGTCAACAATGATTGCGCAAACCCTGTAGTTGAATTTTTTGCTGTTGAATTTGAAAGAAATGTCCATTTTTTGCACCCCTGCCTGTAGATTATTGGTGTTGATTGCCAATTGTGCCTAGCGTAGACCGCAGTTGTTGCACCTTGTTTTGTCACAAATGAAATACCATCCATCCGAGGCCTTTGCCGTCCATTTGCCGAATTAAACTTTTTTGAAATTATATCACACCAAAAAAAAATTGTAGACAAGATGAAACTGCGCCATTAAGAGTGTTGCGCTTGAAAGTACAATTCTCCACAAAACAAAAAAATCCCGAAGAAAACTTCGGGATTTGAACTGACTTTACAAAACGAGGGAAATGCACAGCACAAGCGCCGATGCCAACGGCACGGTTACCGTGTCCCAACCGCCCTTGGTGAACAACTCGGTCAACGCCGAAACGGGCGCAGTTGAAAGCGCCAACATCACGCAAACGTACCACGGCAGGGAGGACATCAACAGCAACACTGCAAGCAAACACACAAACGACGTGATGGCCATTCCAACGGTACCTTCGACAGATTTTGTGCCTTCGATAAACTTGCCTTGAAGCTTGTGCTTGCCAAAGCGCTTGCCCACTATTGCTGCAACGGCATCGCCCGGGCCCCAAGCCATGATTGCACCAATGGCAACGTAGATGCGGTCGGCACCAAACACACCCCAAAACACCGCCAACAACACGGAAATCAGCAAGAAAAGCCCAACGAAACTGAAAACAACTTCGTGCTTGCCCTTTTCTACAAAAAGTTTTTGATAAAAAGCAAATCGTTCGCAAAGCAGAAGCACTGCCACCACCAAAACAAGGAAAAACACCTCTACCGCCACGGCAATCCACCACGTTTGAGTCGCCAACACCAGTGGAACTATCGACGTGAACGCCACGAAATGCAACAATTTCCTGAACACGTAGTCGGGAACTTTGGTTGTGAAGCGCACCACAATCAACACCACTGCAAAAGCAACAATATAGCCCACGTAGATGCCAAGCACCTTTAGAAATTGCAACAAGTAGGCAACGTTGATTTTGTCGACGTTGTTGAGCACAATCATAGACAAGCCCAAAACCAACAAAACTACGCCTGTGATGATGCCCACAACTTTGCCCTTGACCTTGTTGGCAAACTTGGCGCTGACAATAGAAAACACCGTTGCAACTACCACGGCAATAAGCAAAAAATCCCAACATTGCAAAATGATGGTTGGTTCAATGAGAATGTGGCTGACGGACGCAATAAGAGCAGTGAAAGTCATGATGAACGTTGACGTTCCAACAGCAGTCATACGGTCGTAGCCAAGCATTGCAGTCAACACAATAAGCATCATCATTCCACCACCCGTGCCAAAAAAGCCCGTGCCAAAACCTATTGTGATGCCAAAAAACAGCGAAACGGCAATTTCCTTGAGGCTTAGGCGCACCTTGCCCAAACGAGGGGGACGTTCTTTCGAATCCGGCTTTACAAGAAAACGTATGCCAATTGCAACGCACAAAACAAGGGAGAACCCTCCCAAAACGGCTTGATGAGTGAAATAGGCTGCAATTGAGCCGACGGTGCACAAACCAATGATGCACGTTGCCAAAAGCCACCCGTGTTTTAGATCTATTTTTTTGTTTTTGGCGTACACAACGGTTGTTACGGCGGAGCCAAGAATGTCGCTTGCAAGCGCAATTGCCGTTGCCATGTAGGCGCCGTGTTGCCCGCCAAAGGTTGGGCACAACACAATCAAAAGCGGAACCATTGCAGTTGCTGCGCTTAGCCCAACCAAACCCGTGCCAATGCCTGCAAGCGCTGCGGCAATTGCAACTACTACGTACTCAAATGGCATAGATATCTCCCAGTTACTAGGTGAAGGCTACGTGCAACAACACGTTTGCCCATCCCGTATATTTGATAAATATTGTACCACAAAACACAAATCTTGTAAATAGAGAAACAAAACAAAGTGGTTTTGCACGTCCATTTGAAACCAATATGGCATACAAACAATTTGTTTTTGCAATCAATATGTTATACGACAAAAGGACGGCATGCGTTCGGTAGTTTCTACCCGTTGATTTTGCTTTAGTAAATTTGCTACGCAAACCTTCGTGAAGGTTTTTTTAACGTTTGCGCTTGGCAATTTTGCAACAACGCCGTAGCGTGTTTTTGAGGGAAATTTTGCGTTGCAATTTTGGAAAAAACCTACACGTTGTGTTGTTTGCCACCATTTGCATTTTTGGTGGCGCTTGAAAGTATAATTCGGCAAAGCAAAAAAAATCCCGAAGCAAAACTTCGGGATTTTTGTTTGAAACAATTGATGGTACGAAACCAAATTATCTCTTGCTGAATTGAGGAGCCTTACGTGCTTTCTTCAAGCCGTACTTCTTTCTTTCCTTCATTCTTGGGTCACGAGTGAGGAAACCGTTCTTTTTGAGAACTGCCTTGTCTTCACCAGCGATTACCAACGCACGAGAGATACCGTGACGGATTGCGCCTGCTTGACCTGTGTAGCCACCACCGCAAACGTTAACAACAACGTCGTACTTGGAAAGTGTTTCTGTTGCGTTCAATGGTTGACGTACGATGTACTTCAATGTGTCAAGACCAAAGTAGGTGTCGATATCACGCTTGTTGATTGTGATTGTGCCGTTTCCACCGGGGATGAGTCTTACACGTGCAATGGACTTCTTTCTTCTGCCAGTTCCCCAAAATTGAACCTTTTTCTTTGCTACTGCTTTAGCCATTGTTCAGTCCCTCCTTAGTTCAACACCAGCACTTGTGGCTGTTGCGCTTCGTGCTTGTGTTCTGCGCCTTTGTAAACGCGAAGTTTTTTGAGCATTTGTCTGCCAAGACTGTTGTGAGGAAGCATGCCTTTTACTGCCTTCATAACAGCAAAGTCTGCTCTTTCTGCCATGAGCTTGGAGTACTTTGTTTCCTTGAGGTGACCAGGTCTTGGAGAACGACGAACGTACAATTTTTGATCCAATTTTTTACCTGTCAACACAACCTTGTCGCAGTTGAGAACGATAACGAAATCGCCTGTGTCTACGTGAGGTGTGAATGTGGGCTTGTTCTTTCCGCGAAGTACGGAAGCAACTTGAGATGCAAGGCGACCAAGTGTGAGGCCGGAAGCATCCACAACGTACCATTTTCTTTCAACGGCTTCTTTTTTAGCCATAAAAGTTTTAATCATTTTTGTTTCTCCTAGTATTTAAGTTTGTTTGCTGTTCACGGTTGAACAATTACTACCAGTGGAATGTAGTTTAGACGTGACAGAGCTTAAAATACCACGCCGAATTATTCACAGCCCTAATATTATACTTATAGTTGGCGTTGTTGTCAACTGATTTTGCACAAAAATGGCATTGTTTTGCCAATTTTTTTTGAATTTTTTGCAAGAAATTTGCCGTTTGCAAAAAGTACGGTTTTTTGCATTTTTGCAGTGAAAAATGTTGACAAAAGTGGGCGTTTTGCTGTTGAAATTTAGAGGAATTTGCGCCTCATTTTTATGCAAACTTGCCTTCCTAGTAGAACACCTTTTGCAAAGTGAGCCCCTTGGCGGGCAATGTTTTGAAGGTCAGTTTGGTGCCGTTCAACATTTGCTCAACTTGCTCCAACCCAAACTTGCCAAGCCCCACTTGCACAAGCAAGCCTGCCATGATGCGCACTTGATTGTACAAAAATGCGTTGCCATCCACAACCAACCAAATTGCGCCGTTGGGTTGCACTTGCACGTTGAAACTGTTGATTGTGCGAACGGTGCCCTTCAAATTGCTTCCTGTTTTTTGGAAGGCGCAAAAATCGTGCGTGCCAACAAGCATGTTTGCACACTGTTGCATTTTGTCCACGTCCAACGGCTTGTACACTTGCGTGTGGTCAACGTCCAACAACGGGTTGCGAATTGGCGAAACGTACAGTTTGTACACGTAGGTTTTGTGCTGTGCGGAAAAGCGAGCGTCGAAGTCGTCGCCAACAATTTGCGCATCCACAACAGCAATGTCGCTTGGCAAAGACAGGTTGACGCCCAAGCAAAGTTTGAATGGGTTGACGGGCTTGTCGACGTTGAAGTGGGCAACTTGCCCTTGGGCATGCACGCCAACGTCCGTTCTGCCTGCGCCGTACACACGCACAAACTCGCCCCCAAAGTAGTTGGAAAGCGCTTGCTCAACCCTGTCTTGAATGGCGTCGCCGTTTGTTTGGCTTTGCCAACCACAGTAGTTTGTGCCCAGATATGAAATTGTAAGTTTTACTCTTGCCATATTTTTTGCGCTACCTTGCCAAAAATTGCACACAAAGTGCATTTTGCGCACCACGGGGGGGGGCGTTTTTTTTTGCTTATTCCTAACCTAGAACCTTAACAAAACCACAACACGGGGCTGGGATTAAGTGATAAGTGATGAGTGAGAAGTGATAAGTTGTGGTTGATTTTGTTGAAAAAGCAAAAGTAGGCGGGCAAAAACCGCAACACGGGGTGGCACTTTGCCGTTGGGCGTTGTTGCCATTGAAATTTGAATTGCTTTGTTTTTGCAACCACGGGGTTGCCGTTTTGCCATTGACTTTGCAATTTCCAACTGTTACACAGCCAAAAATTGCTCAAAACCACAACACGGGGTGGCGTTTTAGAAGTACAACCAAGGAACGAGGTTACTCCAAGCGCCTTTTGTTGCATGCACAACGAAAATTGCCGAGAACACCACAACCACAACGGAAATGCCAACGGCATCTCTCCAACCGAGTTTTTGCACACGCATTTTGGTGCGGTGTGTGCTACCTTCGTAGCAACGGCTGTTCATTGCGTTTGCAAGTTCTTCCGCACGGCGAAAACCGCTTACCAAAAGTGGAATCAGAATTGGCACGAATGCTTTGGCACGTTGCACAAGACCGCCTGTGTCGAAATCGGCGCCACGAGCCTTTTGCGCACGAATGATGCGATCCGTTTCCTCAATCAAGCTTGGAATGAACGACAAAGTCAAACTCATGATGAGCGCCAACTCGTGTGCGGGGAATTTGATGATTCGAAGGGGTTTTAGCAAACTTTCCATGCCGTGTGTCAAGTCCACAGGGGTGGTTGTGAGAGTGAGCAAACTGGAACCCACCACAAGGTACACAAGGCGCAAAAACATTTTGCCTGCGTAGATCAAGCCGTCGTCGTAGATTTGGAAAATCCACCAATCAACAAGCAAGTTGCCTGTTTTTGTGAAGAACACGTTGAGCAACGCAGTTAGCACCAACAGCACCACGATGCCCTTGACGGATTTCAAAATGGATTTGAGTGGCACTTTGGAAAAACCAATTGCCAACGCCAAAAACAGCGTCACCCACAAAAATCCAACAAAACTTGTGACGAAGAAAATGCCCACCATGAACAAAATGCACAGCAAAAGTTTGACACGTGCATCCATTTTGTGCACGAAACTGTTGCTTGGGTAGTACTGACCGAAAGTTACGTCTCTGAACATACTAGCAGTCACCTCCCTTGAGGTTTTGCAAAGCATTGGCAACGTCGTCCACGGTGCGCAAATCGCCTTGAAGCACAATGCCGTTTTGGCGAAGCACGTTCAACACACGTGCCATTTGTGGCAATTCCAAATTCATTGCAACAAGTTCTTGTTCGTTTTGGAAAAGTTGGCTGGGTGGCAAATCGTACACAATTTCGCCATCCTTGAACACCACCACACGGTCGGCGTTTTCGAAAACTTCGTCCATGTCGTGCGAAACCATCACTACCGTTATGCCTTGCTCTTTGTTCAAGCGCTTTACAAGGGACAAAATTTCCTTTTTGCCACGGGGGTCAAGCCCTGCAGTTGGCTCGTCCAAAACAAGCGTTGTGGGTTTCATTGCAAGCACGCCTGCAAGCGCAACACGGCGCTTTTCGCCACCGGACAAATCAAACGGGGATTTGTTGTACACATCTTCGCCCAAGCCAACAAGGGCAAGCGCCTCCTTGGCAAGCACCTCGCTTTGTTCCTTGGAAACGCCAAAGTTTTTGGGGCCAAAGCAAACGTCTTGAAGCACCGTGTCGGCAAAAAGTTGGTACTCGGGGTACTGAAAAACCATTCCAACGCTACCACGGAGCGCTTTTAGGTTGAGTTTTTTGGATGAAAGGTCGTGGTTGTCCACAACCAAACTGCCACTTTGCACACGGATGAGCGCATTGAGGTGTTGAACAAAGGTTGTTTTGCCACTGCCCGTGTGGCCAACGATGGCAACAAACTCGCCACTTTCAACGTGCAAATCGACGTTCTTCAATGCGTGCTTGGCAAAGGGAGATTTTGCGTTGTACACAAAATTTAGTTTTTGCGCAGTAATTGACATACTTTACCTCCCAATTGTGTGGCATCGGTGCAATTGCTGTCTACATCCCAACCGGCCTTGTGCAGTTTTTTTGCAAGTTGAACGGCACGTGGCGCTTGAAGGCCAACTTCGGCAAGCAATTGCTCGTCGTTGAAAATTTCCATTGGAGTGCCTGTTTTGGCAACGTGACCTTCGTTCATCACAACAACAAGGTCGGCATCCAACACTTCTTCCATAAAGTGTGTGATGAGCACCACCGTCATTCCACTTTGGTTGAGTTGCTTGGCAACACCAAGAACTTCCTTGCGTCCAAGTGGGTCCAACATGGCTGTGGATTCGTCCAAAACAAGCACGTTTGGCCTGATGGCAAGTGCGCCGGCAATGGCAATGCGTTGTTTTTGGCCACCACTCAGTTTGTGGGCTGTGCGCTTGGCAAAATCTGCCATGCCAACTTGTTGCAAGGCAGTTTGAACACGTTCAACAATTTCCGCTTGGGGAATGCCCAAGTTTTCCGGGCCAAAAGCCACGTCGTCTTCCACGATGCTTTCCACCATTTGGTTGTCCGGATTTTGAAAGACCATGCCGACGTTTTTGCGAATTTCAAAAATTTTGGATCTGTCGGCTGTGTCCATGCCGAAAACTTCCACTTTGCCTGTGTCCGGCAACAAAAGGCCGTTGAGCAGTTTTGCCAAAGTGGATTTTCCACATCCGTTGTGGCCAACAAGCGCAACAAATTGCCCTTGCTTGATGGAAAGGGAAACGTTTTCTACACCAACAACTTTGGAAGAATTGCCTTCCTCGTCGTAGGTTTTGTAGTAGTGACTTACGTTAGTGAGTTGGATGATATCCATTAGTTTTTCTCCAATTGAGTTTTGTGCATATTTCTACAAATATACAGTATATATCAAAAAGCAATTTTTTGCAAGTTTTTGGCGGTGCTTTGCTAAACGTAAGCAAAAAAAGTGACAAATGCAAAAATGCAAGTTTTGCGAAAAGCAAAAAGCCCAGCGCATGCAAAGAACCGCTTAGGTACACGTGAAAGTCACAAACAAGCAGTCGGGATTGGGTTTGATGAAAAAAGAAACACCAAAAGAATATGCAAAAACCGCAACCCGTGGTTGGATTAAGTGATAAGTGAAAAGTGATAAGTGAAAAGTTGTGGTTTGTTTTGTTGAAACGGTAATGCAAAAGTAGGCGGGCAAAAAGCCCACCACGTGTTCAAACAATTGCAAAAAAAACAGGCTCGGTGGGAACTACCCATCGAACCTGATGTTTGAGAAAAGAGTTCAGTCTGTAAGCCGAGTTCTGTCTTGAACGGTTATCAATCTACGGCAGTCGTTACCGAAAGCCTCCAGCGAGTGTGTCGAGATGCCGAGCAGGCATTTGGTCTCATTTCTTGCACCGAGTGGGGTTTACATGAACGTGATGTCACCAGCACGTTTGTAGGCTCTTACCCTGCATTTCCACCCTTACAACGCATGCGTTGCGGTATATTTCTGTTGCACTTTCCTTGAAGTCGCCTCCACAGGACGTTATCCTGCACTCTTGCTCTGTGGTGCTCGGACTTTCCTCGTGAGTTGCCCCACGCAACCGTCCGGCTGTCTCTTTCCGTGTGGTATTATAGCATTGCAAGGCGACTTTGTCAACAAATATCGTGGCAATTGATTTTTGCATTGGGATTTTTTGAAATTTTGCTTGCGACAACTTTTTGCTGTTTGATGTTGAAATTTTTGCAAATGCCGTTGTTGTTCGGTCGAGTTTGGCAAGTTCGTCCGACAAAGTGCCACTTTTGCGCACAAGCGTGCTTGCGTTACCCATTTTTCCATCTTTTGTGTATTTGCCAAACACGTGGTTGGAATTTACGCAAAACAAGCATTTTTTCTTTTCAAACACTTACTAAAGGTTACTCGTTGGTTTCAAACACAATGAATTGATGTTTACGCATCACGGTTGGCTTTGCAATTGTTTCTCGCATCGCTCCACCAATTGAACCAATGCTACGCAAGGCGCAACCCATGCCACAGGCAATGAACGAAAGCCAGCCTTTCAATTTACGCAACTCAAAGGTTGCAGTTCGTTGCGTGTTCTCCGTCAAAGACAACAAGAGTAGTACTCTACACTTTTTGTTTTTAGCCTTTGTTTGTTGTTTACAAAGGAACTTTCCATTTGAATTTTGCAAAACGGCAAATGCAGTTGCAAATTTTGGCAAAAAATGCTATAATGCAACAAAGAGGTACAAACTATGCTGAAAAGATTTTTTTCCTACTACAAGCCACACTTGAAGTTGTTCACGCTGGACATGCTGTGCGCACTGATTGTGGCTGTGTGCAACTTGTTCTACCCCAAAATTACAGGCAACATCATCGACATCTACGTGCCGGAAGGCAGGCTTGACTTGGTGCTGATTTGGAGTGGCGTTTTGCTTGGTATCTACGTTGTGAAAGCACTGCTCAACTACGTCATTCAATACTGGGGCCACGTGATGGGCGTTCGCATTCAAGGCGACATGCGCAGGGATTTCTTCAACCATTTGCAAAGGTTGCCACTTTCCTACTTCGACGAAAACAAAACGGGCACGATAATGTCTCGCATCATCAACGACTTGTTTGAAATTTCCGAATTGGCGCACCACGGGCCGGAGGATTTGTTCCTTTCGCTCATTTCCCTTGTGGGCGCACTTGTGATGGTGGCGTTGATAAATCCATGGCTTGCACTCATCACTTTGGCAATTGTGCCGTTGATGTGTTGGTTTGCCGTCATTCAACGCAGACGTCAAAAACAGGCCTTTGCCGACATGAGAAAGGAAACGGGCGAAATAAACGCACAAGTTGAAAGTAGCGTGTCCGGAATTAGAGTTTCCCGTGCGTACACGGCAACAAACCACGAACTGAAAAAGTTTGAAGTTGCCAACAAGCGTTTTCAAACTGCACGTGGCAAAGCCTACAAGCAAATGGGTATTTTCCACTCCGGAATGGGGCTGTTTGCCGACATTTTGTACTTGGTGGGGTTGTGCGCAGGTGGCGTGTTCCTGTTCTACAAACAAATTGACGGTGGTCAGTTCACAACCTACGTGCTGTACATCACAATGATCATTTCCCCAATTCGAACGCTGACGGCAATTTTTGAAAGCATACAAAACGGCATGACGGGTTTTGCAAGATTTACTGAAATAATGGACATGCCTGCCGAAAAGGACGACGAGGACGCCATTGACGTTGACAAACTGGAAGGTAACATTGCGTTTGAACACGTGACATTCCACTACAACGATGCAAAGAAAGGACTTGTTTTGAACGACGTAAGTTTTCAAGTTGATGCGGGCAAAACAATTGCGTTGGTTGGCCCAAGCGGTGGCGGAAAAACAACCATGTGCCACTTGATTCCACGTTTCTACGAACTTGCAGGTGGCAAAATTACCATCGACGGACTAGACATCACAAAAATATCCCGTTTTAGCCTGCGCAAAAACATTGGCATTGTGCAACAAGACGTGTTTTTGTTTGGCGGAAGCATTCGGGACAACATTGCCTACGGCAACGTGGACGCAACGGATGAAGAAATTTTGCAAGCAAGTAAGCGTGCAAACATCCACGAATTTGTGATGAGTTTGTCGGACGGCTACGACACGGAAGTTGGCGAAAGAGGCGTGAAACTTAGTGGCGGACAAAAGCAACGCATTTCCATTGCAAGGGCTTTTTTGAAAAACCCGCCAATACTCATTTTGGACGAAGCAACAAGCGCACTAGACAACGTGACGGAAATGCAAATTCAAGAATCGCTTGCCGAACTTTCCAAAGGTCGCACAACCATTGTTGTTGCGCACAGACTTTCCACAATCAAAAATGCCGATGAAATCATGGTAGTTACCAAAAACGGCATTGAAGAAAAAGGCACGCACCAACAATTGATGGCAATTGAAAACGGCATCTACGCAGATTTGTACGAAAGACAATTCAAAGACGCCTAGAAAAGTGAGAAGTGATAAGTGATAAGTTGTGGTTTGTTTTGTTGGAACAGCCGAGAAGCAGTACAAAGTTGGTAAAGGACACACGACAGCAACGTTACAACACCACAAAATTGCCACCACGTATGCTCATAAATTAAAAATCAAAGCAAAAAGGGCTTGGAAAATCCAAGTCCTTTGTTTTTGTGATAAATACGTGTTTTTCGCACCACGGGTGGGGAAAAGTGAGAAGTGATGGGTGATAAGTGATATGTTGTGGTTTGTTTTGTTGGAACAGCCGAGAAGTAAAACAAAGTAGATAACAACAATCAAAGTATTGCACGACATCAAACACAGTGTTCCACAAACACCCTATTTTGTTGTTTTTCGCACCACGTGTTGGGGATTTAGCCTTGTTCGAGGGCGGAAAGGTAGTCGTCAAAATCCTGTTCGCCAACAAAGGCTTGTGTTTTTGTGATGGCGTAGTCGCCTTGCAAATTGTGCTTTTGTTGAAGATAATTGACAACCCTGTCCGGGCGCAAATTGTTGTTGCCAACACCAAGCACCAAAATTGCCGTGTTGCCATCCACCCTAGTTGCCGAAAACACCTTGGACGAAACGTCCTTTTGCACCGTTTTGCCCTTTTCCAAGTAGCAAATTGTGTACCCCTGCTGTGCAACTTCCTCCACCACGTCGCCAATGCCTTGCATTGAAACAACGTACTTGGCACGGTCAATCTTGGAAGCCAAGTTGACGGAACAATTGAATGCCTTTTCGAAGCAAATGCCTTGTGGGCAAACGGCGTTGAGCCAGTCCACCATGTCGGGAGAAAAGTCCGTTTTTGCGCACACGTACTCGCAAGTACTTTCCACGCCAAGTGCAATTGGGGCGGAAAAACCAAGTTCCATGTGGGGGTTGAAACCCTTGGAATAGGCAACGTCGATACCTGCACGACGGAAAATGTAGGTTACTGCACGCAACATGTCGACGTGCGCAGTGAGCGAAGAATTGGAAACCTTGCTAAATTTCAAAACTACCATGTCTACACCTCCAATTTTTTGTTGCCTTGCCACTCGGTGCAGAAGCCTTGCGCTTTCAAGCCACAACCGTTGCATTGATTGGTGCAGGACGGCGTTGTTTTCCCTTGCATTGCACGGTTGTACTCCAATTGAAGGTACTTTTTGGAAACGCCAATGTCAATGAAATCCCAAAGCAAAATTTCGTTCAAATCCTTGGCGCCAAGCACTTGCTCCATGTCGACATCACAGGCATCGAATGCGCTTTTGTAGTACCCGTAGTTGAAAAATTCGCTCCAAGCGCAAAACCGAGCGCCGTTTTTGTAGGCTTGGTACAGGCTGTCGGCAAGGCTACGTCCACCACGTGCAAGCATGGCTTCCACAATGGAAGTTTCGTAGTCGTTGTAGGAAAAGGCAATGCCTTTCTTTTTGAGATTTTCGTAGAGATACTTTTGCTTTGCGTCGATGTCTTCCCTGCTTGCAAAGGCGCACCATTGGAATGGCGTGAAGGGCTTGGGAATGAAGGTGCTGCAAGAAACGGAAACACGCAAGTTTTTACCGTGTCCCATCACGTGACGGTACAACGACTTGACTTTGCAAGCAATGTTGTAGATTCCTTCCACGTCCTCCATAGTTTCCGTTGGCAAGCCCAACATGAAGTACAGTTTTACCGAAGTGTAGCCCTCCCTGAAGGCTTGCGCAAGCGTTTTGAAAATGTTTTCCTCGGTGATGTTTTTGTTGATGACGTCCCTCAAACGTTGCGTGCCTGCTTCCGGAGCAAAGGTTAGTGAACTTTTGCGATTGCCACTTACCATTTCCCCCTTGAAACTGTCCAAACGCAAACTGGGCAAATTGAGTTGCACGTGTTGCTGTTCGGCAAAGGGAAGAAGTTTGTCCAAAAGGGGCATCAAACCGCTGTAGTCGCCTGTGGAAAGGCTGTTCAAGGACAGTTCGTCGTAGCCTGTGTTGGCAAGCAAACTTGCGCAAAGGTCGAAAGCGTTGTCTACACTACGCTCCCTCACGGGCCTGTAGATAAAGCCTGCTTGGCAAAATCTGCAACCGTTGGAACAGCCACGGAAAAGTTCGGCAACAGCCCTGTCGTGCACAATTTCCATGTTGGGCACAAGTTGTTTGTTGGGCGTGAAAGTTGTGTTCATGTCCCTTTCGATTGCCCTTGTCACAACGGTGTTGGGCAAAAGTTCCACCTTGTCGCCACGGTACACGCTGTTGTGCAAACTTGGCACGTAGATGCAACTGTAGTGCTCGTCCACGTACTGCAAAAATTGCTTTTTGCTCATTGTGCCCTTTAGGCGCTTGTAGTCTTCCAAAATTTGTGGCCAGTAGGTTTCCCCTTCGCCAACAAAAAAGAAATCGAAAAACTTGTAGATGGGCTCGGGGTTGACTGTGCATGGGCCACCTGCAACGATAAATGGGAAACTTTCGTCCCTGTCCTCGGCGCAAACGGGAATGCCGGCTAGTTCCAACATGTAGAAAATGTTGGAGTAGCACAGTTCAAACTGAATGGAAAAACCAACAAAGTCGAAGTTTTTTAGCGGAGTTTGCGTTTCCAAACTGCACAAAAGTTGGTTGTTTTGCTTGAGATACTGCTCGTAGTCGGCAAAGGGTGCAAAGCAACGCTCGCACACAACCTTGTCCATGCTGTTGAACAGGTAGTACAAAATGCGCACGCCCAAGTTAGACATGCCCACTTCGTAGCTGTCGGCAACGCACATGCAAAAGCGCACGTCGCAAGGTTTTGCCATGTCTGGCGTGTTGTACTCCCCACCAAAGTAGCGGTAGGGTTTTTGAACACTGTCGGTAAGTTTTGTCATTGTAGTCCTTTGTTAGATGCGCCAACCAAACGTTGGCTAGTTCAAAATGATAGGGGACGTTTCGGCTTTCGAAAGTCCCCTTGGTTGCAAATAGATTGCGTGCTTGTTGCCTACAAAGCCATTGTTGCCATCAAAGTGCCAACAAGGTTGAGTTCTTCCCCTTGAACAATTTTGAAAGAAACGCCTTGCGCCGACAAAATTTCGCAAAGGTGCTTTTTGAAAGCACGGCGATAGCCTGTGAGGCGGTTGAAGGTTGTGCCTTCGGCAACAATTGCAACGGGCAAACTCTTGTCCTTGCAGGAAGCAACGGCTGCTGCTGCGTTGATTGTTGCGCCCATTTTTGCTGCACGTTCAATGAGGTCTTCGCAAATTTCCCTTGCAGTTTGGTGGTCGTTTTGGCAATCGAACATGTTGTACACAATGTTTTCGTCGCCGGCAAGGAAGTCGGAAATATCCTTCAAAATGAAGTCGCCAAGCGTTACTTCGCCTTCGAACAAACCTTCTTCCAACGCAGATTGGAAAGCGCACTTGATGATGTCGGCAAGGTATCTGCCACTTGTTGCCTTTTCGAAAAGTTGCTTGGTGGGCATTGTTGTGTTGTTTGCCACAATTTTGTCGAAATCGCCTTGAACAAACTTGTCGAAATTGCCACATTCCATGTTGATGAGCATTTCGCCTGCTTCAAGACCTTCCACTTTGGTGATGTTTTTGGTGTTTTCTACGTAGCAAAGGTTTGTGCCTGTGCCGTAGATGTAGCCAAGGTACGCCGAGAATTGCTCGTCGGTGCTTGCCATACCGCCAAGAAGTGTTGCAACGGTGTCGTTTAGGATGGCAATTTTGCGTGGTTTGTTGCAATGCTTGCCAAGCGCTTGCAAAGTTTCGTAGCCAACACGTGTGCCAATTGCTTCCGGCGCACGCACTTCCTTGCTGAACATCACGAGAGTGCCGTCGATGTCCTTGTCCATGTCAACTTGGTAGGAGAAGCAAAAACCAATGTCGCCACATTCTTCCGCCAAGTAGGCAATGTTGTCGGCAATTTTGTTGTAGAATTCCACCTTGGTCATTGTGGAACCGTCGGATGCGGGCATGATTGTTTTGCGAATGTGTTGCAAAACCACCTTGCCGTCCTCGTCGAAGTGGCCCATTGCAGAACGAAAGTTTGTTCCACCTGCGTCGATGAGCAAGCGCTTGCCGGGCTTGATTTTGGACCTGTCGACGTTTTGCAAGTAGGTGGGAATCATGGGCATGGAACTGGGTTTGCCTTCCAAGCCGTTTTTCATCTCTTGCAAAAATGCTTGTGTAAGTTGTTCAACGTCGATGTTGAGCGAACTTTGGTTGTGTTTGCTGAGAAACTTTTGTACCGTTGTCATGTTGTTACCTCTGAAAGTTAATATATCTTGTGGCGTGTACAATTCTACAACACCTTGCTGTTGAAGTTCCAAAACCCGTTTTTCCCTGTTGACGTCCTGCTCGGTGGGTTGTTCGGCAAGAACGTAGCAGTTGCACTTTTGCAACCTGCAAGAATACCTGCCACCACGGGAAACGATGGCTTGCAAAATGCTTTTGGTTGTGTCGCTTTGCTCCAATTCCAACGAACGGGCAATGCAAAACACCTTGTTTTCCCACTCGTGGGAGGTGACGGCAATGCCACTTGCAAAGGCTTTGAGGTTGGCAAGCGCTTGTTGAGTGCATTTGCGCTTGGAAACTTGCCCATCCAACGTGACACACCGTGTGATTTCGAAATTGTTGTTGTTACCAACACGAATTCGGTACTTTTCCAACAGTTGCTGTACCGACAGCCCCGTTTGCTCGGTGAGATACTTCAACGTCATCAAAGACATCCAAGCATCGTCCTCCGAATTGTGCTCGTTGTAGGAAATGCCAAGTTCGCCTGCAATTTTGTTGAGCGCCTTGACTTCCTTCTCCCCTTTGTACAGCCTGTACAGCAGTTGCGAACAAACAAAGTTGAAATTGATGGAGGGAAGTTTGTACAGCGCACAAGCGGCGTTGAGCATGCGAACGTCGGCATCGACAGCATGGCCAATGACAACGCAACTTTCGTTGGTGAGCAACTGCCTGATTTTGCCGTACACTTGGGAAAAATCCGGGGATGCGTCCAACAGGGCTTTGTCCAAATGCAAATTGATGCCAACGTTTTTGCGTGTGCCGTTCAAGTTGTACTTGGTTTTGGGGTTGATCCAAACGTTTTCCCTGTGTATTACGTTGAAATGCTCGTCGGCAACAACAATTCCTATGCTACAAATGCTGGAAGGTTTGTAGCCGTTTGCCGCCTCGATGTCGAAAGCCAAAAAGTGCATAGTTTGTTCCACGGTAGTTGCCCAAAGTTGAATTGTGCAATGCGCAACAAAATTTGCAAACCCAAACGTCAAGTTTGCAAAACTCGGGCAAAAAATCTTTTCATATATTTAACTACTATACTTTATCAAATTTGAAAGAAAATTGCAAGGGGTTTTTGAAAAAAGCCTGGTTTTTTTTGTAAAAAAAATATCAGCCAAACAAATTTGGAGTTGCCTGTTGACTTTTGCCAAAAAAATTTGTATAATAAAACAAATAGAAGATTACAGGAGGTACACCATGAAAAAATTTGAAAAAGTGTTCGATATTCTTGGCGAGTTGCTTGCCGTTGTGTGCGTTGTTGCCTACATCCTTACCTTGGCAAACGCAATTTGGGGATTTTTGGACAGACAACTGCTTGTTTTGCAAATTTTGGACATCGTGAGAGCCTACGGATCGTTGGCGCTGGTTGCCGTTGTTGGCATGGAAGCAATGTCCAAACGCAACATCATTTTCCGTGTTGTGTTCTACCTTGCCATTGCAGTTATTGTTGTGTTCTTGTTCTTCCCCGAAACCTACCAAATGTTGTTGGGTATGGTTGCCTAGAAACAGCAAAAAAGTGGCACACGTGTGCAAAAATCTGCCAGATTTCTACACACCGCATGGGCAGGAAACACAAAAGTGCATTTGCAGTTTTTGCAAATGCACTTTTTTTGCGCCAAAACGGCAATTATTTTGGCAAATTTGCCACCACGGGGTGTGCGTTTTTTGTTCCACGCACGTGCGCATGACACGCAATATCATTGTTTAGTTGGGCAAGAGCCTTTGTTCTTGCTTTGCACCATTGCCTTGATGGAAAGCACAAGTTGCCAAATGCCCACTGCAACCAAAAACACGCCAAAGCAAATTTTGAGCACCTTGTTTTCCGTGTGCTGTGTGAGCAATGCGCCTGCAATTGCCGAAAGCACGGCAGGCACGATAATCCACCCCACGTGCTGTTTTTGCACGAGGTGGTTTTTGCTGTGAAAGCACAGTGCAACGATGCACATTGGCAAAAAACTGATGAGGTTGATTGCTTGCACGGTTTTTTGCGACATGTCCAAAAAGGACAGCAACGGCACGAGAAGCGTGCCACCGCCCATGCCCATGCCACCAATAATTCCGGACAAAAATCCAAACAGTACCAAAAGCCAATTGTTCATTTTGTTCCCCCTACAAAAACATTTTGATGCCACCTGCAACAAGCACAAGGGCAAAAATCAACTTGACAACGTTGCCGTTCAATTTGCCAAGAAGCAATGCGCCAACAATGCCACCGGCAACCACGCCAAGCGTTGTGAGCAAAGTTTCCGTCCAACTGACGTTGCCTTCCACAAAGTACACGATTGCCGAAACAATTGTTAGCGGAAGCACGATGAGAAGCGCCGTTGCTTGAGCCTCTTTTTGTTGAAGTTGCAAAATCCACAACAGCAAAGTGACGATGAGCACGCCACCGCCACCGCCCAAAAAACCGTTGACAAAGCCGGAAAACAGCCCACCACACACCAAAATTGCAATTTTTTTGAAATCAAGTTTCATTTTTTCACTCCAACAGGTACAAAATTCGTTTTATTTTATATATATTGCGCTCATTTGATTGCTTTTTATTTTAGTTTGTATTAAAATAGTGTCATGTATGCGTTTTGCATATTTAAGTTTATAGGAAAGGTATTAGAAAAGCTATGAGCACAAAACAAACAATGAAGAGCGTTTCCTCTTCCCTCAAACAAAGAAACACAATTATTGCAATAATTTGCGTTGTGGCTGCAATTGTCATTGCCGTGTTGACAATTTTGACATTTGTTCCACAAAAGGTTAAGAAACCTGCAGACGACCCAACAATCAACCCGGGTTCTTCCACCTTGGCGTTGAAAAACGGTGACTTCCGCTACGTTGTAGAAGGCGCATCTGCTTTCCCACAAGGCGCACAAGATTGGGACAAGTACACACACCAACCCAAATCCGGTTCCTTGCAAGGCTTCACATCCATCGACACTACTGAAAAGGTTGTTATGGGTGTTGTTGACACATTGAAATGGGACGAAGTAAGTGCTGACCTCACAGAAGAAGGCATCACAGCAACCAACCCAGAAACACACGAAGAAATCACTTCCGACGACGAAGAAGGCAACGTGTACATGATTGCAACAAAAACTGCAACAAACGCAGGCATCATGACAAGCGGTAGTTTCACACTCAGCGCAAACGCTTCCGGTAAAGTCACAGTTTGGCTCAACACCGAACAACTTACAGAAGGCAATGCATTTGTGATGATCAAACGTTCCAACTCTTCCGCATTGGATAGTTTTTGGTACTCCTACGACTTTACAATCACACAACAAGAAGGTTGGCAATGCTACGAATTCTACGTGTTCAACCGCACAACGTCTTCCCAAACAATCAAGTGCAACGTTGGTATTGGTAACATCTACAACGGCGACAATGCACAAGGCGTTATCTTTGCAGACGACATCAAGTTTGAAACATCCGACGTAACTTTGAACGACTACCGTGAATTGTACAACGACGGCACAGCGCAAAAGCGTGCAGGCTACGCAATCACAGCAACAACAGAAGACCAAGTTCAAACTGAAACTCTCAACCTTGTTGCAGCAAACGGCACAACAAACGTTTCCGTTTTGAACACACTTGCAAGCAACGAAGTTGGTAGCTACCTCAACGAACAATCTGCTTTGTTTGGTGGCAAAGTTTACTCTCCATTCACACCGGAAGACGGCTACACCATCTACAAGCTTGAAAACGACGGCACAACAACAACTCCACTTGCACTTCAACTTGAAAACAATTTGAACGTTGTTGCTTCCGCTACAGAAGCAGACCACATCAAAATCACATTCTGGTTGCGTGTTTACCAAAACCAAAACAAACTTGCAAATGCCAACGTTTTGTTGAAGCAACTTGTTGACGGTGAAATGCAAACAGTGGATGCAGGAAGCTTTACAAAGTCCAGAACAAGCCAAGACATCGACACAGACTACAACTGTGGTTGGGCTCAATACCAAATCTTTGTTAAACCTGCCGACGTTCAAAACGTTTTGAACCTTGTGATCACACTTGGCGCTGAAAACGGCTACAACGCAGGCGACGCTATTCCAAGTGGCGCATTGTACGTGACAGCACCCGAACTTGAAGTTATTTCCGCATCCGACTACAACTCCAGCGTGAGCGGTAACTACAAGAAAGTTGACCTTATTGGTAGCTACGCTTCCACAACGGTAGCAAACGGCTCCTTCTCCAACACAGCAACATCCACACAAGTTGGCACGTTCCAACCAGAAAACTGGGCTCCTGTTTTTGCAGGCGACAACGACTTGTACAAGGATGGCAAACTTGACCAAATCACAGTACCTCACTCCAACGATGCAATCAGCGGTAGCGGAATTGTGAAAGGCTACGACCAAGCACCAAAATTCGACGACTCCACAAAGAGCGTTTTGAGAATCAACAACAACGTTGCAACAAGCTTCGGCTACGCATCCAACAACATCACTCTTGCTGCAAACAAAGTGTACGTTATTTCCTTCCTCACAAAGGGCACAGGCAACACCTACGCATACCTTGTAGACAACAGCAAGGAACGTGACCAAGCAGTTGTTGCAAGCTTCGAAGCAAACCTCAACACAGCAAGCAAGGTTGACAACGGTTTGTTCAACAGACTTGACGAAAGCGAAAACGGCTGGAACCGTGCATACTTTGTTGTTGTTACAGGCGACGAAAGCATGACAGTTCGCATTGCATTGTTCAACGGTAGTTTGGACGGAACACAAACTCAACAAGGCGAAGTGTTCTACGACAAAGTGACGTTGTCCACAATTGGTTCCTACCACGTTCACGACGACGAAATTGAATTCCACAATGAAGCAGGCTACAAGGTATTCGACGAATTGAAGACATCCATCGAAACAAGTGGAAACGTTGAAATTGTTGAACCCGACTACGACCAAATCATTGAAGATGCAAACAAGGAAGAAGACGTGAAAGACGACGAAGAAGACAAAGACCAAACAATTGCTCCAACAGTTGACTGGGCAGTATTCTTCACAGCACTTTCCTCCATCATTCTTGTTGCTGCATTGCTTGCAGTTATCGTTGTTAAAATCTTCAAAAAGAAGAGATAAACCTGCAACCGGCAAATAGTTTTTCAAAAGGCAAGCGTGCAAAACGTTTGCCTTTTTTGCTACACAAAAACACCAAACTGCCAGTTGCACCACTTTGCGCCACTACTTGTTGACAGTTTTGCTTGGCTGTGCTACAATAGCATCACAAAACAAAAGGAAGAAAAACTATGAACAATTCTATTTCTATACCAAACAAAAAGAAGCAATTGCTTGGCACCGTTGCATTGATTTTGGTGCTTGTGGTTGTGCTGACAATTTCCGTTGCTCAATCAATCATGGGCATTGCAAACAACAACTTGAACGGAAAAACAAAAGAAGTGACGAGCACCGTGGAAAACGTTGTAGAAAACGGTGGCGCCATTTACCTTACGTTGAAAAACATCGACGTGCCCTACATGTTCTCCGACGAGGCGCAAAAACTGTTGCAACAAAACGCCGAAGAATTGAAGGGCAAAACGGTGACGCTTGTTGTGCCGGAAAAGCACTACCAATCCAACAACAGTTGGATTTTGGGTTTGCAAATTGACGGAAGCACAGTCATCGACCACAACGAAGTGTTGCAAAAGGAAATTTCCGCAAACGGCGTGCAAAAAATTGTGTGCATTGTGCTGTTGTCGGCAATGGTCGTTGCAATTGTTGTGGTTGTTGTGCTACGCACAAAGCAACCCAAGGAAGTTGAAGGCAACATTGTGGAAGAAATGTATAGAAACTACAGCCAAATGTTTCCACCTTGCCCCTCCTACCGAAAGATGGCGGGCATTTCCATGGCAATGTTTATTGTGCCGTTGCTGACCTTGATGATTGCAACGTTTTTGGTGGACGTAAGCCAAATTGCCGGCATTGTGCTGTTTGCGCTTTCCGCCGTGCTGTTTGTGGCAATGGGCTTTGGGCTTTCGGCGCTCAACAAAAAGGTGCGCCAACAAATGGTGGAATTCTACAAGACGGGCTACCCATTTGACGTAAACGACATTTCCCACTACCGCATGAAGGAAGAAACAAAGCGCCAGTACCAAGAACGTTTGAACAAGGAATACGCAATGTACCCCGACACCTTTGGCGACGTGGGCAACGGCGTTGCCGTGACCTTTGAACAAGACGGCGTGACGCTTACCAAAGACAACCAATTCCCTGTGGAAACGGAAGTTTTCGACAGCGTGCCTGCGCCAATTGGCACTTTCGTTGCAAAGTTGACCTACGACCAACTGAAATTCTCTGCCGTTGCGCTGTACAAAAAGCACGGAATACCCGTGTTTGTGTGCATTCACAGCAACATCGACAAATCCACCACGGCTTTGCCGGAAGAAATTGAAAGGGACATCCACCTTGTTTTCGACAAGTCCATGCTTATTTCCTTGAAGAAAAACAACGTGCCTGTTGAAGGTTTGCAAGAATTGCTAGACAACATGGCGCAAAACCTTGAACAAAACTGTTTGTAGAATTTTGAATATGGTGGAAAACAAGTAAATGGAATACGTTTGTTTGATTACTCAATTACTGTTCTTGCTGATAACGTTGATGCCAACAGGTCACGTGCATTTGGTTAGAAGCGACAAGGCACTCAAAACATATGTGCGTGTTGAGACTGTTGTTCAAACTTTGCTCATTGCTTGCAACGTAGTTTTGCTGTTTGTTGCCAAAACGGCAATGATTTGGATTGTGGCATTACACCTCATTTCGGCTACTATAATTATGCTACTTTGTGAAGCCCTTGCAAAAAAACATTGCATTCAACAACTGAAACAGAAAATCCAAGAAGAAGCGTTGTCAACATGCAATCCATTGGAAATCAGACGATGTTTGTTGGAAAAACATGGGCTTGTGTTCTCAGTAAAAGAGATTGAAAATTGCCTGAAAACAATGGGCTACTAGCGCAACGCCAAAACACCATTTACTGAATTGCTTGAATTACTAAATACTTGAACTATTCACAGCGGAAGAATTTGCTTCCGCTGTTTTTTGTCTTGACAAAACTACTGTTTGGGAGTACAATTTATGTGTGATAACATTTTGTACCAAAACTATGCTACATTGGTACAACACCACCGCTGGGCAGGTGGAATTACAAAAAATCAACTGCTAGATTTTGAGAAAAAACTAGCTATGGGAGAGAGTGGCGTGCAAACAAAAAACAAACCGAAAAACATTATTATGTGGGCATTGACGTACGACTGCAACGCCAAGTGCGAGTACTGCTATTTGAAAGATTACAAACAACCAATACCCACCGTGACAAAAAATCAGTACTTTGAAATTGCAAAAAAACTAGTTGAGTCGTCCTTCAAGGCTGATGCAATTTGGTTGACAGGTGGGGAACCCACCATCCTTTCGTTCTTGCCAGAACTGATTGCATTTTTCAAAGCAAACAACGTTGAAGTTGTGCTGAACACAAACTCCATTGTGAGAGATGACTTTTTGCTGAAAATTCTTGAAGCAGAACCCACCGGTGTGGTTGTTTCGTTGGACTCGACGTTGGAAAACGAAATGTTGAAATCCCGCAAAAGAACTTTCTCGGCACACAATGTATTGGAACGACTGAAATTTATCAAACAACACAAGTCCAACAACACAATTTTGGGAACTGCAGTTGTTCTCACAAGCGATGCAATCAACAATTTGTACGACTACGCCGTGGAAGTTGCAAAAATTGGTGTGGAGTACATTTCGCTGAATCCCATGTACGGCGAAGGAAAACCATCGGCAACCGACGTTGCAATCTTGCAAACAAACATCCAAAAAATCAAGCAGGATTCTGCAGTTTTGCTACCGAGCGACTACTACTTGTCGCTAATCTATCAGTATTACAACGACGAGTTGACTGAGCATTTTTGCCCAAGCCTGTACAACTACTTTTTTATTTCCCCATGGGGATACATCTACCCGTGTAGCAACGAAATGTGGCAAACCTTCAACGGCTTTGAATTTGACATCACAACGGCAAAGGGGGATTGGTACGAACAAATTTCCTCAATGCGCAACACCTACTTGAAGTCTTGGCGCAAAACAACGTTGTCGAGTTGTTTCAGTTCAAGATGCATCGGTTGCTTCAAGGTGTACTACGACACAATTTTTACAAAAAACAAATAAGGGGTGAAAACATGAACAACAAACTAAAGTTTCAAGCATTGCTTGCCAGAAACAAAAACTTGGTGAATATAGTTATTATTTTGCTTGGAGTTTTGATGACTATTGTTGGATTTATACTACCAAACGACACAATTCCATCTTCTGTGCTTGTGAGCATTGGCTTGTCTTTTTTGTCAACAGGTTTGGTAGCGTTACTGATGCTGATGACAATTGACTCCAAAGATGCTGATGAACGGGAACAAATGTTTTTGGAATGGGGAATTGCCGAAATCTACCAAACGAGATCGCAAATGAACTCTCACACGGCAAAGGCCTACCCCTGCATGAAAAAAGAATTTCAACAAATTGCCTTTGGCGTGAAATCACTTAGAGATGCCTACGACAGTTTGTTTGTGGAAAAAGTTAAAAAAGGTTTGAAGATTCGATTCATCACCATCCATCCGGATTCTCCATTTTTGCTTGAAAGAGAAAAAATAGAAAATAAACAACCGGGTGAAATAAGAAAAACCATTGTTGATTTGATAGCTTGGATTGAAAAACTGCAAAAAATTGCAAAAAAGAGCAGTAACGTTCAAATCAGGTTCTACGATTCATTACCCTTGGATTTCTACAGCAAAATAGACGACAACTTGTACGTTGGCCCGTACCTGTACGGCAAAGAAAGCCAACAAACCATATCCTACAGGTTTTCGCCAATTGGAAAAGGCTACAAATACTACACCGAATACTTTGAAACAATTTGGAACGACAAAATGATGAAAGATTTGGAAACAGTAAAAACAGAACTGCAACAAAAAGAGGTGAAATAGTATGGACTGCCAAGCCATTATTTTGAAAACGTACGAGTACGTCAAAGATGTTTCGCTTTGTAACGACTTGAGTCACGATTTTCTCCACGTTCAAAGAGTTGTGGCGTTGACTAAAAAAATAGCCAAAACACACAGCGATTGCGATATGTTTGTTGCGGAAATGGTAGCGCTGTTGCACGACGTTGAAGACAGAAAACTTGGATCGAAAAAGTTTTTCAAAGTAAAAGACTTTTTAGCTCACGTTGGATTGAGTTCGGAAACGGCTTGCAAAATTATGCAATGCATTGAATTTATATCCTACAGCAAAAATCCGACCAAAAACGAAGCGTTGCCCATTGAAGCAAAAATCGTTCAGGATGCCGACAGAATTGATGCAATTGGTGCAGTGGGAGTTGCACGAACATTCGCCTACGGAGCCACCCAAAACTACCCTTTCTACGACAAAGACGAGAAAACACACTCCACGTTGGAGCATTTTGAAGAAAAACTGTTCAAACTGTACGACCTACTGAACACAAGCGAAGCAAAAAGAATTGCATTGCAAAGACATGAGTTCATGAAGCAATTCTACTTGCAATTCTTAGATGAAATAAAGTAGCACGCAAAGCAAAAAAGTAACACAACATTAACCTACACCTAAAAACAACCACACTTCGGTGCATGCACTAAAATGCAATGCACCGTTTTTTGTTTGTGTTGCCATTTGCTTACTTATATGTTTCAACCACATCTACAACGGATATTATTGTTTGTGCCAATAACCTACTCAACAAACAACACAACTATCCAAGCCAAAGCAACTGTTACCTGTTGTATTTTACAAAATCTTGCACGGTTTCTTTGTAATATTTTGGTAGGTTTTTATGTGCGCAAAAAAACTACAAAATATGCTAATTCTACGTGGCGTATGCGACTATTTGCAAGCAAAGTTGTCAACAATGTACACGTGAGGTGAAACATGAAACTGACACGTTTTTTACTTAGCAATGCAAAATGGGCGCTACGTGGCGCAAACAACAGCACTTTGGTGTGCTTGCCCACCACCGAGGAGCAATACTTTGCGCAAATGCAACGGCTTTCCGAAAGGTACTTCCCCATGCAAAAAAACGTAGAAACGCAAAGTGTGGAATTTTGTTTGAACGCCATTGCTCTCAAAACGCCAAGAACGTCTGTGCAAAAACAGGTTTTTGCTTGCGTTGCAATCCATTGGCAAACCTACGTTAGATTGGCTCGCACATTGGACAAGCCACACTTGACGTTCCCTGCCGACAGCACGTCTACACGAATTGAGCAAATTGCCAAACTGTACGCAAAGTGCACGGCTTTTTTGCCAAATGGCAACAAGCAAAAGCAATTGTTGCAGTTGGCGCACCTGTTCGACTTGACCGAAAGCGAGCAAAACTACCTAGAAGACGTTGTGGAGTTGTTCAAAATTCGCCACTTTTGCGCAATTGCCCAAAAATGTTTCGAGGGGGACGTGCTTGCGCAACAGTTGTTTGCCAAAGGGCAAAACTTGCAACTGCTAAAATTTCCCTTTGAACAAAACAAAAAGTTTTGCTACAGTTGCTATCGCTCGGCAAACCTTCAAACTGCTGTGGACTGCATGGGAAACAGCGCCGTGCAGTTGAATGGGCACGCCACCAACACCACTTGCCAACTGTTTTTGTACAGCAACGGGCGCAACGTTTTCGACACCTTTGTGGAAAGCAAATTTGGCGAAAAAACTGCCGAGTTTCGCTCGGCAAGTGGCAACCACGTTGTAGAAAGCAAATACTTTTTGCACAACTGTGGGGAAGTGCGCAAAATTCACCTTGCAAACAACAGTAGCAACGCCACAAAACTTACAATTTCCGTGCCCTTTTCTTGCCAAAACAATGGGGGCGTGGCCTACTTTTCAAGCGGAAACGCCGTGTGCATGGCTGTTCAGGGCAAGCACCCCTTCTACTGCGCAATTGCACTTGTTGCCGACAACAAAATTTTGCCCAGCCAAAGCACAACGGGGCTTTTGTACAGCATCAAACTGCAACCAAAACAAAACTTTACCTTCGACGTTGTGACGGTTTTTGCAACGGACATGCCCACCGTTGCAACTCAACTGGAAAACTTGCAGTACTTTGGCGCAACGCTTGCGCCCTATGTGGAAGACCAGCCGAGCAAAAACACGCTGACAATGCACACAAGGCACTTGCACCTTTCGCCACACGGCTACCTGCCACCGCAAACAACGGCGCAAGTGGCAAGTCGATTGCAGTTTTCCTACCAGTTGGGGGATGGCAACGTTGCCACCTTTTTGGACAACAACGGGCGTGGCACCACGCTTTTGCAAGGGTTTGCATTTGGCGTGGGTGGGGAAAAAGTGTTTTGCTTGGCAGGCAACAAAGCCGAGCAAATCAACGTTGGCAAGTTTTGTTTGGACGGCAACAGCGCAACCTACAACAAAACCGTTGGCAAAAACAACGTGTGTTGCAAACTGCACCACGACGGTTCCAAAACCTACGAAATTTGCTACACGTCCCCCACAAAAACACTGTTTGTGTTGCCCTTCGAAAAGCCGTGCAAGGTGGAAAAACGCAACAACGTGTTTGTTGTGAGCGGAAGCCGAAACTTTTGCATTGTGACAAACAGCAAGGTGGAAAGTTACACTTCCGACGGTTTGGAATGCAACGGTCAAAAAGTGAGGTTTGCGCTTTCCAACAGCCTTGAACAGCAAGATTGCCTTGCAATTTGCTTTGAAAAATCCACGCATTGCAGTTTGCAAATTGTTTCGCAAATGCAACACTTTGCGCCAACGCCACTAATCAAGGAAAGTTTGCTTTCCACCTACTTGAACTACCTAAACAACAAGGCTGTGTTTTGTTTGCAAAACCACTTGCGTGCGCCAAATGCGTTGGAAGTGACTGCAATGTGCTTCACAACGCCACAATTCACAGCGCACTACGTTGCAAAAGCCTTGAAATGCATGCCCTTCTACTACGACAAAACAGGCAAACGGCAAAAATCTTGCGACAAGTTTGTGGTGCCACTTGCAAGCGTGTACTTGGCACTTGTTTCCGACCTGGACATTTCCGACTACGTGGGCGCAATTTGTGTTGTGGCATTCGACGAAACTTTGTGTGGATTTGACCGTTGTTTGCAAGCGCTACTGCTCAAAAAGATGTGCAATTTGCCACAGTTCGACAAAGTCCGTTGCCTTGTGATGTTGGAAAAACTCAAACCCGTGTTGCAAAAAGACCCAAGAGCAAACGAATTTTGCCAAGCGCTGGGCGTGTTTCCACTTGCAATTGCCACCAAGGAATACTTGAGCAAAATTTGCCACAAACACAACGTGCCAAAAAGTTGGTACTACGTGAGCCAATTGGAAAACTTGTACGGCATCAGCATTTCACAACAACGGCTGTACATTTGCCCTGCCACCGAAAGCCCGTTGGAGCAACTGTGCTTGAACGTGTGCGGAAAGCAATTTGACACCACCTTTACAAAGTCCACCACACAAGAAATGCTGTTGAACGGGTGCAAATGTGGCGCATTTAGCCCACAGCAACTGACGGAGCCACACAACACGCTTGTTGTCAACTACTAGAAAAAGCAACCGAGTTTCGGTTGCTTTTTTGCGCTCTCTAACACACGATATACTGTTGATAGACTGCCTTCACAGCCACGTTTTGGCACACGGCAAACTGCGCCGGTTACAAAACTTCACCAATTTTGCCTGTGTTTTTGTTGCGTTTTTTGCACCACGGGGTGGCAGTTCTACACAATGTGGCGCAAGTTTGGCACCATCAAATGTGGAACGTACTGCAACAAATCGTGGGCAACGCAAAGTTGTGCATACAGTTGATTGAAATCGCCTTGCTTGCAGTACGCCTTGCCCTCGGCAAAACGCAAATTTATTTCGTAGACGTCGATGTGGGGCAACAACAGTTCGCTAGTTTCACGCAGTTCCACCCAATGTTGGCAAAGTTGTTGGTACTGGCTTTCCGTCAACGATTGGTCAAGGCATTTTTGCATCACTTCCCAAGTTTCTGTTTGCAATGCTTGGTAGTCTTGCTTCAAAGCCACTACTTCCCAAATGCCACAACCCAAAATCAGCACAAGCACAAGGCTTGCCGTCACAATGTTTTTTATCATACCACGTCCCCCAAGTTTTCGAACACAATGGGCTTGTGTGTCGTTTGAAAAGTAAGCCGATTGTTCTCGTCGATGGCAAGCACAACCACGTCGGCAACTTTGGCTTTCTTTTGCTTCAAAATTTGTTGCAGTTGCTGTTTGGTGAACCTGCCTTCCTTTAGTTGGTCGGTTTGCCATTGCCCATCCAAAACGTAGCACACAGGCAAGGTTTGTTGCTTGTTTTGCATTTGTTTGTTGGCAACAATGGTCAGTTGGCCGTTGGTTTCCATGATGCCGTAGGTAACTTCCTCCAGCGAAAAAACTTGGCTAACACGCATTGCTTGCAAAATGTCGGCAACTTGCATGTTGAGTTTTTTTAGCGCTTGCACGTCCACGCCGTTTTTTGTTAGCACCATCACAGGTTTGCCGTTGATGACGGACTGCATTTTGCTGTTTTTGGAGAGCAGTAGCACAAGCTGATGCACCAAAAACATTGTGAGAATTGCCACCACGCCAAACGTGATGGGGATGGATCTGTCGGACATGGGAATGCACGCCAATTCGGAAATTACAAGCGTTATCACAAGTTCGAAAGGTTCCATTTCGCCAATTTGCCGTTTGCCCATAAGTCGCATAGACAAAAACAGCACGAAAAACAGCACCAAAGCACGAATAAAAATGATTATCATACTTCTAGTTTGCCACAACGTCGGTTTGTTATGCGCAAACGCTTTACAACAAGGCGCAAATTGGGTATACTAGACGTAGCAAAAAAAGCGACATGCGTTAAGTGTTGCGCCGTGGGATACAGGCGTGAACGAAAGGGCTCATTTGCACTGCGGTGTGTCGTTTGGTCCGTTGCAAGAAATTGTTGTTTTGCCCATTTGCAAACCACAACGTTTGTACACTACTTCGGACTGCTTTTGCACTTTTTGGCAAAAGGAGTTTTTTTATGCAAGAAACCTACAGCACGTTTTCCAAACAGTACTGGATTTCCGCCCTCAAGGAATTTACCAAACTGCGCTCGCTTGTTGTGTGCGCACTCATCACTGCACTGCGCATTGCAGTCAAGGCAATTCGCATCCCAATCATTCCACCAAGTTTGTACGTTTCGTTGGACTTTGTTGTCAACGCAGTTGGCGCAATGGTGTACGGCCCGCTTTTAGGCATGGCAGGGGGCGCAGTAAGCGACACAATTGGGGCGTTTGTGTTCCCGGTGGACACCTACTTTTTTCCCTACATCTTCATTGAAATGGCAAGTCCGTTTGTGTACGGCTTGTTTTTGTACAAGAAGAAACTCAACCCAACCAAAATCATCTTTGCAAGGTTTGCCGTGGTTGTTGTGTGCAATTTGCTTTTGAACCCCATTGTTGGCTACTGGTTCAACGTTTGGCGTGGCACGGAAGCAATCTACAAATTTGTTACCATTCCAAGGCTTGTCAAAAACCTTTCGCTGTTGCCTGCCGAGTGCATCGTGCTGATTGTGCTGTTGCAAAGCATTGCCGTGCCACTTGCAAAAATGGGGTACGTCCCCCAACAAAACGGAAAAATTGCCATTGGAAAGCGGGAAATACTGTTGCTTGTGGTGCTTACGGCAGTTGCCGTGGGCGCAGTTGTTTTTGCAATATTCTACTACACAAACAAATAGAAATTGGGGAATGCAGTTTGCATTCCCCTTTTGCTATACGTTGAGCAACTTGAACTGCACGCCCGACGTTTGGCAAAGTTTGGTGCCGTTAGCTGAGCAAAAGTGCATTGTTTGGTGCGTTTTTTGCACCACGTCCCCCACTTTTTGCAAGCCAAGCAAACACAGGCTACTTTGCAAACTTGGAAGGCACAAATTGTTGCAATCCAAAATTGGCAAGTCGGAAACTTGTTGCATTGCGCCACGAAGCAATCCAAAATGCGTGCAACCCAGCACGATTGCTTGGCAATCTTGCTCCACCAAAGCAAGGCTTTTTGCCACCACGGGTAGGCAGTTTTGCAAATTTGCACCACTTTCCACAAGTGGCACAAAGTTTGGGCAAGCAATTTGTTGCGCTTCCACGCCAACACTTTGCAAACAACTTTTGTACACACCACTTTGCACGGTGTTTTTTGTTGCCAACACGCACACTTTTGCCCACCCCTGCCGTGCAATTTGTTGGCAGGTTGGTTGAACAATTGGCAAAATGGCAACGTCTGTTTCTTGTTGCAACATGGGTTGCAAAACTGACGCCGTGTTGCAAGCAAGCACAATTGCAACAGCGCCACGTTTGTGCCAAAAACGGCAAAGTGTTTGCAACCGACTTTCCAACACGTCCAGGGGCAAATCGCCATAGGGGCAAAATGCGCTGTCGGCAAAGTACACAAATGGGCAAGTGAAGTTTTGCTCCAAACTTTTGCAAATGGCAAGCCCACCAATTCCGCTGTCTAGCACGCACACAAACATTTTGTTCCCCCTGCCTACTGTACGCAACAAATTGCACGGCTATGCCAAACAAGGCTTGTTGCGCAAAAAAAATGCGCCGAAAACTCGGCGCAATGCGTTGAATATGCAGTTGAAATCTAGTTCCTTGCCACCTTTACAACAAACAAACTTGTGCCAAGTTGCAAACCCTTGTTCAAAGCCATGAAAATGCCGTGGTAGGTGCCACCTTGGTTGATGGGCTTGCCATCTTGCTCCAACGGAGTTTGCACGCCATCCCACAGCGCCACAAGCACGTCGGCAACTTCCACCAATTTTTGCGTTGCGCCCAAGTAGGGGTGCGTGGGGTGTGTTGCCACAATTGTGCGATGCGCCCTGTTCAGCACGTTTTCCACACGGCGCAAGTCGGACGTGGCAGTTTTGCCGTTTTGGGTGGCATCAAGTAGAATTTCCTGCAGGTACAGTTGACGTTCCATTGGCAAAATGGCGCAAATTGGGTAGCCCAAACTGATGGCGCACTCGGCAATTGCCAAATCGGCACCCAAGGCGCAACAAGTTGCCACTTCCACAACGTTGTACCGTTCGGCAATTTGACGGAAAACTTTCAAAATTTCCTCATTGTGGTTTTGTGCTTGGCAAAAACGGTGGCCAATGCCTGCAACCACAACGTCCCTTTTGCCAACGTTTGTTTTGCTCATGAAAACTCTCCTTGCGTGCTTGGTGGTTTTATTATACACCATTTTGCGCAACAAGCAAACAACTTTGGCAAAGATTTTGCTTGCTTTTGCCACATTTTTTGCAAAAATTGCTTTACCAATCGGCAAAAAAGTTGTACAATACTTGCGGTGTTGCAAGGACGTTTGGCAACACGCAGGAGGTTGTTTTGGCTAGAAAAATTTTGTTTGGAAACTACAAAAACAAGGCGCTGTACATTGCCTACGTTGCAGTGTTGTGTGCACTGACGGTTGTTTGCCAGTACTTTTTGGCGCAAACGGGCAATCAGTTGCTTGTTGGCTCCGTTGTGAACATGTTTTTGCTGTTTGCAACAACACTATGTGGCATTGTTGGTGGCGCAACGCTTGGATGCGTCACACCGTTTGTGGCATTTTTGCTTGGTATCAGCAAAAACTTTGCTCAAACGCCATTTGTTGCAGTGGCAAACTTGCTACTGTGCGTTGTGTACGGCGTGGGCACAGGCCTGCTTTCCACAAACAAACGCCCCGTTGTTGTGCTGAACAAGGTTGTGTACCTTGTGTTTGGCGCACTTGTGAAATTTGCATTCATGTACTTTGTGTGCGTGAAGTTGATTTTCCCCTTGTTCATGAAGGAACAAATGCTACAAATGTTGAACGTTGCTTGGAGTTGGGTGCAACTTTTTGCAGCGTTGATTGGTGGCACTTGCGTTGTGCTTGTGGATGAACTGCTACTTCGCAAAAGAATTCGTTTGGCGTAGCCGTTGACAAAAATTTGCCACACAATGGCAGAAATTCTTTGCAACGCCAAATTGCAAACACACTACCACACCAAATTGCAAAAAAAAAGCCGATGGAAATCCATCGGCTTTTTTGTGTTGAGTTGTTGAAAACTTACTTGATGATGCCTTCGAAGTATGCTTTTACGTCGTCCCAGTTGTACATCTCCTTGCTGTAAACAACCTTTTCGTTGCTGTGAATTGTGCCAAACGTGTTGTTGGAACATTCAATCAAATGCTTGTACTCGGGGTCACTTGTGTTGAGCTGGTATTTTTGACCTTCAGCAAAGCCTTTTCTCAAAACAATTGGAGCATAGCAGTATTCAAAGTTGTTGTCCTTGATGGCAATTGCTGCGCCCTGTGCAGGCGTGTGGATGTAGGAATCTTCTTTTCCGTCATCAATGTCATGGAACGTAGCATCCAAACGAATTGCATAGCCGTCGTTGTTGTCGGTTGTTGTGATGTTGAAGGTGTTGCCTTGAATCAAAGAACCTTCTGCACAAGCACCAATGTGGATACCTCTTGCGCAACCAATAAACTTGCTGTTAGTGATAGTAAGCTTGCCGTACAAATACTCAATGTGGATTGCTGAAGCACTGGAATCCAGGAATGTGCAACCGTCAATTATAAGATTTGTGAAGGAATTGAATCTTATTGCATCATCAACAGCACCACAAGCAAACACGCAGTTTTGGAAACGAACGCTTTCCTTTGTTCCAGCGGTTGGACGGAAAGCTTTGTTTTCGTTTGTGCAAACAAACAATTTGTCTTTGATTACCTTTTCGCCACTTACAACCTCTGCAGAAGCAATAATATCAGACCAGCTCTTTCCTGCTGTTCCATCAACAACTTGCATGGAAACAACTGTTTCGCTTGCTGGGTAGGACGTAGAGCCTGCAATTTGTTCAAGCTGAGCAACGTAGCCGTTGGAAATGTTGATTTGGTAGCCTTGTGGTTGGTGGAAAGCAATGTAGTTTTGGTTGAGGTCGAAGTAGTACGAACCGGGAGCAAAAGCCAAAACAAATTTTTCGTGGCTGGTTACAGGGTTGAGCGCAACGTATTGGTTTACACCTGCAATGTAGCTGGAGTCATCGTGGTACAAGCCCCAAAGTTCGGACTTGTCGACAGATGCATTTTCGGGGTACACAATTGTGTCGTTGTTGTCTACCAAGTAGAACGTGTTGCTTTCCAAGTGGTAAGCATAGTGGTAGTTTGCGGAATAGGGAACAAGTTTTTCGTCGGTGAAGCCCAATCCACCAAGCGCTGTGAGTGCTTCGCCTGCACTTTCGGGTTTTCCCGTTACGAATTCTGCTTGAAGGTTGCGATTGATCATTGCAATTGTTGCTTGGTCGTTGGAAAGGTTTGCTCTTGTGATGAAGCTTGTGTAGCCCACTACGGAAACGGTTGCCAAGATTGCCAAAATTGCAATCACAACCAAGAGTTCAACAAGTGTGAAGCCTTTTTTTGTTTGTTTCATGATATTTCTCCTATAAATGATTTTTGTTGGCGAGCCGAGCCAACTTTCGGTTTGTGCAAATTGAAAAATGCATGCTTTGTTTTGGCGTACGCAAAAAATCACAAACGGAAAATTCCGCTGTGGTTTGTGCCAAAAAGCATGCAAAATGGCATTATTCTAGCTATTCAACCTGCAAAACCGCAAATATAGGATGCGTTTGTACTGTATTTTTGATTGAGCGAACTTGCGCTCGAAAGTTTGCTTTTGTGGAACCTTGGGGTGTTGGCGCTTTTCCTTGATTTTGGCAACAAGTTTGCAAATTGCC
The DNA here is from genome assembly GCA_017500855.1 of Clostridia bacterium. Taxonomy (GTDB): domain Bacteria; phylum Bacillota; class Clostridia; order Christensenellales; family CAG-314; genus Fimimonas. The sequence continues at coordinate 505 of JAFVYC010000015.1, read as the reverse complement.
CTTGCTGTGTGCACAATCAAAATTACCGTGGAAACGGAAACGATGACTGCAAGCACGGAAAAAATCAGAGATACTGCCATTAGGGTGTCTCCGGAAGTGAGGTAGATTTGTTCGATCAAAGCAAGCGACTTGTCGGCAAGGCTGTCCATTTGGTGGTCGCTACGGAAGTAGATGATTTGGTTTCCGTGAACGACACATGGCAAAAATGCAATTAGCACCACAGTCAGCGCAAGGAAAAGGTTGCGTGCAATGCGCATTTTGAGATGATCTAGGCACACAAGAATGATTGCAGATGACAAAAGATAGATTGCCAACAAAATGTACATGTTCATAAATCACCTTCACCTCCTTGAAAAAACTGACTACATAATATGCATTATGTGGTGGAAAATACAAAAATTTAATCTTATATTTTAGTATATAATACAACTTTATTTCGTTTATGTCAATACTTTTCTTCAAAATTGTGCAAAACATTGTCGTTTTTTGCTGAAAATTGCCGTTT
>JAFVYC010000014.1 GCA_017500855.1 Clostridia bacterium | reverse complement strand
GTATGATATAATCCTTTGGGTTATTACCGATAATAACGGAAATTATGACAAAGAAAATGGCATAATGGTAATGTTTTCTAAAGCTAATGAATCAGATCATAGTTTTGTATATAGTGCAGGTGATATTTTAGAGTTTAAAAACAAGAACGGATGGAAAAATTAAAATTGAAACCGTTTTCAAAAAACTCATCCGCTTTTTAACCTAACTCATCCGTGTATCCTATTCATCTATTACTCACACGGCCGAGCACGCTTTTTGGTCGCAAAACAAAGCAGTTCACACAACTTGAACTGCTTTTTCTTTTTCTCCTTTTTGCGTGTCGACCGTTTGTGTCGCAACAGTGATTGGCAAGCAACACGTTGTCAAGATCATAGCAACAGGCAGTTGCTTGTCAACGCCCACCGTCCGTGATATAATACTGCCAAAAACAAAACAGGTGGTGGTTTTATGGAAACGAAAGACATCATTTACCAACTAAGAACCAAAATGGGGCTCTCGCAAGAAGAACTTGCCGAGAAAGTATTTGTCACAAGGCAAGCCGTGTCTCGCTGGGAAACGGGCGAAACTATTCCCAACATAGACACACTCAAGCTTCTTTCCAAATTGTTCGACGTGTCCATCAACACCCTGCTAGGCTCGCCAAGAAAACTTGTTTGCGAGTGTTGTGGTATGCCAATGGACGATTGCAACGTCAGCCGTGAGAAGGATGGACTTCTCAACGAAGAATACTGCAAATGGTGCTACGCCGATGGTGAATACACCCTAGACATCTGGAAGCGTTATGCCAACATTGGTGGAAAACAAATGCTGGAAGAGTTTAAGGCGCAGTTGATTAGCGAATTTAACACGCTTTTGCATATTGAGGGTTTGCCCAAGGTAGAGCATCTAAACGTGCTGTCGGGGGAATTTATCAACATGGAATACACTCTCCCCAACGGAGAAAAAGTGAAGTTTCTCGACGACAAGCAAACCTATTTGGGCAGTCAGCTCGAAAGCCCATTTGGCGGTAGATGCTTTGGCATAGCTGGCAACATGGATTTTCTTCTTGTTTGCACCTATGAAGAAAACGGAGAAAATCCAGAACTTGTAATTTACAAAAAGAGATAAATGGTTCTCCATTTGCTGTGCCAACACCACACCGAAGCTACGCTACTTTGCTGTGTTGCGCACGTTTACACATTCCATAATTTTAAATTTTGCAAAATATTCCATTGCAAAGCAATGGTATATAATTGAATGTACGCTCCAGCGTGCATCTTACCTGCGGTTTGATGATATACAATGCTTTGCAATGATGATATACCACAACAAGTTACAGTCCCACCCACGGCACGCCTTGATTTATTTGCAATGGTGTGATATAATTTTGGTAGAAAACCAATTTGTTCGCAGTGGATGAAAGACTTTTGCATTTGTTTTGTGCAACAATTTGGGCAAGGTTGAATTTGTTGGAGGTTTTGTATGAGCAAAAAGATAGTGGCCATTGGTGGTGGAGAAAACGGGCGGTTGCGCTCCGATGGAACGAGATATCCCTACGAACTGGAAAATCAAGACAAGGAAATCATCAGGCTCACAGGCAAACAACACCCCAATTTTTTGTTTATAGCGCATTCCCAACCGCTTGACGGGCAAGAAGGGTACTTTCAAGTGATGGTAGATATCTACGGCAAAATGTACGGTTGCCCTTGCAAACACTTGAAGAGCAACAAGCTTACAGATGCCAAGTACGTCAAGCAACTTGTCGACTGGGCAGACATCATTTTTGAGGGCGGTGGAAACACGCTAGACATGATTAAACTTTGGCAAGCCACCGGTTTTGACCAAGTGTTGAAGCAAGCGTGGGAAAACGGCAAGGTAATGTGCGGAGTTTCGGCGGGCGCCAACTGTTGGTTCAAGCAATGTTTGACCGATTCCTTGCAAATCAAGCAGGGCGCCGACCAACCATTGGTCAGCATGCAATGTTTGGGCTTTGTTGATGGATTTTTTGTTCCCCATTGCAACAATGCGGAACGGTTGGAAAGCGCCAAGCATTTGCTAAAAACCAGCCAACAAATTGGGTTGGGCGTGGCAAATTGCACCGCACTGGAAATTGTCGACAACCGGTATCGATTGATAACTAGCGATGCATCCCAACACAACACACACCCTTTTGGGTTGAAAATGTATTGGGAAAACGGAGAATTTTTTCAGGAAGAAATGGACGCTTCCCCAGAGTTCAAGCCCCTGGAGCAATTGCTGTCTAGGAATATAAAACGTGGCGCAAATTGAACCCAATACCCATATTTTTGGATGCAAAAATCAAAATGCACAATTGGCAATGGTTTTGCAAAAAACTTGACTCATGTGTACATTGTCAAAAACCATTTGTTTTGTATATTTTTCTAAACGCTTTTTTAGATTTAGTGGTATGCTATACTTAATTTACTCAAAATCGCAAAGGAGGAAAAAATGAGCAACGAACTAAAAGATTTGTTAATGGATCTAATAAGACTGGAAAGACCAGAGGAAATAAAGAGTTATTGTTCGCCTGTTTGGAATCAACCCTTCTTTTTTAAAATTGACAAATCAAAGGCTATAACAATTTCATATTCACCATCTGATAAAGGGGCAAGGGTAAATTATTCGCATATCTATGAGAAATACAAACAGGACAATAATAGTTTGTCGGCGGAAGATATTTTTGACTTGTTGTACAACTTTAAAAAAGAAACTTATTGGAGAAGAAACTTTGATAAGATTTTTTCTGCATTAGGAATTGGCGAAGCTGAAATATCTCACCTAGACATGTCCCCATTCCCGTATGTGAAGGACAAATACAGAAAAGTTTTTCAGTCAAAGGGAGTAGATAAAAACTACGAACTAACACTAAGAGTTGTTGACATTCTCATGCCTCAACTAAAGTATATTTTGATTGACGGCAAAGATAATCTTGAAATAATAAACAAGTATTTTCTTGACGATTTTGAGTTGATTTGTCAATCGCAAATTCAAGTAAACAGAGCTAGAAAAACAATAATTAAAAAATACAAGCACAAAACAAACAGCGTAACGCTGATTTATGTTGGAACATTTTTATATGGTGCAACTTGCCCTAGCAAGGAGTGTATTGACCAGATTATTGATTTCGTCAAAAACACGTAACCCACAAAGACTTTCCAAGTGACAAATGTACTTTGCTAAAAGTGCAAAATGCACAATTGGCAATGGTTTTTCGCAAAAACGTTGCAAACGTGGTGCAAGTGTGGTATAGTATTTGTATAACCAACAGGAGGAGGACAAAATGAAAAAGTTTGTTGTGGCAATTTTGGTGGTTGCAATGGTGGTGTCGCTGTGTTCCTGCGCTACGCTAGACAAAACCATCAAGTTTTCCGTTGAGAGTTATCAAGTCGAGCAAGTGGAAATTTACCACTTGGAAACTACCTACGACCAAAGCGACGTGCGCAACCTGCGAGAAGAAAACACCCCTGTGTGCGTTTTGGACGGTTTGACAGAGCAAGGTGGCCAAAAAGTTACGCAACTGATGGAGGAAATTTCCTCGTTGCATTTTGTTGTGGGAGTGATATTCTTTCCTGCACCTGTGGATTGGACCTACATCTACGAAGGATACGTGGTTTGCGTTGTGTATGCAAACGGCTACGATATTGTTGCGCCACAAGGTCAATTCTACTATTCCGTTGACTTCAAAGGAGATGCGCACTACAAGTACGGCCACGCCTACTACGAGGGGGAAGCCGAGTGGTCCAGTATCATTGGCAAGTACGTTCAAAACGTTGGCTAAAACCGGCAAATCCCCAACCACGTGGTGCAAAAATGCCACCTACAAGTGGTTGTTTTGGGATGCAAAAGGTTTGGTTTACTTCTTAAAATTGTTGGCAGTTATTGGCACAAAAACGTGTGGTTTTGTGCGTTGTGCAAAGCGTACAACACCAAGTACGTGTGCTGTTTTTGGCACACGGGGTGGCGTTTTTGTGGCAAAGGAGGTGTGTTTTGGAAAATTCAATGGAAGTTTTGCAACAAATTGCAAGCCTGCTTGCTGTGGATGAGTTTTCCGACAGCCAGCGTGAACTTTTGGGGCAAAGCCTGTTCTACTACTGTTCCGGCAAGGATGCAACGCCAATTGTTGCATTCCAAGCACAAATTCCACTCTATGTCTACGTAGACAAACTTGCCGGCAAAAAAGAGAGATTTGCCCATACAACCCGTGGCTTGTACGCCAGACTGCACAACTTGCATTTTCAACTTGTGGAAACTTGCCAATTGCAAACAGTTGGGCGTTTGCGTGCTAGCCTAAATGCCGAAGCCACCTTGTGGAAAGCGACAAACGGCAAGCAATTTGCCGTGTTATTTGTTCAAGGCGATGCCATTGCAACTTTTGCAAACGTCTACCAAGAAATTGGCACGCACAACTACGTTCATCCACAAGCCATTTGCAACTACCGCTACGAACTGCCCAACTTGGGCATTCTTGCACAGGTGGAAAAGCGTGTGTGCTACGTTTTGGGGCATTGCTTCAACGCAAAGTACCGTTGTGTTGCCGAGTTTCCCTACCACGGCGACTACGAATCCGACCCAAACTGCAAAGTCAAACTGTACGAAAGGCAATACTTGTTCTAGAAACGCAATTTCACGTTTTTGTTGAATCCCAAGCAATTCCGTTTGCCTTGGGATTTTTTTGCAAAACCGCCACCCCGTGGTGCAAAAAATGCCTTTTCTGGGCATGCAAAAAGCCTGTTTGCGTTGTTGCAAGCAGGTTTCTTGTTGCCATTATTGAGGTTGCGTTTAGCGCAAAATTTCTACCGAATAGCAAAAAATGCGCACAAACAACGATTTTTGTGGTATAATATACACCCTAGGCAAACGAACAAATCAAGGAGGAAAAATGAAGTTTTATTTGGTGATAGACGACGGCAAGGAGCCTTCCGTCACCGTGGTTTGCAACAAGGTCACCGCCACGGTAGAAAAAATCAGGCAACTTGCAAACGACGAAACACAGCAACAACTGTTGTACGGCTTTGACGGCGACGAAATTGTGCCATTGCAATTGCAAACGGTGGCTTGCTTTTTCACAAGAGATGGCAAGGTTTTTGCAAGCGTGGGCGACAACCAATTTGCCACAAAACTGCGCATCAAGGACGTGTTGGAAATTGTGGACGACAGTTTCATCAAGATTAACCAAGGATGCGTTGTCAACGTCAACTTTGTGCAAAGGTTTGGCGTGTCCATTGGCGGTGCGCTAAAAATTGTGCTTTCCAATGGTTTTTGCGACTACGTTTCCCGTCGGGAAGTGCCAAGTATAAAAAGGAGATTTGGACTATGAACAAGTATGTGAAGGAATTTTTTTTGAGAGGTCTGCTGTTTGGTGGATTTGGCCCAATGGTTTGTGGCATCGTTTTGTGGATTGTGCAACTGACGGGCGTTGAAGTGCTTCTTTCGGGCGGACAAATTTTGCTTGCCATCGTTTCTACCTACGTGTTGGCGTTTGTGCAAGCAGGGGCAAGCGTGTTCAACCAAGTTGAAGGTTGGCCCATTGCCAAAAGCATGGCATTTCACTTCCTAAGCCTGTACGTTGTGTACGTTGCTTGCTACATTGCCAATTCTTGGATCCCATTCCAATGGCAAGTGGTGGCAATTTTCACGGCAATTTTTGTTGTGGTGTACTTTGTCGTGTGGGTAACGGTGTATTTGATTGTAAAAAACACAAGCAAGCAATTGAACAAAAAACTTGCCAAGTAGAAATTGGCAACCTTTGTCAAGTAAAAAATTGCCTTCCAAAACAAGCAACGTTTTGGGGCAAAATGGCAAACGCCACAAAGTTGCGCAGTGCATTTGACTGGTCATGCACAAAATTGCAACGCTTGTGAAAACAAAATTAGCATGCACGCAAGGGGGGCAAACCTTGTGTGTATGCTTTTTTTTGTGAAGTTTTTGCCACTTCAAAAGCAAGTTGTTTGCCTGAAAAAATGGCAACTCAAAGCGCAGTTGTGCAAAACAACAAAATCCCCGTTTTTCCACACACGTGGTGGCAAAAAAGCCTGTTTGCGTTGTTGCAAACAGGCTTGGTTATTGCATTTTTTTGTTTGGTTTGAAGGTGTGTTGTGGGCAATGGCTAGTCTGCCAATTCTTGCGCCAATTGTTCTAGTTGCGCATTGCTTTCCGGGGAAAGCGCCGACAAAATTTTTACCGTGCTTTGTGTGTAGGCAAGGTTTTTGCAGTTTTCCAACATGCCTTTCATAATTTTGGTTGCAACGGGCGCCCAACTGCCGTTTTCCACAAAAGCAATCGTTTTGTTTTGGAAGTTTCTTTCCGTCAAGTGGTGGATGAATTGCTTCATAAAGGGAAAGATGTCGTTGTTGTAGGTGGTGGTGGCAAGCACAATTTTGCCGTAGCGGAAGGCGTCTTCCACGCATTCTGCCATGTCCGACCTGGCAAGGTCGTTAACAACAACTTTGGTGCCCTTTTGTTCTAGCAAATTTGCAAGTTTCAACACGGCTTTCTTTGTGTTGCCGTACACCGACGTGTAGCAAATCAACACGCCTTGGCTTTCCGTTTGGTAGGACGACCACGTGTTGTACAAATTGAGGTAGTAGGGCAAGTTTTGGTCTAGCACAGGGCCGTGCAACGGGCAAATTGTTTGCATTTGCAAGTTTTGCATCTTTTTGAGCAAGTTTTGAACTTGCACGCCGTACTTGCCAACAATGCCAAAGTAGTAGCGCCTTGCTTCGCACGCCCATTCTTCGTCCACGTCCAATGCGCCAAATTTGCCAAATGCATCGGCGGAGAACAGCAATTTGTCCTGCGGAACGTAGGTCACAACAACTTCCGGCCAGTGAACCATTGGCGCCGTCACAAACACAAGCGTTCTTGCGCCAAGTTGAAGCGTGCTGTTTTCGCCAACAACAATGCGCCTTTGTTCAAAGTCGCAACCAAAAAAGTTTTTCATCATTGCAAATGCGCTTTTGGATGCAACAATGGTTGCATTGGGAAATTCTTGCATAAATTCGGCAATGGAGCCGGAGTGGTCGGGTTCCATGTGTTGCACAACAAGGTAGTCGGGAGTTGCGTGGCGCTTGATGTTTTGTAGCCATTCTTGCGCAAAGTTGTGGTCTACGGAATCCATAACCACGGTTTTTTCGTCCAGAATCATGTAGGAATTGTACGACATGCCGTTTGGCACAACGTACAAGCCTTCAAAAAGGTCAATTTGGTGGTCGTTGACGCCAACGTAGAGGATGTTTTGGGGAAGTTTCATTGGTTTTCTCCTTTTACTGAGTAGTATTATAGGAAATTTGGAAACATTTGTCAACAATTGCGCCCGCTGTTTGTCAACAAAACAAGTGTTGACAACTTTTGCCACTTTCAACAAAGTAATCCCATGCAAAAAGCAACGTTTTCCCATTGCAAAATCAATGCAAATTTTGCTAAACCTGTTGCATTTGACTTTCAAATGTGGTATGATACAGTAAACAATGTAACACCAACACAACCTTGCAGTTGTTGGGCACCCCACGGTTGTTTTTGCTATCGCAGGAGGATAATTGTATGAAAAAGATAGCGCTGTGTATTTTGTGTGTAGTTTTTTGTTGCGCCTGTGGCGTGTTGCTTTCGGGTTGCTTTTTTATCCCATCGGGCCCCACGGACTTCAATGCCGACGTGCAAGTTGTTGCGCCCGGCGACATTCCATCGGGCAATTTTGTTGTGGAAGACGGCAAAGAGTACTACACGTCCCCGGGACTTTCGCTTTGGATGGAAGTTAACGGCGCATTTTTCAGTTTGGACTACTTCTACCTTGACGGCACCAAGCGTGTGTACGACAACTTGTACCTCTATCAAAACGATTACTTCTACATGTTGTCCGACGACATGCGCCATTGGTTCTCCGACTTGGCGCAAACAACAAGCGCCGAATTTGCCGAAGTGGAAATGGAAAGTGGCGAAAGCGTGCAAATCAACGTGAAAAAAAGTGGCATCTACACCTTGACTTTCGACGTGGAAACCAAGTTGTTCGATTTGCAGTTCAAGAGGGAAATTGACACACCCGTGTACCACAAAATGCAAAGTTGCAGTGTCTACACGCAGGCAACCGATTGGGTGCCAATGAGCGTTAGCCCAAGCAATGCCGACGAGTTTGTGTTGGAAAACTTCCACATTGACGCAGGGCAGTATGTTTCCTTTTTCAGTTCCAGCCACACCAGCTACTACAAGGTCACTTTGGACGAAGCTTTGGAAAACAAAATTGCCCACAGCTCCAACAGGAACATTGCTGTCGACGTTGGTGGCGCCTACAACGTCTACGTCAACGCCAAAACCTACGTTGTGCGTTTGCAACTTGTGGATGCCAACTCGGCAACCTACTCTTGCGTGTACCACGACGGCACGGATTTTGTGGAGTTGCAACCCTACGAAGCAGACGTTCCCTACGTTTTCCGCTTGACGTTTGTTGTTGACACAAAGTACACAACAAGTTTGCCCAAATTCTACACGTCGTCCTACAACACCTACGATTTGACGGTGGTGCAAAGCGACCTTCTTTCAAGCACCGAGCAAAACCACTATTTCAAAAACCCCGGCACCTACAGCATTGTTGTCAACTTGCAAACTTTCCAAGTTTCCGTTGAACTGATGCCACAGTAGGCAAAACATATTTTGCAAAGGAGAATTCCATGGCTACAAAAACAGTTTCTTTTGGCACGTACCCACAAAATTTGGTAACGGATGGCGCAATTGTTTCGGCGCTTGGTGGCTACGACAGCACTTGGCACGCCTTCCCCTACGTGTGTGGCACGGTGGAAGAAAAGAAAGTGCCACTTTTTGAAGACTACATGTACTACACGGACAAAACGTTGAACGGCAAGCAGTACCGTGGCGTGTACTTCACTGCCTACCGTGCCGACGTGCCTTTTTTGCCCGGCTGGAAGCCAAACAGCCGTCAGTACTACAACGGCTACCCGCAAGACACCGTGTTTTGGTTTGAATATGCGCCAATTGTGTGGGACGTGGTGGGCAAAACGCAAGGTGGCAACGTGTTTGTGTCGCAAAAAGTGTTGGACAGCCAAGAGTTCTTTTTCTACGCCGATTCCAACGCAAAAACTCGCAAGGACTACCAAGGCAACTGTGGCAACGTGATGGATTGCAACTACCAATTCAGTAGCATCAGGGGTTGGCTAAACACACACTTTTTCAACACGGCGTTTGGCAAAACGGAGCAACGCAAAATTTTGCAAACCACGCAAGACAACAGCCCCCAAAGCACCAAGGTGCCAACAAACCCCTACTGTTGCGCAAACACGTCCGACAAGGTGTTTTTGCTTTCCGTTGAGGAAGTGGAGCAGTACTTCCCCGAAGCGCCCCAACGCTTGAAATTTGCTACCGACTACGCAAAATGCCAAAACGCATGGATTTTCAAAACAGGCCATTGCGCTTTGTGGTGGTTGCGCTCGCCCTACCAACTGTACGGCTCGTCGGCAAAGCAAATTTTCTACAACGGCAAGGTGGAAAGCGGTGGCGCATTCAGTTCCAACGTTGGCGTTGTGCCTGCAATTGTTGTGGAATAGCAAATATTGAACATTTTCGACAAAGTTTTTGCAATACTATTGACATAGTTCTGAACTTGTGCTATTCTTTTTTCACACAAACTATATGTTCAGGGAGGAACAAACAATGGCTCTTATTTACTGTAGAGATTGCGGTCGTGCAGTGTCCGACCAAGCAATGACTTGCCCAAGCTGTGGCAGAAGCGTGCAAGTGCTCAAAGATCAAGGCTACAATTGCCGTAACTGCAAGCGTGGCAACGAATACCGTGGAGATTGCGACAGAACCTATGGCATCCCCGGCTACCCCTGCCTTGCGTACGTAAAGGACGAAGAGTGCTTCTGGTAAACAAACAAAACTTTCAACCCGTTTGGAAACATTCCAAGCGGGTTTTGTTTTTTGCTACTTGCATTCAACTTTTTGCCACGTTGTTGGTTGTGGTAATACTGAGTAAACGCACTTTTCTACATTTCGCCACCCCGTGTGTTGAAAATTGCGTACGGTGGGGGTGTTTTTGTTAGAACGCTTGTTGGTTTTTTAAGGGAATGTAGGCGAATTTGCGCCACGCACTCAACAAACTTTACAGCCACAAAAGCGGGTTTCTTGCAAACTTTACCTTGCAAGCGCAGGGTATTGCAAAAATAGCGCAAATAATTGTAGTTGTGCAGTTGCATTTTTTGTCGTTTCGTGGTATTATTTTGTCAATATTTTCTTCACACAGGAGGTCGGTATGAACAAAGAAAAAATCATGAAAATTTTGCGAGACACAGCCCGTGTGCGTACCGGTGGTAGCCAACAAGAGTTGGAAACTGCGCAATACTTGCAGGGCGTATGCAAAAATATGGGTTTGGATGCCCACTTGGAAGCGTTTGAAGTTGACATGGCAACAATGCACACAGCGTCGTTGCACATCGACGGCAAGGAAGTGCCTTGCAAGGGCTACTTCAATTGTGGCAGTGGCGAAGTGGAAGCGCCTTTGTGCTACCTCACGTCTACGGATGCCTACAGCCTTTCCCAAGTAAAGGGCAAAATTGTGCTTATCGACGGCTACATGCGCCATTGGATGTACCAAGATTTGTTGGAACACGGCGCTTTGGCGTTTATTTCCTACGACGGCAACGCAAATTTTGTTGATAGTGACATTGACCAACGAGAACTTCGTGCGCAAGTGCACAACGGCAAAAAGATTCTTGGCGTAAGCATCAATGCCAAGGACGCCATCAAAATTGTAAAAAACGACGGTCAAATGGCAAAAATTGTTGTGAAGCAGGATGAATACAAGGGCAATTCCCACAACGTGGTTGCGGAAATCAAGGGGGAAATTCCCCAAACAATTGTGTTTACTGCGCACTACGATTCCACGTCCCTTTCCCAAGGCGTGTACGACAACATGTCCGGCTCCGTTGGCTTGGTGGGCATTGCCGAATACTTTGCAAAGCACCAACCAAGGCACACGTTGAAGTTTGTGTGGTGCGGTAGCGAAGAGCGTGGGCTTCTTGGCTCCAAGGCGTACTGCGCAATGCACGAAGAACAACTAAAGGACGTTGTGTTGTGCATCAATTTGGACATGATCGGTAGCATCATGGGCCGTTTCATTGCTTGTTGCACCTCGGAAGAAGCGCTTGTTCACTACGTTCAATACTTTGCCAAGGAAGTTGGCAAGGGCATTTCCGCAAACCAGGACGTGTACAGTAGCGACTCCACGCCTTTTGCCGACAAGGGCGTGCCGGCAATCTCTTTTGCTCGCTTGGCACCCGGCAACACAGCGCCCATCCACAACAGGTACGACACCTTGTCTGTTATGAAGGCAGAACACATGCAAGAGGACATTGAGTTTGTTTTGGAATTTGCAAAACGCATGGCAAACTCCGCTTGTTGCCCCGTTGCACGCAAAATGCCCGACAACATGAAGGACAAGTTGGATTTGTATCTTTGCAGGAAGCGTGGCAAGTAACGTTTGATACCTCAACAAGCCGTCAATCAAAAAAAATGTTGAAAAACATTGGAAAAACAGTTGACACAAAAGGTGAGTTGTAGTAGAATAAGTAGGCTGTTGAAAAGACAGCGCAAGAAGCTTGAAAACAGAATAGTAAGAACAAGAATTGAAACACAGTCAATTTTAAGGATTTTAGCCAGCGGTTGAAAATATTCAACCAAAAGTTAACATAGTCAGATTAAACTCAAGAGTCTGATCCTGGCTCAGCACGACCCCTGGCGGCGTGCTTAACACCTGCACGTCGACCGGAGGGTAGCAATCCCCTTAGTGGCGAACGGGTGAGTAACACGTGAGCAACCTGCCCTATACACTGGGATAACACAGAGAAATTTGTGCTAATACCGGATAAGACCACACTGCGGCATCGCAGAGGGGTAAAAGGTCCGCCGGTATAGGAGGGGCTCGCGGCCCATTAGATAGTTGGTGAGGTAACGGCCCACCAAGTCGACGATGGGTAGCCGACCTGAGAGGGTGATCGGC
>JAFVYC010000013.1 GCA_017500855.1 Clostridia bacterium | reverse complement strand
CACCGTTGCGTTGAGCGTCGAAGCACCAGTTGATGCCTTCGATTTCCGCACGTGTGTAGCCAGCAAAGTTGAAGTTCATCTTGAAGATTGCTGTGCCTGCTTGGTTTACCATTTCTGCGCTCTTGAAGGACCAAGATGGTTCAACAGGGTCAACGCCCGGGCCGGGTTCTTCGGTCTTTTCCCAAGCAAGGTTGGAAATTTCAATGTTTGCAGCGCCAACCATTGTGTTTGCAGCGTCGCTACCCATTTGGATGCTCAAAGATGCTGCTTTACCGCCGTTAACAATTGTGCCTTCAACGTAGTAAACTTCAATTGCGTTGTCGCCAACAACAATGTCTACGATTGTGCCGTTAACTTTGATTTGGCCAGCAACGTCGGATTTGATGTTGAGAGTGAGTTTGTATTCTTGATCGAGTTCAAGTCCAGCTTGTTCGAAGAAGATTTGCATACCGAACCAGCAGAAACCTGTGGATGTGTAGGAAATCTTTGCTGTGCCGTCAATCAATGTTGCACTGGAAACTGTAACTACAGAACCGCACCAGTTGTTGTCTGCCCAGTAGTAGTATGTGCCTGGGTTAGCAACTGCAACGCTTTCTTCGCCGAAAACGATTGCAATGCCGTGACCTTCGCATTTTTCTGCGCAAGCAGGGTCTGTGCATTCGCTGTCCATGCAAAGTCCGCATTCTGGACAAATGCTTTCGCAAGTGTGGTGACCTTGGCACTTGTCAGCGCAGAATTCTTCTGCACATTGGCTGTCCATGCAAAGTCCGCATTCGGGGCAGATGCTGTCGCAAGCTGTGTGTGCACGCCACAAAACGCATGCAATTCCCCAGTGATCTTCTACAATGTATTTCTTGCCGGCAATTGTCACGTGTTGACCTTGTGCTGTGTCGCCCATTGCAGGTGCTGCAACTTGTGTGCCGTCTGCAAGGTAGATGTGAGCGTAGAGTTCAACGCCTTCGTCGATTGCAATGTCGGTAACGTCGCACTTGATTGTGAATGTGCCGTCATCGTTGAATGCAAATGTGTACTTGCCTTCTGTGAAGTCAATCTTGTCTCTTTCAAGATCCATGTACATGCCGTTTCTAGCTTCTTCGTCGTAGTTAGCCCATGTACCTTCTACTGTGTAGATAGCTTTGCCGTCTTCCACAGCCATGTATGTTCTGGAAACTTTCACGGATGGAGCAGAACGGTCTTCGATGTAGAGACCAAGGCAACCCCAGTATTCTTTGCCTTCGCCACTTCCTGGGAAGCAAACAAGATTGTAGTTGATTGTTCCAATCAACTTGTCTTGGTCAATTGCTTCGGCAGGTTTCAAGTCGTCTGCCATGTTGTTGCTGTTCCATTTTGTTCCCAAGTGAACAACGTAGCCCAAGCCAACTGGCAATTCGGAAATGTTGTAGGAAAGGATGAATTCGCTGTCGGATGCAAAAGCAATTTCAGGAGCAGTGCCCTTGAAGTAAACTTCCCAGTTACCACCGGCAATGTTTTGGTTGTTTTGCATGTCGAAGCACCAGTTGATGCCTTCGATTTCCGCACGTGTGTAGCCTGCAAAGTTGAAGTGGAGTCTCAACCAAGCAACGCCTGCACGGTCTTCAATTTCTGCGCTCTTGAAGGACCATTCTGGGTCAACAGGGTCAACGCCTGGGCCTGGATCTGGGTTTACTGGTGTCCAAACAAGGTCGGAGATTACAAGTTGAATTGCACCGATAGATACCTCTCCGTCACCATTGATACCTGCTTGCAAACTGAAGGAAGCGCCACTGCCTTCTGTGTAGGTAATGTCAAGTGCTTGTTCGCCTTCTACAAGTGCAATAACGTTGCCGTTGATTGTGATTTCGTCAGCAATGTCGGAAACAATTTTACCTGTGAGTTTGTATTGTGCGCCTACTGTCAAAGCGGGGTTCTTGTAGAACAATTGGTTGGAGTACCAGTTACCACCGTTTGTAACACCGAAAGTGATTGTTCCGTTGTCGTATTCAGCAGTTGTAACTCCTTCAAATTCTGTCCAGTAGTAGTATGTGCCAGGGTTAGCAATTGCAACTTTTTCTTCGCCGAAGCCAATTGTGTAAACGATACCGCCGTTAGCAACTGTGTATTGTGCAAGAATGCCGGAAACGTCGGAGCTTTGGTACATACCTTGACCTCTTGCTTGAACAGCAACGTCGTAGGTGCCGTCTTCAAACACGCTGTCGTCGATGATGTCGCCGTTGTTCAATGCAAGTTGGTACTTAACAACGCCGTCTTGAGAGAAGATGATGGCAAACCCTGCAGCGTTTGCACCGTTGGAGTCTGTAACTTGGATGGACTTGTCTGCACCAATAACAAGCGCTGTTGGTGTTGCAAGTTTTTCTTGGCTAGCTTCTGTCCATTGAACGTTGGAAAGTTTCAATGCAGCTTCTTCAACAAGGCTGTTGGTTGCTTCTACACCTGCTTGGATGGAGAGGCTTGCTGCCAATTCAGTGCCTGTGTAGTTTGTTGCTTGTTGAACGTAGTAAACTTCAACTTGGTTGTCGCCTTCTACAAGGTCAACAGGGTTGCCGTTAACTGTGATTGTGCAAGCACGGTCAGAGTTGATTGTAAGTGTCAACTTGTAGAATTGACCGGGAACAATGTCGGGGTTGTAGTAGAAGATTTGGAAGCCGTACCATTGAGCAGTGCTACCACTCCATTCGAAGTTGTACAAGCCGTTTGCAAGGTAAGCTTTAGCTGTTACGTTGCTTCCTACCCAACCTTGGTCGTACCAGTAAACGAATTCGTTTGGATGAGAAGAAGCATCGCCTTCGCCACCGTTGAAGAGTTCTTCGTAGTCGGCTGGTTTGCTTGTCCAAGTAACAGTAACAACACATTCTGCTGTTGCAGATCCTTTTCTTGCAACGATTGTAGCCGTACCTTCTTCAATACCTGTAACAACACCGTTGCTGTCTACGGATGCAATTTCTGGGTTTTGGGAAGACCAGCTGATTGCGCCACCGTCGGAAGCAGTTGCTGTCAAGGTGATGGTTTGTCCCTTGTCTACAGTTGCAGTTGTTTGGCCCATTGTCACAACAACAGGAGCGTTAACTGTAACTGTACAAGTTGCGGAAACTTCGCCCACGCTAGCAGAGATAACAGCAGTACCGGGAGCAATACCCTTAACTTTGCCGTTTTCGTAGATAGCAATGGATTCGTCGCTGGAAGACCAGGCAATTTCCGAACCATCGGATGCAGCCGCTGTGAGCGCTTTGGAAGCGCCAACTTCAAGCGTCAGTTCTGTTTTTGAGATTTCAATAGTCACTGGGTCTTTACATGCAGCAAGAACGCTGAACGTCAAGCACAAAACCATCAAAACCACAAGAACTTTGATTAGTCTTTTCATAGTTTTTCCTCCTAAAAAAATTTTTTTGTTTTCTATATTAAGCCCTCTGCGGGGTTTTAATATCAATTTTGTGTTGGTTGTTGAAAAACTCGCACGTAGTCAACAAGCATTTCCGCTTGAACAAAGTCTTCCGGTGGTTCAACTCCGCCGTCGTAGTTTCCGCCAACTGCAAGGTTGAGCAAAATGAAGAACGGTTGGTCGAACGGTGCGCCCGGTTCGTCCGACGACGACGTCCACCATTGGTCGTTGTTGAGTTTGAGCACGCAAATTCCGTCTATCCACCAAGCAAGGTAGTTTGGCGTCCATTCCAATGCGTACACGTGCCATTCGTCGATGTTGCTTTGCAAAGTGGTGGAGCGACCTTTGTGTTGGTTTTCCGGCCAGCCACCGCCAAAGTGAATGGTTGTGTCCACAACGTTTTTCAACCTGCCCTTGGCTTCCATGATGTCAATTTCGCCACTTTTTGCCCATCCGCCGTACACGTTGTTAGAGGAAGTGCCGTTGGTCGGTTGCGGAAGCATCCAAAACGCAGGCCACATTCCGTCAATTGCAGGCAGTTTGATTTTTGCTTCCACAAATCCGTAGGTGAAGTAGGCAAGATCTCGGCTGAGTAGCCTTGCGGAAGTAAATTCCATGTCCTCCCTGTCTTCCCTCTTTGCCGTGATGTGAAGCATTCCGTCGGAAACCGTTGCCGCTTCTTCGGTGTAGTACTGCAATTCGTTGTTGCCCCAGTACTTTGGGCCACGGCTTTCGCCGTAGTAGTCCCTGACGCCAACGTTGTAGCCCCACTTGGTTGTGTCTACCTTGTCGCCGTCAAATTCGTCCTGCCACACAATTTTGTAGTTGGTGGGGAATTCTTGATCTAGCACGAATGGGGTGTAGTACCTTTTGACGCTGATGGTGCAACTTGCAAGTGCGTAGCCGTTGGAAACGTGGATGGTTGTTGTGCCGGGGTAAAGCCCTGTCACAAGTCCGTTGCCGTCGACGGAAGCAATGTGCTCGTCCTCGCTTGTCCAAGTGTAGTCAACTTGTTGCAAACAAATTGGCACCAGCTGGAAAGTTTGGTCTTCGCCAATTTCAACGCTTTGTTTGTTCAAAAAAATGGTGTAGTCCGGTGGTTGTTCCTGTGGGTAGCAAGCGCACAAAAACGTGCAAGCCAGCACAGCCACCAGCAACAGGGCAAAAACTTTCCGTTTG
This sequence comes from Clostridia bacterium, assembly GCA_017500855.1. Taxonomy (GTDB): domain Bacteria; phylum Bacillota; class Clostridia; order Christensenellales; family CAG-314; genus Fimimonas. The sequence continues at coordinate 16,487 of JAFVYC010000013.1, read as the reverse complement.
CCACCGTTTGTTGAATTTTCAATGTTCATGTCAGCCCTTCTTGTTTTTTTTGACGTGTAAGCTACCTTGCCACAGCCAATAAGAAATGTTTTTAATACATAAATACTTACTCTAAAATTATTATAATATTGTAACAAACCATATTCAAGTGTTCAAAGTGTAAAAAAGTGGCAAAACTAGACTTTTTGCAAAACAGTATATGGATTTTTTTGCAAAAGCCGTGCCAAAATTGCGTGTTGTTTGTCGTGCTGAATTTTTGCAACAAATTCTTGCGCTTATTGCATATTTTTTTGTGATGTTTGCGTTGAACAGGTTCACGTGGCGCTTGTGGGTAAGGTTTGCCCCCCATTGCCTAGCCGTGTTTGTGGTGGTGGAATTTGTCAACGGTGTTTTGTTTGTGGCAACAATCGAGTTGTGTTTCAACGGGCAAGTCTTGTTTTACAAACGGCAGTTTGACGTTGATTTGTTCAAATTCACTCACGTGGCGCTTGTGGCTTGGTGTTGCTCCCATTGCCTAGCGCAAGTTGCAGTGTGGCTATTTCAACAAAATTTGTTGCAGGTGTGGACATTTGGCAACAGATGTGCTATAATTTGACAAAACACATTCAAAGGAGGAATTTCCATGAACTGGTTGCTTGGTTTTGCCGAAGCAGGCACGACTGAAGAAACAACGTCGTTCGATTGGGTAACAATTTGGAACGACATCAAATCATTTTTTACCAACAACTATTGGAACATCATTTGGTTTTTTGCAGCGCTGATTATTGGAATAATTGTCATCAAGATTGCAATGGCAATCACAAAGCGCATTCTAAAAGCCACAAAAATGGAGGCAATCACACAGTCTTTTTTGTGCAAAATTTTGCAGTTTCTTCTGTGGCTGGTGCTGATTTTGGTTTTGTGTTCGCTGGTAGGTATTGAAGTGACAGGCGTAGTCACGGCAATGTCGGCAATTTTGCTTGCCGTAGGTATGGCGTTGAAAGACAACATTGCTGCTGTTGCCAACGGTATCATTATTGTTTCCACACAAATGGTAAAAAAAGGTGACTACGTAAAGGTGGAAGGGGAAGAAGGTACTGTGTACGACATCAACTTTTTGTTCACAACTCTTCACACTCCCGACAACAAGCGCATCATCCTTCCCAACAGTCACGTTGTCAACAATCCTCTCACCAACTACGGTGCTCACAAAACAAGGAGAGTAGACTTCACTTTTTCCGTGGCGTACGAAAGCGACGTGGAATTGGTCAAAAAAATTGTCACCGACGTAATGCTGTCGGATGGAAGAGTGTACGCCGATCCCAAACCATTTTGCAGATTGAAAACAATGAACAGTAGCAGTTTGGACTTCTTCTCTCACTGCTGGTGCGACGGAGAGGACTACTGGGACGTATACTACTACGTGACCGAGAACGTGTACAACGAGTTCAAGCGTGCAAGCGTTTCCGTGCCCTACGAACAAATGGAAGTGCGCATGCGCACCGACGAGGTAAATGCACCTGTTATAGGTAGCGGACTGCCCGAGCGTGTGGAAAAGAAGCATTCGCAAACAACGGAGCACGGGGACATTTTCGACGATATTTCCTCTGCATTCAAGAAAGTTGGCAAACGCAAAAGGCAAGACGGAAACGACGGAAACGACGACGAATAGAGTGGTTTTCAAACAATTCAAAAGACAAAAACCCCACCACGTGGTGGGGTTTTTCTTGTTGTGGTGCGCATTTTTTTGCGCAAAAGTTGTGCAAATTTGCCCTGTGTGGCAACCTTCCCCACACGGCAACCAAATTGTGGCAAAATTCCACCCCCGTGTGCGTGTTTTTGCGCAAAAAGCAGTTGCTTTGGCAAGAAAACTCACAACGGGATGCAAGCGCAAAACCGTTGCATAACAATTGTGCAAAAGTAGTGTTTTTCTAGCGCCACACCTAGGCTCTTTGCGCAAAATTTGCCACCCCGTGGTGGGGTTTTTGTGTGTTTCTAACCAACTCACAAAGCATTCTGTCAATGGACAGTAGTACTTGATTTTATCAACCGTCCTGCAAAAGGTGTAGGACAAAAAAAGGAACAGGCGTGGTGCCTGTTCCTTGTTTTTTTTTGTTCTAGTCAGCAACTAGTCCTTTTTGTTTGCAAGGCTCTTGTACTTTTCTACTCTTGCCAAAGCGTCTTGTTCGGATTTTGCAAACAATTGTTCAGCAATTTCCGGCTTTGTCTTTGCCAAGGATGCGTAGCGAGTTTCACTCATGATGAAGTCTTGGTAGCTTGCAGTTGGATCTTTGCTGTCAAGTGTGAATGGGTTCTTGCCTTGTTCAATCAATGCTGGGTTGTAGCGATACAATTGCCAGTAGCCACAGTCAACAGCACGCTTGATTTCTGCTTGAGAGTTGCCCATGTTGATACCGTGGTTGATGCAAGGAGCGTATGCAATAATCAAGGATGGTCCCTTGTATGCTTCTGCTTCTGTCAAAGCCTTCACAAGTTGTGCTTGGCTTGCGCCCATACCTACTTGTGCAACGTAAACGTAGCCGTAGCTCATTGCCATCATGCCAAGGTCCTTCTTCTTGATGCGTTTGCCGGCAGCGGCAAATTTTGCAACAGCACCTGTTGGGGAGGACTTGGATGCTTGTCCACCTGTGTTGGAGTAAACTTCTGTGTCGAGAACAAGAACGTTCACGTCTTCGCCACTTGCAAGAACGTGGTCAAGTCCGCCGTAGCCAATGTCGTATGCCCAGCCGTCGCCACCGAAGATCCAAATGGACTTCTTAACAAGCATGTCTTTGCTCTTCAAAACTTCTGCAATCAAATCGCCACAGCACTTGCAATCTGCATGTTCTTGGCAGTTAGCAACAAGTTTCTTTGCAGCAGCCTTGGATTTTGCTGTGTCGTCAAAGCCTTCAATCCATTCTTTTGCAGCAGCAACGCCTTCTGGATTCTTGCCTTTTTCTTCCCAAATTGCAACAAGCTTTTCTACTGTTTCCTTCAACTTGTTTCTGCGTTGAGAAACTGCAAGGTTGTAGCCGAAGCCGAATTCAGCGTTGTCTTCGAACAAGCTGTTTGCCCAAGCAGGACCGTGTCCATCCTTGTTCTTTGTGTAGGGGCAAGTTGGTGCAGAGCCACCGTAGATGGAGGAGCAACCTGTTGCGTTTGCAATCATCATTTGGTCGCCGAAGAGTTGTGTAACAAGTTTTACGTATGGTGTTTCGCCACAGCCTGCGCATGCGCCGGAGAATTCGAACAAAGGTTGTTTGAATTGGCTTCCCTTCACTGTTGCAGGGGAAAGTGGGCTTTCTACTTGTTGAACGGTTGTGCTGAACTTGTGGTTAGCAACTTCGTCGATTGTTTCTGCAGGAACCATAACCAAAGCCTTTTCCTTGGATGGGCAAACGTTTGCACAGCTTCCGCAACCTGTACAGTCAAGTGGGCTAACTTGGATGCGGAATTTTGCACCCTTGATGCCAATTGCAGGTTTTGTTACGAACGTTGCAGGAACTTCTGCATTTTCATCTACCAAAACAGGGCGAATTGCAGCGTGTGGACAAACGAAGGAACATTGGTTACATTGGATACATTTTGTAACATCCCACTTTGGAACGTTCACAGCAATGCCACGTTTTTCGAATTTTGTTGTGCCTGTTGGAACGATACCGCTTGCGTTGAATGCGGAAACGGGAAGGCTGTTGCCCTTTTGTTCAACGATTGGGCGAACAAATTCTTCGTAGTACTTGCTGTCGGATGCGCCAGGAAGTTGAGCGCCTTCGGTTGTTGTTGCCCAGTGAGCGGGAACAGCAACTTCGTGCAAACCGGCAATTGCTCCGTCAATAGCAGCCCAGTTCATTTCAACAACCTTTTGGCCCTTCTTGCCGTAGGACTTAACAACTGCTTGCTTCATGTATTCTTCTGCCTTTTCGTAAGGAATGATGTCGGCAAGTTTGAAGAATGCTGCTTGCATTACCATGTTTGTGGATTTTGCAGAACCTGCTTTCAAAGCAATGTGCAAACCGTCGATTGTGTAGAACTTCAAGTGCTTGTTAGCAATTTGGTTCTTCATGTGAGCAGGAAGTTCTCTTTCAAGTTCTTCGTCGCTCCATGCGCAGTTCAAAAGGAACACACCGCCGTCCTTTGCGTCTGCAAGAACGTCGTAGCGTGTAACGTAGCTTGGGTTGTGGCAAGCAATAAATTCAGCTTGGTCAATGAGGTAGCTGGATTTGATTGGGTTTTTGCCAAAACGAAGGTGAGAAATTGTCAAGCCACCGGACTTTTTGCTGTCGTATTCGAAGTAGCCTTGAGCGTACAAGTCTGTGTGGTCACCAATAATTTTGATGGAGTTTTTGTTTGCGCCAACTGTACCGTCACTGCCAAGACCGTAGAACTTGCAACGTGTTGTTCCAGCAGGAGCAACGTCGATCATTTCGTCTACTGGCAAGCTTGTGCCTGTAACGTCGTCGTTGATACCAATTGTGAAGTGGTTTTTCTTTGCGCCATCAAGGTTTTTGTAGATAGCCAAAATCATGGAAGGAGTGAATTCCTTGCTACCAAGACCGTATCTTCCGCCAACAACGGCTTCTGTTTTTCTGCCCAATTCTTGAAGAGCAGCAACAACGTCAAGGTACAAAGGTTCACCAAGAGAACCTGCTTCCTTCGTTCTGTCCAAAACGGCAATTTTTGTTGCAGTTTCGGGCAATGCTTCAACAAAGTGTTTTGCGCTGAATGGTCTGTACAAACGAACCTTCAAAACGCCAACCTTTTCGCCACGGGCAACAAGGTAGTCAACAGTTTCTTCAACAGCGTCTGCGCCACTGCCCATGATAACAATAACTTTGTCTGCATCGGGTGCGCCAACGTAGTCGAACAAGTTGTAGTGTCTGCCTGTAAGTTCGCCAACTTGCTTCATGTACTTTTCTACGATAGCAGGTGTTGCAAGGTAGTACTTGTTTGCTGCTTCTCTGTTTTGGAAGTAGATGTCGGCATTTTGTGCTGTGCCTTGAAGTTGTGGGTGTTCGGGGTTCAATGCGTTTGCACGGAATTGATCCACGTACTTCATGTCCAACAATTTTGCCATGTCTTCGTAGTCGATCATGTCAATTTTGCTAACTTCGTGGCTTGTGCGGAAACCATCGAAGAAGTGCAAGAATGGAACACGTGCTTCCAATGTGGAAAGGTGCGCAACAAGTGCCAAGTCCATTGCTTCTTGAACGGAGTTGCTTGCCAACATTGCAAAACCTGTTTGGCGACATGCCATAACGTCTTGGTGGTCACCAAAGATGTTCAAAGCGTGAGCAGCCAATGCTCTTGCAGAAACGTGGAACACGCAAGGAAGAAGTTCGCCTGCAATTTTGTACATGTTGGGAACCATCAACAACAAACCTTGGCTAGCAGTAAACGTGCTTGTCAAAGCGCCTGCAACCAAACTTCCGTGAACAGCGCCTGCTGCACCGGCTTCGGATTGCATTTCAGCAATTTTGATGGGTTGACCAAACAAGTTGATTCTGCCTTGGGCAGACCACTCGTCGGCAACTTCCGCCATTGGCGATGAAGGAGTGATGGGGTAAATAGCTGCAACGTCACTAAAAGCATACGCAACGTGGGACGCAGCGGTGTTACCGTCAATAGTTCTCTTTGCCATTATTATTTTCCTCCAAAAAAATAAGTGTAAAAATTTGTCGAGGGCGCACCAACGTTGGCACAAGCCCCATACGAAACTATTATAAACTTTTATGCCCCCAAAGTCAACCCCTTTTTGCGTTTTTGCTAGATTATTTAGTATAAAAAATAACTACGCACACGCACACGGGAAGTTTTGTTGGCAAGTAGCGTTGCAAAGCCCTTGCAAACACACCCAATTTTTGCAACCCTTTTTGGCAGAGTTTTGTGTGGCGCAACAAAAGGTTTGTGGATGTTTGCTTGGTGTTGTGTTTGCCCAGTCACGGCATTGTGTGGCGCCTTTGCGTGAGGGGTAGACACAGCGTGCCGTGCGAAGGACGTTGCTCAACTAATTTTGCCAACTGCGGTGCCACGTGAAAAACTTGCCAAGGCTACGTTGCAATGCGACACATGATTTCGGCTGTGAACGGTTTGATTGTGCCTTGCGCCGAAAAGTGGGTTTTGGGCAACAAAAAAAAGCCAAGCGCAAAACTTGGCTTTTGTGCAAATCTAGCCCAACACCTTGAAGTACTCGGGGTAACTTTCCAACGAAATAACAAAGAAGGAACCAACACGCCACTTGTCCAACCTGTCGGCATTGCGAATGACTTTTGTGCAAGTAAAATCCAATTCAAAAATGTCGTCCTCGTAGTAGGGTTCGTGTATTTCTTCGAAATGCCCCTGAACAATTTGTCCGTTGGGGAAGTGGAATTCAAATTCCGTGTAGCCACGGTAGATGTATTCCAGCAATGGTTCAAGGTAGTATCTTTCTTTTTCTGTCATGGCGCATTCTCCTTGCTTTTTGCAAACATTATACAAAATCTTGCACGCCTTGTCAATAGCAAACAAACATTTCTTGCAAACAAAAATGCCTTGCGCAAAAGGGTGATGTTTTTGCTAACGCAAAAGTGATGTTATGCTACGCACAGTGATGTTGCTCGCAAATGCTCGCAGTGATGCGATGTTTGCCCACTACGCCGTCAGGCGTAACATCATTCACGCAGTGAGCATCACTGCCGAAGGCAACATCACTTGCCAAGAAGGGCAAACATCGTTTAGCGTGAATGCTCCGTTAAGAGCATCACGCTAAATGGCAAGGCAAGTGTGTTGTGTAAAAATTGTTGACGGTGTGCGTTGTTGTTGGGGAACGCAGGCACGTTCAAATTGTTTTGTTGCGCAGGGCAGTTAAAACCTAGTTTTGGCTTGCCACACAGCAAGCAAATTTGCCACCCCGTGGTGGGCTTTTTCCACAAAAGTTGGCATTTGTTGACTTTGTGTTTGGTTTGCGTGTTGTATGTTGAAATTTCCAACCCCGTGGTGCGTTTTTGGCGCAAAGTAGTGTTATTTGACGACACCATGTTGGCTATTTGCAATTCGTTGGCGTGGTTTTGATGTTTCGCCTCTAAATTTGCCACCCCGTGGTGGGGATTTCTAGGAAATTTGCACGCTTTCGGGGCGTTGTAGTTTGAGTTTTTTGTAGACGTAGGTCATCAACACAAATTGCACGGTGGTGCTGACAATCCAAGTTATTGGGTAGGAAACCACAATGCCCAAAAGGTTGTTGAATTGTGGCAACGGGAACACAAAGAAAATCCACACAAGTCGCAATCCGCAAATTCCGCACAGCGACACAATCATTGGTTTGGTGGAGTGGCCCATGCCACGCATTGCAAAGGCAAACACATCGTGCAAGCCAAAAATGAAGTAGGTCAGCAAAATTACAAACAGTCGCATTGTTCCTGCCTCAATTGCCTCGTCCGACTTGACGTACAACGCAAGCAATTGCTTGTGGAACAGCAAAATTATTCCACCCATTGCCAGGCTGACCACCACAACCAAAGCCGAGCACAGCTTGACAATTTTGTTGATTCTTTGTTTGTTGCCTGCGCCGTAGTTTGCCGAAACAAACGCCACACACGCTTGCGCAATGGAGTTCATCACAGTGTACACAAAGCCTTCCAACGAGTGGGATGCGCCGTTGCCGTCTACAACTTGTGTGCCCAAACTGTTGACGCTGGACTGAATCAGCACGTTGGAAATGGAAAACAGCACGCCTTGCACACCGGCGGGCAAGCCAATTTGAGCAATTTCTTTGGCTTCTTGAAGGTGGAATTTGGCTTCTTTCAAATGGAAATGGAAAAATCCCTTGTTTTTGCACATGGAAACAACAACAAGTGTTGCCGAAATGGCTTGCGCAGTGATGGTGGCAAGCGCCACGCCTGCAACGTTCATTTTGAACACGATAACAAACACAAGGTTGAGTAGCACGTTTGCCACGCCTGCAATTGCAAGGTAGGCAAACGGCCGTTTTGTGTCACCCGTGGCACGCATGATGGATGCGCCAAAGTTGTACACCATGGAAAACGGCAAACCTGCAAAGTAAATTTTGAGGTACAATGTGGAGTCTGCAATCACGTCGCTGGTGGTGCCCATCCATTTCAGAAACGTGCCGGTAAACAAAAATCCGAACAAACCAACAAAAATGCCAATAACAACGGCAAAAATCATTGCAGTGTAGGCAACTCGTTGCCCCTTTTCCTTGTCGCCCATGCCGTAGCACCTTGCCATCAGCACGTTGGAACCAACGGAAAGCCCCATGAACAGGTTGATGATCAGGCTTGTCAACGAGTTTGTTGAGGTTATTGCCGCTGTGGAATTGCCCTCGCCAAAAGCACTGCACACAATCAGGTCTGCTGCGTTGTAGAACAACTGCAACACGCCGGAAAGCATCAGCGGAATGGAAAATGCAACAATATTTTTCAACAAGTTTCCACTTGTCATCTCAACTTGCCTTGTTTTTGCCATGGGAACGTCCTTTTGTACCAAAATTTCTAACGATATGCAATTATATCACTTTTCATCTTTTTTGTATTGCGTTTTGCAACACTTTTCGGCAAAAAGTTGAAAAAAATTGCAAGCAGTTGCAACTGCATTGCCTTGTCCGTTGTAACGCAAAGAACTAGTGGTGCGTTGGCAAACGTTGGTTTGATGGCGCAACAAGGGCAACGTGGCAAATTGTGGAGAGTTGGAAAAACGGTAGTGTGTTTTGGCAAACAGCAACAAGTTAACACAGCAGTGGCTTTGCAAACCGAGCGAAAAACTGCAAGTTGTGCAAAACGTGCCACCCGTGGGCAAAAAACACTTGCAAAAAATATTTCATATATATGTGAGTATCACTTTTGCACACATTGCACCGAGGCAAGGAAAATATCTTTTGGGCAACCAAGCACACAACAATGCCTCAAAAAGTGCCACCCGTGGTGTAAAATATTGTAGCAAAGTGTTTAGATAATTTCAAATTTCAGCGCAAAAACAGTTTCTGCAAGAACACTGTTTCAAAAATCAACGCAACATCCATTTGCGCAAATGCCTTTTTGCAAATTGTGGCGTACGTGGTGTGGAAAACACGAAATTTTGTGCGCAACAATCGCCAAAATGCACGTTGCAACAACTATTTCAGAATTAGCATACAAACATTGTTTTTGCGTCGTCATCTCGTAACGCACAACAAAAAAAGCAACCACGTGGTTGCTTATTTCAAAAGATTTTTCAGCTGGTCAACAATTTGTTGGTTGTGTTGGTACTGCTTGCGTGGTTTGACAAAGTTTTTCGAGCCACGTTCTTCGTTGCCGTGGCGTGGTATCAACTGCACGTGGAAGTGATTCATTGGCCCGTCGCACATTGTGCAAAGGTACACGCTTGGGCAGTTGTACACTTGCTTCAGCGCTTGCATGCATTTTTGCGCAAACACAAAGGTTTGCACGCACAATTCCGTTGGAATTTCCGTCATGTCCTTGAAGTGTTGTTTGCTACTTATTGCCACGTGACCGTCGGCTCGTGGGTTGCCAACAAGGAAGCATTCCAACAAGTCGTTTTCAAAAATAATTTGTTTGGAAATGTCGCCGTACAAGCAGTTGTTGTGTTGCTTGTTGTAGCAAGTGGGGCAAATGCCTGCATCTACAAGTTGCTTGACAGTTGGTTGTTGCATTTTGTTCTCCTTTGCGTTTTCCCTACCCCGTGGTTGGTTTTTTTGCCGTAACGACGTTTTGTGTTATTCACAAAAGTGGTGGCAGGGGTAGTGTTTTGGGGGTTTTGTCGGTAAAAAATGCGCCCCAAGGAACGCATTTTTGTTGTTTGATTTTCTATTTGAGTTTTCCAATTTCGCCTTCAAGATTGCCAAGTTTCACAAATTCAGCATGGTATTCGAAATCTTCTTCGGTAGCCACGTATTTCACTGTGTTGCTTTTTGCATCGTAGTAGGGGTAGTGGTAGGAGTAGATTTCTCTGCCATCGCCGGGGATTGCAATTCTAATTTTGAAGAAAATGCATCCTTCAGCATTAATTGCATCAAACAAACCGTCGCCAGTAATTTCAACGTACTCCGCACTCATAATTTTCATTGTGGATGCGTCTTCCAAGCCAATTGCTTCAACAATGCAAGCCTGTGCTTCTTGGTACTTTTCTTTCACACGAGTGTTTCCGCCACCGCAAGCGCACAGTGCAAGCACGCACACCAACAGCATAACAGCCGTGATCAGCCTAAATTTTTTCATAACTTTTTCCTCCTAGAGTGTTATGGTATCATTATACCCCTCTCCCCGAGAAATTGTCAAGCCATTTTATTGAATTATTGGGGCGTTGTTCTAGTATCTGTCTAAACCTTGCCATAAGGCGGATTTAGTTAAAAAAGACTGCAATTTTGCATCAAAATTACAGTCTTTTTTTTGGAGCGGGAGACGGGATTCGAACGCCGTAGTTTGCTTCTCGGATGTTAGCATATACACTGCTTGAACTTTTGCGAATTTGAAACATTGTGTTAGACGGAGCTTTTATGCTTTGACACAACAATTCAACGCCAGTCGCAAGTTGCTCGGAGTAAGCAAGCAAATAGTTTTTTGGCACAGTATCACCTCTTTAGAGCATTATACCACATATAAGCAACAAAATCAAGGCGATAGCCTTGTATATCATCAAATTCGTAGAATTTGTATATCTCGCCACAGGCGAGTTATACATTCAATGATATACCAGGTCTGCGACTTGGATAAAAAAAAGTTGCACTTCATAGTACAACCATTTTGCTACGACATGAGAACAATCTCCGCAAACAAATCAAGGCGATAGCCTTGTATATCATCAAATTCGTAGAATTTGTATATCATCCACTCGGAGAGTGGCATATCATCAAGTCGCAGAAAGATACACGCTGATGCGTGATGATATACAGCCCAAAGGGCTGATGATATACGAATGTATATCTCGCCACAGGCGAGTTATACATTCAATGATATACCAAGTCTGCGACTTGGATAAAAAAAGTCGTATCCTATTGATACGACTTTTTTGGAGCGGGAGACGGGATTCGAACCCGCGATATCTGCCTTGGCAAGGCAGCGCTCTACCACTGAGCCACTCCCGCAAATTCAATTTTGGTGGTGGAGGTGACGGGACTTGCACCCGTGTACCAACGCAAGACTACTTGACTTTCTACGCACGTAGTTTGTTTACTGGTGTCGCACCAAACCGCCAACAAACAGGCTGTTTTGTGCCAAGGCTTTTGGGTTTAACAAAGTGATGCAAAGCCAAACATCAAGTTGCGATACATACAATCTAACACCGAGTTCTTTGCCGTATGTCAGAGCAAAGTTCGATGCGCTGGGTTAAACTACGCAGCGTATGCCATTCCGAAGGAACGGCTTGTGCTATTGTTAGCGTTTAATTTAGGTTTGCCTTGTTGCGCAGTAGGCACTGCGATGCGCTTATCAAATCTCCTTCAACGCCGGGCGAATCTAAAAACACCCCCGAAGGTCTTTCGACTTTGGTATTATACCACATAATTGAAAATTTGCAAACATAATTGAGCACATTTTTTCAACAAATTCAAAAATTTTTTCTTTTTGCCAAGTGGAAAGGGCAAAATGCCTACCCCCTGCGCTGCTGCGCAACATGGTGTGTAAGTTTCCGTTGCAAACGTGGTGCGCTTGCGTTTGTTGAACTTTGCATTGCTTTTTGTAGAACGCAACTCTTTCGATTGCATATTTTCCACACCCGTGGTGGCATTTTCGAAAAAAACAGTTGCGCACAACCCACTTGCAAACCGTTGTCCCAAACCTACAATTTCGCTACCCCGTGGTGTGGTTTTTGCCCATTTATTGATGGTTTCAACCCACTCTCAACACAAATACAATTTGGTCGCATTGCTACAAAACAAACGGTTGTTGGTTGCGCCAAACCAACGTAGTTTTGCATAGAGAAACTTCACGGTTTCCACGCCAAACGAACAAAGTTTTGCAACACGCCCCTTTGTTTTTACCGGTACGCCCAATGCAAAAGTGCATTTGTAAGCACAAAAACGTGCTTTGTCAACCTTGCAACAACGCAAAAATCTCACTTGGCTTTTTGTTGCAAAAAAAGGGGTGGCACTCAATTTTGCCACCCCGTGGTGCGTTTTTACAAAATGGGCTAGAAGCCGACAATGCATTTGGTGAAAACGTCCAAATCAGTTTCGTTGAAAAATTCTTCGAAAGGAGAATTGAATTGAAAACATTTGCTCCAGCACATTTCATTCCAAGGCTTCTCGTCCGGAGCAAACACAATCAAGCGCTTTGCACGGCGTTCCATGTACTGCTCTTCCCACCATCTTTCCAGTTCCGCAAAGTCTTTCGGCATGTCAGTGGGGTAGTTGGGACTGTTGGCTCGTTCGCCCAGTTGCAATGCGCCCGTATCAGTAAACATCAGCACAACGTGCCTGCGCACAGCGCCTGTGCGTACCCAATCGGATTTTATTGCTCTTGCCAAAGCTTCCAAAGCGTTTTTGGGTGCGCCAGCCCAACCGCCACCTTTTGCCTCGATGTTGGCAACAAAGTTGGCAAACAATCCGTCATCTTTCCCCATCACAAAAAATGGTGATTCAACCAAAGCGTCCTCATCGTAAAGAAAATCTCTAAACACAATAACTTTCACTCTCAATTGTGTAACTTCTTTGTCCTCCAAAGCCATTGCGTTGCTGATGCGCTGTGGAATAGTCATCACACTGTCCTTCACTTGGTTGATTACGTGGCGCATGCTGATGGTGGCATCAATGCACATCACAATGTCGATGTTGTAGTCCAAGTCTTGTCCCAACATTTGTGCTACCTCCAGGGTTTTTTACAAAATTATAGCACAAGGCATGTTCCGTGTCAATACGTGGTCCAAAATTGATGGAAACCTTGCGCTTTGGGCTACCCTTGCCACAACATTTCGCAAAGGCACGTGGTTTTGGTGCTATATTTATTATATTATTCTACTTGTTGCCAACAAATTTTTGCAAATTGCAATCAAATACTTGTCTAAATTTCCAAAATATTGTACAATAATTCCGTGAGGGCTCATGCCCTATTCTCAACACGACAACAATTATTCAGGAGGAATAACACAGTGGCAACAAAGTATACTTATTTGTTTAGTGAAGGCGATGCTTCCATGCGTGAACTTCTTGGTGGTAAAGGTGCAAACCTTGCTGAAATGACCAAAATTGGTCTTCCAGTTCCACAAGGCTTCACAATTTCCACAGAAGCATGCACAAAGTACTACGAAGACGGTAGAAAAATCAACGAAGAAATCCAAGCGCAAATCATGGACGCTATCGAAAAGATGGAAGGCATCACCGGCAAAAAGTTTGGTGACAAGGAAAATCCACTTCTCGTTTCCGTTCGTTCCGGCGCACGTGCATCCATGCCAGGCATGATGGACACAATTTTGAACCTTGGTCTCAACGAAGAAGTAGTAGAAGTTCTTTCTGCTAAATCCGGCAACCCACGTTGGGCATGGGACTGCTACCGCAGATTCATCCAAATGTTCTCCGACGTTGTTATGGAAGTTGGCAAAAAGTATTTCGAAGAACTCATCGACAAGATGAAGAAAGAAAAGGGTGTAGAATCCGACGTTGATTTGACAGCGGAAGATCTCAAAGAACTTGCAAACCAATTCAAAGCAGAGTACAAAGGCAAATTGGGCAAGGATTTCCCATCCGATCCAAAAGAACAACTCTTTGCAGCAGTAGAAGCAGTTTTCCGTTCTTGGGACAACCCACGTGCAAACATCTACCGTATGGACCACGACATTCCATATAGCTGGGGCACAGCAGTAAACGTTCAAGCAATGGCTTTTGGTAACATGGGCGACGATTGCGGAACAGGTGTTGCTTTCACACGTAACCCTGCAACAGGCGAAAAGGGCTTGATGGGCGAATTCTTGATGAACGCTCAAGGCGAAGACGTTGTTGCCGGTGTTCGCACACCAATGCCTATCTCCAAAATGGCAGAAATTTTGCCGGAAGTATACGAACAATTCCTTGGCGTTTGCAACATTTTGGAAAATCACTACCGTGACATGCAAGACATGGAATTCACAATCGAAAAGGGCAAGCTCTACATGCTTCAAACACGTAACGGCAAGCGCACAGCAGCCGCTGCAATCAAAATTGCTTGCGACCTCATCGACGAAGGCATGATCACCGAACAAGAAGCACTTCTTCAAATTGATGCAAAATCTTTGGATATGCTTCTTCACCCAACATTCGATGCAAAAGCACTCAAAGATGCCGACAAGAACAACGTTGTAGGCAAAGGTATTGCTGCAAGCCCAGGCGCAGCTGCAGGCACAATCGTGTTCACACCGGAAGATGCAGTTACCCTTGGCAAACAAAAGAAAAACGTAATCCTTGTTCGTCTTGAAACATCCCCCGAAGATATCGAAGGTATGAAGTACGCTCAAGGTATCCTCACAGTTCGTGGCGGACAAACTTCCCACGCAGCAGTAGTTGCACGTGGTATGGGCACATGTTGCGTTTCCGGTTGTGGCGACATCAAGATGGACGAAGAAAACAAGTGCTTCACTCTTGGTGGCAAAGTGTTCCACGAAGGCGACGACCTCTCCTTGGACGGCTCCACAGGTAAGATCTACGACATCGCAATCAAAACTGTTCCTGCAGACCCATCCAGTGGCTACTTCGGACGCATCATGCAACTTGCCGACAAGTACAAGCAACTTGGCGTTCGCACCAATGCCGACACACCTGCCGATGCTCAACGTGCAGCAGAACTTGGCGCACAAGGTATTGGTCTTTGCCGTACAGAACACATGTTCTTTGGCGAAGGTCGCATCGACAAGATCCGTGAAATGATCTGCGTAGAAACCGTTGCAGAACGTGAAGCAGCACTTGCAAAAATCGAACCTCTTCAACAAGGCGACTTCGAAGGTTTGATGGAAGCATTGAAGGGCCAACCTGTAACAATCCGTTTCCTTGACCCCCCTCTCCACGAATTTGTTCCAACCGAAAAGAAAGATATTGAACTTCTTGCTTCCACAACAGGCAAATCCGTTGCAGAAATCAAGCAAATTTGCGATTCTCTCCACGAATTCAACCCAATGATGGGTCACCGTGGTTGCCGTCTTGCTGTAACCTACCCCGAAATTGCCGAAATGCAAACAAAGGCAGTTATCAAGGCAGCATTGGCAGTAAAGGCTCGCCATGCAGATTGGAACGTTGTTCCCGAAATCATGATTCCATTGGTTGGCGAAATCAAGGAATTGCAATACGTAAAGGCAGTTGTTGTAAAAACAGCCGACGCTCTCATTGCAGCAGCAGGTTCCGACATGCACTACAAAGTAGGCACAATGATCGAAATCCCACGTGCCGCTTTGACAGCAGACGAAATTGCTCAAGAAGCAGAATTCTTCAGCTTCGGCACAAACGACCTCACACAAATGACTTTCGGCTTCTCTCGTGACGACGCTAGCAAGTTCTTGCCAAGCTACTACTCCACAAAGATCTACGAAAGCGACCCATTTGCAAGACTCGACCAAAAGGGTGTTGGCAAACTTGTAAAGATGGCTGCAGACCTTGGCCGTTCCACACGCCCCGACATCAAACTTGGTATCTGTGGCGAACACGGTGGCGACCCAAGCACAATCGAATTCTGCCACAAAGTTGGTCTCACCTACGTTTCCTGCTCTCCATACCGTGTTCCAATTGCACGTTTGGCAGCAGCACAAGCAGCAATCAAAAGCCCTAGATAGTTGATTGCGTTGCTTCAAGGTAAACAAAAAAAACAAAACCTCGTTGGTTCTCCAACGAGGTTTTTTTGTTGCAAAATTGTTGTGTCTGTGCCGTAGTTGAAAATTGTTGTGGCAGGGTTGAAAAAATTGTATTGGTAGTGTAGTTGTAAAATTCTAGTGGTGGCATAGTTGTGTAAATTGGCACCCCGTGTGCGCAAATTGCATTTGTGTTTGCAACAGCATTTGCACCAACGTTGCTGTGGGGAAGTTGTGCTCGATTGCAAAAATGCCACCCCGTGGTGGCAAAAATTCAAAAGTTGGTTGCGCTTGTGGTGTGTTGCGTTGGGCAAAATGGCAACAGGGCAGTTGACGTTGCAAAACCGGAAACTCGTGTGTGGAAAATGTGTGCAACGCCGGTTGGTTTGTGGTGTGGACCTGCATTTTGTTTTGGCAAAATTTGGCACACGTGGTGCAAAATTGGCAATTTTGAGCGCAAGCGTGCGCAATGCTTGCAACGTGTTGCGCTTGCATCCATCAGAGTTGTGAAATTGCAAAAAAAGCCACCCCGTGGTGGCAAAATCGGGTGTTAGGCAACAAAAAGTCCATCCCCCTGTGGCAAAACGTTTCGGTTGCCATTCAATTTAACAAAAAGCCCCTTCAAAAAAGTTACCACATAATATGCATTATGTGGTGGAAAATACAAAAATTTAATCTTATATTTTAGTATATAATACAACTTTATTTCGTTTATGTCAATACTTTTCTTCAAAATTGTGCAAAACATTGTCGTTTTTTGCTGAAAATTGCCGTTT
>JAFVYC010000012.1 GCA_017500855.1 Clostridia bacterium | reverse complement strand
TGTCAGGTCAAATAATTCGTCTATGCTCACGCCAAACTCTCTTGCAAGCAATGGCAATAGAGTTATATCGGGCATAGAAACGGCAGTTTCCCATTTTGAAACAGACTGTGCACTTATTCCAAGATTTGAGGCAAGCTGTTCTTGCGTCAACCCCGATTTATATCTGAGTTGTTTTATTTTGTTTCCTATTTCCATAGTAATTCTCCTGTAACAAAAATTAAAAGCGCTTTCATAATTAAATTTTATACCTTGAGTCCTCAAAAGTCAACCACTTGTTTTTACAGTTGAAACAACTAATTGGAGAGAATTATTCTATATTCTTACAAATTGAACGATACCCCACAAATTGAATGAAAGGGGGATAAAGTAAACGATTTATATTTTACGGTTAAAAACAAAAAAGGCTTGGAAATCAAATCACTTTCGCAGAAAGTGTATATCATCCGTCCGAAAACGAGTATATCTCGCTTTCGGGCGAGTATATCATCAATGCGGAGCATTGTATCTCATCAAATCGCAGGAAAAATACACGCTAAAGCGTGATGATATACAGCCCGAAGGGCTGATGATATGCGCCGCACTTCGTGCATCAATGATATACCAAACCTGCGGTTTGGATAAAAAAAGTCGTATCAAAATGATACGACTTTTTTGGTGCGGATGACAGGACTTGAACCTGCATGGTTTCCCACATGAACCTGAATCATGCGCGTCTGCCAATTTCGCCACATCCGCAAATATTGTTGCGTCTTTGTTGATGCCTTTGTATTATACTGCATTTTGCAAACTTAGGCAAGTGTTTGCGCAACACTCGGCAAAAACTTTTGCAAACAGTGGCGGTTTTTGTCGCATTGATGAAATTGGGCGCAAAAAAACAATTCTTCACAACTTATCACTTATCACTCATCACTTCTCACTTATTTCCACACCCGTGGTGGGGGTTTTGCTAGTTTTGGGCATTGCGTGGCGTGTAATTGCAAAAAATTGTTGCACAAATTTTGCAGTTTGCTATTGAAATGCACTCTTGTTTGTGCTAAAATAGTATAGGTGCATTTTGCAGTTTGAGCAAACTTTGCAACCAACAAAACATTGGAGAAAACATCATGGCAGAATTGGTAGTTAAAAAGTCCAACAAACTGGGCGCAAAAGCTTGGATTTCCATCGTGCTGTTTGGCTTGATGGGGCAACTTGCTTGGATGGTAGAAAACATCTATTTTTCAACCTTTATTCAAAAGAACATCACAACCGAGCCTTGGGCAACGTCCGTTGCTGTAACGGCAAGCGCAGTTGTTGCAGCGGTAGTCACAATTCTTGGTGGTGTGCTTACCGACCGAATTGGCAAACGCAAGGTGTTTGTGTGCTACGGCTACATCATTTGGGGCGTTATCACGGCAAGTTTTGCGCTGTTTGGCAACAACCACGTAGACAAGGCGCAAGTGGTGCAAATGGTTATTGTGTTTGTGCTTATGGACTGCGTGATGACAATTTTTGGCTCCATGTCCAACGATGCAGCCTTTTCCGCTTGGGTAACGGACATCACCGACATCACAAACCGTGGTTTTGTTGACGTCATTTTGTCCATCATGCCCGTTGCTGCGCTGATGATAATTTTCGTTGTGTTCGACGGCCTCACTCAAACTGGCAATTGGACAACCTTCTTCCTTATTCTTGGTGGCATGACAATGGCATCCGGCTTTGTTGGCTTGTGGCTTTTGAAAGACAGCCCCAAACTCAAACCAGACAAATCCGGCAAGTACCTTGCAGAGGTTGCCTACGGCTTCCGCCCCAAAAACATCAAAACGCACAAAATGATCTACATTTGCCTTGTTGGCATGATGTTCTCCGGCCTTTCCATGCAGTTGTGGCAACCGCAAATGATAATGCTGTTGCAGTACACAATGGGCTTTGGCGACAACTACGTTTTGCCCCTTGCTTTGGTTGTGTTGCTTTCCGCAGGCATTGCCGTGTTGGGTGGCAAGTTGATGGACAAGTTCGGCAAGGAAAAGTTCTTCTACCCCGTTTCCGCAGCAGGCGTGTTGGGTGGTTTGGTTGTGTTTGCCATCAAGTTTGTTCCTGCCGATTCCCCATTGCGTTTTGCAATGTTTGTTGTTGGCGGAACGCTTATCGAAGGCGCATCGCTCATGGCGGCAGGGCTGTTCAACGCATCGGCACGAGACTACACCCCGGAAGACAAGGCAGGCTGTTTCCAAGGCATACGTATCATCATTTTTGTGATGATGCCCATGATTATTGGTAGCATTGTAAACCCACTTGTAATCAACGGATTTGGCGAAGTACTCACCGAGTACAACGACCTCATCAAGCCGGGCTGTGGCTACGAAATTGGCGACCACATCTACCCATTCGAAATGTTCCTGTTCAGCGCAATTGCAGCGGCGTTTGTGTTTGTTCCGGCGTTTATCGTTCGCAAAAAGGACAAGCAACTGCGTGCCGAAAAACTTGCCAACCTTGCAGTGGAAGTGCAAGAAAAGTAGGCAAATCAAGGTTGCAACAAAGGTGGCAGTATGAGTATTAACGATGCAATTATCAAAAGAATTGAAGAAATTTGCCAACAAAAGAAACTGAACGTTTGTGAAGCAACGTTGAACGGTGGCAAATCCCCCTCTGCCATCTACGACTTGATCAAGGGCAGAACAAAATGTTCAAAGGTCTCAACAATCAAAGCCTTTTGTCAAGGCGCAGGCATGACTTTGTCGGAGTTCTTCAACAGAGACTACTTCAACGACTACGAAGACTAAACAAAGCAAAAATGCACTCCAACATTCGTTGGGGTGCATTGTTTTTGGCGTGAAAAAAGGTCTTGCAACTATTTGAACAAAAACGGCGCTGTTACTACCTATAATTATTTCCTTGATTTGATTTGGTTGAATGCATTTTTTTGCTCGGCAGTAGCATTGATTCTGATAGATTTTGCAACAAATTCCACGGTTTCCAAAATCAAATCACAGTCAACGTCCTTGTTCACATACAACGAACCAAAACCCTTGAGAGAAAGTTTGATGCCGTTTTCTTTGAATTTTAGCAAATATTCTTTGCTGAGAGATTGCAGGCCTATGAACCATTGGTTTGGGGAAAGATGTTCTTGCCTGTGCTCCAACACTTTGTCTACAAGCGCTTGCTTTTTCGACAACAGCATGTCAATAGCCTCGTTGATAAAAGCGCTTCTGTTTGACACAAGCCCCTCCTCCACCAACAAATCAATTGTAGCCAACTTGTCGCCACTTACGTTTACCGAAACTTTTTCGCTTTCCATAAAGCACCCCCGTATTCTATATATGCTCCAATTGTAGCATATATAGAAGGAAAAGTCAATAGTTTTGCAAAAAAAAGGGAAGAGTTTTCTTCCCTTTTGCTTTTGTTGCTAGTCTACAACAACGGTGATGTTGGTGGAAATTTCGGCATACATTTTTACCGTCACGGGGTAGTTGCCTGCAGTTTTGATGGGCGATTTCAACGCAATTTGCTTTTTGTCCACCTTGAAGCCCATTTTGCCAAGTTCGTCGGCAATTTCCTTGTTGGTGATGCTACCAAACATTTTGCCGTTTGCGCCCTTGGTGGATGTGATTTTCACAATCGTGCCTTTCAATGCGTTTGCAGCGTCAATTGCCGCTTGCTTTTCTTCCGCCTTTTGCCTTTCCACAGCCTTGTCGTGGATGGCAATGCTGTTGATTGTGTCGGCAGTTGCAACAACGCCCAAACCCTTTTTCAAAAGGAAGTTGTTAGCGTAGCCATCGGACACGTTGATGATTTGCCCTTTTTTGCCTTGTCCTTTCACGTCTTGAAGCAACAATACTTTCATTTTTTGTCCCTCCTGTTTTCTGTTGGGTATATTATAGAACAAAAGTGCAATTCCGTCAAGACTAAATGTAAAATTTGTGCAACAACTGTATTTTTTGCCAACAAATGCCAACAATCTAGGCAGGAGGTGTGGCATGAAAAACCAACAAACAATCATGTGCGACGTGCGTGCTTGTAAGCACCACAATGCAAAGTGCAGTTGTTGCAACCTTTCGACAATCACAGTTACCAACTGCAACGATTGCAAAACAGCGCACTATTGCCAAAACTACGAAGAAGTGTAGCATGGCAAACATCCCCCATTGTTGGGGATGTACATACAAAACGCCCAAAAACTGACACAATAGTGCAAAAAATGCAACAATGCCCTTGTTTTGCTTGACACGTTTTGCAATATAAACTACAATTAAACTACCAAAATATTTTGTGTTGGGGGCAAAAACATGCTTAATCAGTCTCACGGTACGATAAAGATTTTTGCAGGTAATGCAAGCAAAAAGCTTGCGCAAGCCATTTGCGAACATTTGGATCTCAAACTTGGCAAAATGGAAGTTGGTCGCTTCTCCGACGGGGAAACAAGCGTCAACATTCAAGAATCCGTTCGTGGTTGCGACGTGTTTGTTGTGCAATCCACCAACACTCCGGTAAACGAAAACTTGATGGATTTGCTTGTTATTGTCGACGCATTGAAGCGTGCATCGGCAGGAAGAATCACAGTTGTTTGCCCCTACTTTGGCTACGCAAGGCAAGACCGCAAGGCTCGTGCCCGTGACCCAATTTCGGCAAAACTTGTTGCCGACCTGTTGCAAACCGCAGGCGCAACACGCTTGCTCACAATGGACTTGCACAGCAGTCAAGTTCAAGGTTTCTTCAACATTCCCGTGGACAACTTGATGGGAATGCCCATCCTTGCAAAGCACTTTGCAAAGCAAGGTTTCAGGGAAAACCCAAATCTCACAGTTGTAAGCCCGGACGTTGGCAGTGTTTCCCGAAGCAGAGCAATGGCATCTCGCTTCGATGCGCCACTTGCCATCATCGACAAGCGCCGTCCCCGTGCAAACGTTATGGAAGTTATGAACGTTATTGGCGACATCAAGGGCAAAACTTGCTTGATGATCGACGACATGGTGGACACAGCCGGCACACTTTGCCAAGGCGCAAAGGCATTGATGGACAACGGCGCCAAGGAAGTTATTGCTTGCTGTTCCCACGCAGTTTTGAGTGGCCCTGCAATTGAACGCATCAAGCAAAGCCCCATGACGAAAATGGTGGTGCTAGACACAATTGAATTGCCGGAAGAAAAGAAAATCGACAAAATTGAAATCGTGCCCGTTTCGGAACTGTTTGCCGAAGCAATCGAACGTATCTACACCGACTTGCCTTTCTCCAACATGTACGAATAGAATTTCAACACACACAACACACAAACCCTGCTTTTTGGCAGGGTTCTTTTTTTGCCAAAATTCGGCAAAAGTAGCTACACGTGGTGGGAAAATCCGTCAACAATCAACGTGGAGGCTAAAATGAAAGTTTTCTGTTTGTGCTTGATTTCGGTAGTGGTGGGTTGCATGGCAACAACAATGCCGTGCAGTTTGCCCTTGGTAATGAAGACGATGGATTTGCAAAACGCAACCTGTTGCGTGTGTTGCAGACAAAGCAAACTGGCAGGCACGTGTGTGGGAAATGGGCTTGTTGTAACTTGTGAATTTGCCGAATTGGCAAGCGTTTTGCAACAGTCAAGGTGCGTGGACGGCATTTCGTTGCATTTTGACGGAAATTTGCAAAAGTTCCACCACGTGGTGCAAAAACTGCAATTGGAAGTGTACTGCACACAGCAAATTGGTGGCGCAATCGTACTTGTTGGGCACAGCAAACAAATTGCAGGTGGGGTGCAATTGGACGGACGCCTTGTCAACGTGCAAATGGCTTTTGCCAATGGCAAAATTTCCGTTGGAAGTCCCCTTCTTTTGTGTGACTACTGACCGTTTTTTGCAACACGCCCCCACAATTTTGTTTTTGATGGTATAGTTTTGCAAAAGATGGCAACACTTTGAGCAACACAAAAAATGGAGGATTACATGAGTACTACAAACCAACCAAACAAATTTACTCGCTTTGTGCGCAACAACGCTGCGCTTTTGCTAATGATCTTTTGCATTGTGGCAATTGTCACGGTGGTGCTTGTTGTTTCACTTACCGACAACGGCCCCGACAGCGTCATTTCCAAACCTGTGGAAAACCCCAACGGTGGTGGCGATGGCGACGGTGGTTCAACACAAAAACCCACCCCTGCCCCATCTGTCAAGGTGTTTTTCCAAAGCCCACTAGACTACACAGCCGTTTCCATGGGCTACACTGACGGCACCGACGTGTTGTTTGTTTTCAACAGCACATTGGACACTTGGCAAAGCCACAAGGGCGTTGACCTCGTTGCCGAGGAAGGCGCCGAAGTTTCGGCAATGCTTGGTGGCACTGTTGTGGAAGTTTCCGAGTCCTACGGAATGGGCAACGTTGTCAAAATTGATCACGGCAACAACGTCGTTGCAACCTACGCATCCCTTGCCGACGTCAACGTCGTTCAAGGTCAAGTTGTAAACCAAGGTGACAAAATCGGCACCGTTGGCACAACTGCATCCTACGAATTTGCCGATGGAGCGCATCTTCACTTGGAAATTTGCGTGGACGGCAAGGCAGTTGACCCAATGCCCTACGTCAACGGTCAAGTGGAAGTGGAAAAGGATACTTCCACAAAGTAGCAACTTTGTTCAATAACTGTTGCATTTTGTTGAAAAATTTGCTGTTTCAGTTGACGGCACGCAAAGTTTCGTAGTATAATTGTACCAAACAAAAATGAGGTGCAAAAATGAAGTATACTACAAAAGGCGTGTGCTCACGAGAGATTGATTTTGAAATTGTCGACGGCAAATTGCACAATGTGAAATATCTTGGTGGTTGCCACGGCAATTTGCAAGGCATTTCCGCATTGGTGGAAGGCATGAGCGTGGACGAAGCAATTCAAAGGCTCAAGGGCATCAAGTGTGGTTTCAAGGCAACATCTTGCCCCGACCAACTTGCCCAAGCATTGGAACAGTACAAGGCTAACTAACAAATTTTGGGGAAGGTTTTTGCCTTCCCCACATACTATTTTGCAAGTTTTGCCCAAAGGAGCATTCAATGAACAACAGTCAGTTCAAACTCACACCGGAAGAACTCAAATCCGTCGAACATCTCAAACCACAACCCATTGCCCCAAGCAAACCCGAGCGCAAAATGGCAATTCTTTTCACAGTGCTGTACGCATTGTTTGGCGCACCCATCATTCTTGCCATTTTTGGCAGTTTCGTTGTGGAAGCGCAACTTCCCGTCATCATTGGCGTGATGGCGGTGGCGCTTGGCGTTGCAGTTGGGCTTGGCTTTGTGGCGTACAGGCTGGGCGCAAAAAGTGACAAAAAACAAAACGACGCAAAAATTGCCGAACAGGAAAAGCACTACCAAAGCCAAATGGACGTGTACATGCGTGCTGTGGAAGGCAAGGTTGCCGAAAAGAAGGCTCGCCTTTGCTCATCTGTGTGCGAATTTTGCGGTGGCAAGTTGCAAACCTACGAAACGGGCGTAACTCGCCAAGACGGCTCCTACCGAGATGGCGTTTCCGTGTACAGGGACTACTCCCACTCCACACCTGCTTTCAAAGTCAAGGAAAGCCGTGTCAACTACTCCACAGTCAGGGGTACGGAAGTGACTTACTGCGATCATTGCAAGTACGCCATCGAGTTGGACTACGAAAAGTTTGTTGCCAGCGGTGGGTTCCCCCTCACAACCTACAAGCAAAGACGCATCATGCTTCGCAACGGTTGCACTTTGCAAAAGCAACAAGTGGAAAACGGCAGGCTTGCCGAGTGGCTTCCCGATCCAAACAGAAAGTAAAACACAGTTGTTTGCCCCAAGCAATTTTGCTTGGGGCTTTTTTTCAAGGTGGCGTAGGCAAATTTTCTACTTGTTTTCAACAACGCCTTGCTTTTTTCTTTCAAAAAAAACAAAAATTGGTATTTACAAAGCAATTCTATTGTGCTATAATATACAAGTTATTATGCGTGCGCACACGCACGTGCGTGAGGAAAGGCATTTTTCCCACACGAAAGAGGTTTTCAAGGTAATATATGACAAAATATTTGCAATTCACACAGCAAGATTTGCAACTTGCAGGGCAACTTGTTCGGGACGGTCAACTTGTGGCTTTCCCAACGGAAACGGTGTACGGTTTGGGCGCAAATGCGTTGGACGAACAAGCCGTTCGAAGCACCTACGTTGCAAAGGGGCGTCCAAGCGACAACCCACTCATCGTGCACGTGTGGAACAAACAACAAATCTACCAAGTGGCAAGCCACGTGTCCGCCGATGCGGAAAAAATCATCGACAATTTGATGCCCGGCAGTATCACAATCGTGCTTCCCAAAAGTAGCATCATTCCGTCGGTTGTGACGGCAGGGTTTTCTACGGTGGCAATCAGAATGCCAAAGTCGGTGGAAGCAAGGCTTTTTTTGCAACATTGCAACGTGCCTGTCACAGCGCCCAGCGCAAACACCAGTTCTCGCCCAAGCCCAACAACGTGGAAGCGTGTGCAGGAGGACATGGACGGCAAAATTTCCGCCGTGCTGTGTGGGGAAGATTGCGAAGTGGGCATTGAATCCACCGTGTTGGATCTAACGCACGAACAACCGCTTGTGCTTCGCCCAGGTGTCGTTTCCCCCGAACAAATCCAAGAGGTTTTGCAAAAACCCGTTTCCGTGGTGACCGACCCCACGGCAAAAGTCAATTCCCCCGGCGTTCGCTACAAGCACTACGCACCCAAGGTGCCAATGGCTTTGAACACCGACGGCAACGTGCAAAAAATTTGCAACTTTTTCGACAGTTTGGTGGAGCAAGGCTTCAATCCCGTGCTTTTGGTTGCCGAACCATCCAAGTTTGGCGGACGAACTGCCGTGTGCATTGGCAAAACCGACCAAGAAGTGGCGCACAACTTGTTCGAAAATTTGCGCAAATTGGAGCAGTCGCACAACTACATTGTGGCAAGTTTTTGTTCCACAACAAGTTTTGGCACAAGCATTTTGAACAGGCTTGTGCGCTCGGCTTCCAACAACGTTTTTTGAGGTGACACATGAACATTGCAATTTGTTGCGACCACGGCGGTTTGCAACTTAAACAACAAATAGCAACCTACTTGCAACAAAAAGGATACTGCGTTGTAGATTTCGGCACAAACTCCTTGGAAAGTTGCGACTACCCGGATTTTGCCCACAAAGCAGCCAATGCAATTGCAAGTGGACGTTGCCAATTCGGTGTGTTCGTTTGCACAACGGGCATTGGCGTTTCCATGGTTGCCAACAAAACCAAGGGCGTTCGCTGTGCGCTTTGCACCAACGTGGACATGGCAACGCTCACACGCCAGCACAACAACGCCAACGCCATTGCGTTTGGTCAAAAGTACGTAAGTTTCCCTTTGGCACAGCAAATGCTGGATGCGTTTTTGTCTGCCGAATTTTTGGGCGGAAGGCACGCAATCCGTGTTGCCAAAATTGAAACGGAGGAGTAGAACATGATAGAAGAAGTTGTACAATCCATTCTTCAAGCCGAGGACGTTGCAAAACAGCGCATTGCCCAAGCAACGCAACAAGCGCAAGAAATTGTTGCCAATGCCGAAGCAATTGCCGAAAGTCAAAAAAAGCAATTGTCCCAACAAAGCAAAGATAACTACGCAAGCAACATTGCTCAGTTGGAGCAACGTGCAAAGCAACAAGCGCAACAGTACTTGGCAGATGCAAAACGTCAAACTGACTTGCAAATTCAAGGTTACAAAGCCAACGTAGACAGCGCCGTATCGCTAATTTTGGAGAGATTGTTGTAATGGCAATAGCAACGATGAAACAACTAACTCTCGTGGCGCTAGATGCCGACCGAGAGAAAATATTTGATGCGCTCATTCGTAGCAATGCCGTGCATTTGCGAAAAACAGCGCAAATAGATGCCTGCACCAGTTTGGACAATTCCGATTTGCAGGAAGACGTGCTTCACAAAGTGGCGTTGGTGGAGGAGGCAATTGCCTACATTTCCTCCACGGCAACCAAGCACAACGCAATTGTCAAAAAGCACGACCTTTCCCAAGTGGTGGAACTGCCCAAAAACAGCATGGCTCGCCCACGCACGGAACTGACCTTCGACTACTTCCTTGGTTTTGGCAAAAAGGTGGACGAGTTGGAAGGTGTTTTGCAACGGCTAAAAACGCTTCGAGAGCAAAACACGCAACTTTCCGCAAGTTTGACGCAACTGCAGGCGGAGGTGGACAAGCACGTTTTGTACGAAAATCTTCCACACAAAACGGGTTGGTACGCCAACACCGAGCAAACAATCGTGCAACTTTGCTTGGCTCAGTCCAACAATTTGAACAACATTTTGCGCCTTGCCGAACAAATGGGCATGGTGGAAGTGCAAGTGGTGGACAGTAGTCGGTCAACAGCCGTTGTGGTTGTTGTTGCGCACAAGAGCCAAAGCGAATTTTTTGCCGAAGCAATGCCACTTGGACTTGTCAAAAGCAACTTTGTTTGCGACAAACTTCCCGCAGTTGTGCTTGCCGACTTGAACAGCAGAATTTGCGCCACTAAGGAGCAAATTGAGCAAAACACGCAAACCATTGCGCAATTGGCAGAGCACATTGGCGACCTCAAAGTGTACGTCGACTACCTTGGTTTGCAACGTAGCAAGTTGCAGGCGGAAAGCAGTTTGCAACTGACGGGCAACGCATTCGTGTTGGAAGGCTACTTCCCCGAGGAAAGGCAAGAAAAGGTGTTTTCCGCTTTGAAACACTTGGAAGGTAGCATCGTTGTGGACGTCAAGGACGTTGGCAAGGACGATTGGGCGCCCACTTTGGTGCAAAGCAACAAGGTGGTGGAACCCTTCCAATTTGTCACCAACATGTACACTCCGCCATCCTACCAAGACATCGACCCCAACCCACCAATGTCCATTTTCTACTTCATCATTTTTGGGCTTATGGTTGCCGACATCGGCTACGGATTGGTGCTTTTGTTGGTTGGTTTGTTTGCAACGCTGTTCATCAAGCAACGCACCGGCATGAAAAGCCTTTTGCAAGTGTTTGGTTTTTGCGGGTTGAGCGCAATTGCCGTCGGATTTTTGTTTGGCTCCTTCTTCTGCTACACAATCATTCCACCGGTAATTCCCGATCCGTCCAAGTACCCAATGGTGCTTATTATCATCAGTTTGTACGTTGGCATCATCCACATTATTGGCGGTATCGTTTGCAAAATGATGCATCGCTACAAGCACAACGACAAACTTGGCGCTTGGCTTGTTGACTTCCCCTGGACGGTGGTGCTTGCATCCTTGATGGTTGCGCTTTGGAACATGGCGCTAGACATGGCTGCCTACCCACCCTACGACGTAATTCGCTTGCCCAAACTTGCCACCGACGTTGGCTTGTACGTTTGCCTTGGTGCGCTTGCCGTTGCGCTTGTGTTTGCAGGGCTTGGGCAAAAGGGCTTCTTTGCAAAAATCAAAAGCACTTTTGGCAGTGCCTACGGCATCATCAACTACTTCTCGGACGTGATGAGCTACATCCGTATTTTCGGTTTGATGTTGAGTTCGGCTTTGATGGGTTCGGTAATGAACGACATTGCCGGCATGACTGGGCCAATTGGCGCAGTTCCGGTGCTTATTTTCGGGCACGCATTCAACCTTTTGATGGGATTGATGAGCGTGTACATCCACAACGGACGTTTGGCATACGTGGAATTCTTTGGCAGGTTCTACACGGGCGATGGAACGTTGTTTGCCCCCTTTGGCACAACAACCAAGTACACGCTGTTGAAGGAATAGCAACTTGCCACACAAAACAGACTTTTGCGACACGGTCGCACAAAATAAAATCAAAAATAATAATTTTCGGAGGAAAATAAAATGACAGGTATTTCTATTGGCATCATCGGATTGGCACTTTGTGTTATCTCTTGCGGTATCGGCTCCGGTTTGGGCTTGCGTGCAACAACAAACGCTGCTATGGGCGTTTTGTCCGAAGACCCCAACAAATTCAGCAAAGTAATGCCCATTGCATTGCTTCCCGCAACACAAGGTATCTACGGTTTCATCATTGCAGTTATGGGCGCAAGCAGTTTGGTTGCCGGCATGGAAGTAGTTGCAGGATTGAACGTTTTGTACGCTACGTTGCCAATGACAATTGGCGGTACGGTTTCGGCAATTTTGCAAGGTAACGCCGCTGCAACAACAATTTTGGCTCTTGGCAAAAAAGAAGAAATCGGCACAAAATCCTTGTTGTTCCCTGCAATGGTGGAATTCTACGCATTGCTTGGCTTGGTTGTTTCCATCATTTTGATTGGCGCACTGGCATAGAGAGAGGCTATCATGAACGGAAAAGAAAATATCATTGCAAAAATACTTTCCGATTCCGACGAAAAATGCAAAGCCATCCTTGCTGACGCCCAAAAAGAAGCGCAGGAAATTGCCCAAAACGCACAAGAATTTGTTGCCGAACAGCAACAACGCCTTCAAGAAAGGCTAGACGGCGTGTTCGAAGAACGCAGTCGCAACTACTTGGCAACTGCAAAATTGGATGCAGGCAAGTACAAACTGGCGCAAAAACAACAATTGCTTGCCGATTGCTACAACAAGGCAATGGATGCGCTTGTTGCTTTGCCCAACGACAAAAAGTTGGCGTTCATTGGCAAACTGTTGCAAAACTTTGCCGAAGATGGCGAAACTGTGCAAATTATCAAGGCGGATAGTAGCCTTGTCACACAAGCGTTTTTGGACGGTTTTGGCAAAAACCTCAAACTTTCCCACACACACATCGATGCACGTGGTGGCATTGTGCTACAAGGCGTTGGCTACCAAAAGGATTTGACTTTGGCAACCGTTGCATCCTACGTGCGTGAACAAACGGAAGGGGAAGTTGCAAAAATTTTGTTTGGAGACTAACATGAGTTTGAATCAATACTACGCAAACGGCGTGTTGTCAAGCATGTCTACCAAACTGTTCGGGGCGGACAAGTTCAGTCGCATTGCCGACTGTTTCACCCTTGCCGAAGCGCTCAAAATTTTGCACGAGAACGGCTACGGCAACGGCATTGTCGTCAAAAATCCCAACAACTACGAAGACGTTTTTCGTGCCGAGTTGGATTGTTTGATGGGCTTGTTCAAGGAAATGTCATTCGACAGCAATTGCACAAGGTACTTCTTGTGCCCCTACGACTACGTCAATGCAAAACTGCTGATGAAAAGCAAGTACATGCGTGTGGATGGCACGGCAAGTTGCTTTGCCAACGCCACCTTCAACGTGCAACAAATGCAGGAATGCATTGTCAAGGACGACTACTCCATGTTTTCCAAAATCATGGCGGAAGCCTGCCACCAAGTTGACAAACAGTTTGCCGAGGGCAATCGCACTCCGCAAGTGGTGGACACCATTTTGGACGTGGCAATGTTCAAGGACATGCGCCATTTTGCCAACCGTTGCACCTTGCCACTTGTCAAGGATTTGTTTGTTTGGCACGTGGACACGCTCAATTTGATGCTTGTTTTCCGCACACACAAGGCAGGTTTTTCCAAAGAACAGTTTGAACAACTTGTTGTGGAGGGCGGTAGCATTGGCAAGGCAAAACTTGCAAGCCTGTGGGATGGCGTGCCTGCTTCCAACGGCGTGTTGCCGGAACTTTGGGAGGGCAATCGAGTGGTGTTGGAAGAACAGTACTTGGAGTTTTTCAACCTGTGCAAAGCCGACAGCACCTTGCAACGTGCCGAAAAGGCGCAACACAAACATCGCTACAACATCATCACGCAAAACATCAACATGCTTTCCGTGCATGTGTTGGTGGACTACTTCTTCCGCAAGTTGGAGGAAATTGACAAACTTCGCTACACACTTGTTTGCATCAAAAACGGTGTGGACAAAGAACAAGTAAAGGACGTTTTGAAGCAATGGTAAACAAAATTGCAGTTATTGGCGACAAGGACAGTGTGCTTGCATTCAAGTCCGTTGGTGTGGAAGTTTTCGACGCCACAACAGCCGAGCAAGCGCAAGATCTTGTCAAAAAACTTTCCCAAGGGCAGTACGCAGTTGTGCTTATTGCCGAAACTTTGGCAGTGCAAATTCCCGAAACGCTTGCCAAAGCCAAAACAAGGGCGTTCCCTGCCGTCGTGCCCATTCCAACCACAGCGCAAAGCAACGGTTTTGGCATGCAAGGCATCAAGGCGGACGTGGAAAAAGCCATTGGTGTGGACATCATTTTCAACAAATAACGGGCAAAAAATTCTTTTGTCCTTCAAACAGGAGGCTGTGTAGAAACATGGCAGGTAAAATAGTAAAGGTAAGCGGACCGTTGATTGTTGCCGAAAACTTGGCAGACGTGGAAATGTACGACGTTGTCAAGGTTGGTAGCAAAAAGCTTATCGGAGAAGTAATTGAACTTAGAAACGACAAGGCAAGCATTCAAGTCTACGAGGAAACAAGTGGCTTGACCGTTGGCGACGAAGTTTTGTCAACCGGCGCACCCTTGTCGGTGGAACTTGGCCCGGGGCTTATCGAAGGCATTTTCGACGGCATTCAACGCCCACTCAACATGCTTGTGCAAGTTTCCGGCAATCGCATTGGCAGGGGTATTGAAGTACCTTCCTTGAGCAGGGAAAAGTTGTGGCATTTCGTGCCTACGGTTTGCGTTGGCGACAGGGTTGTTGCAGGCGACGTGCTTGGCACCGTGCAGGAAACTTCCGTTGTACAGCACAAAATTCTTGTGCCGTTTGGCGTGGAAGGAAGCGTTTCCGAAATTGCCGTGGAAGGCGACTACAACGTTACGCAACAAATTGCCAAGGTTGGTGGCAGGTCGCTCACAATGATGCAAAAATGGCCTGTTCGCAAGGGACGTCCCTACAAAAACAAGGTTTCGCCCGATTTGCCAATGGTAACAGGTCAACGTGTCATCGACACTTTGTTCCCCATTGCCAAGGGTGGTGTGGCTGCCGTTCCCGGCCCGTTCGGAAGTGGCAAAACCGTTGTTCAGCACCAACTTGCAAAGTGGGCAGATGCCGACATCGTTGTGTACGTTGGCTGTGGCGAACGTGGCAATGAAATGACGGACGTTTTGCAAGAATTCCCACACTTGACCGACCCAAAAACAGGTCAACCGTTGATGAAGCGCACGGTGCTTATTGCCAACACAAGCGACATGCCCGTTGCCGCACGTGAAGCAAGCATCTACACAGGCATCACCATTGCCGAGTACTTCAGGGACATGGGCTACACGGTTGCCATCATGGCGGACAGCACTTCCCGTTGGGCAGAAGCCCTGCGTGAAATGAGTGGCCGTTTGGAAGAAATGCCCGGCGAAGAAGGCTACCCTGCGTATCTTTCCTCCCGTCTTGCGGAATTCTACGAACGTGCAGGCATTGTCAACGTGCTTGGTAGCAATGCAAAACAAGGCGCAATTTCCGCCATTGGCGCAGTTTCCCCTGCAGGTGGCGACTTGTCCGAACCGGTTGCGCAAGCAACGCTTCGCATTGTCAAGGTTTTTTGGGGCTTGTCGGCAAGTTTGGCGTACAAACGCCATTTCCCTGCAATTGATTGGCTTCAAAGCTACAGTTTGTACGACGACAAGTTGGAAGATTGGTATGCAACCAACATTGCCGAAGATTTCAACGTTTTGAAGGCGGAATTGATGTTCATTTTGCAGGAAGAAAACCAACTCAACGAAATTGTGCGCTTGGTTGGTATGGATGCGCTTGGCTCGAAAGACCGCCTCACAATGGAAACGGCAAAATCCATTAGAGAAGACTACTTGCACCAAAACGCCTTCCACGAAGT
This sequence comes from Clostridia bacterium, assembly GCA_017500855.1. GTDB lineage: Bacteria > Bacillota > Clostridia > Christensenellales > CAG-314 > Fimimonas. The sequence goes on along the minus strand of JAFVYC010000012.1, from coordinate 4,679 downwards.
AGACACCTACACTTCGTTGGAAAAGCAGTACAAAATGATGAAACTTATTCTTGGTTTCTACCATTCGGCGCAAGATGCATTGAAGCACGACGTTGAACTGACGGACATCCTTGCTTTGCCCGTGCGTGAACAAATTGGCCGTGCAAAGTACGTGGAAGAATCCCACATGGAAAGGTTGGACGAAATTGCTCGCAACATCAAGAAAGAAATCAACGCTCTCGTAAGTAAAGGAGATGCAAATGTTTAAGGAATACAAAACTATCAGAGAAGTTGTTGGGCCACTGATGCTGGTGGACCAAGTGTCCGGCGTAAGCTACGATGAACTTGTGGAAATCAAGCAACAAAATGGCGAAGTGCGCAAGGGCAAAGTGTTGGAAATCAACGGCGACAGGGCGCTTGTGCAACTGTTCGAAGGCACCCAAGGCCTCAAAATTTCCACCTCTACGGCACGTTTTTTGGGCAGAAGTTTGCAACTTGGCGTTTCGGAAGACATGCTTGGCCGTGTTTTCAACGGCATGGGCGAGCCAATCGACGGTGGTGCGCCAATCATTGCCGAAATGCGGTTGGACATCAACGGTAGCCCAATCAACCCCTACGCACGTGACTACCCCAACGAATTCATTCAAACGGGTGTTTCCGCCATCGACGGGCTAAACACCTTGGTACGTGGTCAAAAATTGCCTGTTTTTTCGGCAAGCGGTTTGCCCCACGCACAACTTGCAGCGCAAATTGCCCGCCAAGCAAGAACCTTGAAGGACGACGAAAAGTTTGCCGTTGTGTTTGGCGCAATGGGCATAACCTACGAAGAAGCAGATTTCTTCATCAAGGACTTCAACAAAACAGGCGCAATCGAACGCACGGTAATGTTCATGAACCTTGCCAACGACCCTGCAATTGAACGTATTGCAACGCCACGCATGGCGTTGACCTGTGCGGAGTACCTTGCCTTCGAAAAGGGCATGCAAGTGTTGGTAATTTTGACGGATATCACCAACTATGCCGAAGCGCTTCGGGAAACTTCCGCAGCACGCAAGGAAGTGCCCGGTCGCCGTGGCTACCCGGGCTACATGTACACCGACTTTGCTTCCCTCTACGAACGTGCCGGCCGTATTCGTGGTAGCACGGGCAGTATCACGCAAATCCCCATCCTCACCATGCCGGAGGACGACAAAACCCACCCAATTCCCGACCTCACGGGCTACATCACGGAAGGGCAAATCATTTTGTCCAGAGATTTGTACAAACGTGGTTTCAACCCACCAATCGACGTTTTGCCAAGTTTGTCCCGCTTGAAGGACAAGGGCATTGGCAAGGGCAAAACAAGGGAAGACCACGCCAACACAATGAACCAACTTTTCTCGGCGTATGCGCAAGGCAAGGAAGCCAAGGAACTTTCGGCAATCTTGGGCGAATCGGCACTTTCCGACGTGGACAAACTGTACGCAAAGTTTGCTGTGGAGTTTGAAAAACGCTACATTGCCCAAGGCTTTTCCACCAATCGCACAATCGAACAAACGCTGGAACTGGGCTGGGAATTGCTTGGCATTTTGCCACGAAGCGAACTCAAGCGCATTTCCGACGAAATGCTCAACAAGTACTACAAACCAACAAATCTGGAGTAACAAACAATGGCACGACTCAACGTCAACCCCACCCGTATGGAAATGAAACGCCTGCAAAGCAGGCTAAAAACAGCCACACGTGGTCACAAATTGCTAAAAGACAAAACCGACGAAATGGTGCGTCGCTTCATTTCCATTGCGCAACAAAACAAACGTTTGCGTGAGGAAGTGGAACAAGACCTTGCCAACGCAATGGGCAGTTTTGCCCAGGCTCGAACACAAGCCGACAGTCGCATTGTGGACGAAGCCATTTGCATGCCATCTCGCTCGGTAACTTTGCAATGCTCCAAGCGCAAAGTGATGGGCATCGACGTTCCGCAAATTGAAATTTCCGACACGTCCACCCAACTGTACCCCTACAGTTTTTTGTCCGTCACCAGCCGTTTGGACGACTCCGTGCGTGGTTTGAACTCCGTTCTTGCCAAACTCATTCGCTTGGCAGAGGTGGAAAAAACTTGCAACATGCTTGCCGACGAAATCGAGCGCAACAAGCGCCGTGTCAATGCGTTGGAAAACATCATGATTCCACAACTGACGGAAACCATCCGCTACATCAAAATGAAGTTGGACGAAAGCGAACGTTCGGCAACCGTGCGATTGATGAAGGTAAAGGACATCATCAACAACTAGCAAACCAACCAGCAAAAGCCCCTTGCGCAAGCATGGGGCTTTTTGTTTTGCCCAAAATTGCCCACCCGTGGTGCAAAAATGGTGGTGCAATTGCTTCTTGGGGCGCAAAAAAAGGCGAACAAATTGTTCGCCTAGTTTTGTTTGTGTAAGGTTAGATATTATTGCTTATTTGTATTGAGCTGTAACGTCTACACCGTTTTGAATAAGTTGACCGTTTGTGATGTTGTAAGTCAAAACTTCAGTGCCGGTCATTTTTGCAACTGGAAGACGTTCTGTGCCACTTGATGTGTAGCCATTAGACATAATGAATCCACCATTAAGATTAAGAGTGTAACTATTTGTTTCGCCGTGAAGCATAAGTGCAGAGTTGTTAGCAGAAGATACAACACCACCGTTTACTGTCAAATTGAAACTATAGTTACCACCAGAGTGATAAAGTCTAATAGCACGATAATCTACGCTGTGTACAGTACCTGCGTTGATGGTTACATCAACAACATCTGCACCCCATGCCCACATATCAATACCATAGGACATAGATGTTCCACCAAGGTGTGCAATTCTCACAGCTCCATCAACTACAACGTCGCCTCTTGTAGCAATAACTGCAGACAGTGCACTCCATTCCATGTTACCATTTTGACGAAGTGTGATTTCTCCCGCACCTGTAAGAGTAAGAACTCCATTTGCTTCTACAAGGAATACACCATTGTTGTAAGCTGTAGTAAACGAATATTCATTGGTTGTATGTGTGGAAGTGATATTATAACCATTAAGATTGATTTCTACAGCACGATTAACTTTGAAGTCAAAGTTACTGCTAGCATTAGGAGCAAGCTCAGATTCAATACCGATGTTGCAAGCAAGTGCAATTTTTTGAACTGTGCTATCTGCAAGTTTTTCTCTAAGGTCTTCTGCGTGAATTACATAAACATATTCACTATTAGCATCCCCTGCGTTTGTGTAGTCATCCTGATCAGCAGCACATGTTCCCTTTTCAACATAAGTTGCACTGTCTGCTACGGTGAGAAGATTGGCAACGCCGTAGTGTGTTACGTTACCACTTTCTACTGTGAGGTTACCACCGTTTGTGCGGATGATAACTTCGTCAGTACCCTTGAACACAACGTTTACTGCGCTTGTGCCAGCGTCGAAACCAAGAGTTGTTTCAATTGTTGTTGCATCGCCAACGTAGTAGGTGGAGTGGGATGTGTCGAGTGTTTCGGAAACGATCCAGATGTTCAAGCCGTTGCGAACTTGGTCTGCTGTGTAGAAGAATTCTTGAGCATCCATGTCCCAAAGAATTTCGTAGTCCTTTGCTGTTGCATTGAGCTTTGTAACGTCAATACCGTTTTCTTGCAAAGTTTCAACTACTTCGTGGAAGTTGCCGTACTTTTCGCCATCTACACGCATGATAAGTTTGTTGAGTTGTGCAACAAGTGTTCTGTCGTTAGATTGATTTGCCTTTTGGATGAATGCTGTGTAGCCTACAACGGAAACTGTTGCAAGGATTGCCAAAATTGCAATTACAACAAGCAATTCAACAAGCGTAAAGCCTTTTTTTGTTTGTTTCATTTTTCTTTTCTCCTATATCTTTTTTTTGTTGGCAAGCCGTGCCAACTGCGGTTGTGAGGTTAAAAAAAGCACGTCCCAAGGCACAAAAACCCATGCAATCGGCAAAAAACCGTTGCAAAAAGGCACACAACGGCAAAATGCGCAACAAAAATTGCACAATGGAAAATCCGTTGTGTTAGACGTGCCAAAGAACATGCAGTTGCAAATTCTAGCTATTCAACCTACACAAGCGCAAGTACAGGATGCGTTTGTATTGTATGGTGGAGTGAACCAACTTTGGTTCGTAAGTCTTCTTTTGTGGGTGTTGGGGTTTTTGCTGTGGCTTTTGTTGCAACTTTTGCACAAACTTGCAAATTGCCTTTGCCGTTTGCACAACAACGATAATGCACGCCACCGAGCCAACCAGCGCCAGCACGGAAAGTAGCAAAGTTACCGAAGCAAATGCCATGTTGGAAACGCTAATGGCTTTGTTTGTGAAAGCTACCACTGTGTCTACAAAACTACTGCCTTGGTGCTGAACGCAGAAGTACACAATGTCACTTCCCCAAATTGCAATGGGAATGTACAAAATCATCACAAGCGTAAGCACAACAAACAAGTTGCGGGCAACACGCATTTTGAGGTGGTCCAGGCACAGCAAAACAATTGCCGAGCAAACCAAAAACGTTGCAAAAATAACGTACATGTTCATGAACCACACCCCCTTTGTTATACCACATAATATACAATATGTGGTGGAATTTGGGAAAACAGTTTCCCTTTTAACTATAATATAATACAACTTTCTTTTTGATGTGTCAATACTTTTTAGGCAAATTGTGCCAAAATGCAAGAATTTTGTTGCAATTTGTT